>JBFIFN010000015.1:0-51980 GCA_041602775.1 Woeseiaceae bacterium | reverse complement strand
TGGAAGTCGTTGGCGAGGTCGCGCAGGTAGTGCACGAGATGCTGCGGCGCACGATTGTTGGCCGCGAGTTCGACGACTTCCGGGTAGCGGCTGAGCATCGTCATCAGCGCTTTTTCCTGGGGCTCGACGAGCAGGCCGAGATGCTCACGTCCGCCGGCCTCGTCCCACTCCAGCGACTTTTCCCGGAGCTGGCGGAACACGCTCGCGACGCGCGCATGCGCATACTGGATGTAGTACACCGGGTTGTCGTTCGACTGCGAGGTGGCGACGTCGAGATCGAAGTCGAGATGCTGGTCGTTCGACCGCATGACGTAGTAGAAACGCGCGGCGTCGTTGCCCACTTCGGCACGTAGCTGGCGCAGCGTGTCGAACTGGCCGGAGCGCGTGGACATCTGCACTTTCTCGCCGCCGCGGTACAGCGTCACGAATTGCACGAGTTTGACCTCGAGGTCGCCCTTCTCGTAGCCCATGGCCTCGAGTCCCGCCTGCACGCGGGTGACGTAGCCGTGGTGGTCGGCGCCGAGTATGTCAATCAGGTGATCGTAGCCGCGCTCGCGCTTGTCGAAGTGATAGGCGATATCGGACGCGAAGTAGGTCTTGATGCCGTTCTCGCGGACGACGACACGATCCTTTTCGTCACCGAACTGCGTGGCCGGGAACCAGGTCGCGCCGTCTTTCCTGTAAAGCATGCCGCGTTCCTCGAGCACTGCAAGCGCATCGTCGACACGATTCGATTTCGTGAGCGCCTGTTCGGAGTACCACTCGTCGAAATACACGCCGAATTCCTCGAGATCTTCACGGATCTCATCCCGAATCGATTCGAGCGCCTGCTGGCGGATGCGGTCGAAGCCGTCCTCACCGTGCAGTTCCTTGCAGCGGGCGACGAGCGCGTCGACGAAAGCGTCGGCATTGTCCCCGGTATTTGCAGGCAGTCCGTCGGTCACGGCCTCGGCGCTGACCGGCTCGATGCCGCTCGTGTCGATGGCCGCCGCGATGTCGCGGATGTAGTCGCCGCGGTAGCCGCCCTCGGGGAACGGGACCTCGACGCCCTTCGCTTCGAGCCAGCGCAGCCACACGCTGGCCCCGAGGATGTCCATCTGGCGGCCGGCGTCGTTGACGTAGTACTCGCGATGCACAGGGTAGCCGACGGCTTCGAGCAGGTTACCGACCGTTGCGCCGTAAGACGCGCCGCGGCCGTGCCCGACGTGCAGCGGGCCGGTCGGGTTGGCCGAAACGAACTCGAGCAGGATCTTCGGGCCGTCCCTGGGCGGCTGGCGACCGTAGTTCGCACCTTTGGCCAGGACCGCTTCGAGCTCGGCGTGGAAGGCGGCCGGACTCAGGTAGAAGTTGATGAAGCCGGGGCCCGCGATCTCGACCTTGTCGACGGCGTCACTGTCGCCAAGGGAATCGACGATCAGCGTCGCGACGTCGCGCGGGCTCTTGCGGACCGCTTTCGCGAGGCGCATGGCCACATTGCTCGCGAAATCGCCGTGGCTCGGATCGCGCGTGCGCTCGACTGTCGAGTCGAGCGCCAGGTCGACGGAGGCGTCGGCTAGCTCTGGAATCCGGGCGAGAGCCTCGGCGACGAGATGGGCTACGATGTTTTTCATGGCGCGCCATTGAATCAGAACAGCTCGACCGGGTCCACGTCGATCGACCAGCGCACCTTGCGCGACGCAGGGTCAGCCTCGAGCAGGGGCCGCAGCTCGGCGAGCGCGGCATGCAGGCTACGCCGGTCGCTCGACTGCAGCAGGAGCTGGGCGCGGTAGCGGCCCGCCCGGCGCGCCATGGGCGCGTCGACCGGTCCCAGCACGCGCAGACGCTCGCCGCAGCGATGCTCGAGCTTGCGGCGCGCCGACTCGAGAAACTCGTGGGCGTCCCGCTGCCGGTGGGCTGCCGAACGCAGGAGAGCGAGGCGTGTGAACGGCGGCCAGCGCGTAAGCTCACGCTCGGCCAAAGCCTCTTCGGCTACACGGCCGTAGCCGCCGCCCATCAGTGTCGCCCAGAACGGGTTCGCCGGGTATGCGGTCTGGATCAGGACCTCGCCCTGCCGCTGCGCCCGGCCGGCGCGGCCCGCGACCTGGATGATCGACTGCGCGAGCCGCTCGGCGCTGCGAAAATCCGTACCGAACAGCCCCTGGTCCGCATTGACGATGCCGACCAGCGACAGTTTCGGGAAGTGATGCCCTTTCGACAGCATCTGTGTGCCGACGAGAATATCCGCCTCTCCCTGCCGCGCCTGGTCGAGAGCATCGATCATCGCGCCTTTGAGCTGGGTAGTGTCGCTGTCGATGCGCATGACCGTGTTGTGCGGGAAGCGTGCGCGCAGCGCGTCCTCGATGCGCTGCGTGCCTTCGCCCAGCGGCCTGACGGATTCGCCGCACTCGCCGCAGCTCTCGTCGAGCCGTCGTGAATAGCCACAGTGGTGGCAGCGCAGCTGGCCCTGGTTCGCGTGTACCGTCAGCCGGGAGTCGCAGCGTTCGCAGTCCGCCACGTGTCCACAGCTTGCGCAAATCAGCGTCGGAGCGAATCCGCGGCGGTTGAGAAAGACGAGGACCTGGCCGTCCGCCTCCAGGTGTCGGCGGATGGCCACGGCAAGCGGCTCGCTGATGCCCTCGACGGCCGGGGCGCGCTGCGTGTCGACGAGGCGCATCTCGGGCGGCCGGGCACCGCCGGCGCGCTCGGGTAGTTCGAGGTGCGTGTAGTTGCCGCTGCGGCAGTGATGCAGCATCTCCAGGGTCGGCGTCGCCGAACCCAGCACCACGGGAATGTCGTGGTGCTTGGCCCGCGCGATAGCAAGGTCACGCGCGGAATAGCGCAGGCCTTCCTGCTGCTTGAATGAGTGGTCGTGTTCCTCGTCGACGATGATCAGTCCGGGATTCCTGAGGGGAGTGAAGATCGCTGAACGCGTGCCGATGACCAGGCGCGCTGCGCCCGAACGGGCGGCGCGCCACGCGCCCAGGCGGGCGCTGTCGGTGAGCCCGGAGTGCAGCAGCGCCGGTTCGATGCCGAGTCGTTTGCGCAGTCGCGAAACCAGTTGCGGAGTCAGGCCGATTTCCGGAACGAGCACGAGCACCTGGCGGCCCGCGTCGACAATATCGCGCATGCGCTGAAGGTAGACCTCGGTCTTGCCGCTGCCCGTCACGCCCTCGAGCAGGAAGGCATGGAAGCGCTCGTGCAGGCGCAGTGCGGCCACGGCCGCTCGCTGGTCCTCGTTGAGTCTCGGTCCGGTTTGCGCCTCCGGGGCCAGCGTTTCGTCGAACTCCGGTGCGCGCGTCTCGACGCGCTCGATGAGGCCCTTCTCGAAGAGCCCGCCGGCGGCGCGGCGCCAGGTCGGCAACAGATCGCTGAGCTGGTCCGCTTCGCAGCCATTGCCACCGGCATCAAGCACGGTCTGCAACAGCTCGGCCTGCCGGGGCGCGCGTCTCGACAGCGCCTGGATATCGGCAGCGTGCCCGAGATCGGTGGCGACGACGGTTTCGACAACGGGGTGCAGCTCCCTGCCCTGGCGCAGCAGGGCCGGCAACGCGGCCGCGACGACCTCGCCGATCGGGTGGTGGTAGTAGTCGCTCGTGAAACGGACGAGGCCCAGGTCGTCCGGCCCGAGCAGCGGCGTCTCGTCGAGGGCCGCAAGACAGCGGCGGATCTTGCCGCGCGGCAGGTCCGTCGACGCAGCGTGGTCGACGACGAGCCCGACCTGCTGGCGTGACCCGAAGGGCACGCGCACGCGGCAACCCACGGCCGGCACCGCGCCGTCGCCGGGCGGAAGGTAGTCGAAGGCCCTGGACAGGGGGACGTTGACGGCCACCCTGAGAATGTTTTTTTCGCTAGATCCGGTCAACGGGTCGGGGTGTCGGACGTTAATAGGGGAGAAACACGTTAGATGACCCCGTGAAGGAGTCAAGGGAAATGAACGCCGAATCCGCCAGTTTTGCGGTATCGTGGTTCAGCGAGCAATCGACAGGGACGCGAGCACTGCAGCGAGAACAGCAACTCAACCGGTTTCTGGCCGAGGTCGAGCGGCGCGCCCTGCGCATCGCCGAGATTGGCGTGCGCGACCGCGACGAGGCGCTGGACCTGGTGCAGGAAGCGATGATCAAGCTGGCCCGCAAGTACGCTGATCGCGACAGCGCGGAATGGACGCCGCTGTTCTACCGTATCCTCCAGAACGGCGTGCGCGACTGGCACCGTCGACAGGCCGTGCGCAACCGCGTCATGGTCTGGTTCGGACGCGGCGGGAGCGAGTCGGATGAATACGATCCTGTTGCCGCAGCGCCCGACCCGATCGGCCGCGCGCCCGACGAGGAACTGGCGAATGACGAGGCCATGAACAGCCTGGAGCAGGCAGTCAGGGGCTTGCCGGCCCGCCAGCGCGAAGCGTTCATGCTGCGTACGTTCGAGGGCCTCGACGTTGCGGGAACGGCCGTCGCCATGGGTTGCAGCGAGGGTAGCGTCAAGACACATTATTCCCGTGCGATACACTCGCTCAGGGATACGCTCGGAGTTCATTATGAATGAGTCGGATGACAAGTTTGCCAGGGAAGCGAAAGCGCTGTTCGACGAGTCGATCGACCGGCTCGACGCCGCGACGCTGTCGGCGTTGAATCGCCGGAGGCAGGCTGCACTGGAGGCCGCCCGCAAAGAACGCCGGGAATGGCTGCGGTGGGCGCCTGCGTTCGGCGTTACGGCCGCGATCGTGGTTGCTGTCATGGTCGCGTTGCCGCGGACGGACGTCGTCGACGTGGTGCCGCCCGACGACATGGATATCCTGCTGGGCGAGGACAGCATCGAGATGCTCGAGGAACTCGAGTTTTATGCGTGGATGGAATTGCAGGACGGTGAGGTTGGCTGACCGGATGACCCTGCTCATCTGCGGTCTGTGCCTCGGTACGGTATCCGTGGCCGATGAGGCGCCCGATGCCGACGCGATGAGTGACATGGACTTCATCGAATACCTCGGCCTCTGGGAAGAGTCGGACGAAGAGTGGCTGATGCTCGACGACGAACAGGACGACGAGGCAGCGCCGGAAAAGGAACCGGAGACGGATGATGAAAGCTAGATTGATCGTTGCGATAAGCGTGCTGCTGATGTGCGGTATGGCCGTCGCTGACGGCATCACCTGGGACCAGCTCAGCGACGAGCAGCGTGTCGTGCTCAGGCAGTTCGAGGGGTCTTTCGACGACCTGCCGGACGATCGCCGCGAGCGGCTGTCGAGGGGTGCCGAGCGCTACGCGGCCATGACGCCCGAGCAGCGCGAGCAGGCGAGGGACCGTTTCAGGAAATGGCGCGAGCTGTCCGACGAGCGGCGCGCCCTGATCCGCGAGCGCGCAGAGATATTCCGCGACCTGCCTCCCGAGGAGCAGCAGCGCATTCGCGATAACTACCGACGCTTCCACGAAATGAAGCGCGATCGCCGCGAAATGCTGCGCGATCGCTATCAGCGCATGACCCCCGAGCAGCGGCAGCGCATGCGCGACAGGCTCAAGCGGCACCGTTCCGACCGCAGGAGGGACTAGGTACATTCCCCTTTGTCAGGCTCCAACCCCTTCACTATACTGCCGCAGTCCAAATGGAGGGGTTCCTATGAGAATCGGTGTACCCAGAGAAATCTACGAGGGCGAACGCCGCGTTGCAACGACGCCTGACGTAGCGGCCCAGCTCATCGAGCTCGGGTTCGACGTGGCCGTCGAAGCCGGCGCCGGGGAGCATTCCAGCTTCTCGGACGACGCCTACCGCGAGGCGGGTTGCGAGATTGTCGGCTCCGTCGACGAGCTGTGGTCGGCCTCCGATTTGATCTTGAAAGTGCGCGCGCCCGACGCCACCGAGTCCGCGCGGCTGCGCCCCGGGCAGACGCTGATCAGTTTCATCTGGCCCGCACAGAACCAAGAACTTCTCGAAACCCTGACAAAAAGCGGCGCAACGGTCATGGCCATGGACAGCGTGCCGCGCATCTCGCGCGCGCAGAAAGTCGATGCGCTGAGTTCGATGGCAAACATCGCGGGTTACCGTGCCGTCGTCGAGGCCGCGCAGCACTTCGGCCGCTTCTTTACAGGCCAGATTACCGCTGCCGGCAAGGTGCCGCCCGCGAAGGTCCTGGTCATCGGTGCCGGCGTCGCGGGCCTTGCCGCAATCGGCGCCGCCAAGAGCATGGGCGCGATCGTGCGCTCCTTCGATACGCGCCCCGAAGTCAAGGAGCAGGTCGAGTCCATGGACGCCGAGTTCCTGATGCTCGAATTCGAGGACGATGAGGACGGTTCCGGCGAAGGCGGCTACGCCAAGGTCATGAGCGACGAGTTCATCAAGGCCGAAATGGAGCTGTTTGCGGAACAGGCCAGGGACGTCGACATCATTATCACGACGGCGCTGATCCCGGGGAAGCCCGCGCCGCGATTGATTACCGCCGAGACCGCCCGGTCGATGAAGGACGGCAGCGTCATCGTCGACCTGGCCGCGGAGCAAGGCGGCAACTGCGAGCTGACCGTGCCGGGCGAAGTCACGGTCGACAGCGGTGTGACCGTGATCGGCTACACCGACCTGCCGAGCCGCCTCGCGGCGCAGTCTTCGCAGCTGTACGCCACGAACCTGCGGCACCTGCTGACCGACCTCACGCCTGCCAAGGACGGCAACATCGTCGTCGACATGGAAGACGAGGTCATTCGCGGCACGACCATCTGCAAGGACGGCGAGACGACCTGGCCGCCACCCGCCCCGAAGCTCTCGGCCGCGCCGGCACAGGCCAAGCCCGCGCCCGCACCCGCGCCGGAGCCGAAGGACGAAAAATCGTCGGTCATGGGGCCGATTATCGGCATGATCGTCGGCGGCCTCGCGCTGCTGGGTCTCGGCGCTGTCGCTCCGCCCTCCTTCATGGCGCACTTCACCGTGTTCGTGCTGGCGTGCTTCGTCGGTTACATGGTCATCTGGAACGTAACTCCGGCGCTGCACACACCCCTGATGAGCGTGACCAATGCGATCTCGAGCATCATCATCATCGGCGCGCTGCTGCAGATCAGCTCGGCCGACAAGCTCATCATGTGGATCGCCGTTGCGACGGCGGGCATCACCGCGGTCAATATCGCCGGCGGTTTCGCCGTGACGCGCCGCATGCTCGAAATGTTCAGGAAGTGAGGCCGTCATGATCAATGAAGGAATCGTAAACGTCTCGTACATCATCGCGACGATCCTGTTCATCCTCGCGCTGGGCGGGCTGTCCAACCAGGAAACCGCGCGCCGCGGCAACTGGTACGGCATCATTGGCATGGCGATTGCGTTGCTTGCGACCGTTGCCAGCGACAACGTGACGGCGAACTTCGAGAAGCTGATTGTCGCGCTGCTGGTCGGCGGCAGCGTCGGCCTCCTGCTCGCGCGCCGCGTGCAGATGACGCAGATGCCCGAACTCGTCGCCATCCTGCACAGCCTCGTCGGCCTCGCGGCGGTCGCAGTCGGTTTCGCCAACTTCATGGACCCGGGGCGGCTGACTCACTATGCCGGCATCGAACTGACGATCCATGACGTCGAAACCTACATCGGTATCCTGATCGGCGCCGTGACCTTCTCGGGCTCGGTTATCGCGTTCGGCAAACTGTCCGGCAAGATCAGCGGCAGCCCGATGCTGCTGCCGGCGCGCCACTGGCTCAATCTCTTGCTGCTGATCGGCGCAATCTGGTACGCCATCGTGTTCGTCGAACAGTCGCCGCAGGGTGCCGGTCTCGTTCCGCTCATTATCATGACCGTGCTCGCCCTGCTGTTCGGCATACACATGGTCATGGCAATTGGCGGCGCGGACATGCCGGTCGTCGTCTCGATGCTCAACAGCTACTCGGGCTGGGCCGCATCGGCGACGGGCTTCATGCTCGGCAACGACCTGCTGATCGTGACGGGCGCCCTGGTGGGCTCGTCGGGCGCCATCCTCAGCTACATCATGTGCCGTGCCATGAACCGCAAGTTCCTCAACGTGATCGCCGGCGGCTTCGGCACGGGCGGCGGCGCGGCCGCGGCCGGCGGCGGCGAAGACCAGGGCGAAGTGGTCCCGATCGAGGCCGCCGAAACCGCCGAGCTGCTCGCCAACGCGAAGGAAGTCATGATCATCCCGGGCTACGGCATGGCTGTCGCCCAGGCTCAGCACACGGTGTTCGAAATCACGAAGACGCTGCGCGACAAGGGTGTCAACGTACGTTTCGGCATCCATCCCGTGGCTGGACGCATGCCGGGGCACATGAACGTGCTTCTGGCCGAGGCCAAGGTGCCGTACGACATCGTCTTCGAAATGGACGAGATCAACGAGGATTTCCCGGACGTCGACGTGTCCGTGGTCATCGGCGCTAATGACATCGTCAACCCATCGGCGCTGACCGACCCGGACAGCCCGATCGCCGGAATGCCGGTCCTCGAATGCTGGAAGGGCAAGACGTCGATCGTGTTGAAGCGCAGCATGGCCACCGGTTATGCAGGCGTGCAAAACCCGCTGTTCTTCCTCGAAAATACGCGCATGCTGTTCGGTGATGCGAAATCGACGCTCGACGAGGTTTTAAAGGCGCTCTAAAAGTTGTAATAATGCGGGCATAGGCTGGGGAGCTAGCCATGCTTGCAGGACTTGCAACCGACATTTCGCAACAGGTTCTCAGGACCGACGTTGCCGGTATGCCGCTCGAGTGGATCGACTACCGAGAAGCGGTGCGCCTCTATCACGCCGAGCAGGTCGCCTACGACTGCGGAACGCGCCTGTATACCGTGTTCGGCGGCTACAGCTCGATCGACGGCCGTCGCAGCCGCATCGACGTCAACTCGATCATCGCCACGCATGGCACGAGCCAGAGCCTCGCGAAGAACCGCGACCAGTATGTCCCGCCTCTGAACAACCGCACGCTGTTCAAGCGCGACGCCAACCTGTGCCTGTATTGCGGCATGCGTTTCATGACGCGCGACCTGACTCGCGATCACATTACGCCCGTGTCGCAGGGCGGCTTCGATGACTGGAATAACGTGGCCACGGCATGTCGGCGCTGCAACAACTACAAGGGTGGGCGCACGCCCGAACAGTCATCGATGCAGCTCATTGCCGTGCCCTTCACGCCGAACTACGCGGAATACATCTACCTCAAGGGGCGCCGCGTGCTCGCCGACCAGATGCAATACCTGTTGGCCCATATCCCACGGTCGAGTCCGCTGCGCGCGCGCTTGTCCGGCCATCTGGAAAACGGCGAGGAAATCGTCGAAGTCCATTACCATCCCTGAATGCAATACCTTATCGACGCGTCCGTCTACGTCTTCCGCGCGTACTACTCGATGCCGGAAGACATGGTCGATGATGCAGGCAATCCCGTGAACGCGCTTTACGGCTTCTGTCGCTTCCTCGGCGATTTCATGGAACAGGTGACCCCGGAGTTCGTCGCGGTGGCATTCGACGAGAGCCTGTCCTCGTCGTTCCGTACCGAGATCTACCCCGAATACAAGGCGAACCGCGACCCGGCGCCCGAGGATCTCAAGCGGCAGTTCCAGCAATGCCGCCGCTACGTGCGTGCGCTCGGCGTAATGGAAGTCGCGAGTCCGCGCTACGAGGCCGACGACCTGATCGGCACGCTCGTCGAACACGGGCGCCTGCAGGGCCGACCGTCAACGATCGTCAGTCGTGACAAGGACCTGACGCAGTTGCTCGGCAGGCACGACGTGTTCTGGGATTTCGCGGGCAAAGGCAAGCTGCAATACGACGAGATCGAGAGTTCTTTCGGCGTACGGCCCGAGCAGATCGCGGACTTCCTGGCGCTGGCAGGCGATGCCGTGGACAACATCAAGGGTGTCCCCGGGGTCGGCAAGAAGACGGCCGAGAAGTTGCTGCAGCACTTCGGCAGCCTCGACGAGATTTACGACAATTTGCACCGCGTGCACGAGGTCAACGTACGTGGCGCGAAAACCCTCGGCGCAAAGCTCGACACGCACCGCGATGCCGCGATGCTGGCGCGACGCCTCACCGGGATAGCCTGCGATGCGCCGATCGACAACGCAGAAACGCTGCTGCAGCCAGCGGCGCCCAGGCTCGGCGACATCAATGCGCTGTTCGACGAGGCCGCCATCGGCACGGCCCTGCGGCGCCAGGCGGAGCGCGTTTCGGACATCTACCGGCATTAGCCCGGCGCGTATTTCCCGGATGGGAATCCGGAATATCCCCAGTTTCCGTCCGGCGCCCGATCGTGCTGTCATGAAGCCTGGAAAAGTGCGTCCGGTACCTGCATGTGACCGCATCAACCGCACACGCCCGCAGCCTGGCCGTTCCCGCGGTTCGGTTGCGCAAGGTCTGCGACTCCCTGGACAAGGGGCGCGGCCAGAGCGGCGAGTCGCGACCCGGCCCCCTGACTTATCTCGGGCAGCAAAGAGCGGTCGAATCCCTGCGCTTCGGTATCGGCATGGAACGCGACGGCTACAACGTCTTCGTGCTGGGCCCCTCGGGAGGACACCGCCACGAACTCGTCGAGGAAATCGCTCGCGCCGGGGCACAGGACAAAGCGGTGCCCGACGACTGGTGCTACGTCAACAACTTCTCGAATCCTGAACGTCCCCGGGCGTTGCGGCTGCCGGCCGGACGCGGCAAGCAGTTCCGAGACGACATGCGGGCCCTCGTCGACGAAATACGTGTGGCGATCCCCGCGGTATTCGAGGAGGACGACTACCGCAACCAGCTCAAGGCGATCGAGACCGACATACAGGAAGAGATCGAGGAACAGTGGCGCAGTATCAAGGAGCAGGCCGCGGTCGAGAATATCGCGGTCATGCAAACGCCGTCAGGCTGGGTGCTGGCGCCGATGGACGACGACAAGGTCATCGACGACAAGGCCTTTGAAAAACTCCCCGAAAAGCGGCGCAGCGAGCTGCAGGACGCGATCAAGCGGCTCAGCGAGGAACTCGAACGACGTATCGAGAACCTGCCGAAGCTGCGCAAGAAACAGCACGAGAGAGTTCGCCGGCTCGACAGGGACGTCGCCGCGCACACTGTCACGGTGCTGTTTGCCGACTTACACGCGCGGTTTGCCGACGTCGCCGATGCGGCTCAGTATCTCGCAGAGGCGCAAAGCGACATCATCGACAACGCGCAGGAGTTCCGCGATTCATCAGGGCCGTCATTGCCATTCCTGCAGCGCGACTCGGCCGCCCTGCTGGCCAGCTACCAGGTCAATCTCGTCGTCAGCAACGACCCGGACAGTGCGGCCCCCGTCGTCTACGAGCCGAACCCGACGTACCCCAATATCATCGGCAAGATCGAGCACCGCGCCGAAATGGGTGCGCTTCTGACCGACTTCAGCATGGTGCGCGGCGGCGCACTGCTGCAGGCCAACGGCGGTTTCCTCGTGCTGGACGTCCACCGGGTCCTCGGCCGGCCATTCGCCTGGGAGGCGCTCAAGCAGGCGCTGTTCACGCGGAAGGTACGCATCGAGTCGCCGGCCGACACGCTGGGGTTCGTCGGCACGACCTTGCTGAAGCCGGAGCCCATTCCGCTCGACGTCAAGATTATCCTGATCGGCGAACGCTGGCTGTATTACCTGTTGTCCGTGTACGACAAGGAGTTCGGGGGCCTGTTCAGGGTGGCGGCCGATCTCGACGACGACATGCCGAGGACCGAGGAAAACGTCAGCCGCTTCGCGGAAGTCATCGCGGAGCGTATCAGCAGCCACGAGCTCCTGTCCTTCGACGAATCCGCCATCCGGCGGGTTATCGAGCAACGCGCCCGCCAGGCCGGAGACAGCGAACGCCTGTCGACTCATGTACGTTCGCTCGACGACCTGTTGCTCGAGGCGGATTACCGGGCGCGTGAGCGCGACGCCGCCGGCGTGTCGGCAGACGACGTGATCGAGGCAATACGGCACCGCAAGCGGCGCCGGTCGAGAGCCCAGGAGCGCATCGTCGAGGCCATTCAGCGTCGGACGCTGCTGATCGACACGGCCGGCGAGTGTGTCGGCCAGGTCAACGGCCTGTCGGTCGTCGATCTCGGCGACTACCGATTCGGCTATCCGGTCCGCATCACGGCGACAACGCGCGTGGGCACGGGCGAAGTCGTCGACATCGAGAGAGAGGTCAAGCTCGGCGGCGCAATCCATTCGAAGGGTGTCCTGATCCTGTCGTCGGCCCTGTCGGCCCGCTACGCGCCCGAAACCCCGCTGTCGCTGCACGGCAGCGTCGTGTTCGAGCAGTCCTACGGCGGCGTGGACGGCGACAGCGCTTCGGTCGCCGAACTCTGCGCGCTGATGTCTTCGATCGCCGGCGTGCCGTTGCGGCAAAGCCTGGCGTGCACGGGTTCGATCAACCAGCTCGGCCGCGTGCAGGCCGTCGGTGGCGTCAACGAGAAGATCGAGGGGTTCTTCGATATCTGCCGCGAGCGCGGCCTCGACGGATCGCACGGCGTCATCATACCGGCCGATAACGTCAAGCACCTGATGCTCAGGGAAGACGTCGTCAGCGCGTCGCAGGACGGCGCATTCACGGTGTACGCCATCGAGAGCATCGACGATGCCATCGCACTGCTGACCGGGCAGGCGGCGGGTGAGCGCGGCGAGGACGGGGAATTTCCGCCCGGCACGGTCAACCGGCGGATCGAGGACCAGCTCGTCCGGTATGCGCAACAGCGCCGCCGCTTCGCGGAGAACGCCGGCAATGCCGAATGAGCCAGGCAACACGCGGCGCGTGCTACTCGTCGTCACGGAAACGAGCCCCGTCGACAAGCTCTGGCATGTGGTTCTCGATCACCTGGCCGACGCGGAGGCGGAGGTCGTCGCCGTGTTCGTCAGCGACGATCGCTGGCACCGCGCGGCGAGCCTGCCATTCACGCGGGAGATTTCCCGACTCAGCGGCGGCAGCGAGGTATTCACGGCCCGGCGGGCGAATCAGGTAGTGGGCGACAGGGTGGAGCGCGTACAGCAGCGAATTCGGCAGCTTGCCGAAGACAGGCAATTGCAGCTGGTTTTCGAGATACTGCACGTTCAGGAACCCTATCGAATCCGGGAATTCGTGCGTATCGAACACGACGTGCTGATCGCACCGTCGGTGTTGCAGAGCTGGCCCGAATTCGCCGATCTCGCGCGCCCCGAGCGGCGCGTGGTGCTCGTGGACGACGAGGAGCCCTCATGCCCGACTGGGCCGCCATAAGAACCGCGCTGGCTGACGCCGGCCAGGACGTGCGTGCCGACGCTGCGCCGCAGCCGGTCGGCGGAGGCGACATCAGTGCGGCCTGGCGAGTGGCGACGGACAGCGGCGCCGTGTTCCTCAAGACCGGTCCGGCAAGCTCCCTCGACATGTTTAGCGCCGAAGCGGAAGGACTGGAGGCACTGGCCGCGCCCGGTGCGATTCGCGTACCGCGAGTCGTAACCTGTGGCGCATCGAATGGCTGCGCGTTCGTGGCGCTCGAGTGGCTCGATTTCGGCAGGCCCGGGGGCAACACGGAAACGCGTCTCGGCGAGCAGCTCGCGGCACTGCACCGCTGCACCGCGGATCGCTTCGGCTGGCATCGCGATAACACGATCGGCCTGACGCCGCAGCACAACGACGCGTCCGACGACTGGATCCACTTCTTCCGCGAGCATCGCCTCGGGTTCCAGCTCCGGCTGGCTGCGGACAACGGATTTACGGGCGCTCTGCAGGATCAGGGGGCGGAGCTGATGCAATGCCTGCCAGGGCTCTTCGAGTCGTATTCGCCCGAAGCCTCGCTGCTGCACGGTGATCTCTGGGGCGGCAACTGGGGGAGTTGCGGTGGTGAACCCGTAATCTTCGATCCCGCCGTCTACTATGGCGATCGCGAGAGCGACCTCGCCATGACGCGACTCTTTGGCGGCTTCGGCCGTAACTTTTATGCGGCCTACGAAGCGACCTGGCCGCTGCACCCGGGTCACAGCGAGCGCTGCGACCTCTACCAGCTGTACCACGTTCTCAACCACCTGAACCTGTTCGGCAGCGGCTACCTCGGGCGAGCGCGCGACCTGGTTCAACGCCTTTTGAAAGGAGTGTCATGAAGAAACGATCCCTTCTGCCTGTGCTGGCGCTCGCCGCCCTGGTCCCTGTCGCCCAGGCCGGTGACGTGACCGCCGAGCGTGGCGCGGAATTGCTGGCGCCGTTCAAGGCAGAACTCAAACGCGCGCTCGCCGAGGGCATGCAGAAAGGCCCCGCTACCGCGATCGAGGTGTGCCGTGAGGATGCGCCTTCCATCGCGGCGTCGCTGTCGGTGGACGGCGTGCGCATGGGCCGCAGCAGTCACAAGCTGCGCAATCCGGCCAACGCGGCGCCTGACTGGCTCGTGCCGATCATCGATGCGTACGCATCGGGCGAGGGCGACCTGGCGCCGGCCGTCGCAAGCCTCGAGGACGGTCGCAAGGGTTACGCCGAGCCGATTCGCATCCAGCCGTTGTGCCTGACCTGCCACGGAACGACCCTGGCGCCGAATGTGGCTGACCGTCTCGAGGCGCTGTATCCGGAGGACAAAGCGACCGGTTTCAGCGAGGGCGACTTCCGCGGGGTTTTCTGGGTCGAGTTCTAGCCCGGAAATCCGGACAGATCGCCGGACTCGTCGACTTCGTAGGCCTCGCCGAGGAAGTCCTCATCGAAGGCATACAGCATTGTGCCTTCGGGTGCGCGTATGGCGACGAACGCGCCTTCGAAACCGGGAAACTTTTCGTAGTCCAGTCCGCGCTGTTCGAGGAAAGACATCAGGGCTGCTCGATCCGGGCAGCGGAAGCACAGCGACGGCGCCTCGAGGGCGATGCTCTCCGAGAGCCCGAGTGCCACACCCGTCGCGTCGAAGCGCATGTGCAGGGTCGGCTCTTCGCGCATATCGAGCATGGTGGGTGCGATCGGTGCCCAGAACGTCGCGGCCCTGACAGTGTCGCGAACCGGCAGCGTCAATTCGAACCAGCTTCCGCACAGCGAGTCCTGCTCGGCCTCTTCCCGCATGTAAAAGGTCCGGGCCTCGACCATCATGACGGTGTTGCCGTCGCGGTCCTTGAAGGCGAGCTCATTGAAGACGTCCTCGTCGAGCCTCATGTGCGTGAAGTCGAAGCCGTGATCGGCCATCGACCGCGCGTGTCTGGCGAGATCGGCCTGGACGAAGGTAACGGCCGGCGAGTCGAACTCGGTATCGTGCAACCCGATATTCAGCTCGCCGTCGGAAACAACGGCATATTTGTGCGCAAAGACATCCGCGCAGTCGAGCTCGGTAAAGCCGAGCGTCTTGTAGAAACTCAGCGATTCGAGAATGTCGGTCGTACGCACGCCGAACTCGAGAAATGCACCGATGGTGCTCACCGCGGCCACCCGGCTGTGTGTTGCGCGACGAGCCGGGCCATGAGCTCCACGTGATCGTCGCGCGCGTTGAGTGCGGGAATGTAGTGCAGGGATTCGCCCCCTGCCTCGGTAAAAAACTCGGCGTTTTGCATCGCGATCTCCTCGAGCGTCTCGAGGCAGTCGGTCGCGAAACCCGGGCATACGACGTCGAGCCGTCCGAGGCTCTTGCCGCCCAGTGCCTTGACCGTTTCGTCAGTGTAAGGGCGCAGCCACTCTTCACGGCCGACGCGCGACTGGAACGACATCGTCCAGTCCTTCTCGTCGAGCTCGAGGGCTTCGGAAAGGAGGCGCGCCGTCTTGCTGCAGTAGCAGAAATACGGATCACCCTTGTCGAGCGTGTATTGGGGTACGCCGTGGAACGACATGAGCAGGTGATCGCCTCGGCCGTGGTCGGCCCATGACTCGCGGATGCTCGCTGCCAGTGCGTCGATGTAAGCCGGTGCGTCGTGGTAATGGTTGATAAAACGCGTCTCGGGCAGCCAGCGAACGCGTTGCAGCTTGCGCGTGACCGCATCGAACACGGATGCGGTCGTCGTCGCGGAGTACTGCGGATAAAGCGGCAGCACGAGCAGGCGATGGGCATTCTCGCTGCGCAGCTTGTCCATGGCCGCCGTGATCGAGGGCTCGCCATAAGTCATTGCGAGCTCGACACGATAGGCACCGGGGGTGTCGCGCTCGAGCCGGGCGCGCAGCTTGTCGGCAAGCTCGCGCGAGTACAGCATCAGTGGCGAACCTTCGTCCGTCCAGACCTCGCGGTAGGCTTCGGCCGACCGCGACGGACGGATGCGCAGGATGATGCCGTTGAGAATGAGCCACCACAGCAGGCGCGGGTACTCGATGACGCGCGGGTCCGACAGGAACAGCTTGAGGAAGCGCCGGACCGCCGGTGTCGTCGCGGCCTCCGGGGTTCCGAGATTGACGAGGAGAATCCCCGTCGAAATGGGTGACCCGTGCTCGTACTCGGCGGGTGTTGACTCGTATTTCGGCATCATTCCGGCAGGCGTTGCAGACCGCACAACACTACTGCAAAGGGCCGCCATGCGCCACCGCCCGCGGTTATAATTGCTTGTCTTGATTGATGTTTACAGCGCGGAACCGCCATGAACGAATTACCGCAAAACCGTGAGGGACCTGACCGGCGGACGCTCGTCCGCGACGTCATCGTGTTCCAGTTCAAGCTGATCGTCGACGGCCTGCGCGACGTCGTCCTGGTGCCGGTCTCGTTTATTGCGGGAATCATCAGTTTCGTCAATACGAAAGACGGAATACCCGGAGCGCAATTCTACGACCTGCTCGAGATGGGCAAGCAGAGCGAGCGCTGGATCGACCTCTTCGGCGCAATGCGCAATGCGCCGCCGGAGATACGCAACCGCGTGCACTTCCCCGAAGAGAACATGGACCACTTGATCGACCGCATCGAGACCTTCGTCGTCGACGAGGAAAAGCGCGGCGGTATCACCGCACAGGCCCGCGAGCGACTCGAGAAAGCCCTACGCGGCTTCCAGGATCGCTGAGACGCCCATCCCGCCGGCGGTGCAGACCGAGATCAGGCCACGGCCGGAGCCTTGTTCGCCGAGCATCTTCGCCAGCGCGCCGAGGATCCGCGCCCCGGTCGCGGCGAACGGGTGCCCCACCGCGATGCTGCCGCCCTTGATGTTGAGTTTCGAGAGGTCGATGGGCCCCATCGGTTGGTTGCGGCCGAGTCGTTCGCGGCAGAACTTCTCATCCTGCCAGGCCTTGAGCGTCGCAATCGTCTGCGCCGCGAAGGCCTCGTGGATTTCGTAGAAATCGAAGTCCTGCAGCTTCAGGTCGGCATCCTTGAGCATGTCCGACACCGCGTAAGCGGGCGCCATGAGCAGGCCCTCTGAATGGACGAAATCGACCGCGGCAACCTTGGCAAACGTCAGGTAGGCAAGCACCGGCAGGTTCTTCTTGCGCGCCCAGTCTTCGGACGCCAGCAGTACCGCGGCGGCGCCGTCGGTCAGCGGCGTGCTGTTGCCGGCCGTCATCGTGCCCTCGCCGCTGCGATCGAACACGGGCTTCAGCTTCTGCAGCTTTTCGAACGTCGTGTCGCGCCGCAGGTTGTTGTCTTCCTCGAGGTCGAGAAATGGCACGACAAGATCGTCATAAAAGCCTTCGTCGTAGGCGGCCGCCGCCTTCATGTGGCTGGCGAGCGCGAGCTGGTCCTGGTGCTCTCGCTGCACGTCCCACTCCTTGGCCGTGATCTCGGTGCTTTCGCCCATCGACAGGCCCGTGCGCGGCTCTTTCACCCCGGGGTAAGCCGGCTTCAGGAAGCTCGGCCGGAACCGTAACAACGGCTTGATCCGGTCCATCGTCGAACGGGCCCCGTGGATGTCGAGCAACATGCGGCGGTAAGGGTCATTGAAAACGATCGGCGCGTCGCTGATGGTGTCCGTACCGCCCGCGACGCCGGCATCGATCTGGCCCAGAGCGATCTTGTTGGCGATCTGGATGGCCGCTTCGATACTCGTGCCGCAGGCGCGCTGCAGGTCGTGGGCGGGTGTCTTGATACTGAGGCCGGATTCGATGACGCACTCGCGGGCGAGGTTCCAGTCGCGCGAGTGCTTGATAACGGCGCCGAGAGCGACGTCCCCGAGCACCTGTCCCTTGAGATCGAACTTGGCGACCAGCCCGTCGAGCGCGGCGGTCATCAGGTCCTGGTTCGAACAATGCCGGTAAATCGAATGCGATCGGCAAAAAGGAATGCGCGAACCGCCGACCACGGCTACACGAATAGCCCGTCCGTCATGCAACATACGTCAGTCTCCGGTCTGATTCTTGCTGAGGCAGCGACGCAAACTGTACACCATTGTCATCCCTGTCCGAAGTCGGGCCCGTCCCCCGCAAGGTACTCGTCTTCCTCGGGCGTGTTGTCGCGGCCGAGGAGCTCGTTGCGGTGGGGAAAGCGGCCGAACTGGTCGATGATGTCCTTGTGGAGTTCGGCGAACTGGGCGACGGTCAGGAAGGTCTCCTGGAAGGTCGGCGAGACGGACTCTGCCAGCTTGTTGAACAGTTCGACGGATTTGGCCTGTACCTTGGCCGATTCGGCGTGCTGCAACGGCATGTAGAAGAACACTTTCTGGATCGGCGTCAGGCCCTTGTCCTTTTTCGCCATGGCGCCCTCGACGCAGAGCTTGAGGGCCAGCCGGTCGTGCGAAAAAGCGGCGGCCGTGTTGCGGTGGATGTTGCGGCGGAACTGGTCGATGAGCAGGATCAGCGCGAGACGCCCGCGCGGCTCGTCGGCCCAGTGATCGAGCTGGCCTTCCGATGCTTTTTCGACGTCATCCTCGAATTCGGCCTTGATCGCTTCGTCGAACACCGGGTCTTCGCCGAACCAGATATCCATGCGCCGGTCGATTTGCGGCGCGGACAGCTCCTGCTCCATGAACCAGAACGACAGGATCCGGTCAATGCGCGCGAGGTCCTCGTCAGTGATCGAGGCGCCCTTGCTTTCGCTTAACAATTTAACGCCCATAGGTGCGAACCAGGTCACAAAATGGTCGAAATCGACCAATAAGAGCTTCGTGTTGGCTTAGACTTTATCAGATGATGCAAGGGCTCACTCGTTCTCTGTTCACAGTCGCGCTGCTCGCGTGCGTTGCCCAGGGCTGCGGCGGACCGCCCTCGGCGCCCGAGGAGGAGCTGCGGGCATGGGTCTCTGCGGGGGTCGAGGCGGCGGAAAACAAGGAGCGCCGCGCGCTCATGGGTATGGTCGCGGGAGCTTACGCGGATGCGCGGGGCAACGCGCGCGATGATATCGACGACATGCTGCGCGTGTATTTCCTCAGGCAGAACCGCATCGCGCTGCTGCCGAAGATCGAGGAAATTACGATTTACGACGACACGGCGGGGAAAATCGTCATGACGGTCGGCATGGCTGGCACCAACGATGGCGTTCTCGGCTTCAGCGCCGACGCGTATCGATTCGCCCTCGAGCTTGAGAAAAACGCGAACGAGTGGCAGCTTATTTCGGCACGTTGGGGAGAGCTGGGTGATGAACTGCGGTAAACCATGGCAACGGCTCGCGCTGCTCGCCGCGCTGGCAAGTCTCGCGGCCTGCGAGACCCTGCCCGAAAACCTGATCGAGAGGCCCGAGGTCGCGCTGCGCGAGGTGCAGGTCGTCGGTCTCGGCCTGAACGCCCAGACCTTCCTGTTGTCCTTCGACATCAGCAATCCCAACCCCTTCCCGCTGCCCGTCAACCACGTCAGTTACGGCGTAAACCTCGACGGCGAGCGCTTCGCCACGGGCAAAACGCCGAGCGAGATCCGGGTGCCGGCCGAGGGGGCCACGCAGTTCGCGATCAGCGTCGATCTCGACCTGCTCAGGACGGCACCCGCCCTGTGGTCCATCGTTCGCGAGGGTGTGCGCGGCGAAGTGCCGTATGAGCTCAACGGCGAGCTGGGGATCGGCATCCCGCTCACGCCGCCGGTCAAATTCCGCTCCACGGGCGCTATCCGACTGAATTCCGGCGGGTTCTGACGCCGCGTTGGTTACCGCAGCAACCGATGCGGTAAACCGGCGCGTGACTTATACTGACCAGTTCGCGGCGCATTGCGCCATTCCTGCCAATACAATTCGGGGGGTTCGCTCGAGGGCGATCTCTGCGGTGCGCATGACGGAGCGACGGGTAAAAAACCTGCTGGACCCGGACCTGCACAAGGACAGCTGCGGGTTCGGGCTCATTGCCAACCTCGACGACCTGCCGAGCCACTGGGTCGTAGCGACGGCGATCGACGCGCTCGCACGCCTGACCCACCGGGGTGCCGTCGCTGCAGATGGCAAGACCGGCGACGGCTGCGGCCTGCTCATCAAGTTCCCGGAGTCATTCCTGCGTAACGTTGGTGAGGAGCTCGGCTTCACGCTCAACACGCGATTCGCGGCCGGAACGGTCTTCCTGAGCCGCGACAAGGCGCGGGGCGACGCGGGCCGCAAGGCGATCTCGAAGGCGCTGGGCCAATTCGGTCTCCACGTGGCCGGCTGGCGCGAAGTGCCCGTGGATCCGTCGGCCTGCGGCGCACAGGCGCTCGCGACGATGCCGCGCATCGAGCAGGTCTTCGTCAACGGGCGCGACACAATGCCCCGCGGTGCATTCAACCGGAAGCTCTTCCTGGCCCGCCGGCGCGCCGAAAAACGCCTCGGTGACAGCGACACCTACGTCGCCAGCCTGTCGTCGGCGACGATCAGCTACAAGGGCATGGTCATGCCCGCCGCGCTGCCGGATTTCTACCCGGACCTCAGGGACCCGCGCATGGAGTCCTCGGTGTGCGTATTCCACCAGCGCTTCTCGACCAACACGCTGCCGGAATGGAAGCTGGCGCAGCCGTTCCGCTTCCTCGCCCACAACGGCGAAATCAACACCATTCGCGGCAATCGCAACTGGGCGACCGCGCGCGCCAAGAATTTCGTCTCCGACAAGCTCGACGACATTTCGGACCTGGATCCGATCGTGTCGCTCACAGGGTCGGACTCGTCGAGCCTCGATAACATGCTCGAGGTGTTGCGCGCCGGTGGCATGGACGTGCTGCAGGCCATGCGCATCCTGATACCGCCGGCCTGGCAGACGGTCGACAACATCGATCCCGACGTGCGCGCCTTCTACGAGTTCTGGGACGGCCAGCAGGAACCCTGGGACGGGCCTGCCGGAATCGTGCTCACCGACGGGCACTACGCGGTCTGCTGTCTCGATCGCAACGGCCTGCGGCCCGCGCGCTACGTCATCACCGGTGACCGACACCTCACCGTCGCGTCCGAAGTCGGCGTTTACGATTACGACGAGAGGGACGTCGTTGAAAAAGGCCGCCTGGGCCCGGGCGAGATGCTTGCTGTCGATCTCGTCAACGGCACGATGCTCGACAACGACGATATCCACGACATCCTCAAGTCGCGCGCACCCTACAAGAAATGGCTGAAGCGCGGCGTGCGTTATCTCGACTCGCTTCTGATCGACTCCCGCATGGCGGCCGAACCTTTCGATGCCGAGACGCTGGCGAGCTACCAGAAGATGTTCAATCTCTCGCGCGAGGAGCTGCGAGAGGTCGTCGCCGTGATCGCCAAGGCCGAGGCCGAGCCCGTCGGCTCGATGGGAGACGACACGCCGATGGCGGTGCTGTCGCAGAAAATCCGCTCGCCGTTCGACTATTTTCGCCAGCAGTTCGCGCAGGTCACGAACCCGCCGATCGACTCGCTGCGGGAACAGATCGTCATGTCGCTGCAGACCAATATCGGCGGCGAGTCGAATCTGTTCGAAATCGGTCCGCACCACGCCGAGCAGGTCATCATCAATTCGCCGGTCCTGTCCCAGGCGAAACTGCGGCAGCTCCTCGGCCCCGACATGTTCGGCGGCAACCACACGTTCGTCGACCTCAACGTCGACGAAAACCTGGGCCTGGAGGAGGCGCTCGGCCAGATCTGTGCGCAGGTGGAGAAGGGCGTACGCGACGGCAACCTGATCGTCATGCTGTCGGACCGCTACCTTGAGAAAGGTAAGCTGCCGGTGCACGCGCTGCTGGCTACGGGCGCGGTTCACCACCACCTGGTCAATACCGGCCTGCGCTGCGACTGCAATATCATCGTCGAGACCGGCGTAGCGCGAGACGCTCACCAGATCGCGTGCCTGATCGGCTATGGCGCGACCCTGGTCTATCCGTATCTCGTCTACCAGTCGCTGCACGACATCGCGCAGCGCGGCAACATCGACAAGCAGCAACAGCTGGGCCGCAGCTACCGTCGGGGAATCCGCAAGGGCCTGTTCAAGATCATGTCGAAGATGGGCATCTCGGCAATCTCGAGCTATCGCGGGGCGCAGCTGTTCGAGATCGTCGGCCTCGGCGACGACGTCGTCGACCGTTGCTTCAAGGGCACGACGTCGCGCATCCAGGGTACGAATTTCGACGACTTGTGGTACGACCAGAAACAGCTTGCGCAGGCGGCCTGGGAACCGCGCGAGACGATCGACCAGGGCGGGCTCTACAAGTACGTGCACGGCGGCGAGTACCACTGCTACAACCCGGATGTCATCGCGACGCTGCAGAAAGCCGTGCGCACGGGTGAGTACGCCGATTACGAAGAGTATGCGAAGCTCGTCAATCAACGGCCGGTCGCGACGCTGCGCGACCTCATGAAGCTGAAGCCGGCCGGCGACCCGATCCCGCTGGACGAGGTCGAGCCTGTCGAGAGCATCCTGCCGCGCTTCGACAGCGCCGGCATGTCGCTCGGCGCCCTGTCCCCTGAGGCTCACGAGGCGCTCGCTATCGCGATGAACCGCCTCGGCGCGCGCTCGAACTCCGGTGAGGGCGGCGAGGACCCGGCGCGCTATGGCACGGAGCGCATGTCGAAGATCAAGCAGGTGGCGTCCGGTCGGTTCGGCGTGACCGCGGAGTACCTGATCAACGCCGAGGTGATCCAGATCAAGATCGCGCAGGGCGCGAAGCCCGGCGAGGGCGGTCAGCTGCCGGGCCACAAAGTCAACGAGATGATCGCGACGCTGCGCTACGCGAAACCGGGCGTCGGCCTCATCTCGCCGCCGCCGCATCACGACATCTACTCCATCGAGGACCTGGCGCAGCTGATCTTCGACCTCAAGCAGGTCAACCCGGAAGCCCTGGTGTCGGTCAAGCTCGTCGCCGAGCCCGGCGTCGGCACGATCGCCGCCGGAGTCGTCAAGGCCTACGCCGACCTGATCACGATATCGGGCTATGACGGCGGCACGGGCGCGAGCCCGCTGAGTTCAGTCAAGTACGCGGGCAGCCCGTGGGAACTCGGATTGTCGGAGACACACCAGGTACTGCGGGCGCAGGACATGCGCCACCAGGTCCGGCTGCAGACCGACGGTGGACTCAAGACCGGCCTCGACGTCATCAAGGCCGCGATGCTCGGCGCCGAGAGCTTCGGCTTCGGCACGGGCCCGATGGTCGCGCTCGGCTGCAAGTACCTGCGCATCTGTCACCTGAACAACTGCGCCACGGGCGTGGCCACGCAGAACAACGTCCTGCGCAGCGAGTACTTCATCGGCCTGCCCGAGATGGTCGTCAACTTCTTCCGCTTCATCGCCGAAGAGGTGAGGCGCCGCATGGCCGAACTCGGCGTCGCGAAGTTCGAGGACCTGATCGGTCGCACCGACATGCTGGAGCTGAAGGAAGGTGAGACCGTGCGCCAGTCGCGCCTCGATCTGTCGCCGATCTTGTCGACCGACGGCCTGGCCAAGGATACGCCGCAGTTCTGCACCGACCCGAAGAACGAGCCATTCGACAAGGGCGAACTGGCCGAGGAGATCGTCGAGACCTGCCTGCCAGCGATCGAGGGCAAGACGGGCGGCCGTTTCGGTTTCGAGATCCGCAATTTCAACCGCTCCATCGGCGCGCGTCTTGCCGGCGAGATCGCACGGCGCCACGGCAATCACGGCATGGCCGATGCGCCGCTCGACATCCTGCTGCGCGGCACGGCGGGGCAAAGCTTCGGTGCGTGGACCGTCGCCGGGCTCAACCTCACGCTCGAGGGTGATGCGAACGACTATGTCGGCAAGGGCATGAACGGCGGCCGTATCGTCATCCGGCCGCCCGAAGACGCCGGCTACATCGCGCGCGACACGGCGATCATCGGCAATACCTGTCTTTACGGCGCCACGGGCGGCGAGCTATATGCTGCCGGCCGTGCCGGCGAGCGTTTCGCCGTGCGCAACTCGGGCGCGAACGCCGTCATCGAGGGCGCCGGGGATCATTGCTGCGAATACATGACCGGCGGTGTCGTGGTCGTGCTCGGCAAGACCGGCGTCAACTTCGGCGCCGGCATGACGGGGGGTTTCGCTTACGTGCTCGACGTCGAGCGCGACTTCGTCGATCTCTACAATCACCAGCTCATCGACATCCACCGCATCAATCCGGAGACGATGGAGGCGCACTTGCACCACCTGCGCGAACTGATCCTGACGCACGTCGAGCAGACGGCCAGCGTCTGGGGAGACGCGATTCTCGAAGACTATCGGTCGTTTGCGCCGAAGTTCTGGCTGGTAAAACCGAAGGCAGCGGAGCTGGGATCGTTGTTCGCGTCGCTGAGCCAGGCTGCCTGATGAGCAAGTATCCACTGCAGTTCCTCGAGGTGCCGCGCAAGGACCCCGAGAAGGAAGCCGCCGAGGAGCGCATCAAGCACTTCGGTGAGATTTACGGCGCCTACGACGGAGCTGACGCAGGCGCGCAGGCCGGACGCTGCCTCGCCTGCGGCAATCCCTACTGCGAATGGAAATGCCCGGTACACAATTACATACCGAACTGGCTCGCGCTGGTCGAGGAGGGCAAGCTCTTCGAAGCGGCGGACCTGTCGCACCAGACCAATTCGCTGCCCGAGATCTGCGGCCGTGTCTGCCCCCAGGACCGGCTGTGCGAAGGCGCGTGCACGCTCGAGGATGCCAACGGCGCGGTCACGATCGGCAGCATCGAGAAATACATCACGGATACCGCGGTTGCCCAGGGCTGGCGGCCCGACATGTCGAACGTCAGCGACACGGGCAAACGCGTCGGCATCGTCGGCGCGGGCCCGGCCGGGCTGGCCGCGGCCGACGTACTGGCACGCAACGGCATTCGTTCCGTCGTGTTCGATGCTTATCCCGAAATCGGCGGCCTGCTGACCTACGGCATTCCGCCCTTCAAGCTCGAGAAGCACATCGTGCGAACGCGCCGCGAGATCCTCGAAGGTATGGGGGTGCAGTTCGTGCTCAACACGCGAATCGGCGACGACAAGCCGTTCGAGGAGCTGCTCGACGAATACGACGCCGTGTTCCTGGGCATGGGTACTTATGAATATGTCAGGGGCGGCTTCCCGGGCGAAGGCCTGCCGGGCGTCGTCGATGCGCTGCCGTACCTCGTCGGCAACGCCTACCGCGAGCTAGGCCACGACGAAAGCGACGCGCCCTACATCGACCTCCAGGGAAAGCACGTCGTCGTGCTCGGCGGCGGTGATACGGGCATGGACTGTAACCGCACGGCGATTCGGCAGGGCGCGGCAAGCGTGACCTGCGCCTACCGGCGTGACGAGGAGAACATGCCGGGGTCGCGCCGCGAGGTCGCCAACAGCAAGGAAGAAGGCGTCACGTTCCTGTTCAATCGCCAGCCACTCGAGATTCTCGGCAACGAAACCGGCGTCACGGGTGTCAGGGTCATCGAAACGAAGATGGGCGCACCGGCACCGGACGGGCGCCGGCGCCCGGAACCGATCGAGGGCAGCGAAACAATCCTCGCTGCCGACGCCGTCGTGATCGCCTTCGGATTCCGCCCGGACCCGCCCGAGTGGTTCGGTGACTTCGGCATCGATACGCTCGACAGTGGCCGGGTGCTCGTCAGGTCGATGGGCGCAATCCCCTACCAGACGAGTAATCCGAAGGTCTTCGCCGGCGGCGACATGGTGCGCGGTTCGGATCTCGTCGTCACTGCAGTGCACGAAGGCCGTGAGGCGGCGAAAGGCATCGCCAGGTTTCTCGGCGTCTAGGGCTTCCGGAACAACAGCGTAAAGCGGTCAGTATTGCCGCTCACCGAGCGCCTTCCGACCTCGTATTCGAGCTCGTCATCGGCGCGGTAGTGCAGGTCCGAGTAGTCCACGAGTTCGAATCCGGCGGCCAGTGCTTCCTTGATGACGAGGACCGGGTCGATACGACGGCGATTTTCCGGATTATCGGGTTCCATGTGGCGGCGCGTGTGATCGACGACGCCGTAAACGCCGCCGCTCTTCAGCGCCTCGAATGCTTCGCGA
This sequence comes from Woeseiaceae bacterium, assembly GCA_041602775.1. Lineage (GTDB taxonomy): Bacteria > Pseudomonadota > Gammaproteobacteria > Steroidobacterales > Woeseiaceae > UBA1847. The sequence continues at coordinate 25,908 of JBFIFN010000015.1, read as the reverse complement.
TGCATCAGCGCACGACCCTCGGCGCCGAAGTTGTGCACATTGCGGAATGTCAGCACCATGTCGAGATCGCGGACGCCGAAATCGAATTCGTCCATCGTGTAATGGCGCGAACCCTCGGGACGACGCGTATTTTCGTCGGTCGCGAGGACCTCGACGTTTTCGAACCCGGGTTCCGTCAATACCGTGCGGCTCACGCGACCGGTTCCCAGCGCAACGAAGAGCTTGCCGTTGTCGGCCAGCACGGGCGCCAGGACGCGCGTGTACCAGCCGCCGCCCGGCAGAAGTTCGAGTACGCGCATATTGTCTTTGAGGCCGAAGAACTGCAGCGTTTGCAGCGGCCGGCGGTTACGGTCGCGATCGCGGTCCGCCTGTGGACGGGACTCTGCCGCGAGCGCCGCTTCGACCTTGGCGTCGATATCGTTGGCGGCCTGAACGGCCAGGCTGAGCAGAAGCAGAATGGAAACAAGGATTAAGCGCACAGGATTTCTCCTCCGGTTGATAAGCGGTCAATTGTAGCGATTCGGAAGACGTATTGACGAAACTTATTTCGCGCAGTCCACGGCGCCAGGGAAATGCAACGAGACATAGGGCTCGTCGCCGGCTCTCATTTCGGTGATGCGCCCGTCAAGGCCGTCGGGGACATTCTAACGCAAAGGCCACGCGCCGCCGACGCCATCTGAATCCGGACAACGTCCGGTCGCCGGGTGGTAAGGTGTGGTCGATGCCAGGGAGACCAATGTGCACGACGAGACAAAAGCAATTCATGTTCCTGCACGGCGCCTGCACGGTTCGATCGCGCCGCCCATCGAGCTCTCGACCACGTTCGAGCATGGCCCGGCCGGTGAACGTCTGCACGGTTTCGAATACATCCGTGATGGCAACCCGAACGTCGGTGATCTCGAGGCACGACTCGCGGCCATCGAGGGTGCGAATGGGGCCGTTGCCTTCGGGTCGGGTATGGCAGCCGGTACCGCTGTCCTGTCCCGGCTTGCGCCCGGCTCGCGCGTCGTGTTCCACAAGGATCTCTATTTCGATTTTCGCCGGCTGGCAGAAAAGATCCTGCCGAATTGGGGACTCACCTGTGAGAGCGTCGATCTCACCGATGCCGGCGCCCGTTCGCAAGTGTGGGAACAGCGTACGGACCTGGTCTGGTTCGAGACGCCATCGAACCCGTCGATTGACGTGCTCGATATTCGGGCCATCTGCGAAGAGGCAAGAACGCATGGCGCAGAGGTGCTTGTGGATGGCACGTTTGCCACACCTGTTGTGCAGCGGCCCTTGAACCTCGGCGCCACCTATGTTCTGCACTCCATGACGAAATACATGGGTGGGCACAGCGACGTGCAGGGTGGCTGCATTGCGTACAAAGGAGACACGTCGATCGGGGATGAGCTCGCGGAGAAGCGGCGCCTGACAGGCGGCGTTCTTTCACCGTTCAACGCCTGGCTCATTGCCCGGGGCCTGCAGACTCTGTACTGCCGCATGGATCGTCACTGCGCCAATGCGCAAGTCATCGCGGACGCGCTGGCAGATCTTCGCGGCATAGAGCGCGTCCGCTACCCTTTCCTGCCAGGCCATCCGTCCTATGACATCGCCCGACGACAAATGTCATGCGGGGGGGCGATGATTTCGATCGAGCTGGAGGGCGGCAAGGCGGCCGCCATTTCCGCGGCCTCCAGAGTGAAGCTCTTTGTGAATGCGACGAGCCTCGGCGGCGTGGAGAGCCTGATAGAGCACCGTGCATCGGTAGAGGGACCGGAATCGACGTCGCCACCGGGATTGCTGCGCCTGTCAATTGGCCTCGAGAACGCCGAGGATCTCGTCGAAGACCTTGTATCGGCAATAGGCGCTACGTAGCAATGAATTAATCGGGCGACGTCGGGTCGTTGTGCAGCCCGACGAAGTAACCAATCGCGCCCATGCCGAAAGGTGCTGCGATGATGAGCATATAGCCGATAGCGTCCAGGTGATCCTCGGTCAGGAACACGATGACGGATATGAGGCTCATGATGCTGAAGAAAACCAGGCCCAACGACCGCGCGACGGTCGCCGATGTCTTGCGCGCGGGTTCAGTGCTCATCGCATTTCGTTGTTGCAGAAAGCTAGCTGCGCCTCTTCATCTGTCCGACGGCCGGCTTACCGTACTCTCTCGCAAATTCTGAAAAGACGCGATCGACAGAGTCAGGGTCCGTAATTTCCTCGAAGTTCTCCAGCACGATGGTCAACAGGTAGTTATTCCCGTAGCCGTACCTTTCATTGAGGGTTCTCAGCTGCCGATAAGCGTCGTCCGATAATGCGGCGCTGAAACGCTTTGGCAATGGATATCTTTTTGCCGACACCGTTCGTCTCCTCTACTGCCTGGAGGAGATTCTACGACGAGCGAAAGACCCATGTCCGGATCAAGGCTCCATTTCTTCATTGATGACCAGTCGGACTTTTTCGCCGTCCTGGGACAACACCGCGTAGTTGGGGCCCGTGTCCGTAACGGTCCAACCATCGAGATCGTCTTTTGCACCGATGCGCCGAATGGACTTGCCCTGGCGATCCCTCAGTATCATCACGCTGGCATCACCGACTCTTGCTACGCCGCTCAGTTGCCACTTCTGCCTCAATTCTTCGCTCGCACTGACCGCCACGGGCTCGCTCGGCATAACGGTTTCGGACGGGGCGTCCGAGACTGCCGGTGGCGGTTTGATCATGGCTCCCGCAGCCTGCACTGGTAGCGCATGCGCGCCATCCTGCGGGCTCATGAACCAGAACAGCGACGCGGCCAACAAAGCGAAAACGGCAGCCGCAGGGAACAGCATGGCAGTGCGCAGGCCATTGTTGCTCCGGTCCGTCGCTTCGCGCGTCGGCCTGAGCAAATCGCGCGACGTGATGGGTTTTTCCAGGCAGCCTTCCAGCCACTGTGTGACCGATGCCCACTGTGCGAGGTCGCGGCTCACGCGATGTGGCTGCATTTCGTGAATGGAAAGACCGTTGCTCGCAGCCCACACGTAGTTTTGCGTGTCCCGGAGAGTACCGACGACTGGTATCGACAGGCGATCCAGGAAGCTCCTCAACTGCTGGTAGGCCACGGTGCGTTCCCTGACCCGATTGGCGACGACGGCCAATCGACCCTTCCGTCGGCTGACCTGGGCGGCCAGCAGCAGGTCGGAGATGAGGCGCGCCGCGGCGTGGATATCGAGGTCCGAGGGCAAAACCGGCAGCAAAATCGCATGGGCGCCGCAGGTGTAGTCGACCAGCTGGTTACCGGCAAGACCTGCTGGCGCGTCGATGACGGCGACATCGATATCGACGGGCACGTCGACGCACTGATCGCCATCAACGTTCCTGTCGGGCGCGGAGATTCCGTGGATTCGCGTGTGAGAGGCCTCACGGTTTTGCAGCCAGCGCATCGAGGACCCTTGTCGATCCATATCGATGAGCGCCACCTTGCGCCCCGTGGACGCTATGTATCCGGCAAGGTTGAAGGCGAGCGTCGTTTTTCCCGAACCGCCTTTCGGGTTGAGAACGACAACCCGGCGAAGATCAGACGAACCCTTTATTTTCAACATGTTGGTACACCATCGGCGGGATTGCTGCGGAGAGCCGACTAGCGGTTCAGGGTAGCAGCCGGGTGTGCGCTCGGGAACTGGCCGTTAGCATAGTCGGCCGGCACCTCCTACTATTGATATGACAGCGATACCCGACCACGCGAATACAGACCGAGGGGGACAGAAATGGCGCATTACAAACTCACCTATTTCGACACGGGCGGGCGCGCCGAGCCCGTCCGCGTCAGTTTCCACGCAGCGGGCATCGGCGTCGAAGACGTGCGCGTCTCGTTTCCGGATTTCATGGCGATGCGCGACAGCCTGCGCTTCAAGTGCTTGCCGACGCTCGAATTCGACGGCCAGCTCGTCACGCAAAGCAACGCGATGTGCCGCTATGTCGGCAAGATGGCGGGACTCTATCCCGAAGACGACCTGCAGGCGCTCTACTGCGACGAGGCGCTGGGCGCCATCGAAGACCTGTTGCACGCGATAACACCGACCTTCGGCCTCGAGGGCGATGAGCTTAGGACGGCGCGCGAGAAACTCGTTGAAGGCTGGATGACGACGTTCGTCAAGGGACTCGGCGAGCTCATCGAGCGTGGCGGCGATTACTTCGCCGACAACCGCCTGACCGTCGCCGACCTCAAGGTGGCCGGCCTCATCGAGTGGTTGAACTCAGGCCACCTCGATCACGTGCCGGCGAATCTCGTCGAGCGTATTGCGCCCGCGCTCAACGCGCATGCGGAGCGCGTGTCCAGCGATCCGATCGTCAAGGCGTACTACGCGGCACAGTCACAGTAAAGCGCACGCCGCCGTCCACGTTGTCGGCGGCTATGCGGCCGCCGTGACCCTCGGCGATGAGCCGCGCGACGTACAGGCCGAGACCCAGGTGTCTGGAGTCCTGGCCTCCGCGCATCGACACCATGGAGTCGAAGACCCGCAGGCGCTCGGGAAGCGGTGGCCCGGGATTGGTGACCGCGATGTCGAGCTCTTCGCCGGTTTCGGACAGCCCGATATCGATTGTGTCCCCGTCATTCGAAAACCCGACGGCATTGTCGACGAGTTTGTCGAGCATCTGGATCATGAGCTCCGGCGAACCGCGTACCTCGGTTGCGTCGGCGTCACACGCGAATGCAAACTTCCTGTTACCGTAGGCGTCCGCGTACGCCGACGTCGTCGACTCGAGCACCTTGCGCAGGTCGAAACGCTCCGGCTCGGCGTTTTTCATTAACTCCTCGACACGGCTCGCCTCGCTCATGGCGCTGAGAATCGTGCGCAGCCGATCGGCGCCTTCGCGAGCGCGCCCCGTGTAATCGCGCGCTGTCTCGTTGAGGGACTCGTGTTCGAGGTTTTCGAGCGACGAGGTCACGATCGCGAGCGGCGTGCGCAATTCGTGCGACAGCTTGGACGCCAGCGAGCGCAGGTATTCGTTGTATTCGCCGAGTTGCCGCAGCACCCAGGAAAAGCTGCGGGAGAGATCCCCAATTTCGTCCTGGGCACCCGCGCTGGGCAGGGCTTTGTCGAGCACTTCCTGCTCGAGCGCATCCTCCGCCGCGATAGACAGCGCACGAATACGGCGCGACAACCAGGTCGCGTAGCCGAGCAGCGCGCCCGCGACGACCATTGCCGTGACGAGCGTGACGTAGATCAACCGGGTCAGTCCCGCGTTGGTCAGGCTGAGGATGGCCTCGGTACCTTGCTGCAGGATGACCGCACCGATCGTTTCGCCGCCGGCGACGACCGGGGCGGCAACCGCGACGACGGCGCGCCCGGTCTCGTTGCTCCGGAACCACGCGCCGGTTTCGCGGCCGTCGAGCGCCGCGACGACGTAGCGTTGCTGCTCGCGACCCAGCGGGTCGGGTTCAGCAAGCGCGGCCTCGTCGCCTTTTTCGAGCAACAGGCCGTAGAGGCGCTGCACGAAACGCGACCCCTCGCTGGCGCTGCCGGAACCGAGCTCGCCTGCGCGCGCGATACGCCAGCCGTCGGCGTCGGTGAGTACGAGACGCATGTCGTCCTGCACCTGCGCGGCCGCGATGCGCGCAAGCTCCGGCACGACCTGGCGCGTCGGTCCCGGGAACCGGCCGATGAACGAGCTGCTGCGAGCGCCGACATCCGTTTCGCCGGCAGCGTTCGTCACGATGATGCCGAGATGCGTCGCAAGCTGGCCGGAGGGAATGCGGGCCTCGACGCGGTAGCCGCCAGGGAAGTCCTGCCACCAGGCCGTGATCGTGGCCTCGGGCGCGAAACCCGTTTCGGTCCGCCTCGACGGGACAATGCGCCCGGGCGCCTCGGCGGCGAAAGCGATCGCTTCCTGGAGGTAAGGCGGGTTGCTGCTGGCGAGCACGACGCGATCGGTGCCATACGTCACCGAACGGTCGTTGACCTCGACGTACAGGTAGGTCGCCTCCCCGTGTGTGCCGAGGGCGAAACGAATCGGCCCTTCGCTGCCCCGCATGACGCGCAGCGAGGCATCATCGATGTGCCAGTCGTCGAGGTAGCCGTCGACGGTGGGCGGCGACTGTAGCGTATGAACGTAAAGCTGGTCCTCGACCGGAAACGCACTGTCGCGCACCGGGAATTCCTCGGCGTACTGTGACAGCGAGCGCGCAACGGCGCGTGCCGTACCTGCGAGCATCTGTTGTTGTCCCGCGCGTAATGCGGTTTCGGTTTCGCGGATGAACTCACAGCCGGCCCAGGGCAACATCAGGGTCAGCAGGCTGACGAGAAGCAGCTGGCGCCGGAGGTTCATCTAGCTCGTGAGCCAGCGATAGCCCATCCCATACACGGTTTCGATCGCGTCGAAGTCAGGGTCGATGGCGTGAAACTTGCGGCGAATGCGCTTGATGTGCGACGTGATCGTGTTGTCGTCGAGCACCGCCTGCGCCGCATCCATGAGCTGCTGACGGTTCTTGACGTGCCCCGGGTAGCGCGCGAGCGCGTGCACGAGCCAGAACTCGGTGAGCGTCAGGCCGACCGACTGGTCTTTCCAGTGGATGGTCATGCGCTCGGTGTCGATCAGGAGGTCGCCCCGCCTGATGCGCGCCTCTTTGCCCTGCGGCTTTTGCATCGCGTCGAGGCGGCGGAACAGGGCGGCAATGCGCGCAAGCAGGTGCGGCAGGCTGATGTCCTTGGTCAGGTAGTCGTCAGCGCCGAGCCGCAGGCCCGACACGGCGTCGAATTCGCTGTCACGAGCCGTCAGAAAAATGATCGGCAGGTCCGCCGAACGCGAGCGCAGCTCGCGGCAAAGCTCGAAGCCGCCTTCGACATCGTCCTTGAGGTTGATGTCGATGACGACGAGATCGGGCAGGCGGTTCTCGAACGCGTCGAGAGCGGGATGGCGGGCATCGTAATCGTCCACGACGTAGCCCTCACGGCGAAAAGCCGCGGCGTAGTTTTCCCGGATTGCTGTCTCGTCTTCGACAATCGCGATTCGCTTGGCCACTGGGTGATCCTCCTGCAGGCGACACAATTTGCCACATTCCGCCTGTGCATTGCCATGACACGGTCCGCGTCCCGGCGCATTGCCTCGCTCTACTACATGGCAGGCAAAGGGAGAACGCAATGCAAATAACGAGAACGGATATCCGGGGCTGGCTGTGGTTGGTCGCCCTTTTCTTCGTGCTCCAGGCCTGGCCGGCCGAGGCGCAGGAGTCCTCACCCGACGTGCCCCAGGCCGGGAGCCTGCTCTGGCGCATGAGCCAGGGCTACGTGACGGCGACGACAATCGACACGGCCGTGCGGATGAAGATCAGCGGGCTCGTGGCCCGCGTGTCGGTGCGCCAGGAGTTTCGCAACCAGGGCGCCGACTGGACCGAAGGCGTTTACGTTTTCCCGCTGCCGGACAAGGCCGCCGTGGACCGCATGCGGTTGCACATCGGCGACCGCTTCATCGAGGGAGAAATTCGTGAAAAGGAACAGGCAAGAAAAGAATACGAGCAGGCAAAGCGGGAAGGAAAGAAGACCAGCCTCGTCCAACAGCAGCGTGCCAACCTGTTTACGACGCGCGTGGCAAACGTCGCACCGGGCGAGCTGGTGGTCGTCGAGATCGAATACCTGGAAGACCTTCGCTACGAGGATGGCAAGTTCAGTATCCGCTTCCCGATGACGCTGACGCCCCGCTACATCCCCGGGAGCCCGCTGCCCGATCGCCAGGGCAACGGCTGGTCGGCCGACACCGACGACGTGACGGATGCGTCACTGATCACGCCGCCGCAGGTAACGGCGTCCAGGCGCCACAAGTTGTCCCTCGAAGTGGACATCGATGCCGGCATGCCGCTCAAGGTCATCGCGAGCCGCTACCACCCGATTGCCATCAGTGAGGATGCAGGACGGTATCGCGTCGCACTTGCGAACTCGCAGACGCCGATGGACCATGACTTTGAGCTCGTCTGGCAGCCCGTGTCGTCCGCTAAGCCCCGCGCCATGGCATTCACCGAAACCGTGGACGGCAAACCGTATTACCTGCTCATGGTGATGCCGCCCGACGCGGGTGATGCGCCGGGCACGCGCCTGCCGCGCGAAACGATCTTCATTATCGACACGTCAGGGTCGATGCACGGCGTGTCGATGTCGCAGGCCAAGCGCGCGTTGCAGCTCGCCATCGAGTCGCTGCAGCCCGGCGACCTGTTCAACGTCATCGAATTCGACTCGTACACCAACGCGCTGTTTCCATTCAGCTACCCGGCACAGGGCGCGAATATCGCAAGCGCGCTCAATTTCGTGCAGTCACTCAAGGCCGACGGCGGCACGGAGATGCGACCGGCGCTGAAACTTGCGCTCGGTTCGCCGTCGCGGGAGACGCATCTCAGGCAGATCGTGTTCATTACCGACGGCAGTGTCGGTTACGAGGACGACATGTTCGCGATGATCGAACAAAAACTCGGCGACGCGCGCCTGTTCACCGTTGGAATCGGATCGGCGCCGAACAGCTGGTTCATGCGCAAGGCCGCAGAAGCGGGTCGTGGTTCGTACACGTTCGTCAGCGCCCTTCACGAGGTCCGCGAGAAGATGGATGCCCTGTTTGCCAAGCTCGAGTCACCGCAGGTGACGGATATCGAGGTGCAGTGGCCGAGCGGTGTCACGATCGAGTCCTACCCGAACGTTGTCCCGGATCTGTACCTTGGCGAGCCCGTCGTGGTCAGGGTGCGGGCCTCGGGCCCGCAGCGTCCAGGCGACTCCGTGCGTATCAGCGGCAACTCGATTGCCGGGGCGTGGGGAGCGGACGTGCCGCTCAGCCGGCCCGTCCGCAGCGAGGGAGTCGCGGCGTTGTGGGCGAGGGCGCGCATTGCGGCGCTCGTGGATGCGGAACGCCGCGGCGCGGATGCGGAGCAAACGCGGTCGAGCATTCTCGAAACGGCGCTGACCCACCATCTCGTCAGCAAGCACACGAGTCTCATTGCGGTCGACAAGACGCCCGCACGGCCGGCCGGCGAGCCCCTCTCGAGCGAGCAGGTTCCCAACCTGATGCCGTACGGGCAAAGCGTGAACGCAATCTTCGGTTTCCCGGCGACGGCAACGGGCGCGCCGGCGCTGCGCATCATGGGCGCCGCCTGGCTGCTGTCTGCAATCCTGCTCGCCGCCATGATCCGCACGACGCGTCCGGTGAAACGACGTGCGCGCCGTCGCTAGGCCGGCAAAGCTCGTTATGGCCGCTTTGCTTGCACTCGGTTTCTGGAACCTCGGCCAGGGTGCCTATATCCCTGCCAAGGCCTGGCTTGCGCAGGAACTCATGCAACGTGCCTGGTTGCGCGTGACCGCGGGCGAGGATCGCGCTGCGCCGTGGCCGTGGGCCGACACCTGGCCCGTCGCCCGCCTCACGGTCGAGTCCCAGGGCGTGGACCTGATCGTGCTGGCCGGCGGCTCGGGTCGCACACTGGCTTTCGGTCCCGGCCACCTGGGCGCGAGCGCCCCGCCCGGGGAGATCGGGAACTCGATCATCGCCGGGCACCGCGACACGCACTTCGCGTTCCTGCGCGATCTCGACGTGGGAGAGCTCGTCGGCATCGAAACGACGCGCGGCCAGGGTCATCTCTACGAGGTCGTCAGTGTCGATATCGTCGATTCCCGCAGGGGCAGCCTCGTGCTCGATACCCGACAGTCGATGCTGTCTCTCGTAACCTGCTATCCCTTTGATGCGCTCGAGGTTGGCGGTCCGATGCGTTACGTGGTTACGGCGCGGATGCTGTACTGAATTATTCCTTGTGTTCGCGAGCCAATCGCTGTATTCGTCCTCGATGGCATCGCGCAATGCAAGACTCACCGAGGGCCCTGTCGGACGCCACCTCGTCAACATGACCATGCCCATGTTGATCGGCATCACGACACTCATGGCGCAGTCGTTCATCGATGCGTATTTCCTCGGCATCGTCGGCGATCGCGCGCTGGCCGCGTTCAGCTTTGGTTACCCGATCCTCATGATCGTGACGAGCGTCGCGATCGGCCTCGGCGCCGGCACCTCGTCGGTCGTCGCACGGGCCTTGGGGGGCGACGACCATGAGCGCGCAAAGCGGCTGTCGACCGACAGTCTGATCCTGTGCCTGATCATTGCCAGCGGCTGCATGATCGTCGGGATTCTGTCCATCAATCCGCTGTTCCGCGCCCTCGGGGCACCCGAAGATCTATTGCCCACAATTCGCGGTTTCATGACCATCGTCTATCTCGCCGTGCCCTTTATCCTGCTCGGCATGGTGGCGACGGCGACGATGCGCGCGACCGGGGACACGCGCCTGCCGAGCAAGCTCATGATCGGCGGTGCGATCCTCAACGTCATACTCGATCCCATTTTCATTTTCGGTCTGGGCCCGATCCCCGAGCTGGGACTGAACGGTGCGGCGATTGCCGGTTTCATGGCACGCGGGCTGTTTTTCTTCGCGGCACTCTACTATCTCGGCTTGCAGCTCGATCTCGTCACCTTCGAGAAACCCGATCGGGCGACCATGCGCAAGTCGTGGCGCGACATTCTCCACGTCGGCCTGCCTGCCGCCGGCACCAACATTATCGTTCCGCTCGGCCTGACGCTGATCACGGCCATGATTGCGGACTTCGGCCCGCGGGCCGTGGCGGGCTTCGGCGTGGCCAGCCGCATCGAATCGCTGGTGCTCGTGCTGTACTACGCGCTGTCGGCAATCATCGGGCCGTTCGTCGGCCAGAACCTCGCGGCCGGTAAAAAGGACCGCATCCGGGAATCGCTGCGGCTGTGTGCCGCGTTTTCCGTACTGAGCGGCGTCGTGATCGCCTTGCTGCTAGCGATGACTTCGGGAATCCTGCCTCGCCTGTTCAGCGAAAACCCGGCTGTCACCGACGTGACGCGAATGTTCCTGCTGGTCGCGCCGATCAGTTACGGCGCTTACGGGATCGTAATGGTCGTCAACGCCGCGTTCAACGGTCTCGGTAACCCGATGCCCGGCGTCGTCATCAGCCTGACCCGCATCCTGGTCTTGTACGTGCCGCTGGCCTTTCTCGGCAAGATCTTCTTCGGCATTGCGGGAATCTTCGCGGCCTACGCGTTAGCCAACATCGCCTCGGGTGCGCTCGGATACGTCTGGGCCATGCGTAACGCGGATCGCCTTGCGGTAGCCGATGTGCATACCGATACCGCGACTGGCCATGAACCCCATGAGAGCGAACCAGAGGCCGTGGTTGCCGAGCGGTTGCGAGACAAACCATAGCGGCAGGAATACGCCGAACGTCGAGACGACCATGATGTTGCGCATTTCGCGGGCGCGCGTCATTCCCACGTAGACGCCGTCGTAGAGAAAACACCAGACTGAGATCAGCGGCGACGCGATGAGCCACGGCAGGTAGTCCATCGCCGTTTCGCGCACGTTCGGCAGATCGGTCAGGATGCGCACGATGAGCGGCCCTGCGACGATGTACAGCAGCGTGAACCCGGCTGCGAAGTACAGCGACCAGCGCAGCGTCAGCGATACCGTTTCCTGCAGCGCGCGATTGTCCTTCTTGCCGACGGCCTTGCCGACCATTGCCTCGGCGGCGTGCGCGATGCCATCGAGCCCGAGTGACGTCAGGTTCTGGAAATTCATCAGCAGCGCGTTCGCGGCGAGGATGGCGGGCCCGAGGCGCGCACCCTGCGCCGTGATGAACGCGAACGTAAACATCAGGGCCATCGTCCGGACGAACAGGTTGGCGTTTACAGAAAAGAACGCCATGTAGGCCGACAGTTTCGTAAGGCGCTCCCTGCTCCACCGCCCGGGATGCCTGCGCAGTTCGCGCAGCATGAACGTTACGCCCAGCGCCAGGCCCGTGTACTCGGCGATGACGGACGCCAGCGCGACGCCGTCGACGTCCATGCCGAGACCGATGACAAACAGCAGGTCCAGCACAATGTTGGTCAGGTTGATCGCCAGGAAGACGTACAGCGGCACGCGTGCGTTCTGCAGGCCGAGGAACCAGCCGATCAGCGCGTAGTTTGCGAGTGTGCCGGGCGCGCTCCAGACACGAATATAGAAATAGGTTGCGGCATGCGCCTGCGTTTCCGCATCGCCGCCCAGCAGCGCGAGCGACATGGCGCCGATCGGAGCCTGTAGCAACAGTATGACGAGCGCGATGCCGAAGCTGACGATCAGGGCCTGGCCAAGCGACACACGCAGCGCGTTGTAGTCCCCGGCCCCGTAATTCTGCGCCGCGATGCCCGTGGTCCCCATGCGCAGGAAGTTCATTCCGAGGTACAGGAACGTGAAAATCGTGCCGCCGATGGCGACGGCACCGAGGTAGGTCGGGCTGTCGAGGTGCCCCGTTACGCCCGTGTCGACCATGCCGAGCAGTGGCACGGACACGTTGGACAGGATCATCGGCGCAGCGATGCGCCACATGTCCCGGGTCGCGGGCATCACCCGAAAGCGTTTGCGCCGGTCAGTTCCTTGCCCACGACGAGCTGGTGGATGGTCTCCGTGCCTTCGTAGGTGATGACGCTTTCGAGATTGAGCATGTGGCGAATCGGAACGTACTCCGCGCTGATGCCCGAGCCGCCGAGGATGTCGCGCGCGTCGCGAGCGATATCGAGGGCCGCGCGGCAGTTGTTCCACTTGGCGAGCGACACCTGCGTGGGCCGCATCTTGCCCTGGTCCTTGAGGCGCCCGAGGCGCAGCGAAAGCAGCTGGGCGGTCGTGATGCGGCGCGCCATGTCCGCCATGCGGATTTGTATGGTCTGCGTGTTCGCGATCGGTTTGCCAAACAGCACGCGGTCCTGCGTGTACTTGAGTACCTCGTCGAGGCACGCCTGGGCCGCGCCGATAACGCCCCAGGTAATGCCATAGCGCGCCTGCGTCAGGCAGCTCAGCGGGCCCTTGAGCGAAGACACGCCAGGCAGCACGCTCTCTTTCGGAACGCGGACATTGTCGAGGAACAGGGCGCCGGTTACCGAGGCACGCAGCGAGAATTTTTTCTCGATCTCCTGCGCCGTATATCCGGGCATGTCTTTTTCGACGATGAAGCCCTTGATGCCCTCGTCGGTCTTTGCCCAGACGACAGCGCAATCGGCGATCCCGGCGTTCGTGATCCACATCTTGGCGCCGTTCAGGATCCAGTCGTCGCCATCGCGTTTGGCGTGCGTCTTCATATTGCCGGGGTCGGAGCCGCCATGGGGCTCGGTCAGACCGAAGCAGCCGATCGCCTCGCCGCGCGCCATCGCGGGCAACCAGCGGTCTTTTTGTTCGTCCGAGCCGTAGGTATGGATCGGGTACATGACGAGACTCGACTGCACGGACACGAAGCTGCGCAAGCCGGAGTCACCGCGCTCGAGCTCCTGACAGATGAGGCCGTAGCTGACGCTGTTCATGCCGGCGCAGTCGTAACCGTCTATCGAACTGCCAAGAAGTCCAAGTTCTGCAACTTCGCTGACGAGGTGTTGGGGGAATTCGTGGTTCTCGAAGGCCTCACGCATGACGGGGATGACGCGGTCGTCGACGAAACGCGCCACGGTGTCCTTGACCATGGCTTCGTCGTCGGAGAGTTCGGACTGGATATCGTAGAGATCGAGAGGATCGAGTGTCTTGGTGCTCACGGAGGGTGTCCCGGTTCAGGTCAGGGGCGTAGATTCTAGATCAAAACGGGATGCGAAATCGCTTGTAAATCACCGAAAGGAGCCACAGTGGGCCGATCATCATGAGCTGGAAGTCGCGCAGCAGGGCGGCGACGATACCGGGCCGCTGGCGGCCGAGCCAAAAGCCGACGGTGCCTGCGATGAGCAGCCCGATCGCTACCCCGAGCGGCGGCCAGGGCGACCCGGCGAGCCACAGCTGTATGGCGGCCAGCCCGAGCAGGAACGGCAACATGCCGATGGCCAGTGACAGGGAAATAATGAAGTAGTAAATTGCCGTGGCCATGAGGAAGGCACTGCCCCAGTTAAGCAATGGGGAAATTTCGACGAACTGGGAAGGAATGGGCAGTGACCAGAGGAGGCCGACGGTACCGAGCACGACCATCGGGACAGCGGCCCAGTACACGACCGGGTTCCTGAGGTCGCCGTGGCTGTGTTCGTAACGATCCAGCCAGTTGTCGATTTCGGACATGCGTCACAGTTTACGCGCTTTGCGTGACGGGTCTGAACATAAAGCGCGAAATTAAGTCGGCGTTCAGGTTAGCGGCGCATACAATGCACACGAAACTCGCAAGCAAGGAAAAATCCATGAATACGCGAACAGGCAAACTGATTCTGGCCGTGACGACGGCCATGGTTTTTATCACGGGATGCGAGACGCTCGATCCCTACACTCGCGAAGAGAAGACGAGCCAGGCGACCAAGGGCGCCCTGATCGGTGCCGGCATCGGCGCCGTCGTAGGCCTGATCTCCGGCGATGACGCGGTCGAACGTCGTCAGCGTGCGCTTATCGGCGCGGGCGTCGGCGCACTGGCCGGCGGCGCTGTCGGCGCCTACCAGGACCGCCAGGAAGCGGCACTGCGAGCCGAGCTCGAGGGAACGGGTGTCAGCGTCACGCGCATCGGCGACAACATCACGCTGAACATGCCGGGCAACATCACGTTCGCAACCAACAGTTCGGACCTGAGCCCCGCGTTCTTCGACGTGTTGAACTCGGTCGGCAAGGTCCTGAACGAGTTCAACAAGACGGTCGTCGAGGTAGCCGGGCACACGGACAGCACGGGTTCCGATGCCTACAACCAGGGTTTGTCGGAGCGACGCGCGGCGTCGGTGTCGAACTACCTTCGCGGCCGCGGCATCATGGCCGACCGCATGATTACGGTGGGCCTCGGCGAGTCGCGCCCGATCGCGGATAATTCCACGGAATCAGGCCGCCAGGCGAATCGCCGCGTCGAAATCACGATGGTGCCGCTGACGGCGAGCTAGCATCCGCTACGGCAAGACCGAAGACGGGCGGTGGATCGAAGTCACGGGCTTCGTCCGCCGCCTGTTGCCGGACGATCAAGACGGCGCCAGGCACCAGCGCTTCATTATCGACGTCGGCGACCGCCAGACCTTGCTGATTGCCCACAACATCGAAATTGCCGAGCGCGTGCCGCTTGGTATGGGTGACCGCGTGCGTCTGCGCGGAACCTACGAATGGAATGATCTCGGTGGTCTCGTCCACTGGACGCACCGCGACCCTCTCGAAGACGATGAGGGCGGCTGGATCCGCTATCGCCGCAAGATTTACGCGTAGGTCGAGGCCAGTCGTGGACGGCCGGTCCCTGCCCGATCCCTTCTGCCCGATCCCTAGATACTCATCGCGTTGCGCAGCTTCGCGATCGCATTGGCTTCGAGCTGGCGAATACGCTCTGCCGATATACCGTAGACTTCGGCGAGTTCGTGCAGGGTCTTCTTGTCGTCGGTCAGCCAGCGTGCCTCGATGATGTGGCGCGCACGATCGTCGAGGATGTTCATGGCCGCGGCCATGCGCGACGTCGCGTCGTCATTGAAATCGGCCGTCTCGACCTGGACCGCGGGATCGGAATCCGGTGCCGGCAGGTAAGCCGCCGGCGTGAAGTTGCTGTCGTCGTCGGCGTCGGGTGCCGGATCGAAGATGGTATCGCGCGAATGCAGCCGCTTTTCCATCTCGGTGACTTCCTTTTCGCTGACGCCGAGGTCCTCGGCGACGGCCCTGGTTTCGTCCGCTGACAGCCACGCCAGGCTCTTCTTCGCCTTGCGCAGGTTGAAAAACAGTTTGCGCTGCGCCTTGGTCGTGGCGACCTTGACGATGCGCCAGTTCTTGAGCACGAATTCATGAATCTCGGCGCGAATCCAATGCACGGCGAACGACACGAGGCGGACATCGTATTCCGGATCGAATCGCTTGACGGCTTTCATGAGACCGACGTTGCCTTCCTGGATCAAATCGGCGAGCGGCAGGCCGTAGCCCGTGTAGCCCTTGGCAATATGGACGACAAAGCGGAGGTGCGCCATGACGAGCTCGCGCGCCGCGTCGAGATCGTTCTCGTCACGGAAACGCGTGGCCAGCGCCTGTTCGTCCTCCTTGGACAAAACGGGAATCGCGCCAACGGCCTGGATGTAGGCGTCGAGGCTGCCTACCGGGCCCGCCAGGGCGATGTCATGGTTGCGTGTTGCCAATGCTTTGGTCATTCAGGGTCTCCAGGATCCGTGGGCAAATTTTAGCACTCGCCAAGTTGGAGTGCTAATCCTCAAAACAAGTTCCTGGACGACGTTCCGGCCAGGTGCAGCGGGCTGCAGAGGGTCATGAGCGCTCCTTTTCTTGAATGATTGTTCAATTTAACACCCAAAAAAGCGGCCATCAACGGACCGCCAGCGAATAATAGCTAATCTTGAATGTACATTCAAGTAAGGGTACACTCTGCGCATGGCAAGACAGGCAGAATTCAATCGGGATACGGTGATCACGCGGGCGACCACGGTGTTCTGGGAACGCGGCTACGGCAAGACCTCGGTCGGCGACCTGGTTTCCGCGACGGGCCTGCAGCCCGGCAGCCTGTATGCCGCATTCGGCAACAAGAAGGGCCTGTTTCTCGAAGTCATCGACCACTACAACCGCGGCTTCCTCGGCAAGGTGGGCGCGCTGCGCGACGCGCCCGGGCGCTCCATGGACAAGCTCGAGGGACTGTTGCAGCAGGTCGTGGACGACGCTGCGGCCGGCGACGACGAGCGCGGCTGCCTGACCGTCAACGCGTTGCTTGAGATGTCGATGCACGATGCGGACATCGCCGAACGGCTGCGCGGTCACAACGCGCGACTGCGCAAGGCTTTCGCCTGGCTCATCAAGGACGCCCAGACCGAGGGCGACATTGGGACGACGCGGGATGCCAACGAGCTCGCTTCTTTTGTTCTCAACAATCTCTGGGGCCTGCGCGTCATGTGCAAGAGCCGACCAGACCGCGCAAGCCTCGACGCTATCGTGGAGGGCGTGCTGAAAGGGCTGCGCAGCGCTACGAACTAGCGCGGCTCGATGCGTCGCATGTGGCGGGCCGCCGTGACCCACGCGCTGAACAGGCCGAGTAGCAGCGCAACGCCGATAATCGCCAGCGCCTCGCCGAAGGCCATAGACGCAATGGCAATATTGCTCTGGTAGAGGCCGGCCAGCCGCGCAACGGGCGCTTCGAGCAGGAACAGTCCGTAATACACGAGTGCCAGCGCCATGACGCCGCCCAGGAGGCCGTACCAGAAACCCGTCCACAGGAATGGCCGGCGCACAAACGCATTGCTGGCACCGATCAGCTTGGTGACCTCGATTTCTTCGCGCCGATTTTCGATATCGAGGCGAATCGTGTTGCCGATAATCACGATGATGGCAATAGCGAGCAACGCGGCACCGATCGCGATCGCCTGCCGCACGATGTCGAGGATCGCGTGGAAACGCTGCACCCATTCCGTGTCGACCTGGACATGCTCGGTCTCCGGCAGGTTTGCGAGCTCTTCGTGCAACAGCACCATCGATGCGCTGGTGTTGCCGGCACTCGGCCGCACGACGAGCGTGTGCGGCAGCGGATTGTCCGGGAGCTGATCGAGCGCTGCGCCGAAACCCGACTGCGCCCTGAAGTCGGCGAGCGCCTCGGTCGCGCTGATGAACTGCACGGACTCGACGTCCGCACGTTGCCCGATCAGCCGCGCGAGCCCCGCAGCCTCGCTTTCTGCCAGTTCCCGATTCAGAAAGACCGCGAAATCGAGCGCGTTGTCCCAGCTGCCGCTGATCGCCCGCGCATTCTTCACGACGAGATTGATCGCCGCCGGCAGCGCAAGGGTGACCCCGATCACGAGCACGATCATGAACGTCGAGAACGGGTGCCGCACGATGCGGCCGAATGCGGCGATCGACGTGCCGACATGACTGACGAACCAGATCGCGAGGCGACCAGAGGAACGTACCGGCGCAACGGCGTCGGAATTGCGGGTCACAGCCATCCGTCGTCCTCCTCATCCCCGACGAGCAGGCGACCCTGCTCGAGGGCGATGCGCCGGCAGCCGAGCTTGTCGATCAGCGAGATGTCGTGGCTCGCAATCAGGAGAGTTACGCCGACTTCGTTAAAGCGACGGAAAATGCGCATGACCTCGAGAGACAGATCCGGGTCCAGGTTTCCGGTCGGCTCGTCCGCGATCAGCAGTTTCGGCCGCGTGACGATGGCGCGCGCGATCCCGACACGCTGCTGCTCGCCGGCAGACAGTGTCTCGGGACTCCGCTTTTCCTTGTGAAGCAGGCCGACCTGGTCGAGCGCCGCCCGGACGCGCCTTCCCGCATCGCGGTGGCCGATGCCGGCAATAACCAGCGGCAGCGCCACGTTGTCGAAGACGGGCCTGTCGTACAGCAGCTTGTGATCCTGGAAAACCATTCCGATCTGCCGACGGTAGGCCGGGATCCTGCGGCGGCGTACGCGCTGCGTGTTTTGCCCGTCCACGATGACCTGGCCGCTCGTCGGCCTTTCAATCAGCGCGATAAGCCGCAGGAGCGTGCTCTTGCCGGCCCCCGAGTGGCCGGTGACGAAGATCATCTCGCCCTTGTCCACGTCCAGCGTCAGCTCGGACAGCGCCTCCTGGCCGCCCGGGAACCGCTTCGTGACCTTGTCGAACCTGATCACGCCCGATCGCCCGTGCCGCCCGAGGCGAGCAGCGCGTCGGCAAACGTCGCAGCCTCGAACGGCTGCATGTCCTCGGCAGATTCACCGATACCGATGAACCGCACCGGAACGGCCAGCTTGTTCGCGATTGCCAGCAGGATACCGCCCTTCGCGCTGCCGTCGAGCTTCGTGACCGTCAGGCCCGTCAGGCCGAGCGCCTCGTGGAACTTCTCGGCCTGGACCAGGGCGTTCTGCCCCTGGCTGGCGTCGAGGACCAGCATGATTTCGTGCGGCGCCGTTTCATCTCGACTCGCGATGACCCGCCTGACCTTGGCAAGCTCGTCCATCAGCCCCGACTGGCTCTGCAGGCGTCCGGCCGTGTCGGCGAGCAGGATGTCGATATCCCGGGCTCGCGCCGCATCCATCGCGTCGAAAATGACCGCTGCCGGATCCGCACCGGCCTGCTGCGCGATGACGGGGACGTTATTGCGGTCCCCCCAGGCCTGCAGTTGCTCCACCGCGGCTGCCCGAAACGTGTCACCCGCGGCCAGCATGACCGAGTAGCCCTGATCCTGGAAACGGCGTGCGAGCTTGCCGATCGTCGTGGTCTTACCCGCACCGTTGACGCCGACCATGAGGATGACGAATGGTCCATCGCGCCGCTCGATGACGAGCGGCTTTTCGACGGGACCGAGAATGTCACAGATCGCGGTTCGCAGGCCGCGCTGCAAGGCCTCGAGATCCTTGAGTTCCTTCCGGGCCAGGCGCTTCTGCAGGTCGGCAATAATGCGCTGCGACGTGTCGACACCGACATCCGCCATGACCAGCAGGCTTTCGAGTTCCTCGAGCGTGTCCTCGTCAATCTTCCCGCCCGGCGCCAGATTGGCCAGATCATAGGTCAACCAGCTGTCGCCGCGATTGATCCGCGCCCGCAGCCGCTTGATGAAGCTTTCCTTCTTCTCGGGTTTTTCCTTTTTCCCAAACATGCGTTTACGATTCGTGCAGGAGCAAAGCGACGATGGCCGGACGAAAACAAAAATCCCAGGCGGGACGGCTGCGTATTGTAGCGGGAAACTGGCGCAGTCGCCTTTTGGATATCGCCGAGGTCGAGGGCCTGCGGCCGACGTCCGAGCGGGTTCGCGAAACGCTGTTCAATTGGCTGGCTCCCCGCATCCACGGTGCGCGTTGCCTCGATGCGTATGCCGGCACGGGCGCGCTGGGCCTCGAGGCGTTGTCGCGCGGGGCGCGCAGCGTCACCTTCGTCGAACGATCGGCGGTCGCCGCCAAACAGCTGCGGCGCAATATCGACATCCTCGACGCGCCAGGCGCCAGCGTGTACCAGCAGGACGCGCTCACATTCCTGCAGGAAGCCGAAACCGGCCCGTTCGACCTCGTGTTCCTCGACCCGCCGTTCTCGGACGACCTGGTCGAGGAAACGTGTAGACTCTTGGAGAGCCGTCGCCTGCTCGCCGCAGACGCGCTGGTCTACATCGAACTCCCGAAACAGGGGGTCGAAGCGAGGTTGCCGGTAGGGTGGCGTGTGCAAAAGAACAAAACGGCGGGTAACGTCCGTTATATGCTCGTTTCGGCGGGCGACTGAAAGGAGCAAGCCAGTGCCGCTGTCCGCGATGTACCCCGGTACCTTCGACCCCATCACGCTCGGCCACGAGGACCTCGTGCGGCGTGCGGCACGACTGTTCGACCATGTGGTCGTCGCGATCGCGCGCGATACCGGGGGCAAAGTGCCGATGTTCACCTTCGGGGAGCGCGTCGAAATGGCGAGACACGCGCTGGCTGAGCACGACAACGTGGAGATTCGGGGATACTCGGGCCTGACCGTCGAACACGCACGCAAGAACGGTCACCAAGTCATCATTCGCGGTCTGCGCGCCGTTTCGGACTTCGAGTACGAATTCCAGCTTGCCAACATGAACCGCGCACTGACCGAGGACGTAGAGACCGTGTTCCTGACGCCGACCGACCGCTATACCTATATTTCGTCGACGCTGGTGCGCGAGGTTGCAACACTGGGCGGCGACGTATCGGGCTTCGTCTCTCCGCAGGTCAGGGACGCGCTCGAGGCGCGCTGCAGTTAGAAGCAGCTTTAGCCGCGATCCGGGCCTGAAGGCCCTCCTAGGTCTGGCAGGACGTGCAGTAGTAGGTCGTTCGCTGGCCCTGCACGATCGCCCGAATGATGGTATTGCACCGGCGGCAGTGCTCGCCCTCCCGGTCGTAGACTTCCAGCTGCTGCCGGAAATAGCCGGGCTCGCCGTCACCGCCATAGAAATCCCGCAGCGTCGTTCCGCCGGCGAGAATCGCCCGGCCAAGAACGTCCCTGATGGCGTTCGCCAGGGCCTCATAGCGGTGCTGTGCGATACGTCCCGCCGCCCGCTTCGGGTTGATTCCTGCAAGGAACAGGGATTCGCTGGCGTAGATGTTGCCGACCCCGACGACGATATTCGCGTTCATGATGAATTGCTTGACGCTCAACTTGCGCCCGCGCGACCGGCGCCACAGGTAATGTCCGTCGAAGTCCTCGCCGAGCGGTTCAGGACCGAGGTCGGCGAGCAGCGGATGGGATAGCGGCTCGCGGCTGAAGAAGAACGAGCCGAAACGTCGTGGGTCGCGAAAGCGCAGCGAGCGGCCATTGTCGAGGAGAATATCGAAATGGTCGTGAACCCCGGCCGGTGTCCCGTGATCGACAATGAACACGCTGCCCGTCATGCCGAGGTGCAGGATGGCGGTGCCGTCGTCCGTTCCGATCAGCAGATACTTGGCGCGCCGCCCGACCGAATCAATGCGACGTCCGCGAAGCCTGCGCTCGATGCCGCGCGCAACGGGCCAGCGCAGGCGTCGGTCGCGCACGATGACATCAGCGATCCGTGTATCGACCACCCAGGGCTCGATGCCGCGACGACTGGTTTCGACTTCGGGTAGTTCGGGCATGAGAAAAAAAGCCCGCTTGCGCGGGCTTTTCGTTACTTGATTTTCGCTTCCTTGTAGATCACATGCTTGCGAATCGTGGGGTCGTACTTTTTTGTCTCCATCTTTTCCGGATGGAGCTTCTTGTTTTTCGTGGCCGTGTAGTAGTGGCCCGTGCCCGCGCTCGAAACCAGCTTGATCTTGTCGCGATTACCTTTTGCCATAGTCCTGACCTCCCGCGATTACACGTGCGTGCCGGCAGCGCGCAGGTCCGCTACGACCTTGTCGATGCCGTGCTTGTCGATAATGCGCATGCCCTTGTGCGAAACGCGCAGGCGCACCCAGCGCTGCTCGGATTCGAGCCAGAAACGCTTGTTCTGCAGGTTCGGCAGGAAGCGACGGCGAGTCTTGTTGTGTGCGTGGGAAACGTTATTGCCGCTCATCGGGCGCTTCCCGGTCACTTGGCAAACCTTGGACATGACGATAAGTCTCTGATTCTATTAAAAGTTGCCCGCGACGGGCGGGCAAAGAGCGAGACTTTATACCAGCCGGAACGGCGCATTACAAGGGCCTGTCAGAGGAGGCCGCGCGAGGCCAGCGACGTGGCTTGGCCGTCGCCTATGATGAGGTGGTCGAGAAGGCGTATATCGACCAGCTCGAGAGCCGATTTGAGCCGACGCGTGATGCGTTCGTCGGCCTGGCTGGGCTCCGCCACGCCCGACGGGTGGTTGTGAGCCAGGATCACGGCCGCGGCATTGATGGCGAGCGCCTCCTTGACGACCTCGCGCGGGTACACCGTGGTCCCGTCGATGGTGCCGCGAAACAGTTCGTCGAAGCTGAGGACCCTGTGCCGGTTGTCGAGAAACAGGCAGCAGAATACCTCGTGGCCGAGATGACGCATGCGGGCTTGCAGGAAAGTCTCGGTATCGGCGGGGCTGCGAATCGTCTCGCCGCAGGGCAGGGACTGCGCGAAATACCGGCGGGCCAGCTCGGGCAGTGCCTGCAGTGCGGCGAGTCGTGCGTCACCGATGCCACGGCAGCCGGCCAGGTCGCGGCGCCTGGCGTGCAGCAGGAGCCGCAGGCCGCCGAAGCGTTGCAGAAGGCAGGCGGCGGCGCCGTGCCCGACGATCGTCGCCAGCAGGCGTGCGTCGCTCCATTCCCTGGGCGAATGATCATCCATGCGCCGATCGTGTGCGGCGCCGGCATATCAACACAACGAATCAATCTAAGCAGAATTGCCGCTTTCGGGGCCGACGCGATAAGCTCGTTCTCATGAATATCCTTCTTGGCATCACAGGCGGCATTGCAGCCTACAAGACGCCCGATCTGGTCAGGCGCCTCATGGAGCGCGGCGGCGATGTGCAGATCGTCATGACCGCGTCGGCCGCGGAATTCGTTACCGACACCGCGCTGCAGGCCGTGTCGGGGCGCGCCGTGCGCTCGAACCTGTGGGACAAGGAAGCCGAGCGGGCGATGAGCCATATCGAGCTCGCGCGCTGGGCCGACGTCGTGCTCATCGCGCCGGCAACGGCGGAGATCATGGCGCGCATCGCCAGCGGCGCCGCCCCGGACCTCCTGACGACAATCTGTCTTGCGACCGAGGCGCCGATCGCCGTGGCGCCGGCCATGAACCATGTCATGTGGAACAACCCCGCAACCCAGGCGAACCGCAAAGTGCTCGAGGAGCGTGGCGTGCACGTCCTGGGGCCGGACGTCGGATCGCAGGCCTGCGGCGAAACGGGGGCCGGTCGCATGCTCGAACCCGACGCCATCGCAGCTGCTGTCTTCGACCTCGGTGTGGTGCGTGGCGCGGGCCTGCTGGCCGGCCGCAAAGTCGTCGTAACGGCAGGCCCGACGCGGGAGCCGATCGATCCGGTGCGCTACATCTCGAACCGGAGTTCCGGGAAGATGGGATATGCGATGGCGCGCGCGGCGGCTGCGCAGGGGGCCGAGGTAATCCTTATCAGCGGCCCCGTGAACCTTCCCGCGCCGCCCGGCGTCGAGATGCGTTCCGTCGTCACCGCGCAGGACATGTACGAGGCCACGCACGAGTGTATCGGCGATGCCGACATCTTCATTGCCGCAGCGGCTGTCGCCGACTATCGTCCCGCCGTGGAGCAGGTGCAGAAGATCAAGAAGAACGACGTGACGATGCGCATCGATCTCGTGCGCTGCCCCGACATCCTCCAGTCGGTTGCAGCCCTCGAGTCAGCGCCCTTTACCGTGGGTTTTGCCGCCGAAACCGAGAACGTCGACGAGTACGCTCGTGAAAAGCTGGTGAAGAAGAAACTCGACATGATCATTGCCAACCGCGTTGGTGCAGACCGCGGTTTCGATGCCGACGACAATGCTGCAAACGTGCTCTGGGAAGATGGCGAACAGCGTTTTGCGACGCTGCAGAAATCCGAGCTCGCGAATCGCCTCATCACACTGGTTGCCGAACGCTACACCGCCGTGCGCGGCGACGATACGAAGGACAATGTCATTGCGATCCATTGAACTCAAGGTCCTCGATCCGCGCGTCGGTGACACCATCCCTTTGCCGCATTACGCGACGGCCGGTTCCGCCGGACTCGACATGCGGGCCTGCATCGATGAGCCGCTGGTCGTAGAGCCCGGCGATACGGTACTCGTGCCGACCGGCCTCGCTATCCATGTTGCTGATCCGGGTCTCGCGGCTGTCCTGCTGCCGCGATCGGGGCTCGGCCACAAGCACGGCCTCGTCCTCGGCAACCTGACCGGCCTTATTGACTCCGACTACCAGGGCCAGGTGTTCATATCATGCTGGAATCGCGGCAAGGAGAGCTACGAGGTGCAGCCCGGCGAGCGTATCGCCCAAATGGTGTTTGTCCCGGTCGAGCAGGTGCGCTTCGACGTGGTCGAGGAATTCGAGTCGAGCGACCGCGGCGCCGGCGGCTTCGGTCACTCAGGGAGTCACTGAGGCCGTTTGCTCGGCAACCGCCGCCTGGGGCGCGTCGATGCCCTTGAGTATCCTGAAGCGGTTAATGTCCTTGTCGAATCGCTCAATGATCTCGCGTTCGTTGACTTCGTACTTCTTCAGGTTGTTCTTGTGACGCGAAATCGTATCCCTCGTTTCGCGCAGGTCGTTTGCGAGATCGTCGGGAATCATCGGTGCCTTAGGGTCCTGTGAGTAGGGCTGATAGCGCGATGCCTCGGTGCGAATCGTTTCGAGGCGCCGGTCGAGGTTCTTGAGATACAGCTCCGTGACGCGGGACTGGGCCTGGAACAGCTCGACACGCCGGTCGCGGTGCATGACGATTTCTTCGACGGACAGGTAGGTCGCGAGCAGCGCCTGGTCGGCGCGTTGCTGCAGCTCCTCCTCGGCGCGCAGCGCTTCCTCGCGGCGTTCCTCGGCAATTTGCTCTTCGGTCTTCTTGCCCTCGAGTTCCTCAACGGCGACGCCCTGTTCGTTCAGCACCGCTTTGGGACGCTCGGCGAATTCCGCCGGGACGCTGTCGCTGTAATAGACGTTGCCCTCGGCGTCAGTCCACTTGTAAAGCTTTTGCTCGTCCCTGGCAGCCGCCGTGCAGCTGATAACGACGAGCGCACTGATGACAATGAGTTTTCGCATAGCCCAAATATGCCAGCTATCTGGCGTCCGAACCGGGACTGGTTCTCGTTATTGCAGCTTAAACGCGTAAGCGAGTTCTGTAAAATTTACTCGATCGTGCAATAAATCAGGCACTTAGGAGATCACGCCGTATTGCTTGCGATACGCCAGTACGGGCTCCAGGTAGCGCTCGTATTCGCTTGATTCTTCGAGAATATCGATCAGATCGTCAAGCTGTACGATACTTATGACCGGTATGCCGAGCGTTTGTTTGAGCTCCTGAACCGCTGAATACGGTCCCTGGCCGCGCTCCTGGCGGTCCAGGGAGATGGCGAGACCCGCAATTTCGGCGCCGGCCGACGAGATGATCTGGTAGGCCTCTCGAACTGCTGTGCCTGCCGTGATGACGTCGTCGACGATGAGCACGCGCCCGCTCAGCGGCGCGCCGACGACGCTGCCGCCCTCGCCGTGCGCTTTTGCCTCCTTGCGATTGAATGAGTACGGCACGTCGATGTCGTGGTGCTCGGCCAGCGAGGCCGCTGCGAGTGTCGCGAGCGGAATACCCTTGTAGGCGGGACCGAACAGCATGTCGAAGCGCACTTCCGATTCGGCGATGGCGGCGGCGTAATAGCGTCCGAGCTTGGCCGCGGCGTAGCCCGTATTGAACAGGCCCGCATTGAAGAAGTAGGGGCTGGTTCGTCCCGACTTCAGCGTGAATTCGCCGAAGCGCAGGACTCCGAGTTCGAGCGCGAGTTCTATGAATTCCCTTTTGTAACCACGCATCTGAAAAGTCTTCTGTATGATTGCCGCTTCGTTGCGGAGTATGACACAGGAGACTGCATTGTTTCGCGTTATCACCCTGAATGCGAACGGCATTCGGGCCGCCGC
>JBFIFN010000014.1:0-56913 GCA_041602775.1 Woeseiaceae bacterium | reverse complement strand
TAGTCGGGGTTCGGAACCAGTTCCTCGTAAAGCGCAACGGTCTTTCTGACCGTATCCTCGTTGCGGAAAGCCGTGGCGATGCGCTCGCGGGCGGCGTCGCCATAGCGTCGGCGCAGCGCGGGGTCCCGGTAGAGCTTGCCAATTGCTTCGGCGAGGGCGCCCGCATCCTTCGGCGGCACGACGATCCCGCACTCGCCGTCCACGACGAGTTCGGGGCTGCCGCCCGAATTCGTGACGACAGGCGGCACGCGGTAGGCCATCGCCTCGATGATGGCCCGCGCCAGGCCTTCGCGCTTGGTGGAAGGCATGCAAAATATGTCGCAGGCCGCGCTGAGTTCCGGCGCATTGCTGACGAAACCGACGCGGTGAATTCGGCTCCTCGCGGGGCTGCGCTCGATGCGCCGCGTCAGCTTCGCGGCGTCCATGTGCCCGATCAACAGGAGGTGCACATCATCGGGCAACCGCTCAATGGCGTCGATGAGATAGTCGATGCCTTTGCGCGGCCGGTAATTTGCCGTGCACCCGACGACACACGCTCCGGCGGGAATGCCGTACGCGGTCAGGTCGGCGGGCGTCGCCGTATACCATTCGAGCCTGTGGCCTTTGTGAATCGTGACCGGCCGTTCGGGCGGCATGCGCAGGAATGCGGGCTTCATTTCCAGGAAATGCCGGCGGATGGCGTCGGCAACGCAGACGATGCGATCGATGCGCGGGTTGAGGTAACGCATCCACGACATGGGATCGAGAAAGCCCACGGCACCGACGATGCCTCGATAACAGACGATCTTCACGGGCAATCCCTTGCACGCGCGAAGGCCGTTGCTGACGGCCTTGTTATTGAACGTGTGCATGATGTGATAGCGGCCGCGCTGTAGTTCCTCGCGCAGTGCCGCGATGCCCTGCTTGTTGAAATTGGTCGGCAGGCGGATGTCGATCGTCCTGACCCCGGCTTTCGTCAGGGTCTCGTAATTGGGATGGTCGACCGGACATACCACGGTAATGTCGATGCCGGCCTCGTGCAGGCCGATGAAGGTGGCGACAGTGGGCCGGTCAGCGGCTTCTGTTACACACAGGGAGCGTATGGGCACAATCAGTTCCCGAATAGCGGATTGTCGAGGATTCACACCGCCGCCTGCTGACCCGTGACCGAATACTCGGCAAACTCGTACTCGACGCGTACTGCTCGAGCATGAAGGCGCGGAATCTGAAAAGAGGCATGGGTCGCTCTGCAGGGCTGGGTGGGACGCCGCGTAAGTTACCACAAGAAATGGCCGGAAAGTGCGCTGCGTCACGCTTCCGGGCACTGATCGGGCCTAGAATTCCCCTTAATTTATTGTCAAATTGGGTCGCAATGGGAACCTCGCCTGCCTCGCAGAACCGCGTGCTGGTCGTCGATGACGACATCCGGCAGGTGGGTGAGTACGTTCGCTGCCTGAGCGACGACTTCGAACCCGACGCCGCGACCGACACCCTGAGCGACCTGGAGAAGGTGCTGCTTGGCGAGCAGGACGACGCGGACCAAACGCCGCGCTTCGAAGTTCTGTCCTGCTCGAACGGCGACAGCGCCATCGAGGCGATTCGGCACGCGTTGCAGAGCAACGCGCCATTCGCCACGGTGTTTCTCGAGCCCGACGTCGACTCCAGTTCGACCGGTCTCGAGGTGGCGCGCGGGATGCGCGAACTCGACCCGCACCTGAATATCGTGCTCGTCACGCGATCCGGGAAGATCAATCCGGACCTGCTGGGACGACAGGTCCCGCCTGCCGACAAGGTGTTCTTTTTCAAAAAGCCGCTGCACGGGGGCGAGTGCCGTCAGCTGGCCGCAGCCCTGTCGGGCAAATGGCACGCCGACATGGCGCTGCGGCTGGCCAATGAAGACCTCGAGAGGCGCGTCGAGGAACGCACTGCGGCGCTGCAGAAGATTGCTTATTTCGACATCGTGACGCGACTGCCCAACCAGCTGCTGCTGATCGAGGAGCTCAAGAACCTGATCGCCAGGGCCGAGGACACCGAGGGGGATACCGCCGTAGTGCTGCTCGATATCGATCGCTTCAGCTTCATCAACGAGACGATGGGCTACGATTCCGGCACCGAGCTTCTCCGCTCCGTCGGCAATCGGCTCAGCCGCACTTTCGTCGAGGAGGGCGGCAGCAACCGGGCGATCGTCGGTCGATTCGGTGCTGACGAGTTCGCGTTGCTCGTGCAGGGTATCGATTCGGAGGACGACATCCGCGATCTCGCCGAGGCGGTCAAGCAGACGGTCGAGGAACCGTTCCTGATTAACGGCCGGGACCTGTTCCTGAAGGTCGCCGTCGGCGTCGCCTGGCACCCGGTGCATGGGCGAAATGCGAAGGCCGTTTTTCGCTGTGCCGAGGCGGCATTGCATCGCTCCATCCGCAGCCTCGACCATGCGATCGTCTACTACCATACGGAAATGCGCCATCGCGCGCGCTTCAAGTTCGATCTCGAGGCCGAGTTCCGCGCCGCCGTCGAATCCGGCCAGGTCACGGCCTATTACCAGCCGCAGCAGTCCACGCGCACCGGTGAGCTCGCCGGCGTGGAGGCTCTCGCACGATGGATCCGTCCCGATGGATCCGTGGTGCCGCCGTCGGATTTCGTCCCCCTCAGCGAGGAGATGGGCATGTCCGACGTATTATTCGAGTGCATCATGCGCACCGTCTGCGCGGACGTTGCGAGATGGCGTGCCGAAATTGCCTGGGACATTCCCGTAAGCGTCAATATGTCCGGCCATCAGCTGCGCAACGGCAACCTCGTCGACATGATCAAGGGCATCCTGCGCCAGGCCGACGTCAACAAAAACCTGATCAACCTCGAGCTGACTGAAACGGTGCTTCTCGAAGACCTGACAATTGCGCAACCCGTGCTCGACGACCTGGCGTCATACGGCGTCGGCATTCACATCGACGACTTTGGCACCGGCTATTCGTCGCTGAGTTACCTGGCGCAGCTGCCCGTGCAGACGTTGAAAATTGACCAGGCCTTTATTTCAGGCCTGTCAGACCCCGACGCGAACACCAAGGTCGTCGAGGCGATCATCGCTCTCGGAAAGGCCATGGACCTCGAGGTCGTTGCCGAAGGCGTCGAGACCGACCTGCAGTACGCGATTGTGCGCAGGCTGGGTTGCGACCTCGTACAGGGATACTTCATCGCGCGACCGATGTCCGCCGAACAGCTGCGCCAGTGGTGCGGCGGTTACGAGGACACGCAGAGTCTCAAGCACGGCTCGACGATCGTCGATATCGACAAAGTGCGCAAATAGCCGCATCCATCCCCCCCCAAAAAAAAGCGCGTGCAGCAAGGCTGCACGCGCTCTCGTTTGCCGGTCCCGTGCGGGGCCGTGTGTCGCGATCAACGCTCCGTGATGCGCAGCTCCACGCGACGGTTCTGGGCCTTGCCGGCGGCCGTCGCGTTATCCGCGATCGGCGTGGATTCGCCGTAACCGCGGACCGTCATGCGCGACTCGTCGACGCCTCGCGACGCGAGATAGTCGTGGACGGTCTGCGCGCGGCGTTGTGACAGGCCCTCGTTGTAGGCTGCCGCACCGTCGCTGTCCGTGTGACCTGCAACTTCGACCTCGATGGTCGGGTTTTTCAGCAGGGTCGCTGCGGCGTCATTGAGTCGGCCGTACGCCGAATCGAGCAGGCGATCCGAGTTCGTCTCGAAATTCACGCCCTCGAGGCGTATCACTGCCTTGATCTCGCAGCCCTTGATGTCGACCTGGACGCCCTTCGGCGTGCCCGGACACTGGTCCAGTCGATTCACGACGCCGTCTCCGTCATCGTCGAGCTCGCAGCCCATGGCGTCGACAGGTTGCCCGGCCGGTGTGTTGGGACACTTGTCCTTGCCGTCAGGCACACCATCGCCATCCGCATCGTTCGGGCAACCATCGGCGTTGACCGTGACGCCTCGCGGTGTGCCGGGGCACTTGTCTTTCGAGTCCTTTACGCCGTCGCCGTCGCTGTCGAGTTCGCAGCCCATGGCGTCGACCTTGGTGCCGGCCGGCGTGTTCGGGCAGCGGTCGGAACCGTCTTCGACGCCGTCGCCATCCGAGTCGACCCACTTCGGGGACGCGGCGCCGAACGGCATGTGCAGGCCGAGGCTGAAGAGGTTGTCGAACTTGCCGCCGTTGTTCGCCGAGTTGTCCATCCGGCGCTTGGCTTCGCCGCGCAGCGCAACGTTCGAGGAGAACAGGTCAAGGTAGAATCCGCCGCCCCAGGCGAGCATGAGGCCATCGCTATCGACGCTGCCCCGGGTGCGTTCGAAGTTGCCGAGGCCGGCAAGCAGGTATGGACTGAAGCGCCCGCTGCGCAAGAACACGCGCTGGAAGTCGAGCCCGAGCGCCTGGTGCCTTTCTTCGGCACCTCCCGGCGCCGAATCGTTAGGGTAGGCAAGGCTGATGTAGCCCTCGACGTTCCAGGCTTCGCTCAGGCCGTAGCCGACACCCAGCATGCCGCCGTTGACCGCGTCTTCGAGGTTCCGGGACTTGTCGTCGTCGAGGTAGGTCCCCATGATCGTCAGATAGCCCTGCCCAGCTTCCGCGTCGGCTTGTGCGACGTCGCACGCGACAAAGGCAAACGCGGTCGCGACGACCGCGCAAACGAAATGTCTCATAAAAATGCTCCCTTAAGTACATGCTCCAGCCGGGCGCCTGGCCACGGGCTGGTCTTCCCGCCAGATCCGCACAAAATTTTGATCCTTGGGCGGCTTGGTGCGATTCTATCACCCGCACGACGAATATGCGTCACAAAGAATGTAGAGAGGAGATCACCATGAGTGTGGCAAAGAACACAGAAATCACATCGGCTTCGTCAAAGAGTTTCGAAGACGCCGTTCGCAACGGCATTAGCAAAATGGCCGAAACTGTGGACAATATCGAGGGCGCCTGGGTGAAGGAACAGAAGGTCGTGGTCAAGAATGGGGCAGTGGACGAATACCGCGTCACCATGATGGTGACATTCATCGTCAAGTAATCTGTAGCGTTCGCTCAATAATCGTAAGAAGGGAGACATCTCAAATGGCAGGAAAATTTGAAGTTTATAAAGACAAAGCAGGGGAATTTCGCTTTCGCCTCAAGGCGGGTAACGGCGAGAACATCCTCGGCAGCGAAGGCTACAAGGCCAAGGCGAGCTGTATGAAGGGCATCGAGTCGGTGCGCAAGAATTCGCAGAATCCCGGTCGTTTCCAGACGAAGCAGACAGCGTCCGGCAAGTTCACGTTCAAGTTGTGCGCGACCAACGGCCAGTGCATCGGCACGAGCCAGTCCTACGATTCCGAGTCGGGGTGCTCGAACGGCATCAAGAGCGTCACGCGCAACGCGGCTGACGCCAGGGTCGACGACCAGACCGCCTAGTGCGAACACGGGCCGGCGGCGGCGGCTGTGGCCGGTCGCCGCCTGTCCCGGTCTTTCGCGGCCGTCGCCTCGTCGTCCGCGCTTCCATGACATCGAACAAACTGTCAACCGATCCGGGGCCGGATCGTTAGAACTCCTGAACACGCGATATTCGTAAGGAAACTAGGAGACCTGTCATGGATTCGAGAAAACTGATCGCCTGCGCCGCAGGAATACTGTTGTTGTCCGGCAACGCAATCGCCGACGTGGGCGACCGTGTCGAGAATCGCCTCGACAACAAGGGTGACCGCATCGAAAAGCGCCTCGACAACAAGGGTGACCGCATCGACCGACGCCTGGACCGACGCGCAGAACGCGCCGCAGAAAACGGCAGGCCACGCCTGTCAGACAGGCTGGACCGCAAGGGTGATCGCATCGACCGCAGGCTGGACCGCAAGGGCGAACGCATCGATCGCAAACTGGACCGCAAGGGTGCGCGCATCGACCGGCGCCACGATCGCCGCGCCAATCGGCGCTCGCGAGGCTAGGTACTACGCCAGTCGCGAGGCTGGCAATCCTGCCAAGCCGCCAGCCGGCCCCGACGGCACGCCGTCGGGGCTTTTCCTATTTCTTCCTGAGGACCCGGGATTCGCCCCAGAAGCGCGGATCGGAGCCCGCCTCGATATCGCCATCGGCCACGTAGATGATTTGCAGGTCGCCGTAGTCGTAAAAGTGCGGCTCGACGCGATAACCCAAGTCGCCGAGTGCGCCGATGGTCGCGGCGGGCAGCGGCACCGTCGGGCTGTACGTGACGAGGTCGGGCGGCAGCAACTGGTGGTGGAAGCGTGATGCGCCGGCCGCCTCGGCCGGCGTCATGCCGAAATCGTAGATGTTGACGATAGCCTGGAACACTGTCGTGAAGATCGTCGAGCCTCCGGGCGTGCCGAGCACCATCTCCACCTTGCCGTCGCGCAGCAGGATTGTTGGCGCCATCGAGGACAGCATGCGCTTTCCGGGCTGGATTTCATTGGCCGTGCTGCCGACAACACCGTAGATGTTCGGCACACCGGGTTTGACGCTGAAATCGTCCATCTCGTTGTTGAGAAGGAACCCGGCGCCTTCCACGACCACGCCGTTGCCGTAGCTCCAGTTCAGCGTGTAGGTATTGGCGACCGCATTGCCCCAGCGGTCGATAACAGAAAAGTGCGTCGTGTCCGGCGACTCGAGACCGGGCGCCGCCGCGTCCAGCGTCGAAATCTCGTTTTCGTTCACTTCGAGCGCGCGGCGACGCAGGTACGCCTCGTCGAGTAGCTCGTCCATCGGCACGTCGACATAGTCGGGGTCACCCAGGTACTCGGCGCGATCAGCGAACACGCGTTTTTCCATCTCCGCGATCAGGTGCACGTATTGCGGCGAATTGTGGCCGTGCCCTTCGAATGCCGGCGCGAGATAATCCTTCATCTTCAGTAACTGGACGATCGCAAACCCGGCCGAACTCGGTGGCGGCGCCGCGAGGATCTCGATGTCTCGCCACTCGGAACGCAGGGGCTGCCGCTCGATGACTTCGTACTCGTCGAGGTCCTGCATCGTCATCAGCCCGCCGCCGCGATCCATCTCGGCCACCAGCAGCCGCGCCGTTTCGCCGCGATAGAAATCATCGGGCCCTGCCTCTGCGATGCGCGTCAGGGTCTTTGCAAGTTCGGGCTGGCGAAAACGCTCGCCGGCCCGCATGCCGCCGAAATGCTCGGCGAAGTTGACCTTGTCGGCAAAAAACTCGAGGTCCTCCAGGAGTTTCTCCGCCTGTATCGGGTGCACGACGAAACCGTCGCGCGCCAGCTCGATCGCCGGCGCCAGCAGGTCGGCCCACGGAATCGTGCCGTAGCGCCTGTGCGCGAGCCACATGCCGGCAACGGTACCGGGAACACCCGCCGCGCGATGGCCGACAACGCTCGCATACTCGATGGCTGCGCCGTCCTCGTCCAGGTACATGTCGCGGTGCGCGAGCCCGGGCGCTGTTTCGCGATAATCGATGAAGTTCGCATCACCTTCGAAGAAGACGAGCATGAAGCCGCCGCCGCCGATGTTGCCGGCGTCGGGCTTGGTGACGGCGAGCGAGAACGCCGCCGCAATCGACGCATCGACGGCGTTGCCGCCGCTGTCGAGCACATCCGCTGCGACCCCGGCCGCGTAGCTGTCGGGCATGGCGACGGCGGCGACCGGTTTGTCGCTGCCGCAACCGGCAAGAACGATCAGCAGGGGGATCAGGAATCGGGTTCGGCTCATGCTGTCTCCTTGGTTCAAGCGCGCGCAAACCAGTGTACGCCGCCGCTGTCCTGCTCGGCCACCATGTCGCCGGTGTTGACGAGGTAATGCAGGTGCGCGATGGCCTCGCCGGTCGCCATGATGCGGTTCGAATCGTTGATAGCCCGGCCGAAGAGGTCGCCGAAGGTATCGACGACGCGCCGCGGCTGTGCGCCGTTAGCGAGTAACGCGTCGAGTTTGTCGTCGTGTTCCCTGCGCAGCTCTTCGAGCCGGAGGTGAGCGCCGCGGAAGGGCTTGCCGTGCGCCGGCAGCACGAGCACGTCCTCCGGCAGCTTTGCTTCCAGCGCATCGATGGAATCGAAGAAGTCCTGCAGCGGATTCGCGCGGGGTTCGGTCGGCCAGACGCTGATGTTCGGCGAGATGGTCGGCAGCACCTGGTCGCCGGAAATCAGGATGTTGCGTTCCGCGTCATAGAGGCAGGCATGCTCGGGCGAGTGACCGCGGCCCACGATGACCTCCCACTCGAAGCCGGCAAACGGCAAGCGGTCGCCGTCCTGCATACGCGTGTAGGCCTGCGGCATGCCGCGCACGAACTTGCCGAACATGCCGAAATTCTCCCGGTACAACGCGATCTGCGCGTCGCTGAAGCCTGCCGCCCGGTAAAAGCGCACGCCCTCTGGCGGCGCATCCTTGCCCGTGTCGCTGATCAGCGTGCGACAGAGCAGGTATTCGCTGCGCGTCATCCACAGGTCGACGTCGAATTCCTTTACGAGCCAGTCGGCGCAGCCGACGTGATCGGGGTGCAGGTGCGTCGCGATGATGTGCGTGGCGGGATCGCCCTCCATGGCGCCGGCAAAGACGCCGCGCCACAGTTCGCGGCTCGTCTTCGAGTCGATGCCCGTATCGGCGATGACCCAGCCACCCGTGTCGCGCAACAGCCACAGGTTGATGTGGTCGAGCGCGAAGGGCAGCGGCATGCGCAGCCACTGGACGCCGTCGGCAATGGGCAGCGCTGCGCCGTCGGCCGGGCGTTCCTCGAGCTCATAGCGGATGCTTGCCATGAGCGCGCATTCTACGCAGCTTGACGCTCCGATTGTTCGAGATTCGCGAGCAGGGTGGCGATGCGTTCGCGCGCGAGCGCCACGGCATCATCCTTGACGGGGCCGAAGCCGCGCATGCCGAGGTAGGCCTCGATGATCGCTACGGCCGGCTCTGCGGTGTCGGGCTGCAGTGCGTCCAGTATCCGCTGGATGGTCGTCTCGAACTCGTCGATCAGCTGCCGCTCCATGCGCCGCTCGGCCGTGTAGCCGAAGGGGTCGAACGGCGTGCCGCGCAAGCGGCGCATCTTTGCGAGCACGCGAAAGACCGGGAGAATCCAGCCGCCGAAGGTCCGCTTCAGGGGACGGCCGCGCGCGTCCCGCTTGAAGGCTAGGAACGGGGGCGCGAGGTGAAAGCGCAGTGTCGCCCTGTCACCGAACCCGGCCCGCAGCTGTTCGAGGAACGCCGGGTCACAGTGCAGCCTGGCGACTTCATATTCGTCCTTGTAGGCGAGCAGCCGAAACCACGCACGGGCCGTCGCCGTGGCCAGCTGACGGCCCCCGCCGAACGCCGCCTCGGCATCCCGAACGCGCTGCACGAGCTCGACGTAGCGCTTGCCCAGCGCTTCGTCCTGGTAGTCGACGAGGAACTGCCGGCGCCGCTCGATCATCGCGTCGAGCGTTTCGGCAACGTTACTGGCAGCGTCGCCCGATAACACTTCGACGGCAGAAGGATCGTGGGCCGCAATCCGGCCCCACGTGAACGCCTTTTGGTTTTCCTCGATCTTGACGCCGTTGAGTTCGATCGCGCGCATCAGGGCTTCGAGCGATACCGGGATCAGTCCGCTTTGCCACGCCGCGCCGACCATCATGACATTGGCGTAGATCGTGTCGCCCATGATACGTCCGGCCAGCGCATTGGCGTCCAGCGTAGCGAGGTTTTCTGCGCCTACGGCATCGGCGATCGCGGCCACGCGGTCGTCGACGCGCAGGTCGGCGTCGCGTCGGCGCACGAAATCGCCGGTCGGCATCTCGGCCGTGTTCAGCAGCGCGCGAGTGTGGCCGGCCTGATAGGTCACCGAGGCCTTGGGCGAGGAACTCACGACGAGATCGCAGCCGATCAGCGCGTCGGCGCGGGCTTTCTCGATGCGCACCTGGTTGATGTCGGCAGGATCGTTGGCGATGCGGAGGTAGCTCAGCACCGGGCCGAATTTCTGCGCGAAGCCCATGAAGTCCAGTTCGCTGGCACCCTTGCGTTCGAGATGTGCGGCCATCGTGATCAGCGCGCCGACCGTGATGACGCCCGTACCGCCGACGCCCGTTACCAGCAGGTCGTAACAGTGACGGATGTCGGGAACCTGTGCCGGCGGAAGCGCTGCGGACAGCCGCTCGAAGTCGGCATTGTGACTAACCGCCGTCGCCGGTTTCTCGATGTGGCCCTCGACCGTGACGAAGCTCGGGCAGAAGCCGTTGATGCAGGAGTAGTCCTTGTTACACGTGTTCTGGTCGATCTGCCGCTTGCGCCCCAGAGGCGTGTCCTTCGGCACGACCGAGAGGCAGTTCGACTCGACGGAGCAGTCGCCACAGCCCTCGCACACCAGCTCATTGATGACAACGAAGCGCTGCGGGTCCTCGAGCTTTCCGCGCTTGCGCTGCCGACGCTTTTCGGTTGCGCAGGTCTGCGCGTAGATAAGCACCGTTACGCCGGGAATCTCCCGCAGTTCCCGCTGCACGGCGTCCAGCTCCTGTCGGTGCGAGATGGTCGTGCCCGGCGGAAAATCGCCGCTGGCGAATCGCTGCGGCTCGTCCGAAACGACGGCGATGCGCTTGACGCCCTCTGCCGAGACCGCCTGTGCGACCCTCTGAACGCTCAGTGGACCGTCCACGGGCTGCCCGCCCGTCATCGCGACAGCGTCATTGAACAGGATCTTGTACGTGATGTTCGTACCCGCCGCGACGGCCTGGCGGATCGCGAGCGAACCCGAATGGTAGAACGTGCCGTCGCCGAGGTTCTGAAAGACGTGCCGGTCGCCATTGAATTTCGAGCGCGCAATCCAGTTCACGCCTTCGCCGCCCATCTGGATCAGGCCGTCGGTATTGCGGCCCATCCAGCTCGCCATGAAGTGGCACCCGATGCCGGCCAGCGCCCTGGAGCCCTCCGGCACTTTCGTCGACGTATTGTGCGGGCAGCCCGAGCAGAAGTAGGGAATGCGTTGGGCGCCATCGACGCTGATAGCCTGCGAGCGGCGTTCGAGTTCCGCGGCTCGCCGCGTAAAGCGCGCACCGCCGAAGACGTGATCGAGACGCTTCGCGACGATGGGTACGAGATCCAGCGGTGACAGTTCCCCGACCCAGGGCACGAGGCGATTGCCGCGCTCGCTTTCCTTGCCGACCATGCTTTTCGGCTTGTCGCCCGGGTAATCGTAGAAATATTCCTTGAACTGGCTCTCGATGATGCCGCGCTTCTCCTCGACGACGAGGACCTCGGTCTTGTTGCGCACGAATTCGAGGGCGCCCCTGGGCTCCAGCGGCCAGACCATGCCTACCTTGTAGACGTCGATCCCGATCTTGCGGGCCTCGGCCGCGTCGATGCCGAGCAGTCGCAGGGCCTCCATGAGGTCGAGATGTCCCTTGCCGGTGGTGACGATTCCGAAGGTCGCGTCGGGCACGTCGAATATCTTCCTGTCGATCCGGTTGGCGTGGGCAAACGCCAGCGTCGCGTATTTCTTTTGCTCGAGTCGCTCCTCGATCTGCGGACCCGGGAAATCCGGCCAGCGGTAATGCAGCCCGGTCGGCGGCGGTGTGTAGTCGTCCGGCGTTACGAACTGGCGGTAGGGCGGCAGTTCGAAAGACATCGCCGACTCGACGGTCTCGGTGACCGCCTTGAATCCGACCCACATGCCCGAGAAACGCGACAGCGCGAGGCCGAAGAGTCCGTATTCGAGGTATTCAGCGACGTTGGCCGGGTTCAGCCACGGCATCATGAAGGTCAGGAACGCGACGTCCGACTGGTGAGGCATCGACGACGAAATACAGCCGTGATCGTCGCCGGCCACGACCAGCACGCCGCCTGTCGGCGAACTGCCGTAGGCGTTACCGTGCTTGAGCGCATCGCCCGCGCGATCGACGCCCGGACCCTTGCCGTACCAGATGCCGAACACACCGTCGACGGTCCGGTCCGGGTCGGTCTCGACCTGCTGCGAGCCGAGCACGGCCGTTGCGGCGAGGTCTTCGTTCACGGCGGGCAGGAACTCGATGTTGTTTTCACCGAGGAAGCGCTTCGCCCGCCACAGTTCGAGATCGACCATGCCGAGCGGCGAGCCGCGATAGCCGCTGATGAAACCCGCCGTATTGAGGCCGGCCGCCTGGTCCACCGTGCGCTGCATGAGCGCGATGCGCACGAGCGCCTGCGTACCGGTCAGCAGCACGCGCCCGGACTCGCGGCGGTAGCGGTCGATGAGTTCGTAATTGTCGAGCATGGCGACCCAGTATCGCGCAAATGCACTGAAATAGGGTGCCTTTCATCCCGTTACTAAGCCTGTTTTCGGTATAATATTTCGATTATCAGAAAATTATGGAACGAAAAGTATGCTGAGCGCCAAAGACCGCAAGATCCTCGCAGAACTGCAGCGCGATAGCCGTCTCACGATGCAGGAACTCGGCGAACGGACCGGCATGTCAAGCTCGGCCTGCTGGCGACGCGTCAAGAGCCTCGAGGAGGCCGGTATCATCGATCGCTACGCGGTCATCGCCGACACGCGCAAGGCCGGCTTCGAATTCTCGGCGATCGTGCACGTTTCGCTGGCACGGCACGAACAGAAAAACGTCGAGCGCTTCGTGAATGAGGTTCTTAGGCACCCCGAGGTGCTCGAATGCTACGCGACGAGCGGCGAGGCCGATTTTCACCTGCGCGTCGTGGTCGAGGACATCGATGCCTACAATGCGTTTCTCGACGACTTTATCTTTCGCCTGCCCGGAGTTTCCCAGGTGCGCTCGAACATCGTCCTGAAAGAGATCAAAGCAGATACGGCATTACCGTTCAGGACATCGTAAGTCGACGCGTGACGATGCGTGCGGCGGGCGTCAGACGCTTCGCAGGTACCAGTCGAAATCGAGCTGCGCCACGTGGTTGTGGTACTTCTCACTTTCGGCGCGACGGACCATCGTGTAATAGCGGCAATAGTCCTCGCCGAGGTATTCCGGGAGTACCTTGCTGCGCGCGAACTTGTCGAGCGCGGCGTCCCAGCGGTGGGGGATCTTCAACCGGGGCACGATCTCCTCGCCCTGCTCGACCATCTTGCCGGGATCGATCCGGTTGCGGAGGCCGTAATCGACGCCGGCAGCCACGGCGGCCATGACCAGGTATGGGTTGGCGTCCGCACCGGCCGGCCGGTGCTCGAAGCGCAGGTTCTTCTGGTCGGATTCCGGGATACGCACCGAAACGACGCGGTGATTGACGCCCCAGTTTGGCTCGACGGGAGCAAACATGTCGGGGCGCAGCCGCCGGTAGGAATTGGCGTTGGGGCAGAGCAGGGCAGTCGACTCGGGCATCAGTTTCAAGAGCCCGCCAACAGCGTGCCGCAACCGCGCCGAGAAAGGCGGTATCGCCATGCCGTCCTTGCCCTGCGAGAAGTAGTTCTGGCCGTTCTTGCCGACAAGGCTCATGTGAATGTGCAGGCCACTGCCCGAATCTTGCTCGAACGGCTTGGCCATGAAGCACGCGATCAGCCCGTGCTTGCGCGCGGCGGCCTTGACGATGCGCTTCAGCAGCACAGCGTGGTCGCAGGCCAGCACCGGGTCCGGCACGTGGTGCAGGTTGATCTCGAACTGACCGGGAGAGTATTCCGAGATCGCGGAATCGGCGGGCACGTTCTGGGCTTCGGCCCAGCTGTAGACATCGTCGAGGAAAGCCTCGGCTTCGAACAGGTCGTCGGGATTGTAGACCTGCGTGCCGGGCTGGGGACGCCGCGTGCCGGGTATCAGCGGCGTGCCGACGCGCACGGTCTCGGACGTGCCGTCCAGCAGGTAGAACTCGAGTTCCGTCGCGACGACGGGCGTCAGTCCGCGACGGCGCAGGGGCTGCAGCGCGCGTTCGAGCACGGTGCGTGGGTCGCCGAAGAAGTCGCCGCCATCCTCGTCGCACATGCGGAAGAACGCCTGGGCCATCGGGCGCCTTGACCACGGCACGGGCGCGACGGAGCCCGGCACGAGCCGGGCGACCAGGTCGGGGTCGCCGTCATCGGCGCCATACGGCACACCGGTCGTCACTTCGCCGAGGGTATTGAGCATTGTCGCGCCTGCACAGAAGACGAAGCCGTCCTGTGCGCATTTGTCGAAGTCGTCGCGCCGCACGCGCTTGCCCCTGAGGATGCCGGACAGGTCGGGAATCAGCAGATCGACGGACTCGAAGCGCCCCTTCGTCTTCTCGAGGCGCCGAATTTCGGTGAGCAGCGGTGAATTCCTGGCCATGCTGTGATTTCCGTCCGGTTGGGTGCGAAGAGCTTCGGCGATTTCGAGCGACGCCGCAACAGCGCGTATGCTATCGTATTATGAAATTACGTTTCATATTATGAAATCCCGAAAGACACCGACCCCGCAGGGGGCCCAGTCCGCCGTGCGGGCCATCCGCCTGCTCAAGCTGTTCACGCTCGAGCGGTCCCGGATGCCACTGGCGGAGCTGTCGGCCAGGTCCGGACTCAACAAGACGAC
The DNA here is from genome assembly GCA_041602775.1 of Woeseiaceae bacterium. Taxonomy (GTDB): domain Bacteria; phylum Pseudomonadota; class Gammaproteobacteria; order Steroidobacterales; family Woeseiaceae; genus UBA1847. The sequence continues at coordinate 42,555 of JBFIFN010000014.1, read as the reverse complement.
GACTTATCGGTTGCTGCAGGCGCTGTTGGGGGAGTCGATGCTGGAACGGGACGGGACGAGCGGCGATTATCGCCTGGGTCCCGCCGTAACTGCCCTTGGCGTCCAGGCGCTGTCGAGCGACCGCCTGAGGATCGACGCACGGCCGCTCCTCGAGCAGCTGGCGGCGGAAACCGGGGAGACTGCGACGCTCGAGATTCCCGTCGAGGACACCATGCTGATTCTCGACGAGGTTTCCGGGGGACGCCGTGTCGCCGCGGGGGGCAACGTTGGTACGCGATGGGCCATGCATGCGACGTCGACGGGCAAGGCCGTGATTGCATTCAGCGAAGATGGGCTGGACCGGCTCAGCGAGCGTCTGACACCGCTCACGGCCCGAACGATCACTGAGCGAGAGCGCCTTGCCTCGCAGTTCGAGGAAATCCGGCGGCGCGGGTTTGCCGAGACCGTGGACGAGCTCGAAGATGGTTTTTCGGGCGTGGGTACGATAGTGCGCGGTGCCACGGGGGAGATCCTGGCTGCCATGTCGATCTGCGGCCCGACCCAGCGGCTGACCGGGGCGCGGCGGGCCAGCCTCGGCGCGATGTTGTGTTCGGCTGCGGGCCGGCTGCAGCCGGGAGTGTCGCCAAAGTGCTAGTATTTGCTCCGACGCACGGCTGCAGGAATAACCGTATCAATACTCGCACGCTGGTCTCGCGGAGCCTGGTCCGCCTTCCGCTTGCCCTCGCGGCACTTGTCCTGTCCCTGCCTGCTACCGCCCTGGAGATCCAGACGCCCGCCGTGGGGCTGACCGGCGTCGGCCTCGACTACAGGGTCGTCGGCTCCGGTGCCGGCACCGAGGTTACGCTGGCTGCCGGTGGCAACTCGTGGATTGCGGTCGCCGATGTTCGTGGTGCTGCGTCATTCGAGGGAGTCGCCATCGATGCTGCGGGCGTAACCGCCGTTACGGCAACTGCGGGCGGCGCGGTCGCCAGCACGGATCTGCGCGTAATCCCGGGCTGGGTCTCGATACTGCCGGCCCTGCTGGCCATCGGCGTGGCGCTGACGATTCGCAACGTCGTCCCGGCGCTATTGCTGGGTCTCTGGGTCGGTGCGACGGCCCTGCAGTCGTTCACGCTGGTCGGGGCCGGTCGCGGACTGCTCGACAGCTTCCAGGTCTTCGTTACCCAGGCGATCACCGACGTAGATCGTGCTTCCATCATCCTGTTCACGATGATGATCGGCGGCATGGTCGGCATTATCACGCGCAACGGCGGCATGGCGAGCGTCGTCAAGTCCATCGTCAGCCGCGCCAGGACGGCCGTGGGCGGGCAGGTCGCCGTGTGGCTCATGGGCCTGATGATCTTCTTCGATGATTACAGCAATACGCTGGTCGTCGGCAACACGGCGCGCTCGCTGACGGATCACCTGAGAATCTCCCGCGAAAAGCTCGCCTACATTGTCGACTCCACGGCGGCGCCCGTGGCCTGTATCGCGCTGATCACGACGTGGATCGGTTACGAAATCGGCCTCGTGGACCAGGCATTGAAGTCGATCGACGAGCTCGCCCACGTCCAGGCCTACACGGTGTTCGTCCACTCGATCCCCTACAGTTTCTACCCGATACTGGCGATCGCATTCGTGTTCATGATCTCGGCCAGCGGGCGCGATTTCGGCCCGATGCTGAAAGCCGAAATTCGTGCCCGCGGCGGCGAGGTCAGGCCCAAGTCGGCTGAGGCACTGCCGGCGATCCACGGCGACGAACTCGAGCCGAAGGAGCGGGTGCCGCTGCGCGCCATGAATGCGTTTGTACCGATCATTTCGCTGATCGTCGCGCTTGTCATCAGTCTCTACGTGCTCGGCGAAGGTGAAGGGCTGATCGACATACTCGAATCCACGAGCCCCTACCGGTCGATGATGTACTCCTCCTTCGTCGGCGTGCTGGTGGCCGCCGGCATGTCGATCGGCCAGCGCATCCTGTCCATCCACGAAACCGTGGACGCCTGGTACGGTGGCCTGCGCGCGACGCTGTTCGGCATGATCATCCTGGTGCTCGCATGGTCCCTGTCCGATCTCACTGAAACGCTCAATACGGCGGCTTACCTCGTTACCGTGCTCGCCGACTCCCTGCTCGTGGCGCTCATCCCGGCGCTGGTGTTCGTCCTGGCCGCAATTACGGCGTTCACGACGGGAACGAGCTGGGGCACGATGGCGATCCTGATGCCGCTCATCATCCCGCTGGCGTGGGCGGTCATGGGCGCCAACGGGATGGCTAACGACGGCGGTATGCACATCCTGTACTCGACCGTGGCGTGCTGCCTCGGCGGCGCCGTGTGGGGCGACCACTGCTCGCCGATCTCCGACACCACCGTGCTGTCGTCGGTCGCCAGCGGTTGCGACCACATCGAACACGTCCGCACGCAGCTGCCCTACGCGCTGCTCGTCGGCACGGTGGGTCTCGTCATCGGCACGATACCCGGTGGTTTCGGCCTGTCGCCATGGATTTCACTGATCGCCGGCGTCATCGTGCTGGCGGGCGTACTGCGCGCCGTTGGCCGCGTGGCGGAAGCAGGCTGAGTCATGGAGCGCAAACCCATAATCGGTATCCCGGCGGACCGGCGCGAATACACGGGACACCCGTTCCACATGGCCGGCGAGAAGTATCTCGCGGCTATCGTTCACTCTGCCGATGCGGTACCGCTGATTATCCCGGTCCTTTCGCAACTGCTGGATCTCGAGGCCCTGCTGCGCCATGTCGACGGCGTGCTCCTGAGCGGCAGCTATTCCAACGTCGAGCCGCACCACTATTCCGGCGAGCCGAGCGAGGAGGGCACCCTGCACGATCCGCATCGCGACGCCCTGACGCTCCCACTGATTCGCTTGTTGATTGACAATGCCGTGCCGCTGTTCGCGATCTGCCGCGGCTACCAGGAATTCAACGTTGCGATGGGGGGCAGCCTGCACCAGAAGGTCGGCGAGGTGCCGGGCCACCACAACCACCTGGACGATCCCGACGACCCGCTCGACGTGCAGTACGGGCCGTCGCACCCCGTCGTGCTGACCCAGGGAGGCTTGTTGCACGGGCTGATGGGCAGGCCGACGGTCATGGTGAACTCGCTGCACGAGCAGGGCGTGGCGCGGCTCGGAGACGGTCTCAGCGTGGAGGCGGTTGCCGACGACGGCGTGATCGAGGCGTTCAGAATAGCCGATGCGCCGGCATTCAACCTCGGCGTGCAGTGGCACCCCGAGTGGCGCTCGACAGAAGACGAATTATCAACAGCAATGTTCAAGGCGTTTGGCGAGGCGTGCCGTGAGCGCGCGCGCCGGCGATAGGTGTAACGTGAGTGAAAAGGATGTATTCCAGGCCTGGTTCAGGGAACGCAGCATAGAGGACGTCGAGGCTTTCGTCCCCGACATGGCAGGCTCCGCACGGGGCAAAGTCCTGCCCGCCGACAAGTTCGGCCTCGGCGACATGAAGATGCCCGAGAGCGTCTTCGCGCAGACCGTGTCCGGGGATTACGTACGGGATCCCGACAACGTCGAGGACCGTGACATGCTGCTCGTGCCCGACCCGCACACGCTGCGTCCCGTGCCGTGGGCCGCGGATCCCGCGGCATCCGTGTTTCTCGACTGCTATCACCGCGATGGATCGTCGGTCGCCAAGTCGCCGCGTGCCGTGTTGCGCAACGTGCTCGCAAAGTACGAGGCGCGCGGCTGGATCCCGATCGTTGCGCCGGAAGTCGAGTTCTACCTGCTAAGCCCGCACTCGGATCCGAACGAGGAAGCGGAGCCGCCGCGGGGCCGGCTCGGACGCACCGAGGGCGCCAACCAGCCCTACAGCATCGATACGATGAACGACTTCGATCCGTTCATTAACGAGGTGTACGCCTATTGCGAGGCGCAGGGCATCGAGATCGACACGATCTCGCAGGAAATGGGACCGGCGCAGTTCGAGCTCAACTTCCTGCACGGACATGCCGTCGACCTGGCCGACCAGGTTTTCCTGTTCAAACGCACGGTTCGCGAGGCGGCGATCAAGCACCAGATGCATGCCACGTTCCTCGCCAAACCGATCGCCGGCGAGGCCGGCAGCGCCCTGCACGTGCACCAGAGCGTCATCGACAAGGACGGCAACAACGTCTTTTCGACGCCGGACGGCGAGCCGAGCGACCTGTTCCACGGCTTCCTCGGCGGTTTGCAGCATTACATGAACGATGCCTTGCTGGTCTTCGCGCCCTACGTGAATTCCTACCGGCGCTTCAGCGATCCGGACTCGTCACCGGTCAACCTGGCGTGGGCAATCGACAATCGCACGGTCGGCCTGCGCGTTCCGGATGCGTCACCCGATGCGCGGCGCATTGAGAACCGGCTGGCGGGCGCCGACGTCAATCCGTATCTCGTCATTGCGGCGTCGCTCGCCTGCGGCTATCTCGGCATGGTCGAGGGGCGGCAACCGAGCGCCGCGACCGTTGGCAGCGCATACGGCGAGGATTACGGGCTGCACAAGCACATCTCCTCGGCCGTCGACGCGTTGCGCGACTCCAACGCGATGCGCGATATGCTCGGGGATGCGTTCGTCGACCTGTACACCGCGCTCAAGGATGCCGAGTACCAGGAATTTCAGGAGATCATCACGCCCTGGGAGCGTGAGATTCTCATGTTCAACGTCTAGGTAAACGACTATGGCCGCAATCGAAAAACGCGCACGCGAAGACTGGCAGGCACTGGACCAGCAACACCACCTCCATCCCTTCACGGACCACAAGGACCTGCACGCGAAGCGTTCGCGAATTATCACGCGCGCCGACGGCGTCTATATCTACGAGGTTGACGGCCATCGCATCCTCGACGGCATGTCGGGTCTCTGGTGCGTGAACGCCGGCTATGGGCGACAGGAAATCGTCGACGCCGCGGCCGAGCAGATGCGCGAGCTGCCTTACTACAACAACTTCTTCCAGTGCGCGCACCCGCCCTCGATCGAGCTGGCCGCAATGCTCAAGGACGTCAGCCAGCCGCAGTTCAACCGCGTCTTCTTTGCCGGCTCGGGTTCTGAGGCGAACGACACGATCGTTCGCATGGTGCGGACGTACTGGGACCTGATGGGCCAGCCCGAGCGCCACACGATCATCAGCCGCGTCAACGCTTACCATGGCTCGACGGTTGCGGCGGCCAGCCTCGGCGGCATGAAACCCATGCACAAGCAAAGCGGTTTGCCGATCCCGGGCATCGTGCACATTGAGCAGCCTTACTGGTTCGGTTCCGATCGCAGCCTGCCGCGCGACGAATTCGGCCTGGCGGCGGCCCGGGCGCTCGAAGCAAAGATCGAGGAGATTGGGGCCGACAAGGTGGCGGCTTTCATCGGCGAACCGATCCAGGGCGCCGGCGGCGTAATCATCCCCCCGGACACTTATTGGCCGGAGATCCAGCGTATCTGCGACGCGTACGGCATCCTGCTGATCTCCGACGAGGTCATCACCGGATTCGGACGACTGGGCGAGTGGTTCGGCGCTGACTACTTCGGCACGAGACCCGACTTCATGCCGTTCGCCAAAGGCGTGACGTCGGGATACCTGCCGCTCGGCGGCGTTCTCGTCGCCGACCGGGTCGCCGATGTGCTGGTGGAGAAAGCTGGCGAATTCGCCCATGGCTACACGTATTCCGGCCACCCCGCCGCCTGCGCAGTGGCCATTGCCAACCTGAAGATCCTGCAAAGGGAAAAACTCGTCGAACGGGTTCGCGACGACATCGGACCTTACCTGCAGCAGCGGTGGCAGAAGCTGGCAGAGCATCCGCTCGTCGGTGAGGCGCGCATGGTGGGCCTCATGGGTGCTTTCGAGATCGTCAAAAGCAAGGACCCGGTGCAGCGCTTCGACTCGAAGCAGGGAGCGGGAATGGTATTCAGGGACGCGGCTATCCGCCACGGTGTTTGCCTCCGCGCCAGCGGCGATACGATCATCTGTGCGCCGCCGTTCACGTTGTCGCACGCGGAAGCCGACGAACTCATCGACAAGGCGCGACTTGCACTCGATGAAACGCTGGGTCTCCTGGGCCAATGACAAAGAAGTCCGCGACCGATCACGCGATACGGCGTGAGAGCCTGTACGGCACGACGCCGGAACCGACCTATGGCGGCATCACCTCGTTCATGCGGCGCAAGTATGTCACCAAGCTCGACGGCGTCGACGTCGCCGTGCTGGGCGTCCCCTTCGACACGGCGACGTCCAACCGCCCCGGTGCGCGTTTCGGGCCGCGCGCGATCCGTAACGCCTCGTCGATCATGGCCTGGGAAAAACCTTACGGGATGGCGTTCGATCCCTTCGACAAGCTCGCGGTCGCCGACATCGGCGACTGTTTCTTCGACTACGGCAAGCCGTCCGGGGCCCCCGCCGCGATCGAGGCGCGGGCTGCCGAGGTCATCGACGCCGGTTCGGCACTGCTCACGCTCGGCGGCGACCACTTCATTACGTACCCCTTGCTCCGGGCGCACGCACGCAAGTACGGCGCCCCGCTTTCCCTGCTGCACTTCGACGCGCACAGCGACACCTGGAGTGACGAGATGGACCGCGTCGACCACGGCACGATGTTCTACCGGGCCGTCAAGCAGGGGATCGTCGACCCGGAGAGCTCCATGCAGATCGGGCTGCGCACGGAAAACCCGGACACACTCGGGTTCAACATCATCGACGCGCCGCAGGTCCACAGCCGTGGCATCGAAGCCGTCGTTGCCGAGACCCGCAAGTTGCTCGGTTCGCGGCCGGTCTACGTGACATTCGACATCGATTGCCTCGACCCGAGCTACGCGCCCGGTACCGGCACGCCCGTCTGCGGTGGCCTCACGAGCCACCAGGCCTTATCGATTCTGCGCGCCCTCGAGGGCATCAACGTGGTGGGCATGGACGTGGTGGAGGTAGCGCCGATGTTCGACGTCGGCGAGATCACCGCGCTCGCGGCGTCGCACATCGCCATGGAAATGCTCTATCTCTACGGCTGTCGTCAGTCCGGCTGACGCGCGTCGCCCGGCAGGAACACCTGGACGATCATGTCGGCTATCGCGTCGAGCGTCGCGGGATCGTCAACGTCGATGCCGCTCGATGCCTTGAGTTCGTTGCCGAGGGCCAACAGCCCGCCCGACGACAGGCGAATCATGTTGAACAGCAAACGCGGGTCGCCCGGCGGCGTCACGCCGAGCGCCTGTAGCTCTTCCAGCAATGCGAACGTGGCGTCGAAGAACGGTTTGAGGTGCGTTTCGATCAGCCAGTCGAGGCGCGGATTCGGATAGCTTGCCTCCTGCACCATGACCTTGTGGAGGGCGGGCTGGCTCTTCGCGTAATACACGTAGGCCCTGACCAGGGAAGCCATGCGCTCCTTGGGCGTTTCGCTCTGGTGCTCCTCGAGCGAAATGGCCAGCGAGCGCCGGAAATCCCGGAAGACCCGGTCGGCCGCGGCGCGCCACAGCGAATCCTTGTTCTTGAAGTGGTAGGTAATCAGCGGGTGATGCACGCCCGCACGCTCGGCAATGTCGCGCGTCGACGTGCCTTTGAACCCGTTTTCGGCGAAGGCCTCGATGGCGGCGTCGAGCAGCTTTTGCTGCGTGACGATGCTGCGCTGCTGCTGCTTGCGTTCCGGTTTCGGAGATTCACCCATGACGCCTTCCGACACGGTCTGGCCCGTGAAACGAAAAATCCCGCTCAGAGTAGCGGGATTTTCCAGACTGGTCCAGTTTGTACCTGCGATCGCTACTCGAGGGCGAACATCATCCTGACGCCCGCGCGCTTTTCGACAGCACGGCCGTTCTCGACAACCGGTTCGAACGCCCATTTTTCCACGGCCCGGATCGCCGCGTTGTCGAACACGCCTTCGGGCTGCGAGTTGCGCACCTCTACGTCGGTGACGCTTCCATCCAGCCCGACCGTGAACACGATGTCTACCCAGCCGGACTCGCCCCTGCGCTGTGCTGCGCGCGGGTAGCGGGGCGCGACGTATTTCGTGCGCGACAGCGTGCTGATGGCGACGGGCTTCTGTTCACGGACCGCAACGGTTTCTGCCGGCGTCTCGGCCGCCGCGGCCACAGGCGTCTCGACGGCCTTCGCCGCCGCGCTGTTGTCGCCGGCCGCGCCCTCTTCGACGGGCGTACTCGCGCTGTTTGCGGGCGGCTGGGCTGCTGCCTGCGCGGCCGCGGCTTCCGCCGCTTTGCGCTCGGCCTCGGCCTCGGCCTGCCGTTCCGCTTCAGCCCGGCGCTCGGCCTCGGCCTGCCTTTCCGCTTCAGCCCGGCGTTCGGCCTCGGCCTGGCGCCTGGCCTGCGCCTGCCGTTCAGCCTCGGCCTGGCGTTCGGCTTCAGCCTGGCGACGTGCTTCGGCGGCGCGGCGCTCGCGCTCGACGATTGCGTCGCGGGCCGCCTGCAGCGCTGCCTCGGTTGCGGTCAGGTCGGTGCTCGACGCGTCGATTGCACGGGCATCGCCGAGCAGGTCTTCAGCACTGTCGAGATTGCCCGCATCGATTTCGCTGCGCGCGTTGAGAACGAGTTTGCTGGCTATGACGTCGAGCCCCCGGCGGGCCGCCGTATTCGTCGGGTCGTTCGACAAGACCAGCTCGTAGTAATACCGCGCATTGTCGTTCGCGGGTGACAACAGATCGCCTTCTTCGAGGCGCGCGCTCGCAAGCGCGAGTGTTTCGTCAACGCGCTGTGCGCTGCGCGCATTGGCCAGCTCTTCCATGACGGCGTCTACTTCGGTCGTGTCGTCGCCGCTTGCGGCGCGTGCCGCGTCCAGCGCGATGCCGGCGTCTTCGAAGCGCTTGTCGCGTATGGCCGCGCGCGCATCCGCCAGGAATCCACGCAACTGCAGCTGTGACAGCTGGGCGGTCATGAACGGCAGGCGGGGGTGCTGTGGCTCAACCTCGGCGACCGCCTGCAGCGCTGCGGCCGCGTCGTCGAGACGCGACTCGAGCAGCGCGGTTTCGGCGCGGGCGAGTTTGGCGTCGATATCGACGGCAACCACGGTCTCGGCGTCAAAACCGGTGTCCGGCTCGGCAGGCGCAGGCTCGCTCTCCGCGACCGGCTGTTGCCGGACGGGTGCGACCCCGTCTTCGCCGCCCGTGAGCCAGAATGCGCCAGCAGCCACGGCAACGACGGCCGCGGCCGCGATGCCGATGAATTTTGCGCTCTTGCCCGATGCGGCCCCGCCGCCGGACGCAGCCGATGACTCCAGTCCGGCCTTCTTGTCGCCTTTCAGCTTGTCGCCGACCGAGCTGAATATGCCCGTCATCGTGTCTGTGAAGCTCGAGTCGTCGCCTCCGAAAGCGGCCGAGAGGCCGTCATCGACCGACGATTGCATCGTCGGCTCCCCGAGGGGCGGGTCGACGGGCGCCGCTTTCGCGCTTCCTTTTGAACTGGCAGCTGGCGGCTGCGGTTTGGCTTTATTGGGTTCCGCCTGCGGTTTATTGTCGGCCTGCGGCTTCTGCGCCGGTCTTGCCGGCGGGCTTGCCGTTGACGGCGCTCTTGGCGCGGCGGTTGCGCTCACCTTGAAGGCCGCATCCGGCGCCTCGAGGTGGTGCTTGACCGAGGCCTCTACCGCGAGGCGCGCGCGCCCCGGCGATACCGGCTTCAGCAGAAAGCGATACACCTTGCCGCGGTTGATCAGGTCCATGAGCATCTCGCCGTCGTCGCGGCGGCCCGCGACGATCGATACGAGTCGCGGCGAGCCTTTGCGCAGGTGCAGCGTCAGCTGTTCGACCTTTTCACCGACCATGGCCGCGTCGACGACGGCGACGCCGACCTTGTGCTTGCGGATGAGTTCATCGGCCTGCTTGAGCGTGTTGGCGTAGTGCACCTCGTGCACGCCGCGCGACGATTCCTTGATCGTCGTCAGGAATTCCTGGTCTTTCGTCAGAACGAGAATATCGACCGACTGGGAGCCCACGGCCGCGGCCGCGGAAACCTTCTGCGGATTGAGTGCGGGGAACTGGCCTGTGCCATCAGAGATGATCGTTGAGCCGTTTTCCGACGTCTCCATGATGATGTGTTCGGCGGGTTCGTCAGGATTTGCCGCCATGTCATTGGCCGATTCGGCGAGCGCCATGAGGCGCATTTGTTGCGTCGCACCGTCGACGAGTTTCTTCAGCGACTCGCCCGTCACCTGGCCACGCACGACCTGGAAAACTTCCTTTTCGCTGACCAGGGCCTCGAGACCGCTGTCGGCGTTGCCCGCGAGCAGGATGCCGATGGTTTCCGGGGACCGCTTCTTTGCCTCGCGCAGCGCCTCGAGACCGCTCATACCCGGCAGATTCTGTGCCGAGATGATCACGTTGATCGGTGTCTCGCCAAGCGTCGTCAGTGCTTCGCTCCCGCTGGTCGCGCAATGCACCGTATAGCGATCGCCGAAGCCGGAACTCAGGGAGTCCAGCGTGCTTTGTTCGCTATGCAGCAACAATACCTGTGTCTTGAATTGGTCCAGCGGCACGTCGCTTCCTCCCATGCCTTATGTTGAATACCACGCGCGGTACATGCTTCAAAGGAGTATAAGCCGAGGTGTTTCGTCAAATGTCGGTTTGCGCCGACAGAAATACGAATCTGTGACGCGCCGCACAGTCAAAATGCAGGGCGCGTCACGTTTGGCTCCACCGCCGACCGTCAGGATTGGCCGCGCGTCTCGACCTCGTGCTGCAGCGCGGCGATCGCGTCGTCGAGCGCCGTAACCTCTTGTTTCTTAGAGCCCAGGCGGCGTACGGCGACCGTGCGATTCTCGATCTCGCGCTGCCCGACGGCGAACAGGGCAGGGACCTTGGCGACGCTGTGCTCGCGCACCTTGTACGAGATTTTCTCGTTACGCAGGTCGGCGTCGGCACGCAGGCCCGCTTCGCGCAACAGGTCGACGACCTCGTTGGCGTAATCATTGGCATCCGAGGTGATCGTCAGGACCTTGACCTGCTGCGGCGCGAGCCACAGCGGCAGGTTGCCCGCATGGTGCTCGATGAGAATGCCCATGAAGCGCTCCAGCGAACCGAGCATCGCGCGGTGCAGCATCACGGGCGTGTGCTTGTTGCCGTCCTCGCCGATGTAGGTCGCGTCGAGACGGCCCGGCATGTTCAGGTCGACCTGCAGCGTGCCGCATTGCCAGTCCCGGCCGATGGCGTCGCGCAGCACGAACTCCAGTTTTGGCCCGTAAAACGCGCCTTCTCCCGGGTTGTGCGTGTACTCGAGCCCGCTCGCTTCGAGCGCCTTCAGCAGGGCAGCCTCGGCCTGGTCCCAGACTTCGTCGGCACCGACGCGCACCTCTGGACGGTCGGCAAACTTGATGCGAACGTCATCGAACCCGAAGTCGCGATAGATCGACAGGATCAGATCGCAGACGGCAATCGATTCGCTGGTGATCTGCTCGGGCATGCAGAAGATATGGGCATCGTCCTGCGTAAACGCGCGTACGCGCATCATGCCGTGCAGCGCGCCCGACGGTTCGTAACGATGGCACTTGCCGAACTCGGCATAGCGCAGCGGCAGGTCACGGTAACTCTTGATGCCCTGGTTGAATACCTGGATGTGACCGGGACAGTTCATCGGCTTGATCGCGAACATCCGTCCGTCGACGGTTTCCGACGTGAACATGTTTTCGCCGAAGGAGTCCCAGTGCCCGGAACGCTCCCAGAGCGTGCGTGCCACTATTTCCGGCGTGTTCACTTCCCTGTAGTCGGCCTCGGTATTGCGCTGTCGCGTGTAGGTGACGAGTGCCTGGAACAATGCCCAGCCGTTCGGGTGCCAGAAAACGGCGCCCGGGGCTTCTTCCTGGAAGTGAAACAGGTCCATGACCCTGCCGAGACGGCGATGATCGCGCTTCTCGGCTTCCTCCAGCCTATGCAGGTACTTGCGCAAGGCCTTTTCGTTCGACCAGGCAGTACCGTAGACGCGCTGCAGCATCTCGTTGTCCGAATCGCCGCGCCAGTACGCGCCCGACACATGTGTCAGCTTGAACGCTTTGCCGAGCCTGCCCGTCGAGGGCAGGTGCGGCCCGCGGCACAGATCGATGAACTCGCCCTGCCGGTAGAGCGTAATCGACTCGCCGGCCGGTATGCTGGCGATGATCTCGGCCTTGTATTCCTCACCGATGCCGCGGAAGAAGTCGACGGCGTCGTCACGATCCCAGACTTCGCGCTCGATCGACTCGTCGCGATCGACGATGTCCTTCATCCGTTGCTCGATCGTCTCGAGGTCGTCTTCAGTGAAAGGCTCGTCACGCGCGAAGTCGTAGTAAAAGCCGTTTTCGATGGCGGGGCCGATCGTCACCTGCGCGTCGGGCCACAGCTCCTTGACCGCCTCGGCGAGGACGTGGGCGGCGTCATGGCGGAGCAGCTCGACCCCGTCGTCGGAGTCGCGCACCACGAGCTCGACCGCTGCGTCGTCGTCGATTTCGCGTGTCAGGTCCCAAAGTTCTCCGTTAACGCGCACCGCGACAGCCGCGCGCGCCAGGCCCTCGCCGATGCCTGCGGCGATTGCGGCACCTGTTATGGCGTCGTCGTACTGGCGCTCGGAGCCGTCCGGCAGCGTAATTCTCGGCATTTTCAGGATCTTGCAGCGTCGTGGAACCAGCGCGCAATTGTACGCCAGAAGCGGGCTCATTCAACCTGCGTATTGATTGAGCCCGCTTCAGGTTCGCGTACAATCCGCCTCCATGAACGACACGGAACCGCGGGACTTCATCCGCAAGATCATTTATGACGACCTCGAGTCCGGGAAACACGATGAGATAGTCACGCGTTTCCCGCCGGAGCCCAACGGCTACCTGCACATCGGGCACGTCATGGCGATTTGTCTCGACTTCGGCGTGGCCGAGGAGACGGGTGGGCGAACCTTCCTGCGCCTCGACGACACCAATCCGGGAAAGGAAAGCCCCGAATACGTGCAGGCGATCAAGGACGACGTTCATTGGCTCGGGTTCGACTGGGGCGACCGCCTGACGCACGCCTCCGACTATTTCGACCGGCTGCACGAGTCGGCCATCGAGCTGATCAAGATGGGCGTCGCGTACGTCGACAGCCTGAGCGCCGACGAGATCCGCGAGTACCGCGGCACGCTGACCGAGCCGGGGCGGAACAGCCCGTACCGGGAGCGCAGCGTCGACGAGAACCTCGACCTGTTCCGGCGCATGTTCGAGGGTGAGTTCGCGGACGGCGAGCATGTGTTGCGCGCCAGGATCGACATGGCGTCGCCGAACATGAACATGCGTGACCCGGCCATCTACCGCATTCGGCACATCCCGCATCAGAACGCCGGCGACAAGTGGTGCATCTACCCGATGTACGATTACGCGCACGGTTTGTCGGATGCCTACGAGGGCATAACGCACTCACTGTGCACGCTCGAATTCGAGGATCATCGCCCGCTGTACGACTGGTTCCTGGACCAGTTGCAGCCCGAGCACCGGCCGCGACAGATCGAGTTTTCGCGCCTGAATCTCGCCTACACGATCACGAGCAAACGCAAGCTGAAGATGCTGGTCGACGAAGGGATCGTCTCGGGGTGGGACGACCCTCGCATGCCGACGATTTCGGGCATGCGACGCCGCGGTTATCCGCCCGCCGCACTGCGGGAATTCGTGCGTCGCGCCGGCGTCACGAAGAAGGACAAGCTCATCGAGATGGGCGCGCTCGAGACCTGCGTGCGCGACGTTCTGGGCGAGCATGCGCCACGCCGCATGGCCGTGCTGCGACCGCTCAAGGTCGTGTTGACGAACTACCCGGAAGGGCAGGTGGAGCACATGGAAGCCATGAATCATCCGGCGAATCCCGACTTCGGCACGCGGCAGCTGCCGTTTGCGAGGGAATTGTGGATCGAGCAGGACGACTTCATGGAGGAGGCGCCGCGCAAGTTCTACCGCCTCAAGCCGGGCGGCGAAGTGCGCCTGCGCTTCGGTTACATCATTCGCTGCGATGACGTCGTGAAGGACGATGAAGGCAATGTCGTCGAGCTGCGCTGCAGCTACGATCCGGAAACGCGCAGCGGCACGGGCACGTCGGATCGCAAGGTCAAGGGGACTATCCACTGGGTATCCTGCGCGCACGCCGTCGATGCCAGCGTCCGCTTGTACGATCGCCTGTTCAACGAGGCGAACCCGAACGCAGCGGACGACTTCCACAGCGTACTCAACCCGAACTCTCTCGAGGTCGTTGACGCGAAGCTCGAGCCAGCGCTCGCGGACCTCGGCGCGGGCGAAGCCGTGCAGTTCGAACGCCTCGGCTATTTCTGCAAGGACCGCCGCGACGACACCGACGCGAACCGCGTCTTCAACAGGATAGTGACCTTGCGCGATTCCTGGGCGAAGCTCGAAAAGCAGGCGTTCCAGGGACAGGGCCAGTAGCCCATTCAATGACTTACCGCTAAAGGGATTACGTGGTGTAGCCGTCCCGGACGGTGATCGGGGCGCCGCGGTCTGCGCCGAGGCCCTCGGCGGCGCTGCCCTCGGCTCGCGCTACCTCGACGACGCCGAACGAGTTGATCAGCGCGAGATATTCGCCGGGCTGCGCGCGTCCGTAAGTCGGCAGCATCGGGATCTGGTGACCCGCAATCGCGGCAACGGGCTGGCCAAACGCCTCGATGAGCGCCGCATCGATGTTGCTGATGAGGTTGCCGAAGTTGTCGATCGTGATGACGATGCCCGACACCTTGCCGTCGCCAGGCAGCGGATCGTCCACCCATCCTGGAGTCCACTCCTGCGTGATCGCGGCCACGTCATCGATGCGAACGCGACCGGCGGCGAGATCGGCGGCGACGGGAGCGAATATGTCGCGGCCGTGAAACGTGGCGCTTGGCGGGGGCAGATCGAGCCTGCTGGCGTCGAGCCGCCCGACGCGCGGCGAATCACAGGCGTCGAGCAGTGGTGCCAGCAGGCCATTGTCGGGCGCCATGAAAACATGGTCGTCGCACTCGGCAACCAGTATGTCGCGTTCCGTGCCGACACCCGGATCCACAATGGCAAGATGCACGGTCCCGGCGGGAAACCAGCGATACGAACGGCTGACCCAGAACCCGGCCTCGGGTGGCCACTGGGCGGGTATGTCATGCGCGAGGTCGATGATCCTGGCGTCCGGGAAACGACCCAGGATGACGCCCTTCATGACGGCGGCGAACGGGCCCTTGTGACCGAAATCGGTCGTTATCGTGATGATGCCCGACGGCACGTCGTCAACCGCCGCGCGCACGGCGCGTGGATTGGTGGACGCTGTCAGGGAGCGGCGTGTCGTTCATGTTGCCCCTCGGTTTGCAGCCCTCATTCTATCAGGCCGCTTCGTGCACCGCCCGGTGCCGGAAGCTCGCACGCGCCCAGTAAATGAATACCGTGTCGATTGCGGCAATAGCCACCTTGAAGACGTACTTCGCCGCGCCAAGCGCGAGCGCCGTTCTCAGGTCGACGATGCCCCACCAGGCAACCAGCGAGTAGATGGTCGTGTCGACGACCTGGGAGCTCAACGTCGAGCCGTTGTTGCGCAGCCACAGCCAGCGATCCCCGGTCCAGGACTTGATCTTGTGGAAGGCCCAGACGTCGAAGTGCTGGCTGATGAAATAGGCGAGCAGCGAGCCGAAAATGAAGCGCGGCGTAAAGTCGACGATCGTGGCGAATGCCTCGTGGATCGACGCCGAATACGCGGCCGTCTCGGGTCTCGTGCTGGGCAGGTAAAGCAGGGCCAGGCTCAGCATCAACAGGACGATAACGCTCACGGCGAAACCCATGCGCACGGCCTTGTTGGCGGCATCCTTGCCGTAGTTTTCGCTGAGGACATCGGTCGCGAAGAAGATACTCGAGTAGAAGATGACGCCGAGGCTCGTCTGCATGCCGAAAATGACCGTGAGCTTGGGTCCCTGCAGGTTCGCCAGAACGATCGCGAGCGCGATGGCCACCTGCAGTCCTGCCTTGCCGAAGAGGCGGTACAGGATCAGCGTGCAGCCGAGATCGGCGAACAGCGTCGTAATCCACAGCAACTCCTGGTTGCCCGAATAGAAGTCGACGACGGCCTGCGGAAACATACTCAGGCGGCGAGCCGGTCCAGGTGAAAGTCCGCGTTACCGAACATGCGATTGATGACGGTCAGGCGTTTGAAAAAGTGCGCAACGTCGAGGTCCCAGGTGACGCCCATGCCGCCGTGAATCTGCACGGCTTCCTCGCCGAGCTTCTGGCCGGCGGTGCCGACGAGGTACTTGATGGCGCTGACTGCCCGCTTGACGTCGCCGCCTCCGGCGCGCGTCATCACGGCCCACATCAGGAGCGACTGGGCCTTTTCGCAGGCCATGAGCATGTCGACCATGCGGTGTTGCAGCGCCTGGAAGGTGCCGATGGGAACGCCGAATTGCCGGCGCTGTTTCGAATATTCGACGGTCCTGTCTTTCAGTACCTGCATGATACCGACGGCTTCGGCGCAGACGGCGAGCGTGCCGTCGTCGATCGTCTCGTCGAGCGCAGCGAAGCCGCCGCCAACCGGTCCAAGGACGTGGTCGGGTCCGACGCGGACGTCGCTGAGCACGATCTCGGCCGCGCGCAGTCCGTCGACGGTGGCGTAGGCGTCGCGTGCCAGGGGCCCGGCCGGCACGGCAAACAGCGTGATGCCGGCAGTATCGCCGAGGTCGCCGGCAGTACGTGCGGGGACGATGACGAGATCGGCCGCGCCGCCGTTCGGCACGACGCCCTTGGCGCCGTTGACGACCCAGTCATCGCCGTCCTGCGTCGCGGTCGTTGCGATGCTGGCGAGGTCGTAGCGCGACTGCGGCTCGTGCCAGGCAAGCGTTGCGTGCAGCTCGCCGGCAATAACGGGCTGCAACCAGCGCGCTTTCTGATCCTCGTCGGCGACGCGCGAGAGGATTCCGCCGGCGAGGACTATGCCGGGCAGGTAGGGCTCCACGACGAGTCCGCGCGCGAGACTTTGTATGAATACCATGACGTCGACGGGACTCCCGCCGATGCCGCCGTCGTCCTCGGAAAACGGCACGGCCGTCCAGCCGAGTTCGGCGAACGTCGACCACACGTCGTCGCTGAATCCGCGGTCGCTGGCGGCGTATTTCTGGCGCGTGTCAAAATCGTACTCGTTGTCGATGAATTTGCTGACACTGTCGGCCAGCATCGTCTGGAGTTCGTTGAGCGAAAAGTCCATGGTCAGTCTCTAGAGTCCGAGCACGTGCTTGGCGATAATGTTCCGCTGGATTTCATTGGAGCCGGCGAAAATCGTCGTTTTGCGATGGTTGAAGTAACGCAGCGCGGCGTTGATTTCGTCGCCTTCTCCGACCGGAATGTCGGGCCGATAAGGCAGCGCGTAGTAACCGGCGGCGTCGAGGTACAGCGCATCGATCTTCTGTTGGATCTCCGTGCCGATCAGTTTCAGGAAAGACGATTCCGGTCCCGGCGCCTTGCCCGAGGCGACGGACGCGAGCGTGCGCAGCTCGATGTATTCGAGTGACTTGAGCTCGACCTCGGCGTCGGCGAGGCGGCGCATGAAGTTCGCGTCTGCCGCAAGCGGCTCCTGCCCGCGCACCGAGCGGGCGGCCTGCTCACGCAGCTTGCGCAGCCGGTAAGCCGAGCGAAACGTATTCGCCGAGTTGGTGCGTTCGTGCTGGAGCAGCACTTTGCCGTAACTCCAGCCCTTGCCTTCCTCGCCGACGAGATTGTCGACCGGCACCTCGACATTGTCGAAATGAATCTCGTTAACCTCGTGCGTACCATCGAGCAGGATAATCGGATTGACCGTAATGCCGGG
Source organism: Woeseiaceae bacterium (assembly GCA_041602775.1). Lineage (GTDB taxonomy): Bacteria > Pseudomonadota > Gammaproteobacteria > Steroidobacterales > Woeseiaceae > UBA1847. The sequence goes on along the minus strand of JBFIFN010000014.1, from coordinate 24,852 downwards.
CGACTGCATGTCGATGAGCAGGAAGCTGATGCCCTCCTGGCGGCGGGCCACGTCACTCGACGTGCGGACGAGGCAGAAGATCCAGTCGGCGTGCTGGCCGAGCGTCGTCCAGGTCTTGGTGCCATTGACGACGTAGTGGTCGCCGGCCAGGTCGGCCTTCGTCTTCAGTGCGGCGAGGTCCGAGCCGGCGCCGGGCTCGGAGTAACCCTGGCACCACCAGACATTGCTGGCGAGAATGTCCGGCAAGAATCGCTGCTTTTGCGCCTCGCTGCCGAACGTGTAGATGATCGGGCCGACCATATTGATGCCGAAGGGGATGACGTACGGCGCGTTCGCGTGGCCTTCTTCGCGCGCGAAAATGTACTTCTGCACGGGCGTCCAGCCCGTGCCGCCATACTTTTCCGGCCAGTTGGGGGCTGCCCAACCCTTTTCGTGCAGAATCTTCTGCCAGCGAACCTGCAGCTCGGGCGACAAACCATCGCCGGAGTCCATGGCCGCACGCATGTCGTCCGGATACTCGTGGGCAAAAAAGCCGCGAACCTCCTCCTGGAAGGCAACTTCGGCATCGCTGAAGCTGACATGCATAGCGGGCAATTCTCGACAGCCAATGAGCGGCGCAGCTTAGCAAAATCCCGCCGCGTGCGTCTGCAGCGGTTTGTATCCGCGGCCACTTGCGGCAAAATGTTGCACTGAGGCTGCGGCGGGCAGGAACGCATCGGAGAAGAGCTTGAGCAAGCTGAGTCACATCGACGAACACGACAGGCCTACGATGGTCGACGTCGGCGACAAGACGGCGACAGACCGCAGCGCTCACGCGCGCTGCCTAATGCGCCTGCCCGACGACGTCGCGTCCCAGGTTTCGGGCGACGAGATACGGACGAAGAAGGGGCCGGTGTTCGCGACTGCGATCGTCGCCGGGGTCATGGCGGCGAAGCGGACGCATGAATTGATCCCGTTCTGCCATCCACTCGGCCTCGAGAACTGCAAGATCGAGATTGCACTGCAAGGCCCCGAAATCGTGATCGACTGCCGCTGTCGCGTGCATCACAAAACGGGCGTGGAAATGGAAGCGCTCACCGGGGCCAGCGTCGCGGCGCTCACCGTGTACGACATGCTCAAGGCCCTGTCGCATGATATCGTCATCGGGGAGACGCGGCTCATGGCCAAGTCCGGTGGCAAGCGGGACTTCAGGCGTGAAGACTGAACGGGCAACGACGGAGACCGGTTCGTGAAACGAATCACGGTGCGTTACTTTGCGCTTTTTCGCGAACACGCCGGCGTCGGCGAAGAGACGCTGGAGCTGGATGCGGCGACGGCGCGCGACGTGTTCGAAGCTACGCGCGAGCGGCACGGTTCATCGGAACCCAATGGACACTGCAAGGTGGCGATCAACGATCAAATGGTGAACTGGGATGCGCCGGTCAGCGATGGCGATACGGTTCTCCTGTTCCCGCCGGTGGCCGGAGGCTGATGTGATCGAGATCAGCCCATCGCCCATCGACACGATCGCCTTGCAAAGGTCACTGGCAGACCCGGCCGCCGGCGGCTACTGCGCGTTCGAAGGGTGGGTCCGCAACGAAAACGAAGGGCACACGGTGGAGCGCCTCGAGTACGAGGCTTACGAGCCGCTGGCGGTTGCCGAGGGCGAAAAGGTGCTGGCCGAGGCGCGCGAGCGCTTCGGCATCGTCGGGGCACGCTGCGTGCACCGGGTCGGATTGCTGGAACTCGGCGAATGCGCCGTTTGGATAGGGGTGGCGTCGAAGCACCGCGACGAGGCGTTCAGGGCCTGTCGGTACATCATCGATGAAATCAAGCATCGCCTGCCGATCTGGAAGAAAGAGCATTACACCGACGGGCACTCCGGCTGGGTCAATTGCGAGCGCTGCGCGCAGCACGGGATTGCGGACTGACGCCGCATCAGGTATGAGTGACCCGCGATGCACACGATCAACTCCATAGAAGATGCGAAGGCGCTCGAAGACGTCGAGGTCGGTGTGTCCGACTGGGTCGTCATTGACCAGCACCGTATCGACCAGTTTGCCGAGGCGACCGGGGACTACCAGTGGATTCACGTCGATACCGAGCGCGCGGCAATCGAGATGCCGAACGGCAAGACTATTGCGCACGGGTACCTGACCCTGGCGCTGATCCCGGCGCTGACGGGGAATTTCGTGGAGGTCAGGAATCTCGCGCGGGCGATCAACTTCGGCCTGAACAAGGTGCGCTTCTACACGCCCGTGCCGGTCGGTGCCAAGATCCGCGCGCGCGCCACGGTATTGCAGGCGCGCCGCCGCGGTGGCGCGCTGCTGCTGACGTCGGAGGTGCGCCTCGAAGTGGAAAACGAACGCAAGCCAGCCTGCGTCGCCGAGACGCTCGGCATGTACTTTTTCAACGACGCCGACGAAGCGCAATAACACCCCTGGACACGATCGACCGGGCCGCCCCGAAACCGGGAATGCGCGGCTAGTGGGCGGCTAGTCCTCGAACTTCGCCGTCGACTGCCTGCGTCGGTCCACGGTGAGCCGCACGACATCGGGCCGCGAATAGTGCCCGGCGACGTCGAGACTGTGGCGCTCCTCGAGCACGTGCGTGTGGTCGAGTTCGACGACTTCGAGACATTCCTCGCCCGTGACCGGTTCGAGCAGCCAGCTGCCGTCCGGGGCGGCGACGCAGGAGCCGCCGTTTGCCATGAGCTCGTCGGCCGTTTCGAGCAGCAACTCCGAGTGGGGCAGCGCGGGATCGATATCGGTCCTGCGCATCAGTCCCGAGACCGACACGACGAACGAGCGGCTTTCGCGCGCGATGAAGCGCGTGATGTCGGCGGTGTTCCTGAGGTTGCCGGGCCAGATCGCGACGTGCAGGTCCTCGCCCTGCGCGTACAGCGCGGCGCGCGGTAACGGGAGCCAGTTCTCCCAGCAGTTCAGGCCGCCGACCGTGAACGGGCCGAGCCGATGGGTGCGGAGGCCGTTGCCGTCGCCGATCGCCCAGACCAGGCGCTCCTCGTGCGTCGGCATGAGCTTGCGATGGGCGGAGCGCACGGTGCCCGTGCTGTCGATAAAGACCATCGTGCAGTAGAGACTGTGGCGGCCACGATTCGCGGCACGTTCCATGATGCCGACGTAGACGGCGACACCGTGCCGGGCCGCGGCCTTGCAGACCGCCTCCAGGTCCCCGTCCTCGATGCAGACGCCCTGGCTGACGTAGTGAGCGAACAGCTCCTTTTGCAGCGGCGATTCGAATGTCGCGCCGCCGGTGCGTTCGACCCAGAACGGATACCCCGGCACGAGCGCTTCCCCGAAAACGACGAGGTCGCAGTTGCGAGCGGCGGCGTCGGCGATCCAGCGGGCCACTTTGGCAATCGTGGCGTCGCGCTGCAGCCAGGCGGGGGCGATCTGTGCCAGTCCCACCCTGATCCGCGATTCCGTCATGCAATGCTCCGTTGCGCAGGCTCAAAAAAAGGGCGGCAGGATATCCTGCCGCCCTCGTTCATCGTGCGCTTCAGTCCCAATTCTTGCGGAACGTAAGGCCGTAAGTGGCGGGCTCGGACGGGTAGGAATTCATGCGCCCGAAGTCCAGCAAGGGCGGATCGAACGAGCCGAGGTAGTAGCGCTCGTCCGTCACGTTGCGTCCCCACAGCGTGATCGTCGAATTCCAGTCGTCGATGTCCACGCCGACGCGTACGTTGAGAATCCCGAAGGAGTCCTGGAGCGTGAGCGGATCGTTGTCGCCATCCGTGTTCTGCTCGGACATCCACGCGTACTCGGCCCGGAAGAACATGTTGCTGCTGCCCATCGGGAAGTTCTGCGTGAACGACAGGTTGAAGCGATCTTCAGGATTGTAGGGGATGTCGGTGTTGCTCTTGTCGCACGGGAGCTCATTCGGATCCTGACCCGGCTGCGCAGGAATGCGGCCCGGGTCGTCCACGCCCGTGTGGAACGGGTTAGCGTCCCAGCAAACGCCTTCGATGAAGGTTATGTACTCGCCCTGGTTGTGTGCGTAGTAGCCCGAAATGGTCGTGTTGTCCAACACGTTCCAGACGAACTCGAGCTCGACGCCCTTGACCTCGAGGTCGCCCGCGTTCTGCAGGTAGAAGCCCGTGCCCGTGAACGTGTTGGCCTGGAAGTCCTCGAAATCGGTCTGGTAGATCGATCCCGTGACGCGCAGGTTGTCGGTCAGGTCGCCCTTGAAGCCGATCTCGGCCGACTTGGATTTCTCGGCATCGAACAGCTGCGGCAGGAAGAACCAGATGCGGTCGGTGTTGGTGCCGCCCGACTTGAAGCCCGTGGCGTACGACGCGTACACCATCGTCGCCTCGTTCGGGTACCAGGTGACCTTGGCCGTTCCTGTGACCTGGTCGTCGTTGAGCGTATCCGAGATATTCGTCCGCGGTGAGAACGGCGCCAGCCCCCACGCGCCCCAGCCCGCGTTCGGCTGCGCGACCGCGAGCAGCGGCGTCAGGTCGGGCGGCGGGCCCACCTGGCCACCGCCGACCCATGCCTGGAAGGCGGCAATCGCGGTGGCGATTGCCGTTTCGTCAGGCGGAGTCGTACCCGGGTTGGTCTGCGTGTAGACAGCGTCGATGTCCTTCTGCTCGTCGGTGAAACGCGCGCCGAGCGTCAGGGTCACGGCGTCGCTGATCGCCCAGTCGACCTGGCCGAACAGCGCGTAGCCGTCATGCTGCTGCAGGACGGCGTCGTCGGCGAACATGCCTTGCGGGAAGCTTGGCGCACCCTCAGGGAACGGGATGCCAGCCAGCGCCAGTCCCTGCGAAATCTGCGTCACGGCGTCGGTGATTTCCGATAGCGTCGGTACGCCGAGCGCTTGATTGCCGAGGTCGGCAAAGGCCTGGAGCTGGCTGCCGGCTTCGGTGCGCGTCTGGCTCTCGATGTCCTGGGCAAAGTAGTAGGCGCCGATGACCCAGTTGCTCGAGTCGCCGAGCATTCCGGCAAGCCGGAATTCCTGCGAAATCGAATCCTGCTTCGCGACGTTGGTGCGAATGCCGAAGTCCGTGTCCGTGAAGTCGACGTCGATGAAGTCCGAGGTTTCGAAGGCGCGGTAGGCCGTCACCGACGTGAACGTCATGTCGCCGAGTTCCTTGTTGATCTCGAGCGACAGCCCTGTGTCCTCGTTCTCCGAAACCGGCAGGTAATTGACGGACGTTATGTAGTCGTCCCACGAGACGCCCGTGATGACATTGGGCGGCAACGGCGTGTCGGTGCCGAGTACCGGCGCCGTCGGCAGGACCGACGGGTACGGGTAGTCGGTGAACACGATCGTGCCCAGCGCCATGCGCAGGAAATCGGGACCGGGAACGCCGACGCCCGTGTTCTCGAGGATGTCATGCGCCAGCAGGCCGTCGACACGGGACGTGCCGATGCAGCACGCCTCGTCGATTTCGGCGTAGTCGGCGATGACGCGCACGGTCAGGTCGTCCTGGTTGTCGAAACCGAGTTGCAGCCGCAGGCCGAGACGATCACGGTCATTGAACGCGTCTTCCTGGACCGTCAACGACGGGGCAGAGAGGTCGTACACGTAATTGTCGACGTAGCCGTCGCGCTTCGAGGAGAAAATCGTGCCGCGGAACGCGAGGTTGTCAGTGAGCGGGATGTTCGCGGCGCCGGACAGGCGCTGCAGTCCGTAGTCGCCCGCGGTAACGTCGAAAAACGCGTCAACCGCATCCGTGCTCGGCGCCACGGTGCGCACGTTGATGGCGCCGGCGGCCGTGTTCTTGCCGAACAGGGTGCCCTGCGGGCCGCGCAGGACCTCGACGGCCTCGACGTCCACGAGCTCGTTGATCATCGAACTCTGGCGCGAACGATACACGCCGTCGACGTATAGCCCGACGGATGACTCGACACCGAAGTTGTTACCGGTGGAAGCGATGCCGCGGATCGCGAATGTGGATGTCGTGGTCGTCTGGCTGTTGCTGACGAGCAGGCCCGGCACATTCTGCTGCAGGTCGAATACGTCCTTGATGCCTGACGCCTCGAGCTGAGCGCCCGTGACTGCCGTGATCGCGATCGGCTCGTCCATGACATTGACGGCGCCGCGGCTCTTTGAAATTACGATAATCTCTTCGAGCGCGGATCCGCTGTCCTGAGCGATAGCGGGTGCGGCCAGCAGTATGCCGGCCAGAGGCAGTGCAACAACGCGACCCAGATTGAGTATGCTAGTACCAATCGGTTTCATGTCTCCCCCTCTTGGGATGTGGCTGGTTGTCGACGGCAAGCATAGCACGGTTTTTGCCGTAGACATCGCTTATAAGCTTATGAAAAATTGGCGGTTATCTGACCTAATCCAACGCAAACAGGGCTCGACTTATGTTAGGACTCATGATGGACCGACCTCTGCTGATCTCGTCGATTGCAGAGCACGCGGAAAGATTTCACGGCGGGCGGGAAATCGTGTCCGTGACCATGGACAATCCGCGCCATCGCTACACGATCGGCGAGGCCGTTGCCCGCTCGAAACAGCTGGCCAATGCGCTCGGCAAACTCGGGCTCGGGAGCGGCGATCGTGTAGCGACGATCGCCTGGAACGACTACCGGCATCTCGAGATTTACTACGGCGTGAGCGGCGCCGGGTACGTCTGCCACACCATCAATCCGCGCCTGTTTCCCGAGCAGCTCGTGTTCATCATCAACCACGCCGAGGACCGCTACATCTTCACGGACCTGATGTTCGTGCCCCTGCTGGAAAAGCTGCTGCCGCAGATCCCGAACGTGGAAGGTTTCGTGATCATGACCGACGAGGCGCACATGCCCGAGACCGCGCTGCCCAACGCGCTGTGCTACGAGACGCTCGTCAGCGCGGAACCCGCGGACTTCGAATGGCCGGATTTCGACGAACGCACGGCTTCGGCCTTATGTTACACGTCGGGAACGACAGGCGACCCGAAGGGCGTCCTGTACGACCATCGTTCGACCGTGCTGCACGCCTACGCCGGCATCGCGCCCGACGTCATGAATCTCTCGGCCCGCGACACGGTATTGCCCGTCGTGCCGCTGTTTCACGTGAATGCCTGGGGCATACCCTACTCGGCGCTGATGACAGGCGCCAAGCTCGTGTTCCCGGGGCCCAAGATGGGCGACGGCGAGGCGCTGTGCCAGCTGATCGAGTCGGAAAGCGTCAACATCGCGCTCGGCGTGCCGACCGTGTGGCTGGGCCTGCTGCAGTATTGCGAGCAGGCCGGCAAACGCCTCGATTCGCTGGAGCGTACGCTGATCGGCGGCGCCGCCGTACCGCGCGCGATGATCGAAGCGTTTCGCAAAAAGCACGGTGTCCAGGCGATCCAGGGCTGGGGGATGACGGAAATGAGCCCGCTGGGCACCTGCAATACCCCCAAAGCGGGCACCGAAGCGCTCGGCGAGGACGAGCAGATTGACCTCGCAACGAAGGCGGGGCGGGGCATTTACGGCTGCGAACTGCGCATCGTTGACGACGAGGGCAATGCACTGCCCTGGGATGGCGAGGCCTACGGCGCGCTGCAGGTGCGGGGACCGTGGATCTGCAGCGACTATTTCAAGCTCGAGGGCAGCGCCGGATCGCACACCGGGGACGGCTGGTTCGATACCGGGGACGTCGCGACGATCGACCCGGACGGTTACATGGCGATCACCGATCGCACCAAGGACGTGATCAAGTCGGGCGGCGAGTGGATCAGTTCGATCGAGCTCGAAAACACGGCGATGGGCCACCCGGCTGTCGCCGAAGCCGCCGTGATCGGCGTGTCGCACCCGAAGTGGACCGAGCGACCGCTGCTGGTCGTGGTGCTCGGCGACGGCCAGCAGGCCGGCAAGGAAGAGCTGCTCGCTTTCCTCAAGGGCAAGGTGGCGGACTGGTGGATACCCGACGACGTTGCCTTCGTGGAACAGTTGCCGCACACGGCGACCGGCAAGGTGAAGAAGATTGAATTGCGCCGGCAATTCGCCGACTATGCGCTTCCTGAATAACGTAGGCGACCAAAGGATTTCGCATGGCTGACCCGCTGCGCCTGTACGGGCTCAACGCGCTGGTATTGAACGCCGCGGACGGCATCGGTGAGGCGATCGCACGCACGCTGGTCAAACACGGCGCGACCGTGATCGCGGCGGACACTGCAAACAGCGGCGTCGAGCAGCACTACCGCGCGGTCAAGGGCGTCACCGGGGTCGTCGCCAACCTCGTGGACGCCGACAGTCTCGCGACGCTCATCGAGCAATCGGCTGAGAAGCTCGGCGGGCTAGATATCCTCGTCAACGACTTCCTGCTCCGCCAAAAAGCGCCGGTCGCGCGCGCCGACGACGCGCACGAGAACATTCTCAAGCAGAGGGCGACGCTCATCATGGCCGCGTGCCGGGCCGCCCTGCCGTTCCTGAAAAAGAGTCCGGCGGGTCGCATCATCAATATCGGTTTCCAGCGGAGTTTTTACGCGGCGGATGCTGGCGAGGCCGCGCTGCGCGCCACGCAGGATCTGGCCGACCTGACGCGGGCGCTCGCCGCGGAAACGGGCGAATTCGGCATAACGGCCAATTACGTCCAGCCGGGCGGCATCATGACACCCGAAAGCAGGGACACGTTTCGCCGCAATGACGGCCTGCGCGACTATTGCATCCGCTCCTCGGCGGCCCGCCGGCTCGGTGAGCCGGTCGACGTTGCCAAGGTCGCGCTGTTTCTCGCCAGCGATGACGCGGTGTTCGTCAGCGGAACCGGGATCGCCGTCGATGGCGGCCGCCTCGACTAGGCCCGAATGCACCCCGTTCTCGCGGACCTCGTCCACCTGCTGGAACTCGAACGTATCGAGACCAATATCTTTCGCGGCGCGAGCCGCGACATCGGCAGCCCGCAGGTATTCGGCGGCCAGGTGCTCGGCCAGGCACTGAGCGCCGCGCAGCACACGGTCGAGGGGCGCGTCGCGCATTCGCTGCATGCCTATTTCCTGAGGCGCGGCGACATCAACGCACCGATCGTGTACGAAGTCGAACGCGCACGCGACGGGGGTAGTTTCTCGGCCCGCCGCGTCGTCGCGATTCAGCATGGGCGGCCGATCCTAAACCTCGCCGCGTCCTTCCAGGCGCCTGAAGACGGCATCGATCACCAGGTCGACATGCCGGACGTGCCGCCGCCCGACGGCTTGCGCGATTTCAGGCACGTTGCTGCGGACATGCTCGACAAGATGCCCGTCAAGCTGGGGCGTTTCATGACCGATCAGCGGCCGTTCGATTTTCGCCCCGTCGAACCCGACAACCTGTTTTCGGCCCGGGAGCTGCCGCCCGTCAAGAACATCTGGGTGCGCGCAGTCGACGCGCTGCCCGACGCGCTCGCGCTGCACCAGAACATTCTCGCCTACGTGTCGGATTTCGAATTGCTGGCGACGTCGACATTGCCGCACGCGATTTCAATGACCCAGGGCAACGTGATGATGGCCAGCATCGACCATGCCCTCTGGTTCCATCGTCCTTTCCGTCTCGACGACTGGCTGCTGTATTCGATGGAGAGCCCGACGGCAACGGGCGTGCGCGGGTTTTCGCGCGGACACTTCTTTACGGCGGACGGTCGCCTCGTGGCGTCGGTCTCGCAGGAGGGGCTCGTACGCCTCGTCGATGCCGAGCGCACGCGGCGCAGCGACCCGCGCACGCAGGCCTGATCGACCGTTCAGGCCTCGACAGGACCCAGTGACTCGCGATAGCGCGCGGCGTTCCGCACGTAATGGGCCGCCGAGCTGCTAATGAGCCCGATCTCCGAGTCGGTCAGCTCCCGGGCAATGCGCGCCGGGGCGCCGAGCAGCATGACGCCGTCGGGGAATTGCTTGTTTTCCGTTACGAGGGCATGCGCGCCGACGATCGTGTGGCGTCCGATCCTGGCGCCATTCAGAATCGTGGCGCCGATGCCGATCAGGGACTCATCGCCGATCGCGCAGCCGTGCAGCATGACCTTGTGACCGACAGTGACGTCGTTGCCGACGACGAGTTCGATGCCCGGGTCGGTGTGCAGCACCGAACCGTCCTGGATGTTGCTGCGCTCGCCGATATCGATCCAGTCATTGTCGCCGCGCAGCACACAGTTGTACCAGACGCTGGCACGGTCCCGGAGGCGCACCGTGCCGATCAGCGTTGCGTTGTCGGCGATAAAATGCCCGTCGCCCACAAACTCCGGCCTGCGGGCGCCGAGCGTGTGGATCACTTCGCCTTGCCCTGGGCGGCGACGGCGGCTGCGGCTTTGGCAATCTCCTCGGGATCGCCGAGGAATTCGCGGGAGACCGGCTTGAGATTGTCGTCGAGCTCGTAGGCCAGCGGGACGCCCGTCGGGATGTTGAAACCGGTGATCTCCTTGTCCGAGATCCCGTCGAGCATCTTCACGAGGGCTCTGAGGCTGTTGCCGTGGGCTGCGATCAAAACGTCCTTGCCGGCCCTGAGGTCGGGAGCGATCGCCTGCTCCCAGCAGGGCAGCACGCGCTCGAGGGTAAGTTTCAGGGATTCTGCGCCGGGCAGCCCGGTGACCCCCTTGTAGCGGGGGTCGAACTTGGGATGGCGCTCGTCGTCGGCGTCGAGCTCGGGCGGCGGAATGTCGTAGCTGCGGCGCCAGATGTGTACCTGCTCGTCGCCGTACTTTGCCGCGGTCTCGGCCTTGTTGAGCCCCTGCAGTGCGCCGTAATGGCGCTCATTGAGGCGCCAGTCGCGAACGACGGGTATCCACATCAGGTCCATCTGGTCGAGGATATGCCACAGCGTTCGGATTGCGCGCTTTAGCACCGACGTGTAGGCAATATCGAATTCATAGCCGAGTTCGTGCAGCAGCTTCCCGGCTGCGATCGCCTCGTCGTTGCCTTTTTCGGTCAGGTCGACATCTTCCCAGCCGGTAAACAGGTTCTTGAGGTTCCAGTCACTCTGGCCGTGACGACAGAGTACGAGCTTGCCTGCCATAGTTGCTCCAGTTGCTTGTCGTGTGGCGCCGCTTCAATGCGATATCAGCCTTTTCAGCTCCTGCGCGGCGACCGACAGCGTAGCAAAATCGATCTCCTCGCGAAGCCTCATTTCGTCGAGCGTCGCACGGTACTTGGCGACTTCGGCAGCGTGCTTTCTGAGCCAGCGCTCGGCGGCCTCGCGCGGGTCGCTCTTGCCGCGCGTCGAGATCAGTCGCAACGCCAGCTCGCGGCGCAGGCGATAGAATTCGTCGCGCAAGTGGCTGCGCGCCTGCGCCTGCCAGCGCCCGCTGACGTCGAGGTCTTCGGCCGAATTGTGCAGCCAGTGCAGCGCCAGCTCATCGTTGAATTTTGCATACAGACGGGCTGACTCGATGACGTCGCGCTTGCGCTCGGCAGCGACATCGACGATATCGAGGGCCGCGCGTGTCAGGACGAGCAGAGCGACGCTGTGCGCGAGCTTCTCGGGAACGCCCATCGCGATCCAGCGGTCCTGCTCCTCCTGCATGCGCGCGTTACTCGCTTTGGATACGTAGCTCGCCGAGCGCGTATAGACACGGTGCATGCCGTCCCCGAGCCTTTCGACGATCTTGACGATGTCCAGTTTGGCGCCGTAGTGCTCGATCAACCAGTAGCACGTGTGTCGCAATCTGCGGCTGATCTCGAACATCATGAGCATCTGCGCCTCGGCCGGGATGACGTGGTCGAGCGCCTCTATGTCCTTGAACAGCGGCCGCGCCCGGCAGATGATGCGCGCGACTTCGTAAGCCCGGGCGATCGTCAGGATACTGGCACCGGTATCCGACTGCATACGCTTGACGAATGCCGGACCCATGCGATTGACGATGTCGTTGGCAATCAGTGTCGCGAGTATTTCTCGGCTCAGGCGATGATGCGGGATCAGGTCCAGGTAGCGTTTGCGGAGAATGTCCGGGAAATAACGCTGCGGGTCGATTTGCAGGAACTCCTCGAGTGTTGCGTCCGACTCGATGAGGCCGTTGTAGAGGTTGATTTTGGCATAGCTGAGAACGACCGCGAGTTCCGGCCGCGTCAGTCCCTGCTTGCGGCTGCGGCGATCCTCGATCTCGGCCTCGTCGGGCAGGAACTCGAGATCCCGGTCCAGTTCCCCGGTGCGCTCGAGCGCCTTGATGACCCGCGCGAGTTCGTCGAGACGGTCTGCCGACTGCATCTCGCTCATGCTGATCGCCTGGGTCTGCAGGTAGTTGTTGCGCAATACGAGATTTGCCACGTCATCGGTCATCGAGGCGAGCAGCTCGTTGCGGCGCTCGCGCGACATGTTCTTGTGCTTCATGACGTCGCTGAGCAGGATCTTGATATTAACTTCGCGGTCGGAGCTGTCCACGCCGCCGGAGTTGTCGATGAAGTCGGTGTTGATGCGCCCGCCGAGCAGGCTGTATTCCACACGCGCACGCTGCGTCAGGCCGAGATTGCCGCCCTCGCCGATGACCTTGCAGCGCAATTCGTTGGCATTGACGCGCAGCGCGTCGTTGCTGCGATCACCGACGTCCGAATGGCCCTCGCTGCTGGCCTTCACATAGGTACCTATGCCGCCGTTCCAGAGGAGATCGACGGGCATCCTCAGGATCGCGCGGATGAGCCGGTCGGGTTTCACCGTGGTCTCGTCGATGTCCAGCAGCTTGCGCGCCTCGTTGCTGAGGCGAATCGTTTTCGCCTCGCGGGAAAAGACGCCGCCGCCTTTCGAAATCAGCGTCTCGTCGTAATCGTCCCAGGTCGAGCCTTTCTTGCGAAACAGGCGCCGCCGCTCCTTGTAACTGGCTGCGATGTCCGGATCCGGATCGAGGAAGATGCGGCGGTGGTTGAAGGCAGCGACAAGGCGGATCTTTTTCGACAGCAGCATGCCGTTGCCGAAGACGTCGCCGCTCATGTCGCCGATGCCGGCAACCGTAAACGGGTCTTTCTGGGTATTCACGCCCATCTCGTGGAAATGGCGCTTGACGGCCTCCCAGCCGCCGCGGGCGGTGATGCCCATCTTCTTGTGGTCGTAGCCGGCAGACCCGCCCGACGCGAAGGCGTCGTCGAGCCAGAATCGGTACTCGGCCGACAGCGCGTTCGCAATATCCGAAAATGTCGCCGTGCCCTTGTCGGCAGCTACCACGAGGTACGGGTCGTCGCCGTCGCGGCGAACCACGCCGTCCGGCGTAACGACCTTGCCGTCCACGACGTTGTCCGTGATGTCGAGCAGTCCGCGGATAAATGTCTTGTAGCAGCGTACCCCGTTCTCGAAAATCGCGTCGCGATCGTCGACCGGCGCTTTCTTGGGATAAAAACCACCCTTGGCGCCTGTCGGGATGATGACCGTGTTCTTCACGACCTGGGCTTTCATCAGGCCCAGCACCTCGGTGCGGAAATCCTCGCGGCGATCGGACCAGCGCAGTCCGCCGCGCGCGACGGCACCGGAGCGCAGGTGCACGCCTTCGACCTCCGGCGAATACACGAAGACCTCGAATTTCGGCTTCGGCAGCGGCACTTCAGGCAGCCGCGACGGGTCGAGCTTGATCGATATGTAATTGCGCGGTTTGTCATCCGTTTTCAGGAAGTAGTTGCTGCGCAGCGTTGCCTCGACGCCGCCCGCAAATGCGTTCAGGATGCGGTCTTCATCGACATTGCGCGCCTTCGCGAGGCCTCGTTCGACGCGGCGTGTGCTCTCTTTCAATTCCCGCGCGCGCCGCGATTTCGCGATCGACGGGTCGAACTGCAGTTCGAAGTGACGAACGAGATCGTTGGCGAGGTCCGCATGGGCGACGAGTACGTCTTCCATGTAGGCCTGGCTGAACGGCACGCCCAGCTGCAGGATGTGCTTTGCATAGCAGCGCAGCAACGCGACTTCGCGCCAGTCGAGGTCGGCGGGAACGATGAGGCGGTTGAGCCCGTCGTTCTCGGCCTGGCCCGACAAAACGGCCATGAAGCATTCCTCGAAGCGCTCGGAAACCGCTTCCGCGTCTACCGACTCACCGCTCTCGTGGCGCAGGTGAAAATCCTGGATCCAAAGAGACCGGCCCTCAGGCAACGTCGCATCGTACGGATGTTCGGTGTGCACTGACGCACCCATGTTCTCGAGGATGGGCAGCGCGGCGGAAAGCGCGATCGGCTCGTCGACGCTGTAGACGATAAAGCGCATGTCGCCGGGCCCGAGGTTGTCGCTCGCATACAGGTCGACGCTGCGATCGACACCGTCCTGCAGCATGCCATCGATCGTGCGAATGTCGCCGCAGGCCTCTTTGGGCGCGGTATCGGCCTGGTAGCCCGCCGGGAACATGCTGCCGTAGGCTTTGAACAGGGCGTCGCCTTCGTCTCTCCCGAACGCCCGACCGAGCTCGGCGTGCAGGTGGTCGTCCCAGGTCACGACGAGTTGCGCCAGCTGCGCCTCGACCCTCTGCACGTTGACGCGCGGCTGGTCGCGATCGGGCGTGCGCACGATGATGTGCACGCGTGCAAGTGCCGACTCTGAAATCTGCACGGCCGATTCGACGGAAATGCCGCCGAAAGAGTCTTTGAGCAGGGCCTCAATCCTGCGCCGAATTGCGGTCGTGTATTTTTCCCGGGGCACGAATACGAGGCAGGAGAAGAAGCGGCGGAACGCGTCCCGCCGCAGGAACAGGCGGACGCGCTGCCGGTCCTGCAAGTTCAGGATGCCGACTGCCGTGCGTGTGAGATCCGCGACACTGCTCTGGAAAAGTTCCTCGCGCGGGTAGTTCTCGATGATATTCAGCAGTGCCTTTGCACGGTGTCCGGTTTCTTCGACGTGCGCGCGCTCGAAAATCCGGCGAACCTTGTGACGCAGCAGCGGGATCTTCGTCGGGCTCTCGTTGTAGGCAATCGACGTCAGGAGTCCGAGGAAGCGGCGCTCGCCGATCACCTTGCCCTTTTCGTCGTAGACCTTGATGCCCACGTAATCGAGATAGGCCGAACGATGCACGGTGGAGCGCGAATTCGCTTTGGTCAGGATGAGCCAGTCCCGCGATCGCGTCAGCCGCTGCATCTCGCTCGTGAGTTCGATGGGTGGATGACTCGCATCCTCGTGGCTCAGGATACCCAGCCCGGTCCCGGGAACGGCGGCGAGGAACAGGCGCTTGCCGCGTCGTTCGAGCGTATATTCCCGGTAACCGAGAAACGTGAAATGCTCGTCGGCCATCCAGTCGAGCAGGGCCTGGCTCTCGCTGCGTACCAGCGGATCTGCACCCTGCGGCCCGTTCCGGAGCAGGTCCCTGGTTTCGCGCATGCGATTACGCATCTTGCCCCAGTCGCGCACGGCAACGCGCACGTCGGACAGGACCTTCGTGATTTCGTCCCTCAGCTTTTGCAGTGCCTCGGGATCATTCTCGCGCGTGATCGCAAAGCGGATGAAAGACTCGGCAAGCGCATCGTCGTCATCGTGGTCGGCGATCGCATGCAGCTTGCCATTCTTGTCACGCATTACGGAGATGATGGGGTGCACCGTGATATGCACGCCCAGGTTGTGGCGATTGATCGCTGCGGCCACGGAGTCGACGAGAAAGGGCATGTCGTCGTTGACCATCTCGACGAACGTGAAGGTCGACTCGTAGCCGTGCTCGTCTTCGGTCGGATTGTAGATGCGTAGCAGTGCTTCTCCCTGGCGCCGTGTGGCGCCGAATTCGAGATGGTCCATGGCAATGCGCGCCATGATGGTCTCGGAGCGCCCCTCGAGATCCTCGAAGGGTACGTCGGCGAAGTAGGCGCCCAGGTAGTTGCGAACCTGGGTCTCGTTGCTCAGCGTGCTGGAAGGGACGGTCGAGGCAAGGATGGCGTCGACAATGGCTTCTCTCGCATCGCCACTGCGCCGCTTGGATTTTGTTGTCACTGCGATGACCCCGGTCGGTACGGTCGGCCCGAAAGCCGGAATTTTAGCCTACAATGGCGGGCTACCGACACCGTTTGAAATGTCAATTTGATGAAAAACAGAGAGCTCGAAAAGACTATTCACTCCGACCTCACGCGGGACGATGACTACACGGGGTACCTGCGGCTCGACCGCCTGCTCTCGGCGCAGCAGCCGCTCAGTGATCCGCCGCATCACGACGAGATGCTGTTCATCATCCAGCACCAGGTCGCGGAGCTCTGGATCAAGCTCGTCATACACGAAATCGGGGGTGCGATTGGCCACCTGCGAGAAGACCGGCTCGCCCAGGCCGTCAAGAACCTGGCGCGCGTGCGCCACGTGCAGAACCAGCTGTACAGCATGTGGAAAGTTCTCGATACCCTGACCCCGAGCGAGTACGCCGGTTTCCGGCACGTGTTCGGCAAGGCATCGGGGTTCCAGTCCGCCCAGTACCGAATCCTGGAGTTCATGCTCGGCAACAAGAATCCAGACATGATGCGCTATTTCCAACACCAGCCCGATTGGCGCGCACGCCTGCTGGAGGCACTCGAGGCGCCGAGCCTGTACGACGAGTTCCTGATGTATCTCGCCCGCCGCGGCATGCCCGTGCCGGAACGCGTCGTCACGCGGGACTTCAGTGTCGTGCGTGACGAGGATGACGGTGTCATCGACGTGCTGCGCCGTATCTACGAGGACCGGGCGCAGCACTGGACGCGTTATGAAGCCTGTGAAGCGCTCATGGATATCGCCAACAATTTCCAGTTCTGGCGTTTCCACCATATGAAAACCGTCGAGCGTATCATCGGCCACAAGGCGGGAACGGGTGGCTCGTCGGGCGTGTCCTTCCTCAAGAAGGCCCTGGATATCGAGTTCTTCCCCGAGCTGCTGCGCGTGCGGACGGAGATCGGCGGCGAGCCCTGAAAGGGCTTTGTCAGGGGTTGCCGATCAGGCGCGCTCGCGCCAGGAGGCGCTCCATGATGCTGTTGAGCTGCTCGAGCTCTTCCTCGCTCAGCCCTTCCAGCAGGTCGCGTTCGAAGCCGAGTGCAAGCTCGGCGATTTCATCGTGCAGCTTGCGGCCCTCTTCCGACAGTTTGAGAATCGAGCGGCGCTTGTCCGCGTCGGCAAATTGTCGGTCAATGCGGCCTTTCTTGATCAGCTTGGTTACGGCACGGCTGACCGCCACCTTGTCCATCATCGTGCGTTCCGCAACTTCGACGGCCGACAGGCCCGGGAAGCGTCCGAGAATCGCGATGACGCGCCACTCCGGGATCGAAACGCTGAAGCGCTTGTCGTAAGCGCGCGCGACCGTAGTGCTGACCGTGTTCGACAGCACCGCGAGTCGGTAAGGCAAAAACTCCTCGAGCTTCAGGTCAGTACTCATGACACGAATCTATCACGCAAGGTGCGGCAGGGCGAGATACTCGGTCGACTGCATTTCGACGAGGCGGCTGGTCGTGCGTTCGAAGTCGAATGCGAGCCGCTTGCCCGTATACAGTGAATCCACGCCGACGGCAGCCGACAGGATGAGTTTTACGCGGCGATCGTAAAACTCGTCCACCAATGCTATGAAGCGCCGCGCCTGGTCGTCACGGGTCACGTCGAATTGCGGCACGCCCGAAATGATGATCGACGGGTACCAGCGGGCCAGCTCGATGTAGTCGGACTGGCTTCGCGGACCGTCGCAGATGTCCTCGAATCGGAACCAGGCGACACCCTTGGCGCAACGGCGGGCGCGAATGCCGCGGCCGTTTACCTCGAGCTCGACGTCCTGCTCGATGTGCGTCGATGCGGATTCCCGGAAGAAGAATTCGAGGTGCCGCGCGGCCTCGTCGTCAACAGGGGTCAGGTAGGTGCCGGCCTTTTGCAGCAGCCGCAATCGGTAGTCGGTGCCGCCGTCCATGTTGATCACGTCGCAGTGTTCGTGGATCAGGTCGATGGCCGGAAGGAAACGCTGCCGCTGCAGGCCGTCGCGGTACAGGTCCCCGGGCTTCGCATTCGATGTCGCTACGAGCGTCACGCCGCGCCGGAACAGCCCGTCGAGAAGGCGCCCGAGGATCATGGCGTCGCCGATATCGGCAACGAAAAACTCATCGAAACACAGTAAGCGCGTTTCCCGCGCGATGTCGGCCGCCGCCTTGTCGATCGGATCCTCGACGAAACCGAGTCGCTTCATGCGCGCATGCACGTCCTGCATCATGCGATGGAAATGAATGCGCTTCTTCCCGTCCATCGCGACGCTTTCGAAGAACAGGTCCATGAGGAACGTCTTGCCCCGACCAACGCCGCCCCAGACGTAGAGGCCGCGCACACCGTCGAGTCGACCATTGCGAGAAAAAAGCGCCCGCAGCCTGTTCTTGCGCGGTCGTTCCGCCACGAGCCGGGACTGCAATTTTTCGAATCGGGCAACCAGTTCCAGTTGCGCCGGATCTTCGACGTGGCCCTCGCGCCGGAGGCTGTTTTCGTAGGCCTCGCGTATATTCAAACTACCCTCTTCGATGTATTCACGGTCCGGACGGTGCACGGCAAGATTACATGGCTGATAACATAGGGCCAACAACAAGAGGAAGCCTCATGTCGGAAGAAATTGCCCGCGAATCCATGGAGTTCGACGTCGTCATCGTCGGTGGCGGGCCCGCCGGGCTGTCGGCAGCGATTCGCCTGCTGCAGCTCGATGACAGCCTGTCGGTCGTGGTCGTGGAGAAGGGGTCTGAAATCGGGGCACACTGCCTGTCCGGAAACGTGTTCGAGCCGACCGGGCTGAACGAACTGATTCCGGACTGGAAAGACAAAGGCGCGCCCGTCGAAACCGCTTGCAACGGCGATCGCATCCACTACCTGACCAGCGGCACGGGAGCCGTTCCCGTACCCGGCCTGTTTCTGCCGCGGCCGATGCATAACAAGGGCAACTACATCATCAGTCTCGGGGCTCTGTCACAGTGGCTCGCCGGGCAGGCCGAAGCTCTGGGTGCGAACATCTTCCCTGGCTTTGCCGCGTCCGAAGTGCTGTACGACGGCGACGGGCGTGTCACAGGCGTTGCAACGAGTGACATGGGTATTGGCAGGGACGGGGAAAAGAAAGACTCCTATACCCCCGGCTACGAGTTGCTCGGCAAATACACGGTCTTCGCGGAAGGCGTGCGCGGCAACCTGAGCGAAGAGGTCATGCGGCGCTTCGATCTGCGCAAGGACGCCGATCCGCAGCACTACGGCATCGGCATCAAGGAAGTCTGGGAGGTCGAGCCGGATCGCCACGAAGAGGGCCTCGTCGTGCACACGACGGGGTGGCCGCTCGACAACCACACTGAAGGCGGCGGTTTTCTCTATCATGCCGCCAATAACAAGGTGTATCTCGGGCTGATCATCGCGCTCAATTACCGCAACCCGTACCTGTCGACCTTCGACGAGTTCCAGCGCTGGAAGACGCACCCGAAGATTCGCCGATACCTGGAGGGCGGCAAACGCATTGCCTACGGCGCGCGTTGCGTCAACAAGGGCGGCCTGCAGTCCTTGCCCAAGCTGGGTTTCCCGGGCGGCATGCTCGTCGGTTGCGGCGCCGGGTTCCTCAACGGCGTCAAGATCAAGGGCGCACACACCGCCATCAAGACGGGCATGCTCGCGGCGGAGAGTATTCACAAGGCGCTGTCGGCCGGCGACCCGGGCCAGTCGGAACTCACCGACTTCGAGGAAAGCGTCAAGGCATCCTGGGTCTATGAGGAATTGCATCGTGGCCGCAACTTCGGCCCCGGTCTGCACAAGCTCGGCACGTTCCTCGGCGCGGCGTTCGCTTTCATCGACCAGAATATCTTCTTCGGCAGGCTGCCATTTACGTGGCGCAACCGGGAGCCGGACCACGAATCGCTGCAGAAAGCGTCAGAGGCGAAGCCGATCGAGTACCCGAAACCAGATGGTGTGATTACGTTCGACAAGCTGTCGTCAGTGTTCCTGTCCAATACGAACCACGAGGAAGACCAGCCGTCGCACCTCTTGCTCAGGGACGCGGCCATCCCGATCGAGTACAACCTGCCCGAATACGACGAGCCCGCGCAGCGCTACTGTCCTGCCGGCGTGTACGAGGTCGTCGAGGAGCATGGGCGCAAGGTGTTCAAGATCAGCGCGACAAACTGCGTGCACTGCAAGACCTGCGACATCAAGGACCCGAAGCAGAATATCGTCTGGACCGTACCCGAAGGCGGTGGCGGCCCGAACTACGTCAACATGTAGGGCCTATTTCGCCTGCATGCGGATGCCGCCGTCGCAGCGAATCGTCTCGGCGTTGACGTAGGTCGTCTCGTAGATGTAGGCCACCGTGTTCGCGTATTCCTCGGGTTTGCCGAGGCGGGGCGGGAACGGCACCTGTTTCGCCAGCGACTCCTGCACTTCTTCGGGCATACCGGCCATCATCGGCGTGAGCATGATGCCCGGCGCGATGGTGTTGACGCGAATGCCGAAACCGGCGAATTCGCGCGCCAGCGGCAGCATCATGGCGTGCACGCCGCCCTTCGACGCCGCATAGGCGGCCTGTCCGATCTGGCCTTCGAAGGCCGCGATCGACGCCGTGCTGATGACGACGCCGCGTTCGCCGTCGTCGGTCGGTTCGTTCTGGATCATGATCGCGGCGGCTTCCTTGGTCACGTTGAATGTACCGACGAGATTGATCTGGATGACCCGGTTGAATTTCTCCGTCGGCCACGGACCGTCGCGGCCCACGGCACGACCCGCTGTGGCGATCCCCGCGCAGTTCACAGCCAGGGTTATTCCGCCCATGGTCTCTGCGGCCTGCTGCAGCGCCGCTTTCACCGACTCCTCGTTCGAGACGTCGGTATTGATGTACGAGGCGCGCTCGCCCAGTTCGGCGGCGCGTGCATTGCCGAGGTCGTCATTGATGTCGAGCAGCACCACCTGACCGCCCTCGGCGATGACGCGTTGCGCCGAGGCGAAGCCGAGGCCCGATGCGCCGCCCGTGATGACGGCTTTCGCTTGTGACAGTTTCACGTAGGTCTCCCTAAACGATTTCGTAGGCAACGGCCGTCGCTTCGCCGCCGCCAATACACTGCGTCGCGATGCCGCGATGCAGACCGCGGGCGGCCAGTTCGTGCAGCAGCGTGACCGAGATGCGGCAGCCTGTTGCGCCGATCGGATGGCCGAGCGCGCACGCGCCGCCATTGACGTTGACCTTGTCGTGGCTGATGCCCACGTCCTTGAGCGCCGCCATCGTGACGACCGCGAAGGCCTCGTTGATCTCGAAGAGGTCGACGTCGTCGACGCTCCAGCCCTGCGTATCGAGTAGCTTCTTGAGGGCGTACACCGGGGCCGTCGTGAACCAGGCCGGTTCATGGGCGAAGGCCGAGTGAGCGACCACGCGCGCTATCGGCGTGACGCCGCGTTTTTCCGCCTCGGCCGCCGTCATCATGACCACGGCCGCTGCGCCGTCGGAAATCGACGACGAGGTTGCGGCCGTCACGGTACCGTCCTTCGCGAAGGCCGGCCGCAGCGTAGGGATCTTCTCCACGCTGACCGTGCCCGGGGTTTCGTCGGTCTCGACGGTCACGTCGCCGCGCCGCGACGAGATCGTCACGGGGGCGATTTCGCCCGCGAAGCTGCCGTCTGCGACAGCACGCTGGGCCCGGGTTACCGATTCAATCGCGTAGTTGTCCATCTCCTCGCGCGTGAAGCCGTACTTGTCGGCCGTGACCTGCGCGAAGTGCCCCATCATCTCGCCGGAGTACGGGTCCTGCAGGCCGTCGTAGAACATGTGGTCGAGCGCCTGCTGGTGGCCCATGCGCATGCCGGCGCGGGCCTTGGGCAGCAGGTAGGGCGCATTGCTCATCGATTCGAGTCCGCCGGCCACGACTATGGCGGCGCTGCCGGCCCGGATCATGTCGTGGGCCAGGATGATGGACTCCATGCCCGAGCCGCACATTTTGTTGACCGTGATGCACGGCGTGCCTTCGGGAATACCGGCAGCCAGCGCCGCCTGTCGCGCGGGCGCCTGTCCGAGCCCGGCGGGCAGCACGCAGCCCATGATCACGCGGTCGACGTCGGCGGCCGGAATGCCGCAGTCGGCGACGGCTGCCGCGATAGCCGTGGCCCCCAGCTGCGTGGCAGTAGCGCCGCTCAGCGCACCCTGGAAGGCGCCGATCGGCGTGCGTTTGGCCGCCACGATGACGATGGCATCTGAACTCATTGCTGGCTCCGTGAATGCTCAGGGGGCCGCTACTTTCGGGCATATCGCGGCGGGGCGCAATACTGCAAAACCCTTAGTCGGCGGGCGCTTCCTCGTCGAGCAGGTCCGGCTCGTCGAGCACGGCCAGGATGCGCTGCCGGGCGGCTGCAGCGAGGCCCCGCGTGGTTTCGTAGTCGGCATCACCCGGCGCGATGGCGGGCAGGATGTCGATGCAGAGCGGCCCGCGGCGCGGCAGGAAGGCCCCGGACGGCAGGACGTAGCGCGAACCGCGAATGGCGACCGGCACGACGGGCATCTCGCTCTTGCGGGCTGCGGCGAAGGCCCCCGAGCGAAAAGCCAGCAGCCCGGGCTCATTCTGGAAGGTCCCTTCGGGAAAAAAGCCGAGGGATTCGCCGGCCAGGGCGGCCTTCACGATCTGGCGTGCATCCCGGGTGCTGCCGCGAACGTCGCTGCGCTCGACGAACTTCGAACCGGAGCGGCGCAGCAGGAAATGGGCCGGGCCGAAGTTCCTCATTTCGCCCTTGATCACGAAGTTGAAGCGCCAGGGCAGGTAGCCCTTGAGGAGGGGGCCGTCGAGGTAGCTGGCGTGGTTGGCGACGACGACGCAGTCGTCGGGCGGCAGGTTGTCCATGCCCGTCACGCGAACGTCGAACATCGGCAGCACGAAGATCATCCGCGAGGCCCAGGTGACAAGCTTCTGGCGCCGTTCCGCCGAGGGCACGACGAGAACGACGATCAGGGAGAACAGGACGGCGAGACCGAAGGACAGCCACGCGAACAGGCCCCAGAGCGTTTCCAGGCTGCGATCGACCCAGTTCACTTTATGTCAATGCCTTCTTTAATATGTGACAGCGGTCACGCTCGGCCCCGCGCTTCGCCAGCATACTCATAACCCTTGGAAAATCCGTCGCTTGGCGATGCTTGCGACCCGGTATGCTACCAGCAGGTGGCTGCCGTGCAACCGGCATTCATCGTTGTCAGGGAAGACGCGACGAACGACAGATGGACGCTTATGGGCAGCAGCAACAAACAAAGTACCCCGGATTCGAAGATGGTGCAGCGCTCGGAAGAGCTCGTGGACCGCTTTCTTGATGCGATCTGGATGGAACGCGGCCTGTCGAAGAACACGCTGGGCGCCTACCGTGCGGACCTCATGACGCTCGGACGCGGCCTGTCGGAGCACAACAAGACCATCGAACAGGCCGATAAGGCCGACCTGCTCGATTTTATCGCCAAGCGCGTGGAATCGGGGGCGAAGCCGCGCTCGACGGCCCGGCAATTGTCCTCATTCCGCCGCTTCTTCCGTTACATAATGCGGGAGGGCATGCGCGACACCGACCCGACGGCGGATATCGAAATGCCGCGCATCGGGCGCTCATTGCCTAAGACGCTGTCCGAGGAAGAGGTCGATGCGCTGCTCGCTGCACCCAGCACGGACGAGCCGCTCGGCCATCGCGACCGCACCATGCTCGAGTTGCTGTATGCCACGGGACTGAGGGTTTCGGAGCTGATCAACCTCAAGCAGTCGCAGATCAACTTCAACCAGGGCGTGCTGCGTATCGTCGGCAAGGGTGACCGTGAACGCCTGATTCCGCTCGGCGAAGAGTCGGTGCGCTGGCTCAAGGAATTCATCAACGGTCCGCGCATGGAGATTCTCCTCGAGCGCCAGACCGACTACCTGTTCCCGACGCGCCGCGGCGATCGCATGACGCGCCAGGCCTTCTGGCACATCATCAAGCGCTACGCCGAGAAAGCCGGCGTCCGCAAGAAGATGTCGCCGCACAGCCTGCGCCATGCCTTCGCGACGCACCTGCTGAACCGCGGCGCCGACCTGCGGGTCGTGCAGATGTTGCTGGGCCACAGCGACCTGTCAACGACGCAGATCTACACGCACGTTGCCCGCGAGCGCCTCAAGGACCTGCACGGCGAACACCACCCGCGCGGTTAGGCCGCCGGCGGAAAATCGTTGAAACAAAATGCCCCCGGGAGGGGTCTTCTTGATACAATGCCGCGCCATTTGCCGAGGGACCTGACCGCATGAACCGGATTGCCACCACCGTCACCGCCGTGATCGCCATGATCATGCTGCCGATCGCTGTTCTCGCGGCAGACGCCGACGCCAGACTCGACGCCGTGCGCGCCAAGGTCTCGGCGATGTTCGACATGATCGATCCCGAAGATATCAACGCCAGCCCCATCGACGGCTGGTACACGGTGCAGAAAGGATCAATCGTGGCCTACGTTTCCGCAGACGGACGTTACCTGTTGCAGGGCGACCTGATCGACCTCGACCGGGGCGTCAACCTCAGCGAGGCCAGCCGCAACGACGCGCGCCGCGTACTCATGGCTTCGCTCCGCGACGAGGAGTCCATCCTTTTTTCACCGGCAGACGTCAAGCACTCGGTTACGGTATTCACGGATATCGACTGCACCTATTGCCGCAAGCTTCACAGCGAAATCGACCAGTACATGAGCCAGGGCATCGCCGTGCGCTATGTGCTGTATCCGCGCAACGGTCGCCGTTCGCGCGCCTGGACGACCTCGGAAAACGTCTGGTGCTCGAGCGACCGCAACAATGCGCTGACTGCCGCCAAGCTTGATCGCGAATTCGAGACGTCTTCCTGTGACGCCTCGATGATTGCGCGGCACTACGAGCTGGGCCAGAACATCGGACTGACCGGCACGCCCGCGATCGTGACCGAGGATGGCACCCTGATCGGCGGCTACGTGCCGCCGGCTGCGCTCAGCGCGCGTCTCGAGCAGGCGGGTTCCCAGTAACGGCTACCTCTAGTGGTGCGTTCGCCGCAGTTCGTGCACGTGCACGGCGTCGCGGCCCTCGCGATCCTCGAAGAACTTTTCCAGCGCGAAGCGCACGCTCTGGAACGCGAT
>JBFIFN010000013.1:0-60094 GCA_041602775.1 Woeseiaceae bacterium | reverse complement strand
GCCGCCATCGCCACTGCGGCGACGGCGAAGAACACGATGAAGTCGCGGATGCGGGCGCCGGCCACGAACAGCATCACGAGTGCCGTCGCAAGCAACACGATCGCGGCGCCGAAGTCCGGCTCCTGGAGGAGCAACACGCAGGCCAGCGTCAGAACCAGCATCGGCCGGAGAAAGCCGACGAACTCCTCGCGCAGGGCCTTGTTACGGCGCACCAGGTAACCGGCCAGGTAGATGAGGAAGCACAGCCGCGCCGGCTCCGAGACCTGCAGGTTCATGATGCCGACCCGCACCCAGCGACGCGCGCCGTTGACCTCGTAACCCACGCCGGGGATCAGGACGACGACGAGCAGGGCGAGACCGGCGAACAGCATGACCGGGCCGAGATTGCGCCACACCTGCATGGGGACGAACAGGCAGAACGCGATCGCACCAGCCCCGATTGCCGCCGCCAGGAGCTGGCGTTGCAGGTAGAAGAACGGGTTTCCTGTCGCATTTTCGGAAATCGATATCGAGGCGGATGCGAGGATGACGAAACCACCGAACAGCAGGGCCAGCACGATGCCGAGCAATGCGGCGTCGAGCTGCAGCTGCGTCTTGAGACGGGCCGGGAACGGAAATGTCGCCGTCCTTATCGTCGTCATCGCCGCAGTCCCTCGACGGCCTCGATGAAGGCGTCGCCGCGCGCCATGTAATTGGCGTACTGGTCAAGGCTGGCGCAGGCCGGTGCCAGCAGGACCGTGTCTTCGGGTTCGGCGCAACTCGCCGCCATGTGAACAGCGGACTCCATGTTTTCGGCGAAGTGCACAGGCATCACCGTGTCGAGCGAGCGCGCGATCTTCTCGGCATCCTTGCCGATGAGAACGGCGCCGCGCAGCCTGCCCTCGATGGCCACGGCGAGGTCGCTGAAATCGCCGCCCTTGCCGTCGCCGCCCGCAATCAGCACGAGCATGCCGTCCACGGACCTGATGGAGGCGACGGCGGCAGCGACATTCGTCGCTTTCGAATCATTGACGTAGTCGACGGCGCCGATGCGGGCCACGAACTGCATGCGATGCGGCAGGCCCGGAAATTCCACGAGCACCTGCAGCATCGCCCCGCGATCGAGACCGATCAGGTCACCGGCGGCGAGCGCCGCGAGCGCGTTGAGCTGATTGTGGATGCCGTACAGGGCGAGGTCCCGTACCGACAATAACAGCGCGTCACCGCAGGCGAGGTACAGGTCGCCCTCGTCGCTGCGGATGCCGTACTGTCCCTCCCCGGGAACATCGAGACCGAAGCTGGCGACGCGGCCGCAGTGCGCGCAGCGCCGGGCCGCCTCGTCGTCGGCGCGATTGTAAACCGCCGCGCCGGCATCCTTGAAGATGCGGTACTTGGCTTCGCGGTACTCTGCTTCGTCGCTGTGCCAATCGAGATGATCGGGAGAAATATTGAGCAGCAAGGCCACCTTGGCCGGCAGGCTCGAGGTGCGCTGCAGCTGGAAGCTCGACAGCTCGAGCACGTAGACGTCCGGCGCCTCCCCGTCGAGCAGGTCGAGGGCCGGCTCACCGAGATTGCCGCCGGCGAGCGCCGCCCGGCCGTCGGCCCGGCACATGTGGTAGAGCAACGTCGTCACGGTGCTCTTGCCGTTCGACCCCGTAACGGCGACGAACGGCCGGGTCGCCTCGCGCGCGAACAACTCGATATCCGATACGATTTCGAGTTTCTTCTTGCGGGCCTTGCCAAGCAGCGGGTTGCTGTCGGGCACGCCCGGCGATGCGATGACCCGCGAGACGTTGGCCGGCAGCTTGTCGTCGGCGAGCTGCACTTGGGCCTCGGGGAATATCGCCTCGAGGTCCTCGAGGCCCGGGGGCTTTTCGCGGCTGTCGTAGAAAATCGCATTGGCATCGTTGCGCTTGAGGTAGCGCGCAATCGAAAGTCCCGTGGCGCCGAGTCCCACGACGAGGTCCTTGTCCGTTGTCGACTTCGCGGCGCTCATCGGATCTTCAGGCTCGCAAGACCGATCAGCACGAGAATGACCGTGATGATCCAGAAGCGTACGATGACCTTGGGCTCCGCCCAGCCCTTCAGTTCGAAGTGATGATGAATCGGCGCCATGCGAAACACGCGCCTGCCGGTCAGCTTGAAAGACGCGACCTGGATCATGACCGACAGGGTCTCGACGACGAAGATGCCGCCCATGATCGCGAGCACGATCTCCTGGCGCACGATCACCGCAACCGCGCCCAGCGCCGCGCCGAGCGACAGCGCGCCGATGTCACCCATGAACACCTGGGCGGGATACGTGTTGAACCAGAGGAAACCGAGACCGGCGCCCGCCATCGCCGTGCAGAAGACGAGGATCTCGCCCGTACCCGCCACGTAGGGGATGCCGAGGTAACCCGAGAAATTCACGTTTCCCGTGACGTACGCGAATATGCCGAGTGCGCCGCCGACGAGAACGGTCGGCATGATCGCCAGACCGTCGAGGCCGTCAGTAAGGTTGACCGCATTACTGAAGCCGACAATAAAAAAGTACGTCACGACGACTTGGAACATACCCAGGGGGATGGCCAGGTCCTTGAAATAGGGGATCAACAGCGAGGTCTGCACCTCGTCCGTCGCCGTGACGTACAGGGCTATGGCGGCAATGAGCGCCGCACTGGACTGCCAGAAGAGCTTTTGTTTCGCCGAGATGCCTGCCGGATTCTGCAGGATGAGTTTCTTGTAGTCGTCGACGTAGCCGATCACGCCGAACGATAGCGTGACGAACAGAACGATCCACACGTAGATGTTCTCGAGGTTGGCCCACAGCACCGTGGAAATCGAGATCGCAGCCAGGATCAGCGTGCCGCCCATCGTCGGTGTGCCGGCCTTGAGCAGGTGCGTCTCGGGGCCCTCGTCGCGAACCGGCTGGCCGAGCTGGTTGACCTGCAGCCGCCGGATCATCCGCGGGCCGATGATGAACGAGATTACGAGGGCCGTCAGGGCGCCCATGATGGCGCGCATCGTCAGGTAGTTGAAGACGTTGAAGCCCGATTCGAACTGTGCGAGAAACTGGGTGAGATAGAGCAGCATGATCAGGCCTCCCGTCTCACTTCGTCAGGTTCGCGCAGCGCATCGACGACGCGTTCCATGCGCATCGAGCGGGACCCCTTCACGAGCACGTTGACGTCCGAGGACAGGCCTTCGCACAGCTCGTCGACGAGCATTTCCAGTGAGGCGTACCAGCGGGCGTTGTTGCCGAATCCCTCGGCCGCATTGCTGGCGAGATCGCCGTAGGCGAACAAGCGGTCTACGCCGCTTGTCCGCACGGCTTCTCCAACCTCGCGATGCAGCTCGGCCGCATCGTCCCCGAGTTCCTTCATGTCCCCGAGTACGAGCCAGCTTTCGCCCGGCAGGGACGCGATGAATTCCGCCGCAGCAATGACTGACAGGGGGTTTGCGTTGTAGCTGTCGTCGAACAGGGTCGCGCCGCCGACGCCGCGTACCGGCTGCAGGCGACCGCCGACCGGGCTGACGCTGCCGAGACCCTGGCGGATGTCCTCGAGACTCACGTCCAGAACGTGGGCGACGGCGGCCGCGGCGCAGGCATTGCGCACGTTGTGAACGCCCGCGAGCGGCAGCGAAACGACAACGGTTTCCTTGCCGAGATGCAGCGTAAAGTCGGTGCCGGTGGCGAGCGTCTTGACGCCCGTCGCACGCACATCGGCAGACTCGCTGAAGCCGAAACTGATGCACTGCACGTCCTCGACGAGCGAGGCCCAGTAGTCGAAATACCGGTCATCCGCATTGAGAACGGCGGCTGCGGGACGTCGGCTGTTTTGCAGGATCTCGCCCTTGGCTCGCGACACGCCCCTTATTGACCCGAATCCCTCGAGGTGCGCAGCGCCGGCGTTCGTGATGACGACCACTTCCGGGTCGACGAGCGATGTCAGGTAGGCGATCTCACCGGCATGGTTGGCGCCCATTTCGATCACGGCATAGCGATGTGTCTTTTCGATGCGGGACAGCATCAGCGGCACGCCAATATCGTTGTTGAGATTGCCGTGCGTCGCGAGCGTCGGGGCTTTGCGCGCGAGACAGGCGGCGATGAGCTCCTTGAGCGTCGTCTTACCGTTACTGCCCGTCACGCCGACGACCTTCACGTCGTGCTCGTGGCGCCACGCCGCGCCGAACCGGCCGAGCGCCGCCCGCGTGTCGTCGACCTCGATCTGCGCAATGGCGTCCCGCGTGCGGCGCGTGACGACGGCGCCGGCGGCGCCGTTCTCCAGCGCGACACCGACGTAGTCGCGACCGTCGAAATTCGGGCCTTCGAGGGCAAAAAACAGTTCGTCCCTGCCGATCGTGCGCGTATCGGTGCTGATGCCCCGGAACGAGCAGTCCTTGCCCCGCAGCGTCCCGCGCATGCTCGTGGCTGCCGCGGCGAGCGTATCGATCATTGCACGCCCTCCCTGGCCGCGAGAGCCTTCTCGGCGACGGCAAAGTCGGAAAACGGTACGCGCCGGCCGTTCATTTCCTGCGAGGTCTCATGACCCTTGCCGGCGATGAGCACGACATCGTCGCTGCCGGCTTCCCTGATGGCCCAGGCGATGGCGGCGGCCCGGTCTTCGATGACGACGGCCCTGTCCGGATGTCGCAGCCCGGCGAGGATCTCGTCGACGATCGCCATCGGCCGCTCACTGCGCGGGTTGTCGCTCGTGACGATCAGGCAGTCGCTCCTGCGCTCCGCGGCTCTGCCCATGTGCGGCCGTTTGCCGGCATCCCGATCGCCGCCGCAGCCGAACACGCACCACAGGCGTCCGCGGCAATGCGCGCGCAGGGCTTTGAGAGCGCTCTCCAGCGCCTCAGGTGTGTGCGCGTAATCGACAAAAACAGCGGGGCCGTCCCTGGCCACACGCTGCATTCTTCCGGGCGGCGCCGACAGCTTCGACATGGCGTCGCACGCGCTCTCCAGGGCCACGCCTTTCATGAGCAGCAACGCCAGCACGATGGCCGCATTGGCCACGTTGAATTCGCCGGGCAGAGGCAGCGTGAAGCGGCTGCTGCCCCATGAACTGTTGAAACCGATGTCGAAGCCCTCTTCACTGGCCACGACGGAGCGCACGAACAGGTACGGCCTCCCGTTGGCGACGCGATCGAAATTCGTCGACACGGTGACGACATCGGGTCCGCACATCGAAGCGAGACGCATGCCGTAGTCGCAATCGAGATTGACGAGGCGATGCCGTGGGCCACAATCCGTGAACAGGCGCACCTTGGCCGCGAAGTAATCGGCCATGCTCTCGTGATAATCGAGATGGTCGCGGCTCAGGTTGGTGAAGATCGCCGTGTCGATGCGCACGCCGTCGACACGGCCCTGCTTCAGCGCGTGCGAGGAAACTTCGACGGCCGCGTAGCGGGCGCCCTGCGCGAGGAATGCTGCGAGACGTTCGTGCAGCTCGACGGCCGCCGGCGTCGTCATGCCCTCCCCGCCCTGCAACTCGCGCAGGCCGTATCCCAGCGTACCGAGGTACGCGCACTCTTCGCCGAGAATGTCGGCGGCCTGCGCGATCATCCAGGCAACGGTCGTCTTGCCGTTGGTGCCCGTAACCCCGATGACCTCGAGCTGCTCGGACGGACGTCCGTAGAAACGGCTTGCTATTTCGCCCAGCCGCGATGCGAGTTTGTCAACGGCGATGACCGGGATGCCGACGTCGCGGGGCGCGGTGCCCGTCGAGGCGTCCCAGGCTACGGCGGAGACACCGGCCTCCAATGCTTCCGCCAGGAAATCGAGACCGTGCGACGTCAGGCCCTGTACGGCGAGGAACAGGTAGCCCTCGTCGAGCCGGCGGCTATCGCTGCCGATGCCGTGCACGGGTATCGGCGGCGCGTCGGCCAAGCCTTGCAGCAGGTCGGCGAGCGTCGGCCGGGGTTGCACGTATTCGGCCGGCATGCTCATTGCCGCTCCGCCCGGGTTGCCATGGCCTGCATGACGCTGCCCGGATCGCGCACGGGCAGTGCATCGGGCGGCACGGCGAGCAGGCGCAGCGATTCCGACATCACGTTCGCGAACACCGGCGCGGCGACGTCACTGCCGTAATAGAGCTCGCCTCCCGGTTCGTCGATCACGACGACGGTCGCAAGGCGCGGGTCGCTGGCCGGCGCGAGCCCGGCGAAGATCGAAATGTATTTGTCTTCGGAATATCCTCCCGTGGCGAATTTCCAGGCGGTTCCTGTCTTGCCGGCGACGGTGTAACCATCGACGGCCGCCTTGGTCCCGGTGCCGCCCGGGCGTACGACCTCCTCGAGCATGCGACGAACCGCGTCGGCTGTTTCCGCCGAGACCACGCGTTCGGGTTCCAGCGGTTCGTCGAGCGCCATCAGTGACACGGGGCGCATGACGCCGCCGTTGCCGATGGCGGCATAGGCCTGTGCCAGCTGCAACGGGGTTACGGATACGCCATAGCCGTAGGCCAGCGTTGCCTGGCTGATCGGCCGCCAGTTGCTGAAGTGCGTCAGCATGCCGGCAGACTCACCGGGAAACTGGCTCGAGGTCAGCTCACCGAGACCGAAATGCGCCATCGTGTCCCAGAGCTGGTCGGGCTGCAGCGTCATCGCCACCTTGGTGATGCCGACGTTCGACGAGCGAGCGAGTATGGTGGTCAGGCTGACCCGTCCGAGATTGCGCGCATCCTCGATCCTCTTCGGTCCGACAACGACGAAACCCGGCGCCGTGTCCACGATCGTCGACGGCAGGTACTGGCCGCTCTCGAGCGCGGCCGCTGCGATCAGGGGTTTGATGCTCGATCCCGGCTCGAAGATATCCGTGATGGCGCGGTTGCGGTAACGCTCGGCAGCAAGCTGCGAGCGATCGTTCGGGTTGTAAGTCGGCTGGTTGACCATGGCGAGCACTTCGCCCGTGTCGACGTCCAGCACGACGATGGAACCCGAGCGCGCATCGTGTTTCCGGATAGCGCTCTTCAGCGTGCGATAGGCGAGGTACTGCAATCGCAAGTCGATACTGGTGCGCAGGTCCTTGCCCGGGTTCGGCGGCCGGATGCTGGCGACGTTCTCGATCGGCCGGCCAAGCCTGTCCTTGAGCACGCGCTTGGCGCCGGGCTCACCGGCGAGCCACGGGTTGTAGGCGAGCTCGAGGCCTTCCTGGCCGACGTCGTCGATGTTCGTGAATCCGACCAGGTGGCCGGTTACTTCCGATGCCGGGTAGTAACGCCGGTATTCGCGCTGCACGTTGATGCCGGGCAATTCGAGCGCCAGCACTTCCGCGGCCTGGTCCGGACTCAGGTGCCGCTTCAGGTACAGGAATTCCTTGTCCATGCTCCGCGCAATGCGGCGCATCAGCATCTGCGAGTCGAGGCCGAGCTTGCGCGCCAGCTGCGGCACGCTGTCGACGGCGGGCGCGAACTGCTGCGGGTTCACCCAGATTGAATCGACGGGCGTGCTGATGGCCAGCGGCTCGCCGTAGCGGTCGGTGATCGTTCCGCGATGGGCCGATATTGCCTCGGTGCGCAGATGCCGCGTGTCGGCCTGCTTGTTCAGAAAATCCTTGTCGAGGACCTGCAGGTAAACGGCACGCGCGACGAGCGACGATGCGACGAGCCCGAAGAACACTGTCACGAGCGTCACCCGGCCGGTAAAGCGGCGGGCAGCCTGTTGCTTTGATTCGGCGGCGCGTCTCATGGTCGTTCGATGACGTAAATTTCCGTGGCTTGGGGACGCACGAGGGCCAGGTCTTCGGCCGCAACCTGCTCGATGCGCGCATGCTGCGCCCAGGTGCTCTGCTCGATCTGCAACTGCCCCCACTCGATGTTCAGCTCGTCGCGTTCCTGCGTCAGTCGTTCGAGCTCGACGAACAACTTGCGTGACTCGTGCTTGGTATAGACGAGCGCAATCGCACTGAGCACGCAGACGATCGAAAAAACGAACACGAGGACGTAGGACTGTGGGCGCGTTTCCATCAGTTGCGCTCCGCAATTCTGAGACGCGCGCTGCGCGCGCGCCGATTTGCTGCCACTTCTTCGTCTGTGGCCGTTACCGGTTTTCCGACGAGAGTGAGTTTCGGGCGGTGCTCCTCCGGCACGTTCGGCATGCCGCGGAATTGCTCGGGCTCGCGCGAGGCGTCACGCATGAAACGTTTGACGATGCGGTCTTCGAGCGAGTGGAAGCTGATGACGCAGAGGCGCGCGCCTTTGCGCATCACGGCGAGGGACTGTCGCAAAGCCGCCTCGAGCTGCTCGAGTTCGCCGTTGATCGCGATGCGTATCGCCTGGAAGGTCCTGGTCGCCGGATGGATCTTTTCGCCGCGCGACGGCTTCGCGTCCTCGACGATACGCGCGAGCTGGGCCGTCCTTGAAATGGGCCCCTTTGCGCGCGCAGCGACTATCGCGCGAGCGATGCGGGCCGCGTTAGGCTCCTCGCCGTATTTTCTCAGCACGCGCTTCAACTCCTGTTCACCCACGGATGCCAGCCAGTCGCTGGCCGCAATGCCTGCATCGGGATCCATCCGCATGTCGAGAGGCCCGTCGCGCAGGAAGCTGAATCCGCGGTCGGCCTGATCCAGCTGCGGCGAGGAGACACCCAGGTCGAACAGGAGGCCGTCGACCTGGCCGACGAGATCCCTCTCACGAATGATTGTCTCGAGTTGCGCACAATCTGCCCTGACCAGTTCGAAGCGCGGATCGTTGGTAAGGAGAACCGGGGCCGAGGCGATCGCCTGAGGGTCGCGATCGATGGCGATCAGGCGACCCTTATCACCCAGCTGTCTCAGTATCTCCCTACTGTGTCCCCCGCGTCCGAACGTTCCGTCGACGTAACAGCCGTCTGGTTTTATCTCCAGTCCTTCGAGGACCGGCCCCAGCAGCACGGGCACATGCTCGTTGCTGCTCATATATTGCGAGCGAACCTAGAATGCGATTGACTCGAGGTCGGGCGGCAGTTCACCGTCATCGTCCTGGCTGAGCCATGCATCGCGTTTTTCGTTCCAGGTCGCTTCATCCCAAAGTTCGAACTTGTTGCCCTGCCCGATCAGCATGGCCTGCTTCTCGAGCCCGGCGAATTCCCGCAGCTCCTTCGACACGAGAATGCGGCCGCTGCCGTCCATGTCGACCTCGGTCGCGTAACCGACCATAATGCGCACGATGCGACGTGCGGCCTTGTTCATGCTCGGCAGCCGCACGAGTTTGCGCTCGAGCTCTTCCCAGTCGGGCAACGGGTAAACGAGGAGGCAGTGATCCTTGTCGACGGTAACGATGATCTGGCCATCGCAACGGGCCGCGAGCCGCTCGCGATACCGGGTCGGTATCGCCATGCGCCCCTTGGCGTCCAAACTGACTTTGGTGGCCCCTCTGAACATGTTGCGTCGATGGCGACCGAATTCGCTCTTCTGGCGCGATATTCGGGCTGGCTGCCCATCTCCTCCCACTTTTATCCACTTTTCAACACTATAGGTAAGGGTGCTTGCGAGCGTCAACAAGCACGGTCAATTAACTGTTGTTGTACAGGCACTTAGGGGCGATCGGGTGGCCCAAAAAGGGCGAAATATGGCAACTTTCGCGCAAGTAAAATCAGCTGCTTACAGCTCTTTCTTCGATAAGGCCTGAGAAAAAGGTCTCAAAATGGCGACAGTGGCGTCGCCGCGGGCACCCGGGGCCGGATTTGCGCGAGCGCGGCGGGCCCTTCGAAAGCGAGGAAGCGGGAGCCGGCAATAAGCCGGGTTCTGTCAGCGGCAATCATTCATCTGGGATAGCCGTCGCCGGCTACCTCTAGCGACCTACCCGGGAGCCCGTTCGGATCCGACGGTGCGCCGCGAGGCGCCGCTCCCCTATTTGGTCTTGCTCCGGGCGGGGTTTACCGTGCCGCGAACTGTTGCCAGTCGCGCGGTGCGCTCTTACCGCACCTTTTCACCCTTACCGGCCGAAGCCGGCGGTCTGTTTTCTGTGGCACTTTCCGTGGGCTCGCGCCCCCCAGGCGTTACCTGGCGCCCTGTCCGAGGGAGCCCGGACTTTCCTCTGCACGACGTGCAGCGACTACCTGGCCGACTCCCGCTTCCTCGGGTGGCGCATTGTACCCGAACTGCCTGGCACGCGGGTTGTTATCTATCGACTCACGCGCAACCCGATGTGCCTGGGCATCGTGCTCATGCTCGCCGGCGGCTATGACTCGCGCTGACGCTTCAACTCGATGAGCCGGTCATAGAGCGCATTCTTCTTGTGGCCGGTCAGCTCCGCGGCGATGCGCGAGGCATCCCTGGGACCAAGGCTCTCGCCGAGCAGTACGAGTATGCGATCGACGTCTGCGGCCGGCGCGGCCTCGGCCTCCGCTCCCGCGACGACGAGAACGAATTCCCCTTTTTGCGGGATCTCCGCGGCGTCGACGCGGCGCTGCAGTTCCCCAAGCGGCGCCTGCACGCACTGCTCGTGCAGTTTCGTCAGCTCACGCCCCAGAAATGCCTTCCGGTCGCCGCCAAACGTGTCGGCCATGTCGGCAAGGCAGTCGGCGATGCGATGCACCGATTCGTAAAAAACCAGGGTTCGCTCTTCCTGCGCCAGTGCCGCCAGCCATGTCCTGCGCGCGGCACGTTTGGCGGGCGGAAAGCCCTCGAAGCAGAATCGGTCCGTGGCCAGGCCGGCCGCCGATAATGCTGCCGTCACGGCGCTGGCGCCGGGTATCGGCACGACGCGAACCTGTTCGGCGTGAGCGGCGCGCACGAGCCGATAGCCCGGATCGCTGATGAGCGGCGTGCCCGCATCGCTGACCAACGCCACGTCCTTGCCGGCACGCAGCGCATCCATGACGCTCTTGCACGCCTGCTCCTCATTGTGATCGTGCAATGCCAAAAGCGCCGGTTTCGCCCCGATACTCGATAGCAATCGCCCGGTGTGGCGGGTATCCTCGGCGGCTACGAGATCCACCGACGCCAGCGCCGTGCGCGCTCGCGCCGTCAGGTCTTCGAGGTTGCCTATCGGCGTCGCAACGACGTAAAGCGTGCCGCTCATTGGGCCGGGATTCCTGGTTGGTAGAACATGATCAAACTGCTTCGACATCCTGCATCCGACTATCGCCTGCTGGCAAGCGCGCTGTTGTTCGCGTTGAGCCTGGTGCTGAGCGGCTGCGAAACGACCGGCCTGGCCGGTATCGCCGGCTCGGCCGAAAGCCGGGCCGAGCGACTCGCGCGCAACGGCAAGCACGGCGAGGCCGCCGGCGCCTACATGGGGCTCGCCGTCGAGGCCGCCGGCAGCGAGCGCGACCGGTACACGCTGCTGGCCGTCGAACAGTACCTGGATGCGGGGGACGTGACGCGCGCACGTGCGGCGTTCGGCGGCGTCGTTCGTCCGGCCGGCGGCGATCTTGCCGCCTTGTGGAACACGAACCAGGCTGCCTTCCACCTGTACAACGGCGACGCAGATGCAGCGCTGGCGTTACTCGAACCGATGAGCCGCCAGCCTTTGTCGCAGCGCGACCGACTGCGCGTCGAGGTGCTGCGCGCCGATGCGTGGATTCAAAAGCAGGATCCGGCACGCGCCGTCGAGCTCATGACGCAACGCGAATCCTGGCTCGACGACCGGCGCAGCATCGAACAGAACCGTGCGCGTCTCTGGCAGGGCCTGACCGTAAGCAGCCCTACCGCGCTCCGCAACGCGGCCGGAGTCGCGACCGACCCCGTGGTTCGCGGTTGGCTGACGATCGCATCGCTGGCGGCGTCGACGGGCCAGCAAGGCGTCGGCTGGAGCAACGGGCTTGTTCGCTGGCGCACGCAGAATCCCGAACATCCGGCCATCGCGGTTCTCGGCGACGTGGAGCTGCCGGAGAACCTGCTACTCGACTACCCGCGCCAGATCGCCTTGCTGCTGCCCCTGTCGGGCAGCGCGGCATCGGCCGGCGAGGCCGTGCAAAA
Source organism: Woeseiaceae bacterium (assembly GCA_041602775.1). GTDB lineage: Bacteria > Pseudomonadota > Gammaproteobacteria > Steroidobacterales > Woeseiaceae > UBA1847. The sequence continues at coordinate 48,225 of JBFIFN010000013.1, read as the reverse complement.
CGGTTTTCTCGGTGCCTATTTTGCAACCGCGTCGGGACTCGACGATCGTCAAAGCGTGCGCATCTACGACGTCGGACTAGAGGGCGGCGCGACCGCGGCCTATGCTGCGGCCGTGGCCGACGGCGCCGAGTTCGTGGTGGGCCCGCTCCTGAAGCGCAGCGTGGCCGCGCTGGCCAACGACATTCTCGTCCCCGTTCCCGTACTGACGCTCAACTACTTGCCCGACGACACGCTGCCGCCGCCCGGCCTCTACCAGTTCGCCCTGGCGCCCGAGGACGAGGCCATAGCCGCCGCACAGCGTGCGCTGCAGGACGGTCACACGCGCGGCGTTGCGCTCGTACCCGGCAACGAATGGGGTCGCCGCCTGCTGACGAGTTTTGCGACGGAGTTCGAAGGCCTCGGCGGCACGCTGCTCGACTACCGCAGCTACACGCCCGACAAACAGGATTTTTCAGACGAGATAGAGAGCCTCATGGGCCTCGCCGGGAGCGTACAACGCTACCGCCGCCTGCGCGCCAATCTCGGTGGCGCGCTGCAGTTCGATCCTCGCCGCCGCCAGGACGCCGACTTCGTATTCCTGGCAACGCCGGCCGCGACCGGTCGTTTGCTCAGGGCACAGCTCAAATTCCATTATTCGGGCGATCTGCCCGTGTACGCCACGTCGGCCGTCTACGCCCTCGACGGTCGCTCCAACGCGGACCTCAACGGCGTGATGTTCGCCGACACGCCGTGGGTCGTGGATCCACAGCCATGGATTGAGAGTCTGCCTCCCCTGTTCGACGAGTACTGGCCCGAGCAGCGCCGACTCGCGCGCCTGCATGCTATGGGCTACGACGCTTACAACCTGATTGCGTCCCTTTATGCCGTGCGCGGTGGCGCAATGGTGGAGATTGACGGTGCGACGGGAGAGTTGTTTCTGGACGCCAACGGTCGAGTTCACCGACGTCTCGCCTGGGCCCAGTTCCAGCGCGGCGAGGTCGTCCCGCTGCCACGGCCCGGCGACCCCGGTGGTCCGATCGGGGATATCTCCGAGGACGGCCGGCCCCTGCAACCGGACGCGGCGGATGAGGCCCCATGGGACGAGGAAGCGCGCCGCGACGGACAGGAGCTCTAGGCCGAAGCGCCGAGAGTGCCGCCCTGGAATTCCTGCGTGTCAGGGGCCTGCGGCCGGTGGCGCGCAACTTCCGGCGACGCGGCGGTGAAATCGACATCATCATGCTGGACGGCGAGACCCTGGTCTTCGTCGAAGTACGTTACCGCCGCTCTTCTGCGTTCGAAGCACCGAGCCTGACCGTCGACGTACGCAAGCAGCGCAAGCTGATCCGCACGGCCGCGCTTTTTGCCACGTCCCACCCTCACCTCGCAAACCGCATCATGCGATTCGATGTCGTGGCCATCGAGGAAGGAAAGGCGGTCCGCTGGATACGCGATGCGTTTCGTCCCGATGACTCGGCGCTCTAAGCCCTGCTAGAATTCAGCGGAAACGATCCGGAGACGCCATGGATTCCCTGACCCGCGTTCGCGAGCATTTCGCGGAGAGCATCGCAACCAAGCAAACGGCCGCCGAGGCGCTGGTCGAGAGCATCGCAGCGGCTGGCAAACTCATGGCAGATGCCTTGCTGTCCGATGGCAAGATCCTGAGCTGTGGCAACGGCGGCTCCGCCGCGGATGCCCAGCATTTTTCGTCTGAATTACTGAATCGCTTCGAGATGGAACGGCCCGGCCTGCCGGCCGTAGCCTTGACCACCGACGCGTCGACGGTGACGTCGATCAGCAACGATTATTCCTACGAAGAGATTTTTTCCAAGCAGGTGCGCGCGCTCGGAAAACCCCAGGACGTGCTGCTCGGCATCTCCACATCGGGCAATTCCGAAAATGTCATCCGGGCGATCGACGCCGCGCACGAACGCGGCATGAAAGTGGTCGCGCTTTCGGGCAGAGACGGTGGGCGTATGGCCGAGTTCTTCGAGGAGGGGGATGTCGAGATTCGCGTACCCGCTACGCGCACGGCGCGCATCCAGGAAGTGCACCTGCTGGCGATCCATTGCATTTGCGACCTGATCGACACGGCACTGCTGGGGTCAGACACCTGAGGAATAAAGGGATCAGCTACCTTTACTACTTGACGATCTTGAGGTGCGGGCGTGAGCGCCTCGCATCGACATCTTCCTTGAGTTCCGGCGGTTCCGGATGCTCGGCATCGTGCGAGAAGATCATGCCCTGGCCGGTCTCGCGCGCATAAATACCGAGGATGGAGCGCACCGGCGCCCAGACGTCGAACGGCACGCCACCGAAGCGTGCGCGAAAGCTCACGGCATCGTTTGTCAGCTTGAGATTGTGAGCCGCCGACTCGCTGATGTTCAGGATGATCTTGCCGTCCTTGACGTGTTCCTGCGGCACCGCGACCCCGTCAAAAGAGGTATCGACCACGATGTGCGGCGTATGGCCGTTATCGGCCATCCACTCGTGCATGGCGCGTATCAAGTAGGGTCGTTTTGAACGATTCGGATTGCTCAACGGACTTCCAGAGCGGTCTGCCAACCTGCCTGTACTTTACCACCGATTCGGCTCGATGAGCGGGACCTAACATAAGCTGTGATCTACAGCCGCATCTCCTGCTCGAGCTCGGTCAGGCTCTGCTGGAACGAACGGCGCGCAAATACCCGGTCCATGTAGTCCTCGATGGCCTCGGCGTCTTTGCCGAGCTCTACCCCGTACACCGGGAGGCGCCAGAGCAAAGGCGCAATCGTGCAGTCGACCAGCGAAAATTCGTCGCTCAAAAAGTACGGCCGCGCGGCGAACAGCTCCGCGCTCTGCATGATGCTCTCGCGCAGCATCTTGCGTGACTTGGCGCTCAGCTTGCCGTCAGCCGATTCCTCGGCTTCCTCTGCGATCGCATACCAGTCAGTCTCGATGCGGAACAGGGCGAGGCGGAATTGCGCGCGCGTCACAGGATCGACGGGCATCAGCGGCGGGTGCGGGAATCGCTCGTCGAGATACTCGATGATCACCCGTGAGTCGTACAGCGTCAGGTCCCTGTCGACGAGTGTCGGTACCGTGTGATACGGGTTGAGATCCATGAGGTCTTCGGGCAGGTCCGGCCCCGGTACGTTGGCAATCTCGATGTTGATGTTCTTTTCCGCCAGCACCAGGCGCGTGCGGTGGCTGTGAATATCCGTCGGTCGGGAAAACAACGTCATAACGGATCGCCTGTTGGCTACGACGGCCATCATGATACGTCCTTCCAGATTTCTTTCTTGAGCTGCGCGGCGAGGATAAGGAAGAAGATCAGGAATATGAGAACCCACACACCGAGCGTGCGGCGGTCCTGGCGAATGGGTTCGGCAATGAAGACCAGGAAATTCGTCGTGTCGCGAACGAACTCATCGTATTGCTCGGCATCCATCGTGCCGGCCGAGAGGGGCTCGAATCCGCCGAACGTGGTCGTTACAGACCCGTCTTCGTTTTCGTGGTGGTCGAAGCTGGCCGACTGGTAGCCCTGCAGTTCCCACAGTACGTGAGGCATGCTCGTGCCGGCAAGAATGGTGTTGTTCACACCGGTCGGGCTGTCGGGCTCGACATAGAACCCCTTCAGGAAGTTGTAGACGTAGTCGGCACCGCGCGCGCGCGCCATGAGCGACAGGTCGGGCGGCGCCTTGCCATACCACTTCGCGCCGTCTTTCGGCTTCATCGACGTTCGAATCGTCTCGAACGTCTTCTCGGCATTGAACATCAGGTTGTCGATCAACTGCTCTTCGGACAGTTCGAGCTGCCTGCCGATCGTGTTGTAGCGAACGTATTGCGCCGAGTGGCAACCCGAGCAGTAGTTCATGAAGTTGCGCGCGCCGCGCTGCAGCGAGGCAACATTGTCCGGATCGATATGGGCGGGCTCGAGGTCAGCACCCCCGCCGGCGGCCCCTGCCTGTGACGCGGCGAAACTTGCAGCCAATGCCAGCAGGCTGGCGACTTTCTTGAACTTACGCATGGAACACCACCCTGTCCGGCACGGGCTTTGTCTTTTCTATTGCCGTGTAGTACGGCATCAGCAGGAAGAAGGCGAAGTACAGCACCGAAAAGATCCGCGCCAGCAAGACGTACAGGCCTTCGGCCGGTTGCAGGCCAAGCCAGCCGAGCATCACGAACGAGATAACAAACACGGTCAGCGCCGTCTTGTACGTCCAGCCCCGATAACGGATCGAGCGCACTCGACAACGGTCGAGCCACGGCAGGAACATCGGCAGCAGTACACTGACCGCAAACAGCACGAAGCCCCAGAACTTGTCAGGCACGGCGCGCAGGATCGCGTAGTACGGCGTGAAGTACCAGACCGGCGCGATGTGCTCCGGCGTCGCCGTCATGTTGGCCGGCTCGAAGTTCGCGTGCTCGAGGAAGTAGCCGCCCATTTCAGGCGCGAAGAATACAACCGCCGTGAAGATCATCAGGAAGACGACAATACCCACGAGGTCTTTCGACGTGTGGTGCGGATGGAACGGCACGCCGTCGACCGGCACGCCGTCGGGGCCCTTGTTTTTCTTGATGTCGATGCCGTCGGGGTTGTTCGAACCGACTTCGTGCAATGCAACGATGTGCACGAACACGAGGCCGATCAGCGCCAGCGGCAGCACGATAACGTGCAGCGCAAAGAAGCGGTTCAGTGTGATGTCCGAAATCGAGTAATCGCCGCGGATGAATTCGACGAGGCCGTCGCCGACGACCGGGATTGCGCCGAACAGCGAGATGATCACCTGCGCTCCCCAGTAGGACATCTGGCCCCACGGCAACAGGTAGCCGGCAAAAGCCTCCGCCATCAGCACGAGCAGGATCAGCATGCCGATCAGCCAGATCAGTTCGCGCGGCTTCTTGTAAGAACCGTAGAGCATGGCGCGGAACATGTGCAGGTAGACGACGATGAAGAAGAATGACGCACCGGTCGAATGCATGTAGCGAATAAGCCAGCCCCATTCGACATCGCGCATGATGTACTCCACGGACGCGAACGCTTCGGCCGCCGACGGCTTGTAATTCATCGTCAGGAAGATGCCGGTCAGGAGCTGGATCGCGAGGACGACAAAGGCCAGCACGCCGAACACGTACCACCAGTTGAAGTTCTTCGACGCGTAGTACTTCGTGACGTGATGCTCCATCGTCTTGGTGAACGGGAAGCGATCATCGATCCACTTCATGAGTCCGCCCTGCGGCTTGCCCACTTCTGCTTCGATCTTGGCCATCAAGCTGCTCCCGTGTCCTGACCGATCAGGATCAGGTCATCCCTGACGAATCGGTGCGGCGGAACCCGCAGGTTGGTCGGCGCCGGTACACCCTTGAAAACACGGCCGGCGAGATCGAATTTCGAGCCGTGGCAGGGGCAGAAGAAACCGCCGCCCCAGCCCTCGGCCGGGCGCACCTCGAAGTCCTCGAGCGGCGCGCACCCGAGGTGCGTGCACGAACCCTCGACGACGAGGTATTCGGGTTTCAGCGACCGCGTGTCGTTGGCGGCGTAGTCGGGCTGCTGGTCCGCCACCTCGGAATTCGGGTCGCGAAGTTCGCCGCCATATTCCTGCAGCTTCGCCAGCATGGCCTCGGTGCGGCGCAGCACGAAGACGAGCTTGCCACGCCAGATGACGCGCACCATTTCGCCGGGCTGGATCGAACCCACCGGCACTTCGACGGGCGCACCGAGCGCCTGGGCGCGGGCGCTGGGTTTCAGCGAGGACAGGAAAGGGACCAGGGCCAGGCCGGCGCCCACGGCACCGGTAGCCAGGGTGGCTACGGTAAGAAAATGACGCCTGTTGCGATCAAGGTCGTCTTCGGTCATCGGGCACTCCCACTAAGCCGCACTTTCCGGCGGCCTTCAATCAGCGCGTTTTTGCTTTGTTTCGAAACTGGTAGATTTGCAGCAAACCCGGTTTGCCGTCAGGATGACGGATACTCCGGACCTAGGTGCGAAAACACGGCGCATTATACACGCGGCCAGTCGAAATTGGCTAGGCGGAATCCAATTACTATCGAGGTGCTCTGAACGTCACGTGGCGGGATTGAAGTCAGCCCTGGTCTTCCTCCTGCAGGCCATCGTCGTCGGCCTGGCGGTCGCTTTCATCGTCGTACTGGCGAGGCCCGACCTGATGCCGGGGGTTGGCGCCGATGAACCCGCCAGCTACGCCGACGCCGTGGCGCGCAGCGCACCGTCCGTGGCGAGCATCTTCACGAAGCGCCTGGTGCAGGAGCGGGACGAGCTGACGGACCGGCGGCGCTTTCGCATCGACACCGCGTACGCATCCGGCGTCATTATCGACGACGAGGGCTACCTCGTGACGAACTACCACGTCTTCGATGACGAACCCACCGAGATCCGCGTGCAGCTCGCCGACGGCAGGATCACCGTGCCCGATATCGTCGGCTTCGATGCCGAAACCGATCTGGCGCTGCTCAGGGTCAATCTTCCCGCATTGCAACCGATCGAACTGGCTCGCTCCGACGAGGTCAGGATCGGTGACGTCGTGCTCGCCATAGGCAATCCCTACGGGCTGTCCACATCGGTGACACAGGGTATCGTCAGCGCGACCGGGCGCACGCTTTACCAGCTCGTAACTTTCGCCAACTTCATCCAGACGGACGCCGCGATCAATCGCGGCAGCTCGGGCGGTGCCCTGGTCAACAGTTTCGGGCAACTGGTCGGCATCAACTCCTCGATTCTCGACCAGGACCCCGAAACCGAGGGCATCGGCTTCGCCATCCCGGTCGACCTCGTTCGCGGCGTCGTCGAGCAGATCAAGCTGCACGGACGCGTGATTCGCGGCTGGCTCGGCATGCTGCCCGACGAGCTGACGGACTCGGAGCGCTTGGCGAACGAAATCAACGACGGCACGGGCATCGTGCTGATGGAGGTCTACGAGGCCGGTCCGGCCGCAACCGCCGGCCTGCAGGCCGGTGACCTGATCCTCGCGCTGGACGGGGAGCCCGTCTATTCGCGGCGCCAGGCGCTCCTGATCGCGGCCAACAAGGCCCCTGGCGACACGGTCGAGGTCGTCGGACTGCGGCAGGGCGAGCGCTTCACCACGACGATCACCGCCGGCGAAAGACCCCAGGGATTGTACGAGCCGGAGGACTAGCCGACGCGTCGAATCGATGCGCCGAGCTGGCTCAGCTTTTCCTCGATGCGTTCGTAGCCGCGATCGACGTGGTAGATGCGGTCGACAAGCGTGTCGCCTGCGGCGGCCAGCCCGGCGAGAACCAGCCCTGCGGAGGCCCGCAGGTCCGTCGCCATGACCGGCGCGGCCTTGAGCTGTTCGACCCCCGTGCAGATGGCCGTGTGCCCCTCGAGCTGGATGTCGGCGCCCATGCGCTGCATTTCGAGCACATGCTGAAACCGGTTCTCGAAAATCGTCTCCGTAATCGTGCCGACGCCTTCCGCGACGGCATTCATCGCGCAGAACTGGGCCTGCATGTCGGTGGGAAACGCGGGGTACGGCGCCGTGCGCAGGTCGATCGCCCGCGGGCGCTTGCCCTGCATATCGACCTCGATCCAGTCGTCACCCGACGTCACCTTTGCGCCGGCCTCGCCGAGCTTGATCAAGACCGCCTCCAGCGTGTCCGGCGCCGTACCCACGGCGCGCACCTTGCCGCCGGTCATCGCCGCCGCAACCAGGTAGGTCCCGGTCTCGATGCGGTCGGGAAGCACGTCGTGCCGGGCGCCGCCCAGCGAATCGACGCCGTCGACGACAATCGTGCTGCTGCCCGCTCCCTCGATCTTTGCGCCCATGGCGGTCAGGAACTTCGCGAGGTCCGTGACCTCGGGCTCGCGCGCGGCGTTTTCGAGGACGGTCCTGCCGTCTGCGAGCACGGCCGCCATGAGCAGGTTTTCCGTGCCCGTCACGGTAACGGTATCGAACACGATGTGAGCGCCGTGCAGGCGCCTGGCCCGGGCCTTGATGAAGCCGTCTTCGACGGTGACCTCGGCGCCCATGGCCTGGAGCCCCGCGACGTGCAGATTCACGGGCCGCGCTCCGATCGCGCAACCGCCGGGCAACGAAACGTCGGCCTCACCGAAACGGGCCACGAGCGGCCCGAGGACGAGAATCGAGGCGCGCATGGTCTTGACGAGTTCGTAAGGCGCCTCGCGACGATCCACGCGTCGCGCGTCGATCTCGACGCCCAGTTGGTCATCGACCGTCACTTCGGCACCCATCATCTGCAGCAGGGACAGCATCGTCGTCACGTCCTTGAGGTGCGGGACATTGCCGATCCTGACCGGGTCCGAGGCCAGCAGCGTCCCGGCGAGTATGGGCAGCGCCGCGTTCTTCGCGCCCGATATGTGCACGGTGCCGGAGAGCCGGACGCCGCCCGTTATCGACAATTTATCCAAGCGGCTGCCCCGTGCCGGCTGCACGCCACTCGTCGGGCGTCAGCGCCTTGATCGACAGGGCATGGATTTCGTTGCCGACGAGCGTGCCGAGGCAGCGATAAACAAGCTGGTGTCTCGCGATCGGTCGCTTGCCCTCGAACTCCGCCGCGACGACGAGCGCCTCGAAGTGTGTGTTGTCGTCGCTGGCGACCTTGACCACGGCCTCCTCGAATCCGGCCTCGATCAGCTGTGTAATTTCGGAAGTGTCCATAGCGGAAAAACGTGCGTTAACCAAGGGGCGCGCAGTTTACCCGGATTTTCCGCGGCATCCCAACGCAGATCGCGATTTGTGTATCATAGCTCGCCCTTCCGACGACGATATCGATGCTCGCAAACCTGCTCCTTGTTATAGCTGGCCTGGTGCTCCTGATCTGGGGCGCAGACCGCTTCGTGCATGGCGCTGCAGCCACGGCCCGTAACCTCGGCATAGCGCCGCTGATGATCGGCCTGACGGTCGTCGCATTCGCGACGTCGGCGCCCGAAATCCTCGTTTCGGTGGTCGCGGCCCTGCAGGGCGAGCCGGGCCTCGCTATCGGCAATGCGATCGGCTCGAATATCGTCAACATCGGTCTCGTGCTCGGCATGACGGCCTTGATCCGGCCGATACGGCTCGAATCTGCAACGCTGCGCCGTGAGATGCCTGCCCTGCTTGCGGTTTCACTGCTCACGGTCTCGCTGTTTCTCGATACGTTCCTCAGCCGCATCGACGGTATCGTCATGCTGACAGGACTCGTTATCGTCATGGTCTGGCTGGCCCGGCTGGGCCTGCGTTCGGCGGCGAACGACCCGATTGCCATGGATTACGAGGCGGAGATCCCGAGCGACGTCTCCATGCGAATGGCCATCGTGTGGCTTATCGTCGGCCTCGGTACCCTCCTGGTCGGCGCCGAGCTGCTCGTCGACGGGGCCATCGGCATCGCCAAGATGCTGGGCGTCTCGGAAGTCGTCATCGGCATTACGATCGTCGCCTTCGGCACCAGCCTGCCCGAACTCGCCGTATCGCTGGCCAGCGCCCTGAAAGGCGAATACGGTCTCGCGATCGGCAATATCGTGGGTTCCAATATTTTCAACCTGCTCGCCGTGATCGGCGTTGCTGCGACAATCCAGCCGGCCACGCTCGCGCCGACGGTCCTGTCACTGCACATCTTCGTCATGGTTGCTTTCACGCTGGTACTGTTCGCCATGACTTACGATTACGACGGCAAGGGCCAGCTGTCCCGCCTCGAAGGCCTGGCCCTTTTGATCGCTTTCGTCGCTTACGACGGTTACGTGGTTGCGCAAAACATTTAGAATGCGGGCATTCCTACCGTCCCTGGGCCGTCAATTGCCTGACTCGCTGACAAACGATGAGATCCTGGCGCTCGCTGCCAGCGTGCTGGATATCGAGGCGCGCGCCGTGGATGCGCTCAAGGCCAGGCTGAATGACGATTTCATTGCGGCGTGCGACTTGTGCATGGCGACGCCCGGACGCGTCGTTGTCACGGGCATGGGCAAGTCGGGGCACGTCAGCAACAAGATCGCGGCCACCCTCGCCAGCACGGGTACGCCGGCCTTTTTCATGCACCCCGCCGAAGCGAGTCACGGCGACCTCGGCATGATCACTAGCCAGGACCTGCTGATCGCCGTCTCCTATTCGGGCGAAACGGCCGAGGTCGTAACAATCCTGCCCGTGGTCAAACGCATGGGCGCGAGGCTGCTGGCCATGACGGGCAACCCGCGTTCGACGATGGCCGAGGCCGCCGACGTGCATCTCGACATCAGCGTGGCCGAGGAGGCGTGCCCGCTGAATCTCGCACCGACCGCCAGTACCACGGCGACACTCGCGATGGGCGACGCCCTCGCTGTCGCGTTGCTGAAAAGGCGGGGATTTACGGCCGACGACTTCGCACGCTCGCATCCCAGCGGCAGCCTGGGCAAGCGCTTGCTGTTGCGCGTGTCGGACGTCATGCGCACCGGTGACCGGGTTCCGGCCGTCGCCCCTGACGTCAGCCTGCGGGACGCGCTGCTCGAGATGACCGACAAGGGACTCGGCATGACGGCTATCGTGGACGCGGACCGCCGGATTCTCGGCATATACACGGATGGCGATTTGCGGCGCACGCTCGACGCCGGCGCGGACATCCGCGAGACGATCATTCGCGACGTCATGCACACCAATTGCAAAACGGTCGGCGAAGACGTGCTGGCTGCCGAAGCCCTGCACAGGCTCGAGCAGAACAAGATCACGGGACTGCTCGTCGCGGACGACGAGGGCCTCCTGATTGGCGCGCTCAATATCCACGACCTGTTTCGCGAGGGCCTGATGTGAGCTCGGGGCTCGACAGGCTCGATGCCATTCGACTCGTCGCCTTCGACATCGACGGCGTGTTCACGGACGGACGTTTTTACCTCGCGGACGACGGCAGCGAGACCAAGGCCTTCCACACCCAGGACGGATACGGCGTGCGCCGCTTGCTCGAGGCAGGCATCGAAGTCGCCGTAATCAGCGGCCGACGTTCTCCCGCCGTCGAACGCCGCATGGCGGAACTGAACGTCCGGCACGTCATTCTGGGCTGCAACAACAAGGTCATCGCCTTCGACGAACTGATCGCTTCGCTCGGCATCGACGCCACAGACTGCGCCTTTGTCGGCGACGACGTGCCTGACCTTGCGCTTCTCGAACGCGTCGGCCTGTCGATCGCCGTCGCCAACGCGGTCCAGGCCGTGCAGGAGCGCTGCGATTACGTCACGCGCAAACCCGGCGGATTCGGCGCCGTGCGCGAAGTCTGCGACCTCGTCGCCGCGTCGCGCGGCGACCACCCTGGATGAGCGCGCGCTCGATCACCCTGCTGGTCGTGCTGATTGCCGCTGCGCTGGGCAGCTGGTACCTGGCCCGCAGCGACCGCGGCGCCGAGACCGACGCATTACCGTACGATACGGAGCACCGCGGCTATTACCTGAAATCCGCGCGCATCCTCGGCACCGACGCCGACGGCAGCCTGCTCTATGAAATCGAGGCCGAGCAGGCCGTGCAGGAGGCGCAGGACCGCATCGAATTCACGAACGTGCGCATTCGGTACTCGCCGGACAGCGACGTGCCGTGGATCGTGCATGCGGACGCTGCGACGCTCCGCGAAGGTGAGCCCCGAATCGCGCTGCGTGGCCACGTGCTGGCTGTCGGCAGGACCGGCGACGACCAGGACACCGAGATCCGCACGCAATACCTCGAGCTGCACCCCGAACAGTATGTCGCCGAGACCGACGAACGCGTGCAGATTCGCATCGGGGCGCGCAGCCTGACGGCGACGGGCATGCTAGCATCACTGAACGAAAACAAGGTCGAACTCAAATCCAACGTTCGCGGGAAAATCGCACCCTAGAATGAGAGTCAATCGCGCAATCTGGCTGCTGATACTGCCCTGCCTCGCGGCCGCGCAGATTAACGATCTCGACATGCGGCTTCCCATGGATATCGACGCCGACAACACGACGTTCGACGGCAAGAACTCGATGATCATCTTCAACGGCCTGCGCCTCACCCAGGGACGCGTCAGCATCCAGGCCGACGAAGGACGCGCAACGCGCATGGAGCTCGAAGACAGCACCTGGCATTTTTCGGGCAACGTGGTCATCGACATCGGCGCCGGGCGGATCGAGTGCGACAACGCCGATCTTTTCTTCGACGATTTTCGCCTGCGGCGTGCCGTCGTCACGGGCTCGCCTGCGATTTACGACCTCAAGCGCCCCGGCAGCGAGGGCGTCACCCACGGTGAGGCCGGACGGCTCTTTTACGACGTCGATGCCGGCACCATCGAATTCTCGGGACAGGCAACGATCACCGAGGGCGGCAACCAGATCTCCTCGAACATGCTCGTCTACAACATAACCGAGCAGCGCATCAAGGCCGACTCGTCTGGCGTCGAGGACGGCCGCGTCCGAATTACCTACACACCGACGAACGGTGTCGAAAAAGTCGAAGAGAAGGTTGACGATGCGGCCGGTAAAGACGACGAGACGCCATGAGCATCCTGAGCGTCCAGTCGATCTCAAAGAGCTACAAGCTTCGCAAAGTCGTCAAGGATCTGTCGCTGGAAATCAAGAGCGGCGAGGTGGTCGGTCTGCTTGGCCCGAACGGCGCCGGCAAGACGACGGCGTTCTACATGATCGTCGGCCTGATCGTGGCTGACAGCGGCAAGATCCTGCTCGACGGCAAGGACCTGACCGTCGAGCCGATGCACCGGCGTGCGCGGCTCGGCGTCGGCTACCTGCCGCAGGAAGCCTCGATATTTCGCAAGCTCACGGTCGAAGAGAACATCCTCGCAATCCTCGAAAACCGGGACGACCTCGATCGCGCCGGCCGCGAGCAGGAACTCGAAAGCCTGCTCGACGAGCTGCACGTCGCGCACGTGCGCTCCAGCCTCGGTATCAGCCTCTCGGGCGGCGAACGCCGACGCGTGGAAATCGCCAGGGCGCTGGCGGCGAACCCGCAGTTCGTGTTGCTCGACGAGCCCTTCGCCGGCGTCGACCCGATCTCCGTGCTCGACATCCAGCGCATCATTCGCCACCTTTGCGAGCGCGGTATCGGCGTGCTCATCACTGACCATAATGTGCGCGAAACCCTCGGCATCTGCGGCCACGCCTATATCCTCAGCGACGGCAGTCTCATCGCCAGCGGCTCTGCCGAGGAAATTCTGGCCAATCAACACGTTCGAGAGGTATATCTCGGACAGGAATTCAAGCTCTGAGGCACACTACGTATTGCAAGCCCGCGCGGCGCCCATACACTATGAACATCTGATGCTGAAACCTTCGCTGCAACTAAAACTCGGCCAGACGCTGACCATGACGCCGCAATTGCAGCAGGCGATCCGGCTGTTGCAGCTCCCGGTGCTCGACCTCAACGCCCAGATCCAGGAGGCGCTCGAGGAAAACATCATGCTCGAGATGGAGGATCTGCCCGACGTACCGTCGACCGATGCGGAAACCACGGCCGAGGTCGAGGCCATCAAGGCAGACGAGCTGTGGCAGACCCGTGCGGCGGAGCGCATCCAGAACGGCGGCTGGAATGGCGAGGGCCGGCCAATCACCGAATTTGCGGACGAGTCGGGCCAGTCCCTGCGCGACCATCTGCTGTGGCAGATCGAGATGGAACAGTTCACGCCGCGCGAGGTGCTGATCGGCGAGGCCATCGTCGACTCGATCAATGATGACGGCTACCTCGAGGCCGACGTCGAGGAAATCATCGGCTGGCTCGACGAGACGCCGCCGGTCGTCGAGCGCGAAGTCGAGAAAACCCTGACGAAGATCCAGCGGCTCGACCCGATCGGTGTCGGCGCAAGAAACCTGTCCGAGTGCATCGTCCTGCAGCTTAGTCAGCTCGACTGGAAGACCCCCGGGCTGCAGCTGGCAATCGATATCGCAACCGACCACCTCGACCTGGTCGCCACGCGCGACTACGGGGAACTGCGCCGCGGGCTGCGGGTTACGGAAGACGACCTGCACGATGCGCTGGCCCTGATTCGCGGCTGCAATCCGCGACCGGGCACGGCCGTGAGCCCACCTCCGGCCGAATACGTGATACCCGACGTCTTCGTGCGCAAGGTGGACAATCGCTGGCAGGTCGAGATCAGTCCGACCGGGGTGCCGCGTCTGTCGGTGAACCAGACTTATGCGAGGTTGTTGCGCGGCAGCGGCGAACATACCGTGCTGAAGTCGCAGTTGCAGGAGGCCCGCTGGCTCATCCGCAGCCTCGAGATCCGCAACGAGACGCTGCTCAAAGTCGCGACGAGCATCGTGTCACGACAGACCGAGTTTCTCGAACACGGTGACGAAGCGATGAAGCCCATGGTGCTGCGCGATATTGCCGAGGAGATCGGGATGCACGAGTCGACGATTTCACGTGTAACCACCAACAAGTACATGCATACGCCGCGCGGCGTCTTCGAATTCAAATATTTCTTCTCTTCGCACCTGTCCTCGGATAACGGCGAAGACCAGTCGTCGACCTCGGTGCGCGCAAAAATTCGCAAGCTGATCGGCGCCGAGAACCCGGCCAAACCCCTTTCCGACAGCAAGATCACGAACTTGCTCAGGGAAGACGGCATTTCAGTTGCCAGACGGACGGTCGCGAAGTACCGTGAAGCTATGAACATACCCTCGTCGAGCGAGCGTAGGGTTCGCGAAGCGAGGTAAGGCATCGAACCCAGCCAACCAGTGAAGGAGGAATCTCGCACTGTTACCCTGAACCCGCAGGCAAAACCAGAAGTATGGGAGACCACTATGCAGTTGAATGTTTCAGGCCATCATGTCGAAGTCACCCAGTCGATGAGAGACTACGTGGGCACAAAGGTAGAAAAGATCGCCCGTCACTTCGACATTGTGTCTGACGTCCAATGTATCCTGACCGTCGAAAAGCTGCAGCACAAGGCTGAGGCGACCGCCAGCGTCAACGGCGGTACGATCTACTGCGATCATGTCGAAGAAGACATGTACGCCGCAATCGACGGCCTCGTGGACAAACTCGAAAGGCGAGTTCGCAAGTACAAGGAGAAGCTCGTCGATCACCATGCGAGGGACAAGCACAAGTCCCGATACGCTTGACATGGCAGCCGGCGCGGCCGCGAGCCGCGCCGGCTCCTTTAAGCCGCAACACCCAATTCATGTCGCTACAACAATTCATCAAGCCCGACGGCGTCATCTGCAACGTAACGGCACGCAGCAAGAAGCACTGTCTCGAAATTCTGAGTGAACTTCTCACACGCACGCACGTGGACGTCATCAGCGACGATGTCTTCGAGTGCCTCGTAGACCGCGAGCGCCTGGGCTGTACCAGTCTCAACAGGGGTGTCGCATTCCCGCATTGCCGCGCCGCCGGTATCGACGAAACGGTCGGGGTTCTTGTCAAACTGTCCGAACCTGTCGATTTTGATGCGCCGGACGGCGAACCCGTCGACATTGTCTTCGGCATGATGCTGCCCCTCGAAATCGAGGATCGTCATCTCGACGACGTGCGCCTGGTCACGGAATTGTTGGCCGACGCAAGGCTGCGCGCGCGTTTGCGCGAAACGCACACCAGCAAGGACCTGTACGACGCGCTCCTCAGCGGCGCAGACTTGGTATGCAAGGCGAACTGCGCCTGATCATTGTCAGCGGGCTGTCCGGTTCCGGGAAGTCCGTGGCCCTGCGCGTCCTCGAAGACCTCGATTACTACTGCATCGACAACCTGCCCGCGGGCCTTTTGATGTCGGCTGTCGACGAAATTCGGCGGACCGGGGATCCGTCGATGCGCCTCGCCGTCGGCGTTGACGCGCGCAATCGCGCCGATAATCTCGACGTGTTGCCCGACCTGCTGCACCAACTGCGCGATCAGGGCATCGAAACCGACATCATCTTTCTGCACGCAAGCGACGAAACCTTGCTGCAGCGCTATCGTGAATCGCGACGGCGTCATCCCCTGGCCGAACAGGGCGTGCAGCTGCGTGCGGCTATCCAGTCCGAACGCGCCATTCTCGCCGAGATCGAGCTGTCGGCAGCCCTCATCATCGACACCTCCGCAACGAGTATCTACGAGCTCGCGGAGACGATCCGCTCGCGAGTAGACCGGCGCGAGACGGGGGCCCTCTCGGTCCTGATCGAGTCTTTCGGTTTCAAGTACGGCATTCCCGCAGATGCCGACTTCGTATTCGACCTGCGTAGCCTGCCCAACCCGTACTGGACGATGAAGCTGAGGGGGTTCACCGGGCTCGACGACGAGGTGCAGGCATTTCTCGACGCCCAGGACACATTCGGCGTCATGTTCGACGATATCAGGCGTTTCCTGACTCGCTGGATCCCGCACTACCTCGAGGCCAACCGGGGCTACATGACGGTTGCCATCGGCTGCACGGGCGGCCAGCATCGCTCGGTGTACATGGTCGAGAAGGTCGCCGCGGCGATGCGCGACATTCACGAGCCGGTCCTGACGCGGCACAACGCCCTGCCCGAACACCCGCTCAGCCAGAATTGAATCCGCTCAGGTCTCGCTTGATCCACGCCGGCGCAAACAGGCGGGGTACATCCGCACCGGTCACGAAGTCGCGCAACTCGTCCTTGACGCGCATGGCATCCTCGTAGCCGAGCTTGATGAGTTCGCGCGTGTAGGCCTGTTCGAACAACAGGAAGCTGAGCAGCTTGTTTTCGCCTGGGCTGCTGCCGCCGACACCGCGCAACAGGGCCCGGATCGCAAAAGGCAGCTCCGAGCGGTGCTGCTCCGCGATCATGCGCAGGTCCTTGCTCGGAACAATCAACATGGTGTCGATGGGACGCATCTCCTTTGCGCCGATCCGCAACCTTGCATCGGGCACGGCATCGAGCAGCTCGTTGATTCGCGTGATTCGTTCGAGGTCCGAGTACAGGCCGTCCATGAACAGCGTGTCGAGCATGTAACCCGCAATCTGCGCGAAGCTCGGCGGCGCGTCCGTGGCATCTGCATCGCGTCCTCCGGTTTCATCGCGAATACCGATCACGAGAATACGGTCCGCTCCGAGGTGCACGGCCGGGCTCAGCGGCGTCGCCTGGCGCATGGCGCCATCACCGAAATATTCGTCGCCGAGCCGCGTCGGTGGGAACACGTACGGGACGGCAATACTCGCCATCAGGTGATCGAGCCCGAGCCGGGTGTTCACCCCGACCCTCCTCGTGCGCTCCCACCCGACCCGTCCCGGGCGAGCCTCGAAAAAGGTTGTCGAGCGGGCCGAGGAGTAACCGGCGGCAGTCACGGCAATGGCCTCCAGGTGCCCGGCCTCCACGACGTCACGGATACGCGGGAAATGCACATTGCGGCTCAGCAATTCGCGCAGCGGCGCATTGTCCAGAAGGGACCTTGGCGTGCCGACGAGCCAGCCGCCGAGCGCGAGCGATGCCATCCAGTGCAGGCTGGTCCTGAGCATCGTCAGGTGATCCGTCTTGTATACGTGGTGACAGCGAAAATGCCCCCACACGCGTTCGAGCTCGGCAACCGCCGTACGCAGCTTGTGTGCCCTCGTTGCCAGGACGATTGCATTGACGGCGCCGGCGGACGTACCGCTGATGACGGGGAAGGGATTGGCCGAACGGCGCGGCAGGAGCTCGGCAATCGCCTTGAGCACACCCACCTGGAACGCGCCCCTGGCGCCGCCTCCGGGGAGCACGAGGGCGCTATTGACGTGATCTTTGGCCTGGTCCATCAGAAGATTACAATCGGTTACAGTGAGCGGTTGGCGTTCGTATTATACTGGTGAAAACCCATTGGACTAATTCCATGAAGAAAATCATCAGCAGCGTACTCGTCGCCCTGGCGATTGCCGCGGCGTTCGGCTTTTCGTCGTTCGGCATCGCAAACGATCGCATCAACGTCGGGGCCACGGCGCCCGAATTCGAGTTGCCGGATCAGGACGGCCAGCTGCACTCGCTCGAGGATTACCGCGACCGGTGGGTCGTCCTCTATTTCTATCCGAAAGACGAAACGCCGGGCTGCACAACCGAGGCTTGCGAATTTCGAGATAACGTCTTTGCGTTTCGCGACCTGAATGCACAGATCATCGGCGTCAGCCTCGACGACGTCGAGTCGCACAAGGCCTTTGCCGAAAACCACGGCCTGCCCTTCCCCCTGCTCGCCGATGTCGAGGGTCAGGCCGCATCGGCCTACGGCGTGAAGACGCGGATGCTGGGCATGGAAGTCGCCAAACGGCAGACCTTTATCATCGCGCCCGACGGGACGATCGCCAAGCACTACGAGAAAGTCGATCCGTCCGAGCACTCGCGGCAGGTCCTCGCCGATCTCGAGACCCTCGGCGCCCCGTAGACGACACGACTGTCGCATGAGGTACCGCGGCAGCTGCGCGTGTTCGTACGCTCAGTGAAGCTCGCGGATGGCGTCGTCGAGGCCGCGGATCGTCAGCGGGAACATCCGGTCATCCATGATCTCGCGAACCAGCCGCGTTGACGGCGTGTACTCCCAGCGTTGTTCGGGTTCGGGGTTCAACCAGACGGCTCTGGGGTAGGCATTGAGCAGCCGCTTGATCCAGACAGCGCCCGGCTCCTCGTTCCAGTGCTCCACGCTGCCACCGGCATACACGATTTCATACGGGCTCATCGTCGCGTCGCCGACAAAGATCAGTTTGTAGTCCGGACCATACTTGTGCGTGATGTCCCGGGTCGGTGTCTTTTCGGTCTGGCGCCGGCGATTGTCCTTCCACATGGCCTCGTAGATGAAATTGTGGAAGTAGAAATACTCGAGATGCTTGAACTCGCTGCGGGCCGCGGAAAACATCTCCTCGCAAATCCGCACGTGATCGTCCATCGAGCCGCCGATGTCCAGGCACAGCAGCACCTTGATCGCGTTGTGGCGCTCGGGAACCATGCGAATGTCGAGTAGACCCGCGTTACGCGCCGTCTTGTCGATCGTATCGTCGAGATCGAGCTGGTCCGCGGCACCCTCGCGAGCGAACTTGCGCAAGCGCCGCAGGGCGACCTTGATGTTGCGCGTACCGAGTTCCAGGGAATCGTCGAGGTTGCGGTACTCGCGCTTGTCCCAGACCTTGACGGCGCGCCGGTTTCGGGAGCCGGCCTGCCCTATGCGCACGCCCTCCGGGTTATAGCCATAGGCGCCGAACGGCGATGTCCCGGCCGTGCCAATCCACTTGCTCCCACCTTCGTGCCGGTTCTCCTGCTCTTCGAGGCGCTCCTTCAGAGCCTCCATCAAAGCTTCGAACCCGCCCATCGATTCGATCTGCGCGCGCTCCTCCTTCGTGAGGAGGAGCTCGGTTTCACGGCGGAGCCACTCATCGGGCACGGCCTGGAACAGGTCGCTCAGGGAATCTTCGACGCCTTTGAAGTAGGCTGCGAATACCCGGTCGAAACGGTCGAGCTCGGATTCGTCCTTCACGAGGGTGGCCCGCGCGAGGTAGTAGAAGTCGTCCACGCTCTGACCGGCGAGCCCCTTCTGCAACGCCTCGAGCAGCGCGAGCCACTCGGTTATCGACGTCTTCAACCCGCCCTGTCGAAGCATGTAGAAGAACGGCAGGAGCATGGTCTTACTGCGGATTGCTGCGCCGGTCCAGGAAGACGAGCTGCTCGAACAGGTGCACGTCCTGTTCATTCTTCAGCAACGCACCGTAGAGCGGCGGAATCGCACTGCGCTTGTCCCCGCTGCGCAGCGCCTCGGGCGGAATGTCCTCGGCGAGCAGCAGCTTGATCCAGTCGAGCAACTCCGATGTCGACGGCTTCTTCTTCAGGCCGCGCACGTCGCGAACCTTGTAGAACGCGTTCAGCGCCTCGCTCAACAGGTCCTTCTTGAGATCGGGGAAATGGACATTGACGATGTCCGCCATCGTTTCCTTGTCCGGGAACTTGATGTAATGGAAAAAACAGCGGCGCAGGAACGCGTCCGGCAGCTCTTTCTCATTGTTGCTCGTGATGACGATGATCGGGCGATTCTTGGCCTCGATCAGCTGCTTGGTTTCGTAGACGTAAAACTCCATGCGATCGAGTTCGCGCAACAGGTCGTTCGGGAACTCGATATCGGCCTTGTCGATCTCGTCGATCAACAGAACGGGTTGCTCGTCGGATTCGAACGCTTCCCAGATCTTGCCGCGGACGATGTAGTTGGCGATATCGTGGACGCGATCGTCGCCGAGCTGCGAGTCGCGCAGGCGTGCGACGGCATCATACTCGTACAGACCCTGCTGCGCCTTGGTCGTCGACTTGATGTGCCATTCGTGCAGGGGCTTGCCGAGGGAACGCGCCACTTCGACCGCGAGCTGGGTCTTGCCCGTACCCGGTTCGCCCTTGACGAGAATCGGCCGCTCGAGCGTTACCGCCGCATTGACGGCCATCATGAGGTCGTCCGTCGCGATGTAGGAGCTCGTGCCTTTGAATCTTCTGTCAGCCATAGGGACTCCTGTCCGCCCGTCCCCGACCATATTACCGCCTGTCGGGCGCCAGCGTCAGCGTATGGGCCGGCTCTCCCGGCAGGAAGGGGCTCGGCGCACCCCTGACCCAGTCGTCATGACCGCGGCCGAAGAAATCCGACAGCGGATGCGCAGTCTGGCCCGTAGGCATGTGAAGAATGCCGTTGCGCTCATCCCCGGGTGACACGGCGTAGCGCTGCGACGCACCGAACGCCGGTCCCTGCGCCTTGGGCATGTCGAGGTCGCCGTTCAGCGGGTCGGCGGGCATGTCGAGGTAGCGCCCGAGGAGCGGGATCCCGGCGCTCAGCGGGTGCCGGATCGCTGCCGTGTTGTGCTCGCCCCACGTGCGCTCGGCCAGGGGACCGTCGAAGCCTGCCTCGAAATAGCGCAGGTTGGCCTGCACCGCGGCAAGCAGGAATGCACGCCAGTTCTCGTATCCGGCGGGCAGCATGTGCTCGGGCTGCTCCGTGACGAGAGACCAGAGCGCGCCCTCGAACTGGTTACTGAGGCGCAGCTCGACATTGTCGCCGTACGCGGCGCGCACGGGTGCCATCAGCGCGTGGAAGACGCGGTTCTCGACTTCGAGCCGGAACGCGCGCACGAGGCGGTAACCCACGGACTCGGGGGCTGCCCGCGGAATCCAGTCTCGCGCCTGAGCGCGGTATTCGGCGAGCGACGGGTCGCCCGCAACGGTTTCTTCATCGAGCACGTCGAGCAGCAGCTCGCGCCACGGAGCGAGGAACACGGCCCGATCGTCATACTGGATGGCCAGCATGTCCGCGGGCGCGAACTCGTCCAGCGCGAACAGCCTGTCGCGAATCTGGCGGGCGCGGGCGCCCAGGTCGTAACCGCCGTCCCCGATGATGTGCAGGGCCTCGCCGTCGACGACGCGCGAATTGGCCGTCCAGATACGGCCGGACTCCGGGTTGACGACGCGCGGGTAGGCACCGGGTTCCTGCCAGCCCTGCCAGCCGTGCTGCTCGCTCCAGTCCGCCGGCAGCATCGGGTCGAAAGCCGACTTGCGTGGGATCTTGCCGGCTATGGTCCAGCCGATGTTGCCCTGGGCGTCGCCCGTCACGAAGTTCTGCGGCGGCATGGCGATGGTATTGGCGATATCGAGCGCTTCCGTCACCGAAGCCGCGCGTTCGACGTCGAACAAGCGGAAGTTGATGCCTTCCGGCTTGTGCGCAATCCAGCTCACGGCGACCTCGCCGTGCGGATAATCGACATCGTCGAGGACCGGGCCCCAGACCGTCTCGCGGACGGTGTACTCGACCGTATCGCCGCCGCGCACCTCGATCGACTCGACGTAGACGTCGAACTCGCGGTCGCCTTCGGGCGTGCGGTAGGTGCCTTCCCCCGATCCCGGACGCAGCAGCACGGCATCGACCCAGTCGCCGTAGCTGTTCGTGTAGGCCCAGGCGATCTGCGTGTTGCTGCCCGATACGACGAACGGCCCGCCGGGTAGCGTGACGCCGGCGACCTCCATGGCCCCGGGCCCTGCAACCGTGAGGCGGGCCTGGTACCAGATGTTGGGGTTGCGGTGGCCCAGGTGCATGTCGTTCGACACGAGCGCGCGTCCCGTCGCCGTCAGGCGCCCGGCAACGGCCCAGTTGTTGCTGCCGCGCAAGGGAAAGCGGCCCGTTTCGCGAACCGGCTGGGCATCGTCGGGCACCTCGCGGAGGGAAACGACCTCGGGACCCGGTACCGGTACTCGCTGGCGTGGTGCGCCGACGATCGGCGCGTCCCATGGCGTACCGGCCGGGTACATGAATCGGTAAACGGCTTCGGGGAGCACCGTGTGCGCAAGGCCGCGCCGCACTTCGTCGGAGGCCCGCTCGTCGTTCAACTCCATGTACATGGCGTACATCACGAGCAGGGAGTCCTGCGGCTGCCAGGGTTGCGGCTCGATACGCAATACGAGGTATTCCCACGGACGCACATCCAGCGAGGCGAGGCCGGCGTTGACGCCCGCCGTGTACGCTTCCAGCAGCGCCTGCTCGGCGCGCGGCGTGCTGTCCCAGACCGTCTGTGCCCGGCTGCGGAAGCGATGAAAGCGATTGCGCTTGTCCGCATCTATGGCGGCGGGACCGAACAGCTCCGAGAGCTCGCCCGCCGCCTGCCGCCGGATCAGGTCCATCTGGAAGTAGCGATCCTGGCCGTGCACGAAGCCGGTGGCAAATGCGAGGTCCTTGCGGTTTGACGCCGTAATCGCGGGAATTCCGTCCGCATCGCGCTCGATGGTCACCGGGCTCGCGATTCCCTCGACGCTGATCTCGCCGTCGAGCTGCGGCAGGCTGCCGCGCAACGCGAGCCACGCCGCGACGGCGACGACTATCGCGAGGATCGCCGCGGCACCTGCGAGCCGTGCCACAAGCGCTTTCACGACGTGTCCGTGACCCTGAGAATCTTCATGGCGTTGGTGCTGCCCGCCACGCCGTCGAGGTCACCCTTCGTGAAAATGGCGAGATCCCCTACCTCGACGTGCCCGAGCGAGAGCAGCTTTGAAAAAATATCCTGGTAGAGCTCGCGCGGATGACACACGACGATCTCGAACTCGACCGGGTAGACGCCCCGGTAGAGCGCCACGCGGCGACTCGTCGCCTTGTGCGGCGTCAGCGCGTAGATCGGGATGTCGGAGCGCACGCGCGACATCCAGCGCGCCGTGGACCCGGACTCCGTCAGCGCGATGATGGCGCTCACATCGAGGTGATTCGCCGTGTACATGGCCGCCATGGCAATGGCCTCGTCAACCCGGGCAAACTGCTCCCGCACGCGCTGCGTCGTGGCATGCGGGAGCTGGTATTTTTCAGCGCCCACGCATACCTCGGCCATGGCTTTGATCGCGTTGTTGGGGTGTTTGCCCACCGCTGTCTCGCCGGACAGCATGACGGCGTCGGTACCGTCGATAACGGCATTGGCGACGTCGGAGACTTCGGCTCGCGTCGGAATCGGGTTCTCGATCATCGATTCCATCATTTGCGTCGCCGTGATGACGATCTTGTGGGCCTTGCGCGTCTTGCGGATCAGTTTCTTCTGGATGCCCGTCAGGCCTGCATAACCCATCTCAACGCCGAGGTCGCCGCGCGCCACCATGACGACGTCGGCCGCCTCGATGATGGAGTCGATGTTCTCGACGGCCTCGGTCCGTTCGATTTTGGCGACGATCTGCCCCGTGCCACCGGCCGCCTCGAAGAGCCGCCGTGCTTCGTCGATGTCGTCACCCGAGCGCACGAAGGACACCGCGAGGAAATCGATCTCGAGCTCGGCCGCAAGTTTGATGTTCTCGCGGTCAACGTCGGTCAGCGCCGGCGCGGACAGTCCGCCGCCCTTGAGATTGATGCCCTTGTGGTCGGAGAGAATCCCGCCGTCAACGACCGTGGTGTGAATGCGGGTGCCCTCGACGCTGTCGACGTGCAGGGAAATCAGGCCGTCATTGAGCAGCAGCGTGTCACCCGGTTCGACGTCTTCGTGCAAGGTCTTGAGGGCAACGCCCACGCCTTTCTTCGTACCCTCGCTGAGTCCGAGCGTGCTGTCGAGAAAGAACGCATCGCCCGAGCGGAGATGTACAGAGCCTTTTTTGAAACGCATCACGCGGATCTTGGGGCCCTGCAGGTCGCCGAGGAGGCCGATTTCGCGCCCGCATTCTTGGGCGGCCTTGCGCAGGCGACGCGCACGCACGCGATGCTCGTCGGCACTGCCGTGCGAGAAATTGAGGCGTGCAACGTCGAGACCCGACCGGATCATCTTGCGCAGTGTTTTCGGTCGCTCCGACGCCGGTCCCAGCGTGGCGACGATCTTGGTTCGTCTTCGCATGCGCGCGATTATTGCACAGGTCTGTCGCGCGGCAATGGCTGAATTGCGGCATACCGTAATTTCGGTGGCAACGATCCACGGCTATCCTGAAATCCGGGAAAGAAACGGACTCATCATGCTCAACCGCCGTCGCTTCCTGCAGTGCGTTGTCGCTGCGGCCGCCTCGCCCTCCCTGCTCCAGGGTTGCTCCCTGCCACCGCGCGGACGGCGCTACGGGGACCTCGCGAGGGACTCCCACGAGGTGCTGGACCTGGCGCCGGGCCTCAGCTACGCCGTTGTTTCGAGAAGCGGCGCCCGCATGAGCGACGGGCTCAGCGTTCCGGGTGCGCACGATGGCATGGCCGCTTTTGCCGGTGACCGCGGGCGCATCGTCCTGATCTGCAATCACGAGCTCGACTTCAATTTCCGCACGGAAAGCGCCATGCAGGAACGGTACCCGGCATTCCCCGGGGACGTCCTCGAGAGGTTTTACGACGACGGTCGTGGTATCTCGCCGGGTCTCGGCGGCACTACGACGACGATCTACGACCCGGCCTCGCAGACGGTCGAGCGGCAGTACCTGAGCCTCGGGGGCACGGAGCTCAACTGCGCGGGCGGCCCGACGCCCTGGGGAAGCTGGTTGTCGTGCGAAGAATGCTTCGAAGACGCCAGCGACAGGGCGCAGGGGCGCGAGATTCGCGCACAACACCACGGTTATGTTTTCGAAGTCCCGGCGCAGTCCCACGGCCTCGTCGACGCGGTGCCGATCAAGGCCATGGGGCGCTTCGAGCACGAGGCCTGCGCCGTGCATGAGCCCTCGGGCATCGTCTACATGACCGAGGACCGGCACCATAGCCTGTTTTATCGCTACATCCCGGACCATCCGGGCGAACTGCTCAGGGGCGGCCGCTTGCAGGCACTGGCCGTGGCGGGAACCACGGGGCTGCACACCCACAACTGGGACGGCCAGGGCGATATGCCGCTACGCAGGCCGCTCAAGACGTCCTGGATCGACCTCGACAACGCCGATCCCATCGAGAACGACCTGCGGCTGCGCGGCGCCGAGCTGGGTGCCGCCCTGTTTGCGCGCGGCGAGGGCCTGTGCGCGGCGGGTGACCGATTCGCGTTCACGTGCACGGTCGGCGGGCCGCGCCGACTGGGCCAGGTCTTCACCTACACGCCGAGCCCGTTCGAGGGCACTCCCGGTGAGCAGGGCTCTCCGGGCCGGCTGGAACTGATCGCCGAAGCGGGCGTCGACTCATTGCTCCGCAATGCCGACAACCTCACGATGACACCCTGGGGCGACCTGTTCGTCTGCGAGGACACCGCGTCCGAATGCGGGGTCGTGGGAATCCGGCCGGATGGCAGCCAGTACGTGGTCGCGAACAACGCCTATTCATCGTCCGAAGTCGCGGGCGTGTGCTTCTCACCGGACGGCCGCACGATGTTCCTGAATATCCAGTACCCCGGTATGACGCTTGCCGTCACCGGGGATTGGTCGCAGTTTTTCACGCAGGAGGGGTTTTAGCCCCCGACCGGGCCTGAATGCCCTCCTACGAGGCGCGGCGCTCCAGCATTTCGACGGCCGGCAGGACCTTGCCCTCCACGAATTCGAGGAATGCGCCGCCGCCGGTCGAGATGTAGGAGATGCCGTCGCGCACGCCGTACTTGTCGATCGCGGCCAGCGTATCGCCGCCTCCGGCCACCGAGAAGGCATCGCTCGCGGCGATGGCTTCGGCCAGCATTCGCGTGCCGGCGCCGAAGCGATCGAATTCGAAGACGCCGACGGGCCCGTTCCAGATTATCGTGCCGGCATCCTTCAGAATGCCGGCAAACCGCGCTGCCGTCTCGGGACCGATATCGAGAATCATCTCGCCGTCCCGCACTTCGTCGACGGCACGCGTGGCCGCATCCGCCTCGGCGGCAAACTCGCTGGCGCAGACGACGTCGGTCGGCACCGGGATCTCGGCGCGGTCGTCTCGATTGGCTGCCAGTGCGCGCGCAGTGTCCAGCATGTCCGCCTCGTAAAGCGATTTGCCGACGCCGTTCCCTGCTGCCGCGATGAATGTGTTCGCGATACCGCCGCCGACGATGAGCGTATCCACCTTCTCGGCCAGCGTATCGAGCACGGTCAGCTTGGTCGAAACCTTGGAGCCGCCGACGATCGCAACGAAGGGACGGGCCGGGTTCTCGAGCGCGCGCGCGAGCGCGTCGAGTTCGGCCGCGAGCAGCGGTCCGGCGCACGCGACCGGCGCGTATTCACCCACGCCGTAGGTGCTGGCCTGCGCGCGGTGCGCCGTGCCGAACGCATCCATGACGTACACGTCGCAGAGCGCCGCCATCTTGCGGGACAGGGTTTCGTCGCACTTCTTTTCCCCCTCGAGAAAACGCACATTCTCGAGCATCACGACGTCCCCGGGCTCGACGTCGACGCCGTCGATCCAGTCCCTGACCAGTGGCACGTCCCGCTCCAGCAGCCGGCCGAGGTGATCCGCGACCGGCTGCAGCGAGAATTCCTCGTCAGGCTGGCCCTCGGTAGGGCGACCCAGGTGCGACACGAGCATGACCGCGGCATTCGCCTGCAGCGCCGCCCGGATCGTTGGCAGCGCGGCCCGAATGCGGGCATCGCTCGTCACCGCACCGTCGGCTACGGGCACGTTCAGGTCTTCGCGGATCAGGACACGTTTGCCCGCGAGGTCCAGATCGGACATCTTGATGATGGCCATGCCGTGTTCTCCGCGTCGGTTACTTCGCGTTGACCAACGCGACGGTCGTGTCGAGCATACGGTTCGAGAAGCCCCACTCGTTGTCGTACCACGCGATGACCTTGACGCAGGTCCCGTCAATGACCTTGGTCAGCGTCGAGTCGTACGTCGAGGAGGCCGGATTGTGGTTGAAGTCGACCGATACGAGGGGCTCCTCATTGTAGGCGAGGATACCCTTGAGCTCGCCTTCGCTGGCTGCCCGCAGGACGTCATTGATCTCCTCGATCGACGTTTTGCGATTAGCGACGAAAGTCAGGTCGACGGCTGAGACGTTGATCGTCGGTACGCGCATCGAAAAGCCGTCGAGCTTGCCGTTGAGCTCGGGCAATACGAGGCCGACGGCCTTCGCCGCGCCCGTGCTGGTCGGGATCTGCGACATCGTGCCGGAACGCGCGCGGCGCAGGTCCTTGTGATAGACGTCGGTCAGCACCTGGTCGTTCGTGTACGCGTGAATCGTCGTCATGATGCCGTGCTTGACGCCGATCTTCTCATGCAGCGGCTTGACCAGCGGCGCCAGGCAGTTGGTCGTGCACGAGGCGTTCGAAATGATCTGGTCGGAGGATTCGAGGATGCCATCGTTGACACCGTAGACGATCGTCTTCTCGACGCCGGCGCCTCCCGGGGCCGAAATGACAACCTTCCTGGCGCCGCCTTCGATGTGCTTGCCGGCCGTATCCGCCGTGCGGAACAGGCCCGTGCACTCCCAGACGACGTCGACACCGAGATCGCCCCACGGCAGTTTGCCGGGATCGCGTTCGGCAAAGACCTTGATGCGGTCGCCATTGACGATGATATCGCCGCCGTCGACGTCGACAGTACCGTCGAAATGCCCGTGCGCCGTGTCGTAGCGCGTCAGGTGTGCATTCGTCTCCGGATCGCCGAGATCGTTGAGCGCGACAACGTCGAATTCGCCGGCGCGACCGTATTCGTGGATCGCCCTGACGATGTTGCGACCGATACGTCCGTAGCCGTTGATTCCTACCTTTATTGCCATGGTCTTGTCTCCAATCAATTAATTCAGTAACTCATTCACGGCCGCAACGACATTGTCGGTCGTAAAGCCGAAGTGTTCAAACAGCTCGCCGGCAGGCGCCGATTCGCCGAAACGGTCCAGTCCGACGACACGTCCCTGCGGGCCGACAAATCGCCACCAGCCCTCCGTCACGCCGGCCTCGATGGCCACGCGCACCGTGACGTCGGGTGGCAGCACCGATTCGCGGTAAGCCGCATCCTGCGCGTCGAAGGCGTCGACGCTCGGCATCGATATGACACGCGCCGCGATGCCATCAGCCGCCAGCGCATCGGCGGCGGCACCCGCGAGCGCGACCTCCGAACCCGTCGCAATGAGCAGCACGTCGGGAGTGCCGTCCGTTTCCCTGAGCACGTAGCCGCCGCGCGCAATATTGGCGATCTGTTCACTGCTGCGCGGCTGGTGCGGCACGCCCTGGCGCGTTAGAACGAGACTCGTCGGACCCGTGTCGTTCTCGATGGCATGACGCCATGCCACGGCCGTCTCGACGGCATCGCAGGGCCGCCAGACGCTCATGTTCGGCATCAGGCGGAGGCTCGCCGTCTGTTCGACGGGCTGATGGGTAGGCCCGTCCTCGCCGAGCCCGATAGAGTCGTGCGTGAAGACGAGAATGTTCTGCACTTTCATCAGCGCGGCCATGCGCAGCGCATTGCGTGAGTAGTCGGAAAACGTCAGGAACGTGCCCGAATACGGTACAAAGCCGCCGTGCAGGCGCAGGCCGTTACAGATCGCGGTCATGCCGAATTCACGGACGCCGAACCACACGTAGTTACCGCCGGCATCATCACCCGTAATCGGCGTCGACCCGTCGTGCTTGGTGAGATTCGAGCCCGTGAGGTCGGCCGATCCGCCCACCATTTCGGGCAAGAGCGGCGCAAAGGCATTCAGGGCTCGCAGCGAAGCCTTGCGCGTAGCCATGTCCGCCTCCTCGCCGTCGATGGCGGCAATCGCCGCGTCGGCATGTTTGCACCAACCGTGCGGCAGCCGCCCGGCCATGCGCCGCGTGAACTCGGCCGCAAGCTCCGGATGCTCGGCCTCGTAAGCTCCGAACGCCGCGCTCCAGCGCTCCTCCGCCGCCGCGCCCTCCCGGAGCGCGTCCCACGCCGCGGCGATGCCATCCGGAATCTCGAACGGCGCGTATTCCCAACCGAGCGCCTTGCGCGCTGCCGCGACCTCGTCGTCGCCCAGCGGCGCCCCGTGCGTCGACGCCGTGCCCTGCTTGTTCGGCGCGCCGTAGCCAATGACCGTCTTGCAGCAAATCAGCGACGGACGCCCGGTATCGGCGAGGGCCGCGTCGATCGCCCCGGCAATCGCGGCCGCATCGTGCCCGTCGACGTTGTCGATCACCTGCCAGCCGTAGGCGTCGAAACGCTTCGCGGTGTCGTCCGTAAACCAGCCGCTGACGTTGCCGTCGATCGATATGTCGTTGTCGTCGTAAATGCAGATGAGCTTGCCGAGCCCCAGCGTGCCGGCCAGCGAGCAGGCCTCGTGAGAAATGCCCTCCATGAGGCATCCGTCGCCGAGGAACACCCAGGTCCTGTGATCGACGATGTCGTGGCCCGGCCGGTTGAATTCGGCGGCGAGCATCTTCTCCGCCATCGCCATGCCTACGGCGTTCGTCACGCCCTGGCCCAGGGGCCCCGTGGTCGTCTCGACGGGGCCGCCGGCCTCGTACTCGGGATGGCCGGCCGTCCTGTAGCCCATCTGGCGGAAATTGCGCAGCTGCTCCATCGGGAAATCCGCGTAACCGGTCAGGCACAGCAGGCTGTAAAGGAGCATCGACCCATGCCCGTTGGACAGGACGAATCGGTCGCGGTCGGCCCATCTCGGGTTGCCGGGATTGTGCTTGAGATAATCGCGCCACAGGACCTCGGCGATGTCCGCCATGCCCATAGGGGCACCGGGATGTCCCGAATTGGCCGCCTGGACGGCATCCATGCTGAGGGCCCGGATTGCATTCGCGAGGTCTCGCCGGGCGGGCTGGCCGGCGACAGGGGTTTCTTTTGGCATTCGACGATTCTTCGGCTGGGAGCCTTGTTATTGATGGCAGGCCGCTACGGCGGCCCGGGCATTTTCACTGTTATGTCGGGCGGCATCAAGGGTACAATGCGCCACCCCATTGCAACAAAAACATCCAGAAACCATGAGTGACTCATTCCTGTTCACCTCGGAGTCGGTCTCCGAGGGACATCCCGACAAGATTGCCGACCAGATTTCCGACGCCATTCTCGATGCGATCATTGCCGAGGATCCCAAGGCGCGCGTCGCCTGCGAAACCATGGTCAAGACCGGCGTCGCCATCGTCGCCGGCGAAATCACGACCACGGCCTGGGTCGACATCGAGGACATCGTCCGCAGCACGGTGCTCAATATCGGCTACAACAGCTCGGCAATGGGCTTCGACGGGGCCTCGTGCTCGGTCCTGAACGCCATCGGCAAACAGTCGCCGGATATCGCGATGGGCGTCGATCGGGAACGCCCCGAAGACCAGGGCGCCGGCGACCAGGGCCTCATGTTCGGTTACGCCAGCAACGAAACGGACGTACTGATGCCTGCGCCGATCACCTACGCGCATCGACTTGTCAAGCGCCAGTCCGAGGCTCGCAAGAACGGCACGCTGCCGTACCTGCGCCCCGACGCCAAGAGCCAGGTCACTTTCGTCTACGAGAACAACAAGCCGGTCGCGATCGACGCAATCGTCGTCTCCTCGCAGCACGATCCGGACATCTCGATGAGCGACCTGCGCGACGGCGTTATGGAAGAGATCATCAAGCCGATCATCCCGGCCGAGCTCGTCAGCAAGCGCACCAAGTATCACATCAACCCGACCGGCCGCTTCGAGATTGGCGGACCGATGGGCGACTGCGGGCTGACCGGCCGCAAGATCATCGTCGATACCTACGGCGGCTCCGCACGTCATGGCGGCGGCGCATTTTCGGGCAAGGACCCGTCGAAAGTAGACCGCTCGGCCGCCTACGCGGCGCGCTACGTGGCCAAGAACATCGTCGCTGCCGGCCTCGCGGACCGCTGCGAGATACAGGTGTCGTATGCGATTGGCGTGGCCGAGCCGACCTCGATTTCCGTGCGCACGTTCGGCACCGGGAAAATTTCTGATACAAAATTGACGGAACTGATTCGCGCGCACTTCGATCTCAGACCCTACGGCATCCTGCAGATGCTCGACCTCATTCGCCCCATCTACACGCCAACGGCTGCCTACGGGCACTTCGGCCGGGAAGATATCGACTTGAGCTGGGAGCGTACCGACAAGGCCGAAGCACTCAGGGACGCTGCAAAATAACGCCGCTGGTTCACCGAATTTCAGGAGAAGTACTATGAGCAACGAAGCCGTTGCCATGCCGCAGAACGACTACAAGGTTGCCGACATCGCACTCGCCGACTGGGGTCGCCGCGAAATCGCCATTGCAGAGACCGAGATGCCCGGGCTCATGGCGCTGCGCGAGGAATACAAGGGCCGGAAACCGCTCGAGGGCGTGCGCCTCGCCGGTTGCCTGCACATGACGATACAGACCGCGGTGCTGATCGAGACGCTCGCGGAACTGGGCGCCGACATCCGCTGGTCGTCGTGCAACATCTTCTCCACCCAGGATCACGCCGCCGCTGCTATCGCCGCTGCGGGCATCCCGGTATTCGCCTGGAAAGGTGAAACCGAGGACGAGTACTGGTGGTGCGTCGAGCAGACGATCAAGGGTCCGGACGGCTGGGCGCCGAACATGCTGCTGGATGACGGCGGCGACCTGACGCTGGTCATGCACGACAAGTATCCCGAGCTCATGGACGACGTCAAAGGGCTCTCCGAGGAGACGACCACGGGCGTGAAGCGCCTCTACGACATGATGAAAGACGGTTCGCTCAAGTGCCCTGCTTTCAACGTCAATGACTCGGTAACGAAGTCCAAGTTCGACAATCTCTACGGCTGTCGCGAGTCGCTCGTCGATGCGATCAAGCGCGCTACCGACGTGATGATCGCGGGCAAGGTCGCCGTGGTTTGCGGCTATGGCGATGTCGGCAAGGGCTCGGCGCAGTCGCTGCGCGGCCTCGGCGCCACGGTCTGGGTGACCGAGGTCGACCCGATCTGCGCGCTGCAGGCGGCGATGGAAGGCTACCGGGTGGTCCGGCTCGACGACGTCATCGACCAGGTCGACATCGTCGTCACCGCGACCGGCAACTATCACATCGTTACCGGGGAGCAGATGGAGCGCATGAAAGACCAGGCGATCGTCTGCAATATCGGCCACTTCGACAACGAGATCGACGTCGCTTACCTCAGGAAGTTCGAGTGGGAAGAAATCAAGCCGCAGGTTGATCACGTCATTTTCCCGGACGGCAAGCGCATCATCCTGCTCGCCGAAGGTCGTCTCGTAAACCTGGGCTGCGGCACCGGCCACCCGAGCTTCGTCATGTCGAATTCGTTCACCAACCAGGTGCTGGCGCAGATCGAGCTCTGGCAGAACGGAGACCAGTACGAGAATGAGGTCTACGTGCTGCCCAAGCACCTCGACGAGAAGGTGGCACGACTGCACCTCGAGCGCATCGGCGCCAGGTTGACGACGCTGACCGATGAACAGGCCAGGTACATCGGCGTGGACGCCGACGGCCCGTACAAGCCCGAGCATTACCGGTACTAGGGGATTCGCCGATTCAAGCGACGGATGACGCGATACGGATCCTGCACCTGACGGATCCACACCTGTTCGCCAGTCTGGACGGCGAACTGCGCGGCGTCGCGACGGCCGACTCGCTCCAGCGCGTACTCGATCACTACGCGACAAGCGACTGGAGCGCACATCGCGTACTCGTTACCGGCGACCTGATCCACGACGACTCGGAAGCGGCCTATACCCGTTTCCGCGACTGTCTGCAGTCGCTGCAGCTACGCGTGCACTGCGTCCCGGGCAATCATGACGTGCGCGAGTTCATGCAGCCGGTCTGCGCGCGCCCGCCATTCTCGTATTGCGCGTACGAGGAGATCGACGACTGGCTGCTTATCGGTCTCGACAGCTGTGTCGAAGGCGAAGCGGGAGGAGCGGTTAGCCGGGAGGAACTCGAGCGGCTGTCGGACACTGTCGTGAATAGCTCGGCCCGGCACGTCATGGTTTTTCTGCACCACCCGCCCGTGCCGATGGGCAGCGCGTGGCTCGACAGCGTCGGGATGGACAATGGCGACGAGTTTCTCGAACGCCTGCGCTCGCTGCGGCGAATTCGTGGCGTCGCTTTCGGCCATGTGCACCAGGCTTACGACGACGACTACGAGGGCATTCGCATCCTCGCCACGCCGTCAACCTGCCGGCAGTTCAAACCCGACAGCGACGAGTTTGCGACCGACGACAAGCCGCCCGCCTACAGGCGCATCACGCTGGCGGCGGACGGACGCGTCGATACGGAGCTGGTGTGGGTGGACTACTGACTGCCCTGCTTGCGGCCCTGTTGCTGGCATCGGCACCGGTGCGCGGCGACGACGCCGGACACCCTGTCACGATGTGGCGCGTCTCGGGTGACACCAATGTCATCTACCTGCTCGGCTCGATCCACATGCTTCGCCAGGAAGACCACCCGCTGCCGGAGGTGATCGATCGCGCCTACGAGGATGCTGAGGTCGTCGTCATGGAACTCGACATGGACGATCTCGACCCGACCGCCACGCAGGCCGCGTTTAACCGCGCCGGCGTCATGAGAGACGGCAGGACCCTGCGTGACCTGATGGGGAACGAGCTGTTCCTGCAGGCCGAAAAGGCCGCCGCCGTTATCGACATCCCGCTCGACCTGCTGGTCCAGTCCGAACCCTGGCTCGCCGCCATGACGGTCGAACTCATGATGCTGTACCGCATTGGTTTCAACCCGGTACTTGGCGTGGAAATGACGCTCAGTCAGCGCGCGATTGCCGACGGCAAACCTGTCGAGGGCCTCGAGACCATCGAAGAGCAGCTCGCTTTCCTCGATGACCTGCCGATCGAGGCGCAGCGCGAGATGCTGTTGCAGTCGCTGTTGCAGGGCGCCGCGCTGAGTGAATCCGTTGACGAACTCGTAAGCGCCTGGCGGCACGGCGACACGGCGAAACTCGAGGCAGGCCTCCTCGACTCGCTGGGCGAGCAGGAGGCACTGTTCGCCACGCTCGTTACGGACCGTAACCGGCGTTGGGCCACAACGATCGCCGAGTGGCTCGACGACGAGCGGGATTATCTTGTCGTCGTCGGCGCCCTGCACCTGGTCGGCGACTACGGCGTCCCGGCCCTCCTCGGGGAGGCGGGTTTCGGCATTCAACAGTTGAGGGAAACCGGGAGCGTCCGGTAGCATCGCGAGCCTCGCAACGAAGGAGCCCACATGAGTCTGTTTACTGATGCGCAGGCGGTAATTGCCGGCGGCGTGAATTCCCCCGTACGCGCTTTCGCGAGCGTCGGTGGCGAACCTGTCTTCTTCAAGCGTGCCAGCGGCAGTCGATTCGAGTCCGAAGACGGCCGCGAATTCATCGATTATGTCGGCTCCTGGGGACCGATGATTCTCGGGCACGCGCATCCCGAGGTCATCGAGGCGGTCGTGTCGACGGCGCAGAGCGGCCTGAGCTTCGGCGCCCCGTGCGTGCTCGAGACGCGCATCGCCGAGAAAATCTGCTCGATGCTGCCGGCCGTTGACAAGGTGCGCATGGTCAGCTCGGGCACCGAGGCGACCATGAGCGCGATCCGGCTCGCGCGCGGACACACGGGCCGCGACAAGATCATCAAGTTCGAGGGCTGCTACCACGGCCACTCGGATTCTTTGCTTATCAAGGCGGGATCCGGCGCGTTGACGCTGGGCGTCCCGAGCTCGCCAGGCGTGCCGGCCGGACTCGCCGAGCATACGATCACGTTGCCGTTCAACGACATCGACGCCGTCAGGGCCGCGTTCGCCGAATGTGGCAGCGAGATCGCCTGCGTCATCGTCGAGCCGATTGCGGGCAACATGAACATGGTTCCGCCCGTCGACGGCTTTCACGAGACGCTGCGCGAGGAATGCACCAACGCCGGCGCCCTGCTGATCTTCGACGAGGTCATGACCGGCTTTCGAGTTGCTCGCGGCTGCGCGCAGGCGGTGCTGGGCATCGAGCCCGACATCACGACGCTCGGCAAGGTCATCGGCGGCGGCATGCCGGCAGCCGCCTATTGCGGCAAGGCCGATGTGATGGCGAGCATCGCGCCTGACGGCCCGGTCTACCAGGCCGGCACGCTGTCCGGCAACCCGGTCGCCATGGCGGCCGGCCTCAAAACGCTCGAGCTCATCGACAATGACGACTTCTGGCACGCCCTGAGCGCGAAGACCAAAGCGCTCGTCGACGGGCTGGCGGCCGCCGCCGCCGAGGCCGGCATCCCGGTCGCCGTTGAACACATGGGCGGCATGTTCGGGCTCGTCTTCACGGACAACGGCCCGGTGCGGTCTTACGCGCAGGTGGCGGCAGCGGACATCGGGCGCTTCAAGGCATTCTTCCACGGCATGCTCAGGGAGGGGGTCTACATGGCGCCGTCGGCTTTCGAGGCCGGCTTCGTCTCGATCGCGCACAGCGACGAAGATATCGAGGCTACTGTCGCCGGCGCGGCAAAAGTGTTCCGCGGCCTGTAGGAGCACCTGCAATCCGGCGAGCACGCGCGCCGGCTCGGCCTGGCCGCAACCCCGCGCTAGCTGTGGATGACCCGTGTCACCATCCGCAGGCAGGCCTCGATGTCGTCGCTCTCCAGCACGGCCTGCTTGTCATTGAGGTCCAGCGGCAGGATCTCGGCGAAGCGCCAGGCGACCCAGACCGCATCGGCGGAACGCCTCTCGAGGCCCTCGTACAGGCGACCGAGGTCGTCGAGGACCTTGTCCAGTATTTCCGACAAGCCGGCAAATTCGTCGGGCAGCATCATGCGCGGAGGCGGCGGAAGAAGCTCTATGTCGCCCACATTCAGGCCGTCCGCCTGCCGGTCCGCGCCGAGCAGGCGGAAGCGCTCGGTACCGATGGCGGTGACGCCGAGAATACCGTCGCTGCCCTGGTACCAGTCGGTGACTGTTGCGAGCGTGCCCACCTCGTACGTGCTGGCGGGTCCGACCTCGCTGCCCTCGCGGATGAGGAGCACGCCGAACGGGGCGTCTTCTTTCATGCAGCGGCTCAGCATGTCGAGGTAACGCGGCTCGAAGATCCGAAGCGGCAGTGGGCCGCCAGGAAACAGGACCGTATTCAGTGGAAACAGCGGTATCTGCATGCCCCAACTATATACCGTCCGGGTTACCCCTACTGGCCGCGCATCCGCTGTAGCAGCGCCGTGAGCGTCTGCCGCGCCGAGCCGAAGCTGCCGTTACTCATGAAGACGACCTGGTCGCCGCCGAGAACGCACGTCGACATGTCGTTGACAAGTCGATCGTAGTCGTCGAAGAGCCGCAGCTTGCCGCCGAGGCTTTCGAGGCTCGCGTCAAAGTCCGCGCCCATGTCCGCGGGTCGGTAGATCCAGACGAGGTCGGCTTCCTGCAGCGATGCGGCCAGGGTCTCGTTGTGCACGCCCAGCTTCATCGTGTTGGAGCGCGGTTCGACGGCAACGACCACTCGGTGGCCGGGATAGCGCTTGCGCATGGAACGGATCGACCTGGCGATCGCCGTGGGATGATGAGCGAAGTCATCGTAGATTGCGATGTCGGCAACCGTCGCAGTGCGCTCCATGCGCCGCTTGACGCCGTCGAACCGCGACAGAGAGTCGACCGCCTGTTCGAGCGATATGCCCGCCGAGGCGGCGGCCGCTACGGCGGCAACGGCGTTCTCGAGGTTGTGCAAGCCACCGATGCGCCAACGCGTCTCGGCCGCGCGATCCCCGGGGCCGCGAATACCGATATGCCGCTCCACCTTGTCGCCGAAGCGCGCGGTCCAGTCGGTATCGTCGGACGTGCCGAAGGACTCGACGGGCGTCCAGCAACCCTGGTCGATCAGTTGTGCGAGATGCTCGTCCGCGCCGTTCAGAATGATACGGCCGCCGCCCGGGACCGTCCTCAGGAGCTGGTGAAACTGCCACAGTATCGCGTCGATATCCTTGTAGATATCGGCGTGGTCGTACTCGAGATTGTTGAGCACCAGCGTTCGCGGCCTGTAGTGGACGAACTTTGCGCGCTTGTCGAAAAACGCCGTGTCGTACTCGTCGGCCTCGACGACGAAGTAGCGTGAGTCGCCAAACCTTGCTGACGTGCCGAAGTTGGCCGGGATGCCGCCGATCAGGAAACCGGGTGCGTGGCCCGCATCGTCGAGTATCCACGCCAGCATGCTCGCCGTCGTCGTTTTGCCGTGCGTACCCGCCACCGCCATCACGTGGCGTTCCTGCAGGACGTTTTCGGCGAGCCACTGCGGCCCGGAATTGTACGGCATGCCTCGGTCCAGCATGGCCTCGACCACCTCGACGCCGCGGCTCATGACATTGCCGACGACGACGCAATCCGGGTTCACGTCGAGCTGGCTGGCGTCCAGGCCCTCGTGGACCTCGATGCCGAGTTGCTTGAGCTGCGTGCTCATCGGCGGATACACGTTGCGGTCGCAGCCGGTCACCTCGTGGCCGGCCGCGCGCGCCAGTGCCGCCACGCCGCCCATGAATGTTCCGCAGATGCCGAGAATGTGAATGTGCATATCAGGTCGGCCCGCCGGTGTTCGGGTTCAGCGCAGAATACAGGTAGAGCTGGAAGATGAAGACGGCCATCGCGACTGCGATGCCGAGGTACCAGTGGCGATCGATAGCCCGCGCGATGATATGGCCTTCGACGGGTATCGACCAGAGCAGCACCAGCGTCGCGACGATATTGACGGCGCTCTGGCCGGCAATCGGCAGCAAAGCGAACACCGGCGGCAGGAGCGTGCTGGCGGCCAGGAACAGAAAGCTGATGAGCGCACCGCTGCCGAGAATCGCTGTCACGGTCTGCAGGAGGCGCGGCGCGTGGCCACTCGTCACCACAATGGCGGCATAAGCCGCCAGTCCGACGACGCCGGTAAACGTGCCGTAGAGAAAGTCCTGGTCGCTCATGCCGGGCGTCACCATCGTCGTCGACAATCCCGCCATCAACCACAGCAACAGCGCGATGAAACACACGAGCCATGAGTACGGAATCGCGTCGGGTCCTTTGCGCAACCGCACGATATCGAGAATAGTCCTCAGGAGAGCCAGCATCGTGCCCGCATGTTAACCTCTTTTCATGCCACGTTTTAATTTCGTTGAAGAGCCCGACTCGCTCGTGGATACCCTGCACCGACACGAGCAACTGGCGATCGACACGGAGTTCATGCGCGAGCGAACCTACTACGCGCAGCTCTGCCTCACGCAGGTCGCAGGTCGCGACAACATCTGGTGCGTGGATCCATTATCGGGCCACCCCCAGGACGCATTCTGGCGTGAATTGCTCGCCCACGACTGGGTGCTGCACTCGGCAAGGCAGGACATCGAGGTCATCTACCAGTCCGCCGGCGCGATGCCCGCATCGATTTTCGATACGCAGATCGCCGCAGGTCTGCTCGGCTTCCCCGCACAGCTCGGCTACGCCGGGCTCGTCAAGGAGCTCTTCGAGGTCGAAATTCACAAGATGCACACGCGCGCAGACTGGAGCCGGCGACCACTTCGGGAGGAATTCCTCGAATATGCGGCCGAAGACGTAGAGTACCTGCTGCCCGCCTACGACCTGCTTGCGGATCGACTGCAGGAAAAGGGGCGCCTCGAGTGGGCCCGCGAAGACTCGCGCTGGCTCCTCGATCCGGAGCTTTACGACATCGACAGCGGCCAGGCGATCGATCGCCTCAAGGGCGCGCGAAATTTCCGCGGGCGGCGGCGGGCCGCGGCAGCCCGGCTGGCGGACTGGCGGGAAGCGGAGGCGATCCGGCGTGACCGCCCGCGTCAGTGGATCATGCGCGACAACGTGCTTCTCGACGTGGCCTATCGGCTGCCCAATTCGGAGGCTGAACTCGCGGACATCCAGGGCGTTCCGCGCAAGCTGCTTCGGCGTGTCGGGCAACAGCTGCTCGACGCCGTGGCGAAAGCCGCCGGCGATGACGGCGGCTACCGGCCGCCGCGCCCCCCTGACGAGGCACAGAAAGCCCTGCTCAAGGAAATGCAGGCGAAGGTCCAGGCCTGCGCCGACGATCTCGGCATCGCGGCGGAGACCCTGGCATCCAAGCGCGAGCTGTCCGCCATTGTCGTGGCGGGCAACCGCAAGTCGCGGGTTTTCGATGGCTGGCGAGCCGAGCTCATCGGCGACGAGCTGCTCGGACTGTTGTAAGTCGCGGCGTCGCGGCTACCCGAGTGCCGCGGTCAGGCGCTCGTAGACCTCGTCTACCGTGCCGCCGGCGTCAACGACCTTGAGTTTGCGTCGCTTGCGATAAAACTCGACGAGCGGCTCAGTATTCTCGCGGTACACATCGAGGCGATTCGCAATCGTCTCTTTGTTGTCGTCTTCACGCTGGATCAGCTCGCCGCCGGCCTCGGTACAGGCGTCGAGCTCTTCCTGCGGCGAGAAATACACGTTGAGGAGCCTTCCCGTCAGCGAGCAGGTGCGACGCCCGGTCAGGCGCTTCATCAGGATATCGAAATCGACGTCCAGCAGGACGGCGGCATCGAGCGGCGTGCCCAACTGGTCCAGCAGTTCCTCGAGGTCGAGCGCCTGCTGCGTCGTCCGCGGGAATCCGTCCAGGATGAAACCCTCCTGTGCATCGGGTTGGGCGAGGCGCTCGCTGATGATGCCCAGCACGATGTCGTCCGGGACCAGGTTGCCAGCCTCGATGATCGGCCCGGCCTTACGCCCGAAGCGCGTACCGGCGGCGACGGCCTCCCGCAGTATGTCTCCCGTCGATATCTGCGGGATATTTGTGTCGGCCATGAGCATTTTGGCCTGGGTTCCCTTGCCGCAACCGGGTGCGCCGAGAAGTACGATGCGCATTTCACTGTCTCTTGGTGTGTATCAGCGCCCGGTACGCTACTCGCAAAGGACTTTATCGTCAATGCGGGTTATCCTTGCGCCCTCCGCAGCCATTACCAGGAATCGAGAGACATGTCCGCAATGAACGCCTTTTACGCCCAGTCGGGCGGTGTGACGGCCGTCATCAACGCCAGCGCCTGCGGCGTCATCGAAACGGCCCGCCGGCACAGAGGCAGGATCGCAAATGTGTATGCCGGCCGCAACGGCATCATCGGCGCCCTGACCGAGGACATGATCGACACGAACAAGGAGAGCGCAGCGGCGATCCGCGCGCTCATGCACACGCCCGGGGGCGCTTTCGGTTCGGCTCGCTACAAGCTCAAGGGGATCGAGGAGAATCGCGCCGAATACGAGCGGCTCATCGAGGTCTTCAAGGCCCACGATATCGGCTACTTCTTCTACAACGGCGGCAATGACTCGATGGACACGGCCCACAAGGTCTCGCAAATCTCCAAGAAGATGGGTTTTCCCGTGACCTGCCTCGGCGTGCCCAAGACCGTCGACAATGACCTGCCCGTCACCGACAACTGCCCCGGTTTCGGGTCGGTTGCCAAGTACATCGCGGTGTCCACGCAGGAGGCCGCGCTCGACGTCGCGTCGATGGCCAGCACCTCGACCAAGGTATTCGTCCTTGAAGTGATGGGACGCCACGCGGGCTGGATTGCGGCGGCTGCAGGGCTCGCCGGCACGGAACCCGGCGATGCGCCGCACATCATCCTGTTTCCGGAAATCCCGTTCGTGAAACGCGATTTCCTGAAGAGAGTCCGCCAGTGCGTCAAAGACTATGGCTACTGCGTCGTCGTCGTGAGCGAGGGCGCCCGCTACAAGAACGGCAAGTTCCTGGCCGACCAGGGCACGCGGGATGCCTTCGGGCATGCCCAGCTCGGCGGCGTCGCCTCGGTCGTGGCACAGATGGTGCGCGACAATCTCGGCTACAAGTACCACTATGCCATCGCCGACTACCTGCAGCGCTCGGCCAGGCATATCGCGTCGGCAACCGACGTCAAGCAGGCCTACGCGGTGGGCAAGGCGGCCGTGCAGTACGCCCTGCAGGGCAAGACCGCGGTCATGCCGGTCATCAAACGCGTATCGGACGCGCCGTACCGCTGGACAATTGAGTCAGCCCCGCTCGGACGCATCGCCAACAAGGAAAAGATGCTGCCGCGGCGCTACATCACCAGGGACGGGTACGGCATCACGGCGGCAGGTCGCCGCTACCTCCAGCCCTTGATTAAGGGCGAGGATTATCCGCCTTACGTCAATGGCTTACCCAAGGTCGCGAAACTCAAGTTTCGCCCCGTGAAGCCCAAGCTCGGAACCCGATTTGTGGTATGATGCGCGCGCTTTCGAGACCGGCCTGCGGACGAAAAGCACCAAAAAAAGACAAATTTCATTCGGTTTGGGGATTCCGAACGCGTTCTTCATTGCTAAGGCGCAGCCCATCGCGCCTTGCAGCCCTGTGCGCCGTGTCCCCTCCCGCCGGATAACAACGACGGAGTAACAACTAGTATGTCAGTTGCGATTATCCTGGCCCTGTCCCTTTTCGGGCTCGCTGTGGCCTTTTACTACTCGCGCTCGGTCAGCCGCATTGCGGTCGATATGGGTGTCGAAGACGAAGACACGCGCGGCAAACTGCGCAAGATTCATGCGGCGATCGCCGAGGGGGCGATGGCATTCCTCAAGCAGGAATACAAGTTCATGGCCATCTTCATGGTCCTGTTCGGTATCGTCATCGCCCTTCTGATCGATGATCACCACACGAAGAACGTCAATGAAGGCATCTACACCGCCGTCGCGTTCATCTTCGGCGCGATCATCTCGGTCGCCAGTGGCTTCATTGGCATGAAGATCGCGACCGCGGGCAACGCGCGCACGACGGTCTCGGCCAACCAGTCGCTCTCCGGCGCGTTCAATGTCGCGCTGCACTCCGGCGCCGTTATGGGCTTCGCGCTGGTCAGCCTGGCCTCGCTCGGCATGCTGGTGATCTACCTCGCCCTCAAATATGTAATGCCTGACGATTTGCCTTCGCACGTATTGATGGAAGTCATTGCCGGCTTCGGTCTCGGCGGTTCCTCCATTGCGCTGTTCGCGCGTGTGGGCGGAGGCATCTTCACGAAAGCGGCCGATGTCGGTGCCGACCTCGTTGGCAAGGTCGAGGCGGGCATTCCGGAAGACGATCCGCGTAACCCGGCCGTCATCGCGGATAATGTCGGCGACAACGTCGGCGACGTCGCCGGCATGG
The DNA here is from genome assembly GCA_041602775.1 of Woeseiaceae bacterium. GTDB lineage: Bacteria > Pseudomonadota > Gammaproteobacteria > Steroidobacterales > Woeseiaceae > UBA1847. Next base: position 6,125 of record JBFIFN010000013.1, on the reverse strand, counting down.
GCGCTGACCTCTTCGGCTCCTGTGCGGAGAGCACCTGCGCCGCCATGGTGATCAGCGCGGTTGCCTTCGGCGGCAACGTCGATGCGCTTCTGTACCCCATCGCCATTTCGGCGATCGGCATTCCGGTCAGCCTGCTCACGCTTCTGCTGATCCGCGTGAACACCGAAGCCCAGGTTGGCCCGGCGCTGAAACGCATGCTGATCATATCGAGCGCACTCATGGCCGTCGTCATGTACTTCGTGACCGACATGCTGGTGCCGGCGGACTTCGTCATCAACGGCGTCGCGTATACCTCCCTCGGCGTATACCTGTGCTTCCTGACCGGACTCATCGCCGGCCTCGTCGTTGGCCTGCTCACCGAGTACTACACGTCAGATGCCTACAAGCCTGTTCGTGAAGTGGCCGAGTCCTGCCAGACCGGTACCGCCACCAACATCATTTTCGGGCTGGCGCTCGGGTACAAGAGCGCTGTCGGTCCCTATCTCGCGATCGGCCTTGCCATCTACATTCCGTGGATGCTGGCCGGCATGTACGGTGTGGCCATTGCCTCGCTCGGCATGCTGGGCACGCTGGTCATCGCGCTGACGATCGACGCTTACGGCCCGGTGGCTGACAACGCCGGCGGGATCGCCGAGATGGCCGGCATGCCGGAACATGTGCGACAGCGAACGGACGTCCTGGACTCGGCCGGTAACACCACCGCCGCCATCGGCAAGGGTTTCGCGATCGGCGCTGCCATTCTGACGTCGCTCGCCCTGTTCGCCGCGTTCCTGACCCGTGCTGACATACTCCTGAAGGAACAGGACCCGACTTCGGATCTTCTCGGCTCGATCAACCTGCTCGACCCGATGGTTTTCAGCGGCCTGTTCATCGGCGCCGTGCTGCCGGCGCTGTTCACGGCTATGACGATGAAGTCAGTCGGCTCGGCCGCGTTCAAGATGATCGAGGAAGTGCGCCGTCAATTCCGCGATATTCCGGGCATCATGGAAGGCACCGGCGATCCCGACTATGCACAGTGCGTCGCGATCTCGACGAAAGCCGCCGTTCGCGAAATGGTTCCACCCGGCATCCTTATCATGGGTGCACCGCTCGTTACCGGGTTCCTGTTCGGCATCCAGGCCACGGCCGGACTGCTGGCCGGCTCGCTGGTCGCCGGCGGCGTTCTCGCGATCTCGGCGTCAAATTCCGGCGGCGCCTGGGACAACGCAAAGAAGTTCATCGAAGCCGGCAATCTCGGTGGCAAGGGCACCGAGAATCACAAGGCGGCAGTGGTTGGCGATACGGTGGGCGATCCGCTGAAGGACACGTCGGGACCGTCGCTGAATATCCTGATCAAGTTGTCGGCCATTCTGTCGCTGGTCTTCGTACCATTCTTCGTGCAATACGGCGGCATCCTGCTGAAGTTCATGTAGGAGTTACGCCTGTCGGAACCAAGAAAACGAGGCCGCTGGATTGAGTCCAGCGGCCTTTTTCTTTGTGCGGAAACGTGCAACGGCGCGGTGGCGCCACAGGCCCGCAGGTTTTGGCCGCTCGTTGTGCTATGTTGTGGAAGCGATAAGCCGAAGAACCGGCCGAGTCGGGGGGAGTTTGACCCATGACCGAACATCACGACGACGCACACAACCTGGCCGCATTCATTGGCGTCGGCATTGCTCTCGGGGCAGGCATCGGCGCTGGGATGGGTGTCGCGATGGGCAACATCGCGCTCGGCGTGGGCATCGGACCCGCCATCGGCATCGCCCTCGCCGTCGCCATATGGAGCGCCCGGCAAACGCCGACGGACCGGGATGACGTCGGCGACTAGCACTCAGCCATTGAGAATCCGGTAGGTGCCGGTCGAGCCGCTGCCCAGTAAAGCTGGAGCTTCGACGAAGTGGCCCTGCACGAAATCCACGCCCACCTCTCTCAGCCAGTCGAAATCCTCCTGGTGCTCGACCTGCTCGGCGACAACCTGGAACTCCATGGTGCGGGCGAGCTTGATCATTGCGCTGACCATTTCCTGGTTGACGAGGTCGGTGCGGAGATTGCGCGTGTAGGTGCCGTCGATCTTGAGATAGTCGACGGGCAGGTGCTTGAGGCTCGAGAAGGAACCCAGGCCGCTGCCGAAATCGTCCAGCGAGAATTCACAGCCGATGCCGTGCAGAACTTCGATGAAGCGCTGGGCGTGCTGCACGTTCGACAGGATCGCAGCTTCCGTTACTTCGAAGCAAATGGATGACGGCGCGACGCCCGAGCGATCGAGTGCGTCCACGACGAATCCGAGAAAGGACTCGTCGCCCAGCGTCTGTCCCGACAGGTTGATGGCGCAGCTCCGGTGCGCGGGCAATTTGATTTCGCCCCCCGCGATCGCCGCCAGCGTTGCGTTGATCACCCAGCGGTCGATCTGCGGCATCATCTGGTAACGTTCCGCTGGCCGCAGGAATTCCGCAGTGCCCGTCGCTCGGCCCAGCCCGTCGTTCAGCCTGATCAGCACTTCGACGGCCGGGCCCGATTCGGCACGACCGCGCATCGCGATGATCGGCTGTATGGCCAGCTCGAAGCTGTCTTCGTGCAGTGCAGTCTGCAGATGACGCAGCCACTGGATGTCGCCGCGCTCCCGCGCCACGGCTTCGTCCCGGGCAGAGTAGACGTGCACCTGCCCGCGACCCGACTGCTTGGCCATGTAGCAGGCCGAATCGGCCGCACTCATCACGTCCTGCAGCGTGCCGCTCGCATGCGAAATCTCGACGAGGCCTACCGAAATGCCGATGTTGAAAATCTTGTCCTTCCAGACAAAACGATAGTCGGCAACCGCGTTGCAGATGTCGTTGGCGATCTGGCGAGCCTTCTCGATCGGGCAACCGATCAGCAATGCGCCGAATTCATCGCCACCGAGGCGCCCGACGAAGTCCGAGTCCCGGACCTGTTCCTTGATGAGCGCGGCCACTTCACGCAGCATGTTGTCGCCCGCCATATGACCGCAGCTGTCATTGACGGCCTTGAAACGGTCGAGGTCCATATAAAAGAGCATGTGCACGGCCTCTTCCGAATGCGCCGTGTCCATGGCTTCGTCGAGGCGCCGCTCGAATTCGCGACGATTGATAAGGCCGGTGAGTGGGTCGTGCGTCGCCTGGTAGGACATCTTGCGGGTCAGGCCCCTGAGTTCGCTGACGTCGTGGAAGACGACGACCGCCCCGGAAATGCTGTTGCTCGGGCCGCGCACGGGCGACGCGGTCATCTCGACGGAATACTCATGTTCGCCGTCGACGGTTACGAGAACGGCGCGCCGCCCCATGTTGACGCGCCGCCGCATCGCGAGACAGCGTTCCACCGGATCGCCGAGAGGCCGCCGGTCCGCATCGTCGACGAGCGTGAACAACTCCCCGAGGCGATGGCCCGAGGCGTCGTCGCGATTCGCTCCGAGCAGCGTTTCGGCCGCAAGGTTCATGTAGTCGATGCGGCCGTCGTTGTCGGTCGTGATGACACCCTCGGAAATCGACTCGAGCGTGTATTGCGCCTGCCGCTTGCTGCGGGACAAGGAGACTTCGAGGCTCTTGCGGTGACTCACGTCGCGCGCAATCGTCAGGATGCTGCGATTTCCACGATAGTCGATCGTCGAGCTTTGCGCCTCGACCCACAGTCCCGCCTGGTTGCCGTTGATCAACTGCATCTCGATGCGGCGTGGCACGGTCTCACCCGCAAGACGCTTGGCGACGGTTTTGCGAAACAGCGCGCGATACGCGGGCTTCACGAGATCGGCCATGTCGCGACCCACGAGCTGTGCGGGCTCCATGCCGACGAGCGCCGCAGCCGATTCGTTCGCGAGGATGATTTTTTCGTCGTGAATGAGGACGATTTCGGGCAGCGTCCGCGCGAAGTCCTGGAACAGGCGATCGCGCCCCTGGAGTTTTTCGTCGCGCTCGCCGAGCGCATCGAACAGTCGATTGACGGTCTGCGCCAGCTGTGCCGTCTCGGCATCGTTCGGAATCGTAAGGCGGTGGCCGACCGAGGCATCGCGCGACGCCTCGAGTGTCTCCTGGTTGAGGCGCAGCACTCGGGCCAGTATCCTGCGTCTCGCTGCCCACAGGTAGATGCTGGTCGCAATGGCCACGACAGCCAGTATCGACAGCGAAACAATGATCAGCGTTGAAGTCATTCAGAGCCCGATCAGGAGATGGTCAAGACGCCGAGGATCATTTGTTATGATTGCTTATTTCGGGCTTGAAACGCATGTTCTGGTAAGCATATCCCAGCAGCCAGTGCCCGCCGCGGCTATTCACCATAATTCCGGACGAGGTGCCATAAGGCGCGTCGCACGGTGTCTCCGGTGACGGGTCGCAGACAAGATTGTCGTGCTAATTCATGAACTTACAGGTCACCAGACAATGAACATCGACTACGCCCGCCTGCAAATGGTCAACCAGCAGGTGCGGGGCTGGAACGTCTACGACGAGGACGTTCTCGGGATGCTAAGAGAATTGCACAGAGAGGACTTCGTTCCCGAGGGTTACGTGTCGCTCGCCTTCGCCGACACGGCAATCCCGTTGGGTCACGGGGAGAGCATGATGACGCCGACCGTCGAGGGGCGCCTGCTGCAGGCGCTCGGTCTCGAAGGGCGCGAGCGCGTTCTCGAAGTCGGTACCGGCAGCGGGTTCATGACGGCCTGCCTGGCAACGCTCGCGGAGCACGTCACGAGTATCGACATATACGCGGATTTCATCGACCGCGCTGCAGACAAGCTCGCCGACGCCGGCATCGACAATGTCGAGCTGTTGTGCATGGATGGGACGCAGGAATTGCCGGTAGGCACGTTCGACGCGATTGCCGTGACCGGTTCGATACAGACCTTCGACCCGCGTTTCGTCGAGGCACTCGGCGATCACGGCCGCCTGTTCATCGTCGTCGGCGACGCGCCGGTGATGGAGGCAAAACTCATCGAACGCAGGAGCGAACACGACTGGCAGACAGTGTCGCTGTTCGAAACCGAGCTCAAGCCGCTCGTACACGGCGCGCAGCCCGTGGAGTTCACTTTTTGAAAATTGGCGAAACCAGACCGGGGCTTGCTGCATCTAATCGAAGAAGCCCTGCTTTCCAACTGATTTGGTGATATAGTAGACTATAACACCTAGCACCACAGACGGCCCCCAGCCCGGACGTACAAGATGAAAAAAATTAATCTGATCAGTGTGTTACTTGTTTCCTGCGCGGCTGCCTCCGTGCCGGCGACGGCCACCGCCGCGTCGCTCCTGGAAATCTACCAGCAGGCACTGCAGAGCGACCCACAGATCCATGAAGCCGAGGCGCGGCGCCTTGCCGCCCTGGAGGCCAAGCCGCAGGCGCGCAGCGCCTACCTGCCGCAGGTGACCCTCGATGGGGCGTACACGACGTCCGAGCGATCCGGGCCCAGCACCCAGTTCAATCCGGCGACGGGTGAATTTGAAGTTTTCGACGCGACGATCGAGACCGATACCGAGTTCTGGGGCGCCACCTTGCGCCAGTCGATATTTCGCTGGGACCAGGTCGTTGGGTTGAAACGCGCTGACAAGCAGGTTGCGAGGGCCGAGGCCGTTCGCGAAGCGGCTCAGCAGGACCTGATCATTCGCGTCGCGCAACGCTATTTCGACGTGCTGGCCGCCGAAGACCGGCTACGCTCCATTCACGCCGACCGCCAGGCCATCGCGCGCCGCCTCGAACAGGCCAAGCAGCGTTTCGAGGTGGGCCTGATCGCCATCACCGACGTGCAGGAATCGCAGGCCGCCTATGACCAGTCGGTCGCCGACGAGATCGCAGCGAAGCGCTCGCTGTCGACCGCGCGCGAGTTCCTGCGCGAAATTACGGGTGAGTACGTGTCGAATCTCTCGGCGCCGAAGGCCGACTTCCCGCTGAAGTCGCCCGAGCCAGGCAGCGAACGCGAGTGGATCGACCTGTCGATGAGCCAGAACCTGAACCTCGTCGCGAGCCGGCTCGACGAGCGGCTCGCACGCGACGAGATTGCATTCCGTCGCACCGGCCACTACCCGACGCTCGACCTGGTCGTCCGGACCAACGAGACGACAACGGATCAGACCGTGAGTACGTCCCTGGGGTCGCAGTCGGACAGCCTGACCAATCCGAACGACAGCATCTCCCTGCAATTGTCGGTGCCG
>JBFIFN010000012.1:0-67629 GCA_041602775.1 Woeseiaceae bacterium | reverse complement strand
GCGATCACCTTCGTCCTGTCGGTCGTCGCCGTAGCGCTGCTCTTGCAGCACTCGATGCGGCTCATCGAGCGTCGCTCCGACGGATACCGTCCATACTGAGGGGTTGCTGCGATGGAAATGGCTCGCGAAGAAAATGCTGAGCTCGTGTCCAGGGCCTACTCGAGGATCATGGAAGACGTTCATGCGAACCGGCAGATTACGGATCAGGAGAATTTCGTTTTCCAGGTCGAACTCCTGTCCCAGGAGGTGAACAGCGGTGCATCGTTTGAGCAGTACTTTCGCTGGGTCGGAAAACCCGAGCTCGACCAGATACTCGGGCACGTGGCGGCCCTGGACTTGCCGCCGGTTTATGAGATCGTCGAGGAAGCCCTGGCCGTTGCATTTCCCAATGGCATCCCTGAAGACGACGACGAATACGAGGAGTGCACCGATTGGAGCGAGGCCCAGGATGAGCGCTTACAGGCGCTGTTCGAGCAATTCGAGGTTTACAACGGGGTAATCATCAACAAGCTCGGCAGGTTCATAAAGGACCACGATATCCGGTAGCGGGCGTCCGCCGCGGTACACGGGTTATGATGCGGGTGCACACATCGGTCGGGGACATGAAATGAAAAAACTATTGTTGCCTGCACTTTGCCTGTTTTCAGCACAGGCGTTGGCCGGAGACGTCATCGAAATGTCGACGCGTGATATGAGCGGCAAGGAGCTCAGCCGCATGATTTCCTTCACCGAAGCGGATCGCTCGCGAATGGACCAGACTGGTGTGGATGGTTCGTCGTCCGTCATATTCCTGGATGACCAGTTCCTCGTCCTCGACCATGCACAGAAGAACTTCGTGGTCATGGACGATGCCATGCTCGAAGGCATAGGCGCGCAGATCAACGATGCCATGAAAGAACTGGAGGCGCAGCTGGCGGAGCTGCCACCCGAACAGCGCGAAATGGCTGAGCAGATGATGCGCGCCCAGATGGGCGGCATGGGGATGACCCCACACATACCGGTCCTCGAAATCAGGCAACTCGGTCCGGGCCGCTGGCAGTCTTATGACTGCTCGCTCGCCGAAATGCTGGAGGACGGCACCAAGATCCAGGAGATTTGCTCGGTGGCGTATGCCGAGGTCAGTGGCTCCGGGGAGCTCCGCGATTCTTTTATGCGCATGGCGAGCGTGCTGAACAAGCTGTATGACGCGATCCCGTTCAGCGGAAGCGGCTTACGTAACCCGATGGAGATGTTGAACGAGCTGGACGGCTTCCCTGTCCGGGCCGTCGAGTTCGAGAATGGCAAACCTGTCCGCGAGACTGTCCTCGAATCTACAAGGGAACAGGACATCGACCCTGACATCTTTTCGGCCCCCCCGGATTATGCGCGCGTCGATCCGTTCGCACGCTGACGCATCCCGCATCCCGAGGTGGCAGCCGGCCGCATTAGGTACATCCCAGAATTGACGCCTGACTTCGGCCTGCCAGAATGATCGGCTGACAAAGGCAAAACTGACCAAAGTCAGTGACGCAAAGCCACGGGTCCTCGCTTCCTCCGAGGGGACTCCCCCGAAGGACCCCAAGATCGCCGGGCTGCCGCCAGGAATCACGGAGGGTAATCATGAGTAAACTACTAGGCCGCACGAGCGCCCTGGCGCTCGTGCTCGTCGCTGGCGCAGCGCTGGCGGGTCCGCCGATACCGATCTCGGAATGCGGTACGACTATCACGGAGCCCGGCAAGTACCGGCTGATGAACGATCTCGTCGGCTGTGCGAGTGACGGCATCAGAATTGTCAGTTCCGATGTCACGCTGGACCTCAACGGGCACGGCATATCCTGCGACACCCAAGGCAGGACTTTGCGTCTGGGCGGCGTATCCGTCTGGACATTCGACTTGTCGACGCTCAGTAACGTGACGGTGAAGAACGGTCACGTGTCCAGTTGCTCGGACGGCGTATTCCTGGCCTTTGCCGAGGACTCGGAGATCAAGAACGTCTCGTCGAGCCACAACCTGGCCTGGGATGGCGCAAGCGGTACCGGCATCACGGTATGGTTCACCGAGAATATTCGGATCACCAAGAACCATACCTTTGCCAACGAGCTCCAGGGAATTGCTGTCTGGGACAGCGCCGGCATCCTGGTTAAGCACAATCTCGCGACGTCCAACTATGGCGGCATCTGGGTCGAGCGAGTCGGCGCTGCCGAGGTTTCGTGCAACCAAACGTACGGCAACGGTACCGGCGTGCTGCTGGGTCCCTGGACGACCGACAGCCTGGTCAAAGGCAACGTCGCCAGGTGGAACTGGTTCGACGGCATCTCGGCGTGGGGCTGGACCTGGAACGACGGATCGTGGGCGGACATCGCTGCCGGGAACACCTTCAGGCACAACGTTTCGCAGGACAACCTGTTCTTGGACCACCTCGAACTGGCCTACAACGTCGAAAGCGGAGCGATCTTCCCGCACCCGGACGGAGAATGCCGCAACCGCTGGTTCGAGAACCAGTTCGCCACGTCGTGGGGGCCGGACGGATGCATCGGTCCGCCCGTTGCACTCGATGACGCTGACGTCTGTGCATTCGACACCGATTAGTACGCGAGTTGTCAGACCAGCCGGGTGCCGCCTCGGCACAGAATGAAAATGCGTCGTATTTCATATTCGTCGAGTTTCTTTACGCGCTGAATCTCTTCTCAAAAGCGCTCGTCCCTAAGCAATTGATCGGGTAATCGTTTCCCATATACGCACGAATCTTGCATGGATTACGTCGAAAACCGCGCACCGTTTCCGGTGCAGGAGATGGCCATGAAGAAGATCTTCCAGACAGTGGCCGGCATAATGCTCGCGATGAGCTTCCACCTCGCTCACGCAGCACCCATCACGATCGGCTACGACTCCGCGACCATTGACGGGACGCTAAGTGCAGGCGAATGGGACAACGCCGCCATGTGGAGCGTATTCAGCGGTGCCTACGCCGGCAGCACGTTTTACATGATGAACGACGACGATAACCTGTATATCGCTCTCAGCGTCATTGATGCGACACTGGCAAATGACGACATCATGGAGGTCCGGTTCGATAACGCAAACAACGACACGCTGGATGCAGGTGACGACGAACTGTTCCTGAGTCCGCTCGGCTTCACCGATTCGCATTTCAACGGTACCTTTTTTGGAATTCCCGACAGTACCGACGGCGCGGGTGCCGTATCGGGGTTCGGCAGCTTCAATGTATTCGAGCTGATGCATCCGCTTTCAAGTGGCGATGCGTTCGACTTCAGCCTTGCGGCCGGCGACACCGCTGGTTTCTGCCTGAGGTACTTCGATGACGGGCTCGCTACGAGCGCGACGACGAATTACCTGCCCGGCTGTTCATTGACCGCCAACGCGCAGTCACTGTATGTCGAGTTCACCGTCGCCAGGGCGGTACCTGAGCCGGGTTCTCTCGCACTGTTCGCCCTGGGCCTTGCAGGCATGGGGCTGGCGCGGCGCAGACTCAGAGCCTGATCCAGCAACGGTTACTGGGTAGCCCGGGCATCCTGAAATTCGGGCAGGGGCTTTCCGGCTTTTATGTGGTGAGCCCCCGGCGTTTCGCGGATCAATACGTAGATATATTCCCTGGGTGCGTCGATGGTCTCCATCACCACCCGGGTGATTTCCTGTGCCAGCCGCTGCTTCTGCGCATTGCTGCGGCCCTCTCTGATATCGCATTGGATAATTGGCATGGTTTTCCTCCTCTCGATAGCTGCTCTGCAACAAGAGCTTCACTTCGTAAAGCGGAAGCTCTGTTCTCAGTGCCTAGTTTACCGTTTTACCAGCCGTGGCCTGAGCGCCCCTGATTTAGGTAAATCCCAGAATTGACCGGGGTTTACCTTCGGTCTACATTCAATCTGAAAAGGGCAAAGCTGACCAAAGTCAGCGACGCAAAGCCACGGGTCCTCGCTTTCTTCGCGACTCTCGTCTCCACGAAGGACCCCAAGATCGCCGGGCTGCCACTCATCAACCTGTGTCTGTCCTGGAGGCGCCGACCATGCGCAAAATCTTGCTCCTGCTGTCCTTTGTTGTCGCAGCGTGCGGCGGAAACGGCGATACGCCGAGGATGGTGTCGCAGCCTGTTCTGCACGTGCCCGAGATTTCGAACCTGAGGATATCGCCTGATTCAGCGACGTTTATGGAGGGTAACGGCAGTGTTCTCGTAACCGCTGAAGTTACCTTCAGCGACGCCGGCAGGGACATCGCCGCAATCTGGGTCCAGATGCCGGATGGCACCCGCGCCTGGTTTGACGAGCCGATTGCCGCTGCTTCCGGAACGTTCACCAGAGACTTCGCTATGCCAACGAATCAGATCGGGGCGTTCCTCGTAGAAATCTGGCTCGTGGATGAGGCCGGAAACAGATCAGCTCATCACGTCGTCGATTTCATTGTGATTGAAAAGACGTGGATGAGTCGAATGAGCGGGCTTCCGCACACGCTGTTTGATGTCGTATGGAATGGCAACGTCTTTATCGCGGTCGGCAACGGTGGAACTATCTTTACATCAACCGATGGCATCGACTGGGTAGCGGTAGACTCCGGCACCAATGCCGATTTGCGTGCAGTTGCCGCCGACGGACCCCATGTCGTCGCCGTCGGCTTACAAGTCATCCTCCAATCGAACGACGATGGGGCTAGCTGGGCCGTCAGGGACAGTCCAATAGAGGCGCTCCTCGAGGCAGTCGCGATCAACGCATCGCAGATCATTGTCGGGGGCCATCGCTGGGGATGGGGCACCCCCATTACCAGGATCTCCGATGATCGTGGCGACACGTGGCAGACTGTCGACTCGTGGCCCGACGAGAACCTGCTCATCAACGATCTCATTTATCGAGACGGGATGTACCTTGCAACGACGACCAGTCCTCTGGGCCTGAGGTCAGGGACCTGGGTGACAATATCCTTGGACGGCAAGCTGTGGAATGAGATTGAAGTCAGCGACGAGGGTGCCAGCTTGCGGACCGTCATTCATGACGGCAGTCAGTTCGTTGTGGCCGGATCGCCGGGTGCAGTCTTTACGTCACCGGATGGCGTCAACTGGACACAGCTACAGACCCCGGTTCAGGACGTTACATACACTGGCGTAGCCTGGAGCGGAGAGAAACTGGTGCTGGCCGGCAGGTCCATGTGCGGAGACGCGTGGATCTGCGAATCACCGCTCGATGTCCCGGCCGCCCTGGCCAGCACCGATGGCGGTACAACCTGGGAGACCTTCGATATCGACAGCGATTACGTGAGTTGGGGCCTCGCGTGGGGAAACGGCCAGTTTGTATCCGTGGGGAATAAGCCACGATTTTCCGATGACGGCGCCATCTACACGGCGGACTGAAACACGACTGCCGTGAACGGGCGCTATCGTCCTCACCGACCTTCGGCATTCAGCCGCTGCTCGAGCCAGCCGAGTGCCTCCTCGGCGTAGAACGTGCAGGCGAGCGGGTTTACGAATGGATTCCCCTCGTCGAGCCGTTCGAGCTTGTCGTACATGCCGAAGAAGAACGGGTGCGGCGACAGCAAGATGTCGCAATCGAGATCCGCGATCTTCCCGGCACTCTCTATCATGGCAGCGGCTGCGCCGCTCGCGCCGAAGGAAAACCCCTGGGCCGACACGGCGGTCAGGCTGTCGGCATACACCACGTTGTAACAGGTCCCGAGCGCGCAGGATTCCCAGGTCCAGCTGACGCTGTTGCGCGTATGCCCGGGCGTGTAGATCGCTGTCACTGCGACCTCGCCGACGCTTATGGAGTTGCCGTCAGCGACGGCGACAACGTTTTTCGCAGCGGGAAAGCTGACTTGCCCGGTACCAGCAACGTACTGCGGATCGCTTTCCTGCAAGCGCCCCGTCGAGAGCGGCGTCACGCCATTGTCGCTCGTGTAAACGGTCGCGCGTGAGAGGCGCTGCAGTGCATTGACGCCGCCGGCATGGTCGTAGTGCACGTGCGATACCAGGATCGCCTTGATGTCGAGCGGGTCGAAACCGAGTTCACGGATATTGGCGTCGATGAGCGCGGCCGACTGCGGCAGGCCGCCGTCGATCAGGATCAGCCCGTCACCGGTCTCGACGAGGATTGAGGACAGGCCTTCGGTGCCTACATACCATGTATTGCCGTGCACGCGGAACGGGTCCTGAGGCTGGTTCCAGTCCGTGCACCGCTCGCAGTCGTAAGGCGCGTCAGGTTCGAGCGCTCGCGGACCGCAGGCCGCAACCACTGGAATACAGGCGACTAGAGCCGGGATGCGAATCATCCGAATGCCCTGTAGAAAAGCCGCAACGACGCAATAACGAGAAATGCGCCGAACGCCATGTTGAGCTGTTTCGCCGAGAATGCGTGCGCGATTCTCGCGCCCAGCGGCGCAGCCAGGACCGTGGCGGGCGCGATGCACGCAAAGCCCAGCAGGCTCACGAACCCGAGACTGCCGGCCGGCAGGCGCGGATCGCCCCACCCCGCCGCGATGAAGCCCAGCATGCCGGGCAGGCTGATGACCAGCCCGAACAGGGCCGCGGTACCTACGGCGCGGTGAATGGGTTCGTTGAACAGCGACAGTGTCATCACCGAGAACGTGCCGCCACCGATGCCCATCATGCTCGAAAAACAGCCGATGGACGTCGGGATGACGGCGACGAGCGCACCTCGCGGCACGTCACTGGTGAGGTTGCGGCTCGCCGGGAAAAACAGCATCTTGATGGCGACGAGAAAGGCCAGCGTCGCAAACACGATCGCGAGCACGCGGCTGTGCACCTGCGCCGCGATCCAGGCGCCAAGGAGCGCCCCGGCAAGAACGAACACGGACCACTGGCGCACGATATCGACATTGACGGCGCCGCGCCGATGATGCGCGCGCGCCGAGGAGATCGAGGTCGGGATGATCGTCGCGAGCGACGTGCCAACCGCGACGTGCATGCGTATGGCCGGATCCACACCGACGACACCGAGCGCCGTTTCGAGAACCGGCACGATGACGATGCCGCCGCCGATGCCGAACAGCCCGGCGAGCACGCCCGCAACGGCTCCCGTCACGAGCATGGCGATGGCGAGTACGAGCCACTGCTCCATGTCAGGCGCCGAGTCGTTCGGCGTGGAACTCGAGGTGCTCTTCGATGAACGTCGAAATGAAATAGTAGCCGTGGTCGTAACCCTTGTGTACGCGCAGCTCCAGCGGCAGACCACTCTCCGCGCAGGCCGCCTCGAGCAGTTCGGGCCTCAACTGCTCCTCGAGCCACGGATCGTCGGCGCCCTGGTCGACGAGGATGCGGTCGTATCTCTCGACCGCCCCCGAGCGCCGCGCCACTTCGCAGGCGTCGTAGTCGGCCCACGTCGACCTGTCGTCCCCGAGATAATACCCGAGCGCTTTTTGCCCCCATGGGCTGTGCAATGTGGTGCATATCGGTGCAAACGCCGACAGCGACCGATAGCTGTCTGGATTGCGCAGGCCGATCGTCAGGGCGCCGTGCCCGCCCATCGAGTGACCGGTCAGGCCATGCCGGTCCCGATCACCGGGGAAATGCTCGAAAATCACGGCCGGCAGTTCCTGCGTGATGTAGTCGTACATGTGATAGTGGCGCGACCAGGGTTCCTGCGTGGCGTTGAGGTAAAAACCGGCTGCCAGGCCGAAGTCGTAGTCCTGGTCGGGATCGTCGGGAACGTCGTCGCCGCGCGGGCTCGTATCGGGTGACACGAGCATGAGTCCCAGCCTCGCGGCAACGCGCTGCGCGCCGCTTTTCACCATGAAATTCTCTTCCGTGCACGTCAGGCCGGACAGGAACGTCAGCACAGGCAGCTTGTCGCCGGCGTCGGGCGGGACGAACACCGAGAAGCGCATGTGGCAATCGTTGACGGCGGAGCGATGCTTGTAGAAGCCGATGCGGCCGCCGAAACAGGCGGTCTCTGAGAGTGTCTCGATGGTCATAGCGGCCGATTATCGCCGACCGCGTCGCGACAGACTAGCGCTTCTGGAAAACCAGCGTCGCGTTGGTGCCGCCGAAACCGAAACTGTTGGTCATCGCCGTCTTTATCCCGGCTCCGTCCACGCGCTCGGTGACCAGCGGCGTGCCCGCAACAGCCTCGTCAGGCTCTTCGACGTTGATCGACGGTGCGATGAAGTCGTGCTCGAGCATGAGCAGGCAATGAATCGCTTCCTGGACGCCCGTGGCGCCAAGCGAATGCCCGCACATGGACTTGGTCGAGCTGTACCGCGGCATGGCGTCACCAAAAACCTCGCGCATCGCCTGCACCTCCTGGACGTCGCCGACGGGCGTGCTGGTGCCGTGCGTATTGATGTAGTCGATCTCCCCTTCGACGGTCGCCATGGCCTGCTGCATGCAGCGCACGGCGCCTTCGCCCGACGGCGCCACCATATCGTAGCCGTCAGACGTAGCGCCGAAACCGACGAGTTCGGCATAGATCTTCGCGCCGCGGGCTTTGGCGTGCTCGAGTTCCTCGACCACGACCATGCCGGATCCGGACGAACTGACGAAGCCGTCGCGGCCGGCGTCGTACGCGCGCGAGGCGCGGGCCGGCTCGTCGTTGTATTGCGTCGACAGCGCGCCCATAGCGTCGAACAGCGCCGTCAGGGTCCAGTCCTCTTCCTCGCCGCCGCCGGCGAACACGAGGTCCTGCTTGCCCATCGCGATCTGCTCTGCGGCCGCGCCGACACAGTGAGCACTCGTCGCACAGGCCGACGTGATCGAATAATTGATGCCCTTGATCCGGAACGGCGTCGCGAGGCAGGCGGCCACGGTACTGCCCATCGTCTTGGTGACCGCGTAGGGACCGATTTTGCGCACCCCGCGCGACCGCAGCGTGTCGGCTGCGGCGACGATGTTCGCGCTCGACGCCCCGCCCGAGCCCGCAATCAGGCCGCTGCGCGGGTTGGACACGTCGGCGTCGTCGAGCCCGGCGTCGTCGATGGCCTGCTGCATTGCGATGTAGGCGTAGGCAGCTGCGCCACCCATGAAACGCAGCGCCTTGCGATCGATGTGTTCGCGAAAGTCGATAGTGCAGCTGCCGGAGACCTGGCTGCGCAGGCCCATTTCCCTGAAGGTCTCGTTCGCGACGATGCCCGAACGACCCTGCTTCAGCGAATCCAGGATTTCATCCCTGCCGTTACCGATGCACGAGACAGCGCCGAGTCCCGTGATAACTGCGCGACGCATGAGCGCTCCTAGAAATCGTCAGTCGAAGTAAAAAGTCCGACGCGCAGGTCTTCGGCCGTGTAGATTTCGCGGCCGTCCACCGACAATACGCCGTCGGCAATTGCCATATTCAGCTTGCGTGCGATGACGCGCTTGATGTCGATCTGGTAAGTGACCTTTTTCGCCGTCGGCAGCACCTGGCCCGTGAACTTCACCTTGCCGACGCCGAGTGCACGGCCGCGGCCCTGCAGGCCCTGCCAGACCAGGTGAAAGCCAACGAGTTGCCACATGGCGTCAAGGCCGAGGCAGCCGGGCATCACGGGATCGCCTTCGAAGTGGCACTCGAAGAACCACAGGTCCGGATTGATGTCGAGCTCAGCCCTGATTTCGCCCTTGCCGTACTTCCCGCCCTCGTCCGCGATCAGCGTGATGCGGTCCAGCATCAACATGTTCGGCTTGGGCAGCCGGCCGTTGGTCGGACCGAACAGCTGACCATGACCGCTGGCGATCAGGTCGTCGTAGTCGTACGCGTTCTGCCTCGGCGGCAGTTCGAATGCTGGACCCGTAGTGCTCATCTCCCCAATTTTACTCCTGTAACCCGGGGTGGAATTTCGAATTTGCGCCATTCGCCCGTCGCCGGCAAGCGAAACGCGCTCATGTTTTGTCGTAGTCCAGCACCAGCTCGTCGCTGAGCGGGGAACTCTGGCAGGCGAGCACGAAGCCCTGCTCCACTTCCCAGGGTTCGAGGCCATAATTCGCGGCCATGTCGACCTCGCCGCGTCGCAGGTGCGTGCGGCACGTCGCGCAGACGCCGCCTTTGCACGAAAACGGCAGTTCAATGCCCTGCTCGGCGGCCGCGTCGACGACGTTGGTACCGGAGCGCGGCATCGGGAAGGACTTCTCGTGGCCGTCCATGATCACGGTCACGGTAACCTCGCGGCCCGACGGTGATGCCGCCAATTTGCGGGGGGCCCGCGGTGCCCCGAAGCGTTCGGCGTGGATGTGCTCTGCCGCCACCCCCGCCCGCGCGAGTCCCTCACTGACCGAATCGATCATCGTGTCCGGACCGCACACCCAGGCTGCGTCGATGGCAGCGCCGCCACACAAGCGGTCGATGAGTTCGACGACCTTGTCTGCATCGAGCCGGCCGCCGGCGATTTCGAACTCCTGCTCCTCGCGACTGAATACGAAATGCAGCTGCAGACGCTCCGGGAATCGGTTCTTGAGCGCAAACAGGTCCTCGATGAACATCGTCGTGTCCTGCCTGCGGTTACCGTAAAAAAGAGCGACTCGGGTATGGGCGTGGCCCTCGAGCAGCGACGCAATGATCGACAGTATCGGCGTAATACCGCTGCCGGCGGCGAAACCAACGTGAAACTGACCGTCGGCAACTTCGTCGGGCAGGTGAAATCGTCCCGTCGGCGGCATGACGTCGAGGGTATCGCCGACCGCGAGTTCGTTGGCGACGAATTCCCCGAAGGCGCCACCCGGTTGTATGCGCACGCCGATCTCGAGCGGCCGCGCGCCGGCTGGCGAACAGATGCTGTAGGTCCTGCGGATCTTCCCGCCGCCGCGGAGGATTTCAACAGGCAGGTGCTGGCCCGGCAGGAATGCGAAATCGTCGCTCAACGCGTCGGGCACGTCGAGCGCGATACGAAAAGCGTCGCTGGATTCAGGCGTCAGCGCGACGACTTCGAGTGGGTGGAACTGTTTCATGGCCGCTTATTGGTCGGGCCTGAAGGCCGTCC
Organism: Woeseiaceae bacterium; assembly: GCA_041602775.1. Lineage (GTDB taxonomy): Bacteria > Pseudomonadota > Gammaproteobacteria > Steroidobacterales > Woeseiaceae > UBA1847. The sequence continues at coordinate 56,745 of JBFIFN010000012.1, read as the reverse complement.
TACAGGCATTTGAAGTACTCGAACGGCTCGAGACAATCGAGACAGCGGTACGAGGCTTTGCAGGCCGTCGACCCGAATTCGCTGACAAGCTCGGTGTTCTCCGCGGCGCAGCGCGGACACGCGATCGCGCGATCGCGGCGCTCGGGCGGCGCGATGCCGTAGAGGCGCAGCTTCTCGCGGCCCTCGGGCGTGATCCAGTCCGTCGTCCACGGCGGGGACAGGACGCGCTCAACGCGTACCGTGTCGACGCCGCGCTCCAGCAGCGCTGCGACGACCGACGCCTCTATAACCTCGGTTGCGGGGCAGCCCGAGTAGGTCGGCGCCACCGAGACCGTCACGCCGTCCGAGCAGTCGACGTCGCGCACAATGCCGAGATCAGTGATGCTCAGCACAGGTATCTCGGGGTCGGCAATCTCGGACAGCCAGCCTATGATTTGTTCGCGCTTCCAGCCCGCCGCTACCACGATGCCCCCGGGTAAGCGCGCTGCAGGTATTGCAACTCGGCCAGCAGGAAGCCGAGGTGCTCGCTGTGGCGTCCCTGCTTGCCGCCGCTGGCCATCCACTGGTCATCGGGCACCGCGAGCGTCGCTTCCTCGAGCACGGCCCTGACCTCCTTGCGCCACTCGGCCTCGATAATCTCGAGGTGGGGCCCGTTGAAGAGCTCGCGAACCTCGTCGTCGAGTTTGTCGGGGGCGAACATCTCGCCGGTGAATCGCCACAGGTCGTCGAGTGATGCCTGGACGCGTGCATGGCTCTCGTCCGTCCCGTCGCCGAGGCGGATCAGCCACTCGCTGCTGTGCCGCAGATGGTAACGCACTTCCTTGACGGCGCGTGCCGCGATGACCGACAGCCCCTCGTCGCTGCAGCGTGTCAACGCGTCAAGCAGGTGCACGTAGAAGGCTTCGAACAGGAACTGGCGCACGAGCGCGTCGCCAAAATGCCCGTGCGGCTGCTCGACGAGCAACAGGTTGCGGTATTCGTGCTCGGGCCGGCGATACGCAAAATCATCCTCGGTGCGACCCTCACCTTCGCACTCGCCCGCATAGGTATAGAACATGCGCGCCTGGCCGATGTAATCGAGCGCGAAATTCGCATTGGCGAGTTCTTCCTCGAGCTCGGGACCGGCTGCCACGAACTCGATCATGCGCTGCGCGAGGACGAGCGCATTGTCGCCGAGACGCGTGGCGTAAGCCGCTATGAGCAGGTTGTCGCTCACAGGTTTTCGACCTCGTCGGGAATGTCGTAAAACGTCGGGTGGCGATAGATCTTGTCTTCGGCCGGATCGAAGAACGCCGACGTTTCGGCGGGGTCCGAGGCAATGATGCGGTCGGACCGCACGACCCAGATGCTGACACCCTCCTTGCGCCGCGTATAGGTGTCGCGTGCGTTGGTGAGCGCCATGTCATCGTCGGCGGCGTGCACACTGCCGACGTGCCGGTGGCTGAGGCCCGACCTGGTGCGAATGAAGACTTCGTAGAGAGGCCATTCCTGTTGCTTCATGCCGCCCTCCTACGCCGCGCTGCGCGCGGCTTTCTTGGCCGCGTGCGCCACAGCCGCCTCGCGCACCCACGCGCCGTCGCCATGCGCTTTACGTCGCTTCGCCATGCGCTGCCTGTTGCACGGACCGTTGCCCGCGATGACATCGAAAAACTCCTGCCAGTCGATGTCGGAGTGTTCGTAGTGCCCCGTGTCCTCGTCGAAGCGGAGCATGTCGTCGGGGATGGTCAGGCCGAGAAATTCCGCCTGCGGCACGGTTACGTCGATGAACTTCTGGCGCAGCTCGTCATTGCTGAAGCGCTTGATCTTCCACTTCATCGACTGCGCCGAGTGTTTCGAGGCCGCATCGTTTGGCCCGAACATCATCAGCGCGGGCCACCAGAAGCGATTCAAAGCGTCCTGCGCCATGGCCTTTTGTTCATCCGTGCCGCGGCACATCGTGAGCATGATGTCGAAGCCCTGTCGCTGGTGAAAGCTCTCCTCCTTGCAGATGCGGATCATCGCCCGCGCGTAGGGCCCGTAGGAGCAGCGGCACAGGGGAATCTGGTTCATTATGGCAGCGCCGTCGACGAGCCAGCCAATCGCGCCAATGTCGGCCCAGGTCAGCGACGGGTAGTTGAAGATGCTCGAATACTTGGCCTTACCCGCCAGCAGGTCCGCAACCATCTGGTCGCGCGACACGCCGAGCGTCTCGGCCGAACCGTAGAGATAAAGGCCATGACCGGCCTCGTCCTGGACCTTGGCGAGCAGGATGGCTTTGCGCTTCAGCGTCGGCGCGCGCGTCAGCCAGTTGCCCTCGGGCTGCATGCCGATGATTTCCGAGTGCGCGTGTTGCGAGATCTGGCGGATCAGCGTTTGCCGATAGGCCTCGGGCATCCAGTCCTTGGCCTCGATCTTTTCGTCGGCATCGATGCGTGCCTGGAACGCCGCAAGCTGCTCGGCAGATTCCTCGCCGGGCGCCCCGGGATCGCCCTGTCCTGACTGATCTAGGCCCTGCGTGTACATAGGTCACTCCTGCGGGGTTGCCGTCAATGTGTCACGAAGCTTTTTCGTTTTCAAGTTCTCGTGTATCACGTCAGGCAGGGCTTCCCGGTTCCCGCGGAGCGGCCGCGAAACAGCGCCAGGAGCTCTCCGCGCTGGTTGACGACGCGAACCGAGTAGTAGCCGCTGCGGCGGCCGCGATGATCCTCGGTAGCAGTCGCTGTCAGTTCGTCGCCGAGCAGCGCGGGTCGCAGGAAGTCGATCTGCGCCGACGCCGCGAACGAGCGCTCGTTGTAGGCGTTGCAGGCGAAGGCGAACGCCGTGTCCGCCAGCGCAAACGTCAGGCCGCCGTGCAGAACGTCGAACCCATTGACCATGTCATCGCGAACCGCCATGCGGGCAGTCGCATTCCCAGGTGCCGTCACGTCGACGGAAATGCCCAGCATCCTCGATGAACGGTCGTTCACCTGCATTGCCTCCGCGCAGCGACGCGCAACGTCGAGATCACTCATTCGTTGTTCCCTGTCCCGAGGCCGCCGAAGCGTTGCGAGAACGCAGCGGACGGCGGCGGCAACGGCCCGTCTGCGGTTTCCATGACCTGGTCGAGCCAGGCGTCGGCCTGCGCGTGCACGGCCCGGTACAGGTTGCGGCACAGCTGGTAGGCTGCAGCCCCGTGCCAGTGCGCCGGCAACAGCTCGGCCGGCAACCATGGATCGCGCAACAATACCTTGCGGTAGTCCTGGATCAGCAGCGTTCGAATAATGAAAGCAAACTGTTCCGTCACCCCGGACTTGCCGGACACGGCCCGGTAAACGGGCCTGAAACGATGGACGAATGACGCATAGCGCGCATCGATGGCATCGAGATTCCAGCTCTCGCGAACAAGGTCGCGCATCGCCTGCTCCCCGCGAATCGTCTGGCCGCGCAGCACCACCAGCGCATCCGCGGCTCCAAGCCGGCGCAGCGTCACGTCGAGGTCGGCGATATCGGGCGACGGGTGCGCCAGCACGTTCGCCGACATCGGGCCGAAGCCCAGCCAGCCGCATTCCTTGCGCACGGCCTCTTTCGTCGCCGTATCCAGCGCCGAGAGCAGCAGCAGGCACCACTCGCCGTCCCAGTCCTCGACGGGCTCGCCGTAGATGCGGTGCGTCGCCTGGGCAAAGCGCTCCCTGCCCTCGTCGGTGAGGCTGTAGTAGGATCGACGGCCGATTTGTCGCGACTGCAGCCAGCCGTCTTTCACGAGCCTGAAGACGGACGTGCGCACGAGCCGCTCGTTGATGCCAAAACCGGCCATCGCGCGAATCAGGCTGCCGAGCCATACCGTACCCCCGCGCGGCGCGATCGCGTCGCCGAATACGGTCGTGATCAGGGAGCCCGCGCGCAAGGTCGGGCGCGAACGGAATTCGTCCACGAGTGCCTGGCATGCGGTCTGGACGCTCATATCGCGCTGACCGTACAATCCGATACACTTTTTTGCAATCTTTGGAGCAGTCCGTATGACAACCAAGCTCGGCAATCTCGTGCAGGACCGCTGGATCGAAGGCCACGGCGAGGGCAACGTCCTGACGAGCGCGGTCAGCGGCAGCCCGGTCGCGGAAATCACGAGCGACGGCGTCGACTTCTCGGCCGTCCTCCGGCACGCGCGCCGCGTCGGCGGCCCCAACCTGCGCCAGCTGACGTTTCATCAGCGCGCCGAGATGCTCAAGGCCCTGGCGAAGTACCTGACCGAGCACAAACAGGAATTCTACGCGCTGTCAACGGAGACAGGCGCGACCCGAGCGGACAGCTGGATCGATATCGACGGCGGTATCTCGACCCTGTTCGTATTCTCGTCGAAGGGCCGCCGGGAAATGCCGAACGATCATGTGTACCTGGACGGTCCACCCGAGGCGATTTCGCGCAATGGTACCTTCGTGGGCCAGCACATCTATACGCCGAAGCTGGGCGCGGCCGTGCACATCAACGCGTTCAACTTCCCGTGCTGGGGCATGCTCGAAAAGCTCGCCCCGACGCTGCTGGCCGGCGTGCCCGCTATCGTCAAACCCGCTTCGAGTACGGCCTACCTGACCGAGCTCATGGTGCGCCGCATCAACGACTCGGGCATCCTGCCGGCCGGGGCCCTGCAGCTGATCTGCGGCGGCGTAGGCGACCTTTTCGATTACCTCGACTGCCAGGACACGATTGCTTTCACGGGCTCGAAGTCGACGGCCGAATTCCTGCAGGCGCACCCGCGCGTCGTCAGCGAGTCGGTCGCCTTCACGGCCGAGACCGATTCGCTGAACGCCTCTGTCCTCGGGCCGGACGCACTCCCGGGCACGCCGGAGTTCAGTCTCTTCGTGAAGGAGGTCGTGCGCGAAATGACGAGCAAGGCCGGGCAGAAGTGCACTGCCATACGGCGCATCATTGCGCCCGTCACGCTCGCCGGCGACCTGACCGAAGCACTCGCCCGGGCCCTGGGCGAGATTCGCGTCGGCAACCCGGCTAGCGAGGACGTCGACATGGGCGCCCTTGCGAGCCATGGACAGCGCGACGAAGTGCGCGACCGCGTGCGCGAGCTGTCGCAACAGGCAGAGATCGTATTCGGCAACAGCGACCAATTCGAGGTCGTCGACGCTGACGTCCGCAAAGGTGCGTTTTTCATGCCGACGCTACTGCATTGCGAACGCCCCCTGACGTCGCGGGCCGTGCACTCGGTCGAAGCCTTCGGCCCCGTCAGCACCGTGCTCCCCTACCACAGCCTCGACGAGGCCATCGAGCTCGCGCGCATGGGCGAAGGCAGCCTCGCCGGCTCGATCGTTACCAACGACGACGTGGTCGCGCGCGAACTGGTGCTTGGCACCGCCGCCTACCACGGGCGCATGGTCATCATTAATCGCCACTGCGCTGCCGAGTCGACGGGGCACGGCTCCCCGCTTCCGCACCTGGTGCACGGCGGGCCCGGCCGGGCCGGTGGCGGCGAGGAGATGGGCGGCGTGCGCGGCGTCAAGCACTACATGCAACGCACGGCAATCCAGGGGTCACCGCAGACGATCACGGCCATCGGCAACCGCTGGACGCGCGGCGCCGACGAGAATGATCCCGGCGTGCACCCGTTCCGCAAGACCTTCGAGCAGCTGGCGATCGGCGACACGCTGCGCACTGCGGCGCGGGAGATCACGCTCGAGGACATCCAGCACTTTGCCGAATTCACGGGCGACACGTTTTACGCCCACACCGACGAGGACGCCGCCGCGAGGAACCCGTTCTTCGAGGGCCGCGTCGCTCACGGCTACCTGATCGTATCGTTCGCCGCCGGCCTGTTCGTCGATCCCGACTTCGGCCCCGTGCTCGCCAACTACGGCGTCGACGACCTGCGCTTCGCCAAGCCGGTCAATTACGGTGACGCCCTGAGGGTGCGCCTGACCTGCAAGCAGAAGACCCTGCGCGCCGGCGCCGGATACGGGGAGGTGCGCTGGGACGCAGAGGTCACAAACCAGGACAACGAGGTGGTCGCCCAGTACGACGTGCTGACAATGGTGGCTACCGACGACGAGTGGGCCGCGATGCAGTAATTGGGCAATTCTTGGCCGTCCTCTATATAATCCCCGCGATTTTGTGGCACGCGAATACCAAAGGATGCTCATGAGCACGATCATCTACACGAAGACCGACGAAGCCCCGATGCTGGCAACCTATTCCTTGCTGCCAATTGTCAAGGCCTTCACCGACGCCGCCGGTATCCAGGTAGAGACGCGCGACATATCGCTTGCCGGTCGCATTATCGCCAATTTCCCCGAGAACCTGACCGAGGAGCAGCGCATCGGCGATGCGCTCGCCGAGCTCGGTGAGCTGGCCAAGACGCCCGAGGCCAACATCATCAAGCTGCCGAACATCAGCGCCTCGATTCCACAGCTCGTCGCTGCGATCAAGGAACTGCAGTCGCAGGGCTACGATATACCCGATTACCCGGAAGAACCGACCAACGACGACGAACGTGCCACCCGCGACCGCTACGCCAAGGTGCTCGGTAGCGCGGTGAATCCGGTGCTGCGCGAAGGAAACTCCGACCGGCGCGTCGCTCTCGCCGTCAAGCAGTATGCAAAAGCCAATCCGCACTCGATGGGCGCCTGGTCCAGCGCATCAAAATCACATGTCGCGCACATGGACGACAAGGACTTCTACTCGAGCGAGCAGTCGGCCGTCGTGCCGTCGGCCGGCAACCTGCGCATCACGCACACGGACGGCAAGGGCAAGGAAACGGTACTGCGCGATGCCGTGCCGGTGCTGGACGGCGAAGTCGTGGACGCCTCGGTCATGAACTGCACGTCGCTGCGGAAGTTCTTCGACAGGGAGATCGAGGCGGCGAACAAAGAGGGCGTGTTGTTTTCGCTGCACCTCAAAGCGACGATGATGAAGGTTTCCGACCCGATCATGTTCGGTCACTGCGTGCGCGCCTATTACAGCGACGTCTTCGAGAAGCACGCAGCCACGTTCGACGAGATCGGTGTCGACGCCAACAACGGCATCGGCGACGTGTACGCCAAGATCGCCAGCCTGCCGGACGACAGGCGCGCCGAAATCGAGGACGACCTCGACGCCGTCTACGAAACGCGGCCGCCGCAGGCCATGGTTGACTCGGACAAGGGCATCACCAACCTGCACGTGCCGAGCAACGTCATTATCGACGCGTCGATGCCGGCAGCCATTCGTTCGTCAGGCAAGATGTGGGGACCGAATGGCAAGCTCGCGGACGCCAAGATGGTGATCCCGGATCGCTGCTACGCGGGCATCTACCAGGAGATCATCCAGTACTGCAAGGACCACGGTGCCTTCGACGTCACGACGATGGGCAACGTTTGCAACGTCGGGCTCATGGCCAAGAAAGCCGAGGAATACGGTTCGCACGACAAAACCTTCGAAATTGCGGCCGACGGCAAGGTCACGGTGACCGACGAGGCCGGCAAGCTCGTCATGGAACACGAGGTGAAGCGGGGCGATATCTGGCGCATGTGCCAGACCAAGGACGTCGCAATCCGCGACTGGGTGAAGCTGGCCGTCACGCGCGGCCGCGCGACGGGCTCCGCGGCCATATTCTGGCTGGACGAGAATCGCGCGCACGACAGCAACCTGATCGGCCTCGTGAAAACCTACCTCGAGGACCACGATACAGAGGGCCTGGATATCCGCATTGCCGCGCCGGTCGAGGCCATGCGGCAAACGCTGGAGCGCGTCGGCGCCGGTGACGACACGATTTCCGTCACGGGCAACGTCCTGCGTGACTACCTGACCGACCTCTTTCCGATCCTGGAACTCGGCACGAGCGCGAAGATGCTGTCGATCGTCCCGTTGCTCGCGGGCGGCGGGCTTTACGAAACAGGCGCCGGCGGCTCGGCACCCAAGCATGTCCAGCAGTTCGTGAAGGAAGGCCACCTGCGCTGGGATTCGCTGGGCGAGTTCCTCGCGCTCGCCGTGTCCATCGAGGACGTCGCGACCAAGACCGGTGCGAAGAGAGCACAGATCGTCGCCGACGCGCTCAACGAGGCCAACGGCCGCTACCTCGAGGAGAACAAGTCGCCATCACGCAAGGTCAACGAAATCGACAACCGCGGGAGCCATTTCTACCTCGCCCTGTACTGGGCCGAGGCCATGGCGAACAACCCTGACGACGCCGAACTCGCGGCGCGCTTCCGGCCTGTCGCCGACGCGCTTGCCGCTAACGAGGACAAGATCGTCGCCGAGCTGATGGCAGCCCAGGGAGCGCCCGTGGATATCGGCGGTTACTACCAGCCGGACGATGATCTGACGACGACGGCGATGCGGCCGAGCGCCACGCTCAACGCGATTATCGACGCCGTCTGACGGCGTGTCGGGCGACGCGTTCGCTGCTGGATGGCGGCAAGCCGGTCTCCTTCGACAAGTTGGCCTGCGACTGAAGCATCAGGCCTCGGGGCGTTTCAGCAGCGGAGCGACCAGCAGCAGCGCACTGCCGACGAAGCCGAGCGCGATGAACAACGCGGTCGGCTCGCCATTGGGGAAGTCTTCCACGAACAGCTTGATACCGACCAGCACCAGGACCGGGTAAACCAGCCAGCGCGCCTCTGGCCAGCGCGCGTGGCGGCTGGAAATCGCGAGCGTCACTGCAGCAACCGACAGCATCGCCGTCCGCAGCGCGGCCAGGGCTGCCATGGACGGCTCGGGTCCCTGCACTCCGGCAATCGCCGGCGCCGCGATCGCGACGAACAATCCGCCGACGGACCAGACCGAGAGAATGAGCACGATGAGCTGCGGCAGCCCGGCAAGCGATCCCCAGCGCTCCGAGCGCTGTGCAACCGGTATGAACAGGCAGGCGACCGTCGCCAGCGCGACGAGAATCTGGGCCGGGCTGACAGCGACCCAGCCATCCTGGGGATCGCCCACGAGCGCCTCGAGACCGGATTCGAGTAACCCGGATCCGGCGCTGGCCGCCAGGAGCAGGATCGTGCACTGCAGGCTCAGGCTCACCCAGCCGACGCGGAAACTGAACCAGGCCATGGCTATGGCCATCAGTGCCCACGTTGCGCTCGACCCGGCGAGCGGCAGCAGGATACCGGTGCCGACGAGCAGAAACACGAGTCCGAAGGTCGAGTAATAGAAGAAGTTCGCGTACCTCAGGGTCCTCGTCTCCCGCGCAATCGCGAGCCCGTACCCACCGACACCCAGCACGATCCCCATGATGCCGACGGTTTGCATGCCGAGGTCACCGGCCCGCACGGCGACGGCGGCCGCTGCGAGGACGATGAGACCGGCGACGGCCGTCTGCGCGGCTTCCAGCACGTTGACAAGGCGTCCCCGAACATGGGTGTGATACGTGATATTCGCGAGATAGCTGATCAGCAGCAACACGGCAAAACCAAACGCCAGCGCGGGCGCGATCGGCCAGCGGTCGCTCAGGGACAGCGCGACGAGCGCACCGACGCCGACGTTGGCGCCGAGCGCCCCGAGCCAGTGCAGGCCCAGCCATTCGCGCAGGTAGACCGCCCACAGGGTTCCGAGCCCCAGCAGGATCAGGAAGGCTGCCACGGGCACGGCAGCGCGTGCCGCAACGAGCAGGCCGATGCCGAGCGCAATACCCCCGGCCGTCGCCATCCATGCGAGCACGGTCAGGCGATGGCGTGTCGCCGTCGCCAGCGCGAGCGTGCTGTATATCGCGAGCGCCACCACGGCCTGGCCGCCCGACAACAGGCCGAAATGCGTCGCCGCTTCGTACAGCAGGGGCAGGCACAGGACCACTGACGTGCCACCGAAGAACTCGGCCTTGACGCGGTCTGCTTCAACGCCGCCGCGGCGCCACGCCATGGCGAGCCAGAACACCGCGTAGCTGGCGCCGAGCAGGAGTCCGAGCGCCGTTGGTACGAAGCCGTATTCGGTTATGGCGCGCAGCAGGTAGGCACCGCCGAATATCAGCAGCACGCGGCCGATATGCGTCGACGCTGTCGCCGCAAAGCCGTCGCCGCGCGGCGTCGCGGCGCGAGTCGCCGCCTCCCGTTCGCTTTCTGACTTCTCGCCTTCCAGCGCCGACAGCCGTCGCTCAATGGCGATGATGCGAGCTTCGAGGTCGGCGATGTCGGCGGTCACTACGCTTCTCCGACGTCACTCCGCAACGACGGCACGAACTTGTTGATCAGCCAGAACAGTACGAACGGGGTCGCGATTACGGTCAGCGCGCCGAACAGGCCTTCCTTGAACGTCTCGATGCTGTGCGGGATGATCGGGATGTGATAGTGCATGTACCCGGCGAACGACAGCGAGAACGCCTGGCCGCCGATGACCACGTTCCAGCGCATCATGAACACGCCGAACAGGACCAGCAGCAGCGCGACGACGGTGCGCTTGATGGTTCTTCCGGGCAGTAACAGCAACACGAAGGGCACGAGGTTGCCCAGGGTGTACTGCAGCACGAAGATGTTGACGAAATCCTTGCCGTACATGACCGAGCGCAGGATGTCCCAGCTCTTCATCGCGGTATAGCCGCGGAAGATCAGGTCGAGCAATTCGAGGCTGATCGCGGCGACGAGAAAGCCGAGCAGGTAGCGCGTCGCCTTGCCGATGATCTCGATTTCCGCGCCCTTGATCTCCCCTGCCGCGGCGACGCTGTCGCGACGCCGGCTGCGGAACGCCTTCCATTCCATGATGACAATGTACGTCAGCATACAAAGCGCAATGCCCGACACGACGGCGGACATGATGAAGATCACGGGCATCAGGGGCGACATCCAGAGTGCGTTTGCCTTGACCGAGCCGAAAATGAAGCCCGCGTAGCCGTGCAGAAAGCAGGCCACCGGGATGCCGACGCCAGCCAGTATTTTGGCGGCCTTGTGGTCCACCCTGGCCGCCTCGTCACTGGTATCGCGCGCACCAAGAGTCAGCACCGCGTATACACCGCGGCGCAGCAGGTTCCAGAAGCCGCTCGCGCCCTTCAGCACTTCCAGCTCGTGCACGAAATAGACGCGGTAAACAAACCAGATCTCGCTGAGGACAATCAGTGCATAGGTCGTGAACACGATGCCGAACGCGGCAATGGCCGACGTGAAGTGCGGCGTCAGTAAGGGTTCCATGGCGCGCAGGGGCTGCTGCAGGTGCAGCAGCAGCGGCAGTGCGGCGACCGGCAGCAGCGCCAGCGAAAAGACCAGCGAAAACTGGGCGATTTCCTTGAGGTCCTTCTGCCCGAAGACGTGATAGAGCGAGGACAGGACGAACGCGCCCGCGACCAGGCCGGTCATGTACGGGTACATGACGATCTGGATGCTCCAGTAGATGAACTCGTTGGGATAGACGAACAGCTCCTTGGCTGTCCATTCAACACCGTGAACGATGATTTCTTCGTTCATCGCGTCACCTCACATTGGCGTCGAGGCCGAGGTAGAAGACGTTGGGCTTGGTGCCATATTCGTCCTTCAGCACGGCGACGCGCTCCGTCGTAATGATCCTGGTAACCGGGTCCTCGGGATCGCGCAGGTTGGCGAGACGCCGGGCGCCGAATGCGCAGCTCTGCACGCAGGCCGGTTCGAGGCCCTTCGTGATCCGGTGGTAACAGAAGTTGCATTTTTCGGCGACCTTGTGCACCGGGTGGAAGAAACGCACGCCGTACGGGCAGGCCATGATGCAGTAGCCGCAGCCGATGCACCATTCACGGTCAACGAGCACGACGCCGTCGTCCGTCTGGTAGGTCGCGCCGACGGGACACACCTGCACACAGGCCGGGTTGTCGCACTGGTTGCAGAGCTTCGGCACGAAGAAGGCCTTCGCGATGTTGTCGGGATCGATGTCCTCGTCGCGGATTTCGCGGCTCGTGTAGCCGTCTCGGCCGCCCTCTGGCGAGTCGGCCAGTGTCCGGCCGTCCCTGGTGACGATGTAACGCTCGACCCAGGTTCGCGTCACCGGTGCGTCGTAGGGAATTTCGTTTTCATTCTTGCAGGCCTTGACGCACATCCCGCAACCGACGCACTTGGTCGTGTCGACGAGAAACCCCCAGCGCACGTTGGCATTGGCAACGGCGGCGCGGGCCTCGGAGCGGCTCAAAAGTGTGAACGCGCCGGCGGGCAGCACGGTGGCCAGCGAGCAACCCAATGCGTCTTTCATAAAGGCACGCCGTGTACAGGTCATGACGCTTCCTCCCTCGGGTCGTGGGGATCGTGGCATTCGACGCATTCGCGCTTGCGCTTGTGGCGCCGGTCCACGATCGCGGGCAGATCGGCGCGCGCCGTGTTCGGATAGTCAAGATCCGCGTGACACCGCAGGCAAAGATCCCGCTCCCTGTTGAGCGGCAGGAACTCGACGTCGTCAGGATGATTGCCGGAGGGACCGTGGCAGTTCTCGCACTCGACGCGCTTGTGCGGCGATCGGCGGTGACTGCGCACATTGTCCTTGTGACACTCGACGCAGGCATCGCGGCCCTGGTACTTGACCGGAAACGCTTTCCATTCATCGACGTTCGACAGTCGATAATAGTTGTAGGTAAAACTCTCGCCGTGGACGCCGAAATCGTCCGGAACGAGAAATTGCCGGGCCAGGAAGATCAGTCCGACGAGACCGATCGCAACCCACAGAGGGTGCAGAACGTGCCGCTTCATATCTACCTCTCCCCTGGCGGTGATCCACCCGAAAGGTCGAATTGGCTATGCGGGCGCCTTCCCGCTCGCTGGCGGGTATTGTCCTTTTTTGCGCCAAAAAATCCCCTGCCGTCATAAAACAGCAGCGGCACGCGACAAAGAATACGTAATAGCCGTAGAGACTTACGCGAGGGACGCAGCCAGCGACTTGCGACGCAGGTAACCGTACACTTCGAGGAGCGGCAACTCCTTCGGACAGACGTCGGCACAGGCCATCATGCCGATGCAGCCGAACACGCCGTCCTTGCCGGCGACGACATCGAACCATTCGGCGTCGGAGCGCTGGTCTCGCGGATCCATCATGAAGCGCTTCACGCGGTTGAGCCCCGCCCCCGCGAGGAACTCCTCGTCTATATTGGCGGCGCCGCACGCCGCGACGCAGCAGCCGCATTCGATGCAGCGGTCGTTCTCGTAGATGGCCGCAGCCGTGTCGTCGTCCATGCGCTGCTCCTCGGCGTCCGGGTCGAAGGGCAATTGCGTGTGTACCCAGGCCTCGGTGCGCTCGACCATGGCGCGGAACCAGGTCCCGGTGTCGACGGACAGGTCACCGATCAGTTTGAACACCGGCAGCGGATAGAGCACGATCTTCGCGGGCAGGTCCGTTGTCAACGTCCGGCAAGCCAGCGCCGGGCGGCCGTTCACCATCATCGCGCAGGATCCGCAGATCGCGGAGCGGCACGCAAAATCGAACTGCAGGCCACCGTCGAATTTCTCACGAATCTGGTTCAGCGCAATGTACAGGGTCATGAAGGGCGCTTCGTCGAGTTCGAACGTGTCCGTGTGCGGCTCCGACGCCGGGTCCTCGGGGTTATAGCGGAAGATTTCGAACTGCAGACGACGGGTTGTAGTGCTCATGGTGCTCATCCTGCTTCAGCCTGCCAGGCGCCGCGACGCAGGCGGCTGCCCATTGCTTCGTAAGTCTCGAGACGGCCTTCGCGCGCCTGCACTGCGGCGACGTCGTCATTGTATTGGTCGAGGGATTGCGTCATTTCGATACGTTCGTCAGCGCCGTAGCCGCGATGGCCGGGCGGCAGGTCGATAAGCCCGGTCGGTTCGTAACTGAACCGAGGCTCGGACTCTTCCCGGCCCCAGCGCACAAGCGTGCGATTGAGCCAGTCACGATCATTGCGCAACGGGTAATCCATCCGATAGTGCGCGCCGCGACTCTCGGTCCGTGCCTGTGCACCGCGCGCAACCGTCATGGCGAGGCGCAGCATGCCCTTGATGCGCAGCGCGAAGGAGAGCTCCGGGTTCATGCCGGGGTCCTTGCAGCGCAGGACGGCCCTGTCGCATTCGTCGAGCAATGCGCCGAGATCGGCCACTGCTTCGTCGAGTTCCTCGCCCGTGCGGAAGATGCCGACCTTCTGCATCATCGTCTCGCCCATGGCGTCACGAATCTCGTAGACCGTGCGGCCGCCGCCCGCACGCGCGAGCCACTCCGCGGCGCGTTCCTGCGCGGCGACGAGTTCGGCCAGGGCGAGATTCGAATCGATCTCGAGCGGCGTTTCCGATGCGAAACGGGCAACGTTGCGACCGACGATACGGCCGGTCACGATTGTCTCCGCGAGGCTGTTGCCACCGAGGCGGTTGAAGCCGTGCATGTCCCAGCACGCGGCCTCGCCCACGGCGAAAAGTCCCCGCATCCCGTACGCCTGCCCGTCCTTGTTGACGCGAATGCCGCCCATCGAATAGTGCTGCGTGGGCCGCACTGGAATCAGGTCTTTGGCCGGATTGCGGCCGAGGAAGTCCCGGCAGATGTCCCAGACCTCCAGCAGCGCTGTCCGCAGGTGCTCCTCGCCGAGGTGCCGGATATCGAGCCACAGGTGCGGCCCGTACGGCGAATCGATGCCGTCGCCCTGGCGCATGACGTCGGCCATGTGCCGCGACACCACATCGCGGCTGGCCAGCTCCTGCTTGGCCGGCTCGCGTTCGACCATGAAACGCTCGAGATTCTTGTCGAGCAGGTAGCCGCCGTCGCCGCGGCAGCCTTCCGTTACGAGGATGCCGCTGGGCAGGATCGTCGTGGGGTGGAACTGCACGGCCTCCATGTTGCCGAGCGGCACAATGCCGGTATCGAGCGCGATCGATGCGCCGGTGCCCTCATTGATCGTGGCGTTGCTCGTGAACTGCCCGTAGATACGGCCGTAACCACCGGTGGCGATGACCGTAGCCTTGGCGAGGACGACAAAATGCTCGCCCGTGCGCAGGCAGCGCGCCACGACACCCATGCAGCGCGCGCCGTCGTGGACGATTGCGACCGCTTCGGCGCGATCGCGCACGGCGATGCCCATACGCACGACTTCGCTATCGAGCGCATACAGGGCCGCGTGTCCGGTTCCCGCCGCGGCATAACACGCACGCCACTTGGCCGTGCCGCCGAAGTCGCGCGGCTTGATGAGACCCTCGTTCTCGTGCGGCTCGTCGATTTCGACTTTTTCGCCCTTGATGAAGTACTTGTTCTTGCCGCCGCGCAGGCGCGTCCACGGCACGCCGAAATGCGCGAGTTCACGGACGGCAACGACGGCCTCCTCGGCAAACATCGTCGCAACCTCCTGGTCGGCGCCCCAGTCGGAACCGCGGACGGTGTCCAGGAAGTGTATTGTCGAATTATCGCCAGCGGCTTTGACGCAGCTGCCGACCGAGGCCTGCATACCGCCCTGGGCCGCGCAGCTGTGGCTGCGGCGCGGCGGCACGAGCGACAGTATCAGGGCTTCGTGCCCTGCAGCAGCCGCTTCGATAGCGCAGCGCTCGCCGGCGAGGCCGCCACCGATGACCAGCACGTCTGTCGTCAGCATCTGCACGCTCATGACCCACCTCCCTCGAGTAGGAACGCAAGCGGCGGATCCATCCACCCGGCGAGCACGAACAGCGTGACGCCACCGATGACGAGGATGGTCCAGAAAATGACCTGCTCGATGAGGTGCAGGGCGGTGCGCGACAGCCACATGTCGGCGCCCCACTTGATCGCCAGCCGGTAGAGGCCGACGCTGGCATGAAACTCGACGCAGATCAGGAGGATCGCATACGGCAACCACAGACCGGCGCCGACGCGAGCGAGCGTGGTGCTCGATTCGATGCCCGCGTGGTTACCGAACAGCGGCGTGAATACGTCGAGGCCAAGCAGGATCAGGTGGAAGCTGCCAAGAACCAGCATGATCATGCCGGTGCGCACCTGCCAGATCCACAGCATCGATTCGACGTGCGGCCGGAATGGGGAATACTCGGTGCGTGTTGCCACCTTTTCCCTTCCAGAATTACGCAGCCCTTTCGCCAGCTCGATGATGCGCTTCCGTTCGCGCAACTGTGCCGGAATCTTGCGGGCAGCGAATACCGCGTGAATGAGAAACAGCGAAAAGATCGCGATCACGGTCGGCTGCGCGATGAAGTAGTCCTCGAGCATCGTCGCCATCCAGTCGAAGCCGCGTTCGCCCGTCAGGATCGAGCCGACGAGCACCACGTGTCCCCACATGAACAACGCGAGCACCAGGCCGGTGCCACCGCTGATGACTTCGTGTGTGAGTTCGCGCTTCGCCGCGCTCATTTGCAGCGGTTGGTTCATAATCATTCCATGGCAGAGAATATCTGCGGTGATTCTTCTTCTTCGGCCAGCAGCAGATGGCACGTCTCACAGTCGTTGGACACCTGTTCTCTGCCCTCGGTCCTCATACTGCGCTTGTGGCAGCGGAAGCAGCCGTCCGACTGCTCGTGGCCGATGTGATTGGGGTAGGTGTCCCACCAGACTTCCATCTGCGGGAAAATGTTGACCGAGTAAATGTCCCCGAGCGCCGCGCCGGCCGCCTCGATCGCGTCGGCTTTTTCAGCCGCGACATCCGGGTAGTTCTCTGCGTAGAACGCCTGCAGCGCGGCGGACAGGCCCTCGCGCGCCGCTTCATGGGAATCGTACTTCTCCTGGATGATGCGCACGCTCTCGCGCTTGACGAACGGCAGGGACCGGTCGATGAGTCCACCCCTGATGGCGGTATCGACAGCGGGTGCGGGCGATTCATAGACGTGCGTGGGCCGATTGTGGCAATCAACGCAATCCATGTCGCGCCAGACCCCGCCGTCCTCCGGCGCATTGCGGACGCTATAGCGCTTCGTTTCATCGCCGTTGTGGGTCATCTCGATTTCGTAGATTTCCTCGCGCGTTTCGTCCGACCGGAAGCGAATGTTGACGCCGCGATCCACGTGCCAGTGGATGCCGTGTGAGCCCTCTGCCGTTTGGCCGCCGACCTTGAGCAGCAGGGCCGTCGTGAGTTCCGTGTTTTCTTCGTCGTCCTTGTAATGCCTGATAACGCGCAGCTTGTCGCCGACGTGCTTGGTCGGCCAGTGGCACTGCTCACAGGTCTCTCTCGCCGGGCGCAAATTGTGCAACGGCGTCGGCACCGGCCGCGGATACAGGTCGAAGGCGACCGCGACCATTTGCCACGCACCGTCCAGTTTCGATTTCACGAACCAGTCGGCGCCCGGCCCGATGTGGCACTCGGCACAGGTAACGCGCTGGTGCGGCGATCGTGCGTGCGCCGTGAATTCGGGCTCCATGACCGTGTGGCACGTCAGGCCGCAGAATTCGACGGATTCCATGTAGTGAACGCCCTTGTACGTTGCACTCGCCACGATCACGATGTTGAGCATGGTCAGGGCGACAAAGATCATGACCCAGCGTCGCGTGGCCTGGCTGTTCAGATCGAAAACCGGCATCAACGGCACCTCATCGCCGCTCTGGCGATGCAGCTTGCGTCGGTACAGGACAGCCCCGATTGGTATCAGGATGAGGCCGGCGACGAAGATCATCGGCAGCATGAGATACAGCAGGATGCCGATGTACGGCCCTCCTTCGTATCCCCACAATTGAATTGCGAACAGGCTGCCCATCAGCACCAGCGCCGCGACCGCAATCGCGGTGCCAATGAGACTGATCGCATTGTGCGTTATGGATACAAGAAAGTTTTTGAACACAATATTCCCCCCGGGAATCCAGTTAACTCTTCAAGCCTAGTGGGCCAGCAGAGCCCAGATGATAAACGCGCCGAGCATGATGCCGATCGTCAGGAACACCGAGCCCACGATGTACGCATCGCGTATCTGAGTCTCGTTGGGTGCCTCGACGAGAAGCGATTCGAGTTCGCCACTCTCCACCGCACGTTCATACTCGAGCGGGCGCTCGGCCTTGAAGCGCTCCAGCGGCATCTTGCCGAGGAACACGACGAGATCCATCGGGAAGCTCTCCGGACGCAGGTGCGTGTGGAAGAAGTGGAAGAAGAAGATGAAACCCGTCGCCAGCAGCGCTTCGTCACTGTGGATGACCTGCGCGGCATTGAGCGTCCATCCCGGCAGGAATCGCGTGACGATGTCCGGGTACCACAGGAACAGGCCGGATAGGCCGATCATCGCAACACCCCAGAAGACCGCAAGATAATCGAACTTCTCGAAGTAGGTCCAGCGGTCGCCTTTCGGCCGCTCCCCGAGATACAGGAAGTACCGGACGTTGCCAAACAGATCCCGCACGTCTTTGGGTTGAGGCGTCATCGAGTTGGGGCCCCAGAACATCCCTTTCTCACGTTTCACGAAGGCCCGGTACAACACCTCGAGCACGTGCGCAATGAGATAGCCGAAAGTACCGATCGCCGCGATGCGGTGAATGAAGCGCGTCGAATCGACGCCACCGAGCACGTCGACAAGGGTCTGCGCCCAGGGCGCAGTGTGGCTGAACTTCAGCGGCAGGCCCGTCAGGGCCAGCAGCAGGAAAGTCGTAATGATGACGACATGCATGCGAATATTGCCGCGCCTGAAGCGCCGTACCCACTGCCCGCCGCCCGCGCTGCGTTCTTCATCGAACTCACCGCGCATCACGCCCACCAGCGACCGCTGCAGCCACAGCAGGTCGTGAATACCGAAGAACGCAAAGACGCCGATCAGCAGTCCGGTCATGAAGGTGTAGACGACGTATACCTTGAAGTTGTCGTTCGGGTCGGTCGGGTCGTTGTGCGGCTCGAACGTGGCGAACGATGCCGTGATTCCCTCGTGACACTTGCCGCAGGTTTCCATGCGGTTGTCCGGGTGAATACTCGATTCCGGGTGCTCGCCCGACATCTGCCCATGCGGCGTGTGGCAGTCGGAACAGGTCGCGCCACCGGAGAGACCGAGGTGCAATGCCTTGCCGTGGAAGCTGTCGCGGAAAGTCGTCAGGTACTCCTCGTGGCAGGTACCACAATTCCGGGCGCTCGCGTGCCGCGCTTCGTAAGTCGTCGGATCGACGATCTCGTGCGAGGCGTGGCAATCGACGCAAACGGGTCCGTCGGCGTCTTCCTGCCAGGCGAGGCCGTGCGCGCTGTGATTTTTCCAATCCTCGAACAGCATCTGGTGGCAGGCACCGCACATCTCGGGCGAATTATGGTGCTCCGTCGGTGCCCTGGCTTCGTGCACCTTCATGATGCGGTGGTCGCCGTGACAGTCGCTGCAAGCGGGCGCGGAGATCAGGCCCGACAACAGCAGGGCCTTACCGTGTTCGCCGGCAAGGTAACCTTCGATGAGCGCAGGCGGATCGTCGTGACAGCCGCCGCAGTACTTGATCTGGTTGACCGGCGATACGGCCGAAGCGAAGTCGTCGGCCGGACGGATATCGTGCGGGCCGCCGTGGCAGTCGGCGCACGCGGCCTCGCCGCCGTGCGCGCTGCGGCCCAGCGCGCGCAGCACTGACCCGTGGCATTCGCCACAGGAGGTTTCGTCCGTCAGCGGCTCGACACCACGCTTGTGGCGCCGGTCGGTGACATTGGTGTGACAGTCGCCGCAGGCGACGTCGGGATGGGCCGTTGCGGTGTATTCGACGTCATCGTGGCATTCGAGGCAGTCGAGATTCTGGGCACCGGCCGGGAGCGCGATCAGGACGAACGACGCCAGGACCACGGACGTGGCGCTGGCAAAACGTGCGCGCATGCTCATTTTAGTGTCTTCCGCAAAGAGCTGGTGGCCCTAGTATCGCGAAGGGCCGCCTTATCTCTATCCGGGTTTTCCGCTAGTGCCTTTCGCGGTCTTCAGTCGGCGTAAAGCGGCGAAATATCGATGTAAATCTTGTACTCGGCGATCTTGTCGCCCTCGCACTCGAAAACGTCGACGAACGGGACGACGACCTTGCGGCCATCGTGCCGCGTATAGGTGACCTCGCCCTCGACGACCAGGGTACCGTCTTCGCCGAACCGGCGATCTATCGAGTGGGAAAGCCCCGCAATGCTGTCGAAGAATC
Source organism: Woeseiaceae bacterium (assembly GCA_041602775.1). Taxonomy (GTDB): domain Bacteria; phylum Pseudomonadota; class Gammaproteobacteria; order Steroidobacterales; family Woeseiaceae; genus UBA1847. The sequence continues at coordinate 36,897 of JBFIFN010000012.1, read as the reverse complement.
CCTCGACGGCGGCCTGGACAGCCGCCCGCCCGCGAACGGCCGGGGCCGAACCGAAGCGGAAGACCGCGTCGTCGGTCAGGTAACCGACGAACGCGGCCCCGTCCTGCGCGTCGATGGCAGCAAACAGGCCGCCGATATCGCTACCGGCGGCGCTGCCGGAACTCACTGAATGCTGCCGTAGTAGTGGACGAGCGCCTCGACGTCGTCATCCGAGAGCGCGTCGAGTTTCTCTTTCATCTTGTTCGGCTGCTCGCGGCTGCCGTCCTTGTACTGTGCAAACATATCGCGCAGGTAGCCCATCTGCTGCCCGCCCAGCATGCTTGCTTCGTCTTCCGGGTTGGTACCGGCTTCCGAATGGCACCGGTCGCATTCCGCGTCGTGAATGGCCTTGCCGGCCGCGGCCAGGCCCGCGTCGAAATCCTGCTTCACCTTGGTCCAGCCCATCTCGGCATAGGCCGCGGCAAGCGCGTCGATGTCGTCTTCGCTCAGCTCGGCAGCCACCGCGCACATATTGGTTGCAGCGCGATTTGTGTCGCCCATGCGGTACTTGGAGTCCGCACAGGGGCGTGCCTCATCCTGGTAAATGTAAAGGGCATCGGCGAGCACAAACTCGGGAATGCCGGCGATGCTCGGCATATCGCTCCACTGGCTGACGCCATCGGCGCCGTGGCAACCGTTGCAGTTCTCCATCAGAGCGTCGATATCGGCCGCCGCGAACGCCGGGATACCAAGGCCAACTACTGAAAAAATAAGGAATAATTGTCGTTTCATTGCAATCTCCTGGCGGGCGTGGTGCAAGCCCTCTAGCAGTGTACCTGTACAGCTATCGGAGTCTGCCTGCGTAAAAGCGTTTTGCCATAGGTACATATCGCGATACGCAAAGCGGCCCAATTTGCCTACAAACCCTATTAAGGAATACCGTCGCTGAAGCGCAGCTGAACGGTAGATACTTTTCAGGCAACAATTTAGTCAGTGCAATTCAGTCACCTTATCATCCAGAGGGGGATGGTCATGGCTCGTACGTACGCTCATATCGCACGCCTTATTACCCTGCTGCTCGCCAGCGCGCTCCTTTTTGCCTGCGATGGCTCGACCGGCCCACAGGGACCGCCCGGACCGACCGGCGACACGGGCGCACCAGGTACCCCCGGACCTTCAGGCCCGCCGGGGCCGTCAGGCACAGCGGTGTCCTGGGATACGGCGGAGCGAATTTTCGTCGAGATCCAGGACGTGACCGTTCCGGCCGGCGGCGGCGCGCCGACCGTGACGATGCGCCTCAGCAACGACCTCGATTTCGGCCTCCAGGGCATCCCGGCGAGCACGGTCAGCTTCGTGCTGGCGCAGCTGTCGCCAGGATCCGGCCCGGGCAAGTCGAGCGAGTGGCAGTCCTACACGACGAACGGCAACGTCGGCGACGTCCAGGCCTCGACCGAGTCTGCAGCCGCGGGCACCTTCGTGGACAACGGCGACGGCACCTATACGTACACGTTCGCCAGCGATCTGAATGCCTACCCGGCCGGGCCGGCCTTCGATGCCACGAAGACACACCGCCTCGGCGTCGAGATCCGCACGAACCGCGTGCTGCCGTCCAATATCCCGGCACGCAACGCGCCGTTCGACTTCGTGCCGGCCGGAGGTTCGCCGACGTTCACGCGCCTGATCGTGAACAACGCGGCGTGCAACGCCTGTCACGACAATCTCGAATTCCACGGCGAAGCGCGCTTCGACGTCGAATACTGCGTGACCTGCCATAACCCCTACTCGATCGATCCGGATACCGAAGCCGAAGCCTGGGCCGGCACCGTGGACATGAAGCAGATGATCCACAAGATCCACTACGGTGAAAACCTTGCCAATGGCTACTTCATCTTCGGCTTCCGCGGCTCGCTTCACGACTATTCGAACATCGTGTTCCCGCAGGACGTGCGCAACTGCACGACCTGCCACCAGGAATCCGACCCGACCGTGCCGCAGGCGAGCAACTGGCGGACCGTGCAGAACACGACCGTGTGCGGTTCCTGCCACGACGATATCGACTTCGCCGCGGGTGACCACGTCGGCGGCATCAACGACGACGCGGCCTGCGATGCCTGCCACGGCGACAGCTCGACCGTCAATGGCGGCGCATTGCGCGTTGCCGAAGTGCACAAGCTGCCCGAAGCTATCGCGGCGGAGGCTTTCGAGTACGACGTCGTCTCGGTGGCCAATTCGGCCGCGGGCCAGGCACCGACCGTGCAGATTCGCGTGCTGAACCCGACCGACCCGAACTACGCAACGGATCCGGGCAGCACGGCCTATGACCTCAACGACCCGAACGGGCCGTTCCAGGTCGGCAGCTCGCGCCTGCGCGTCGACATTGCATGGAACAACGACGACTTCGGGAACCTGGACCCGAACGATGATCTCGCGAGAGCCGCGGTTTCCGGAGCACCGTTCGCGCCCATCGTGATCGACTTCAAGACGGGCGCCGTCAACGTCGGCAACAACGTCTTCGAGAAGACGGCATCCGCCGCCATCCCGACCGGCGTTTCGGGCTCGGGCACGGCTGCGCTCGAGGGCCGGCCGCAGGTCGATCTCGGTGAAGGCCTCGTGTCGCTGTCGGTCGCCGGTGACAGCATCCCGTTTGCGATCGACGATCCGAGCCCCGTTGCGCGCCGCAAAGTGGTCGACATCGACAAGTGCAACGACTGCCACAAGACGCTGGCGCTGCACGGCGACAACCGCGTCGGCAATACCGAGCTGTGCGCGACCTGCCACAACCCGAACGCGACGGACATCAACCGGCGCGCCGGGCAGTGCGCCACGGACCTCGGCACCGACGACCAGTCAATCGACCTCAAACGCATGGTGCACCGCATCCATGCCGGCAACGTCGGCCTGTGCGGGTTCAACAACAGCACGCACGACTACAACGGCGTCGTCTACCCAGGCAAGCTCAACAACTGCGAAGGCTGCCATCTCGCGGGCACCTACTACCCGGTCGACCCGAACGCAGTACTCGCCACCACGGTAGACGCCGGCCCGTTCGATCCGAATGCCGTTGCGCCGTTCCCGCAGGTGGACCGCTCGACCCTGACCGATGACGTCGCGATCTCGCCGAACTCGTCCGTCTGCTCGAGCTGCCATACGTCCGACCTGGCTCGCAACCACATGGTCCAGAACGGCGGCGATTTTGCAGCCCGCAAGGACGACACAGGGGCGCTGATCTCGTCCGGCAACGAGACCTGCCAGCTGTGTCACGGGCCGGGCGCGAGCGCCGATGTCGGAGTCATGCACGGTGTTGGCGAATTCCAGTTCAACTAGGCTGGAGTGATGCCAATGCTGAGCAAACTCAACGCACGACACATCGCAGTGGTGGCGGTGGCCCTCGGGGCCATCGCCATCTGCGGTCCGAGTGTCTCCCGGGCGGCGGACGGCGACATGCCGGACTACAGCCGTAAGGGCGCTGACACGTGTTTCCAGTGCCACGACGACCAGGCGATGCTCGCCGTGTTCCGCACCAAGCACGCGCGGCCCGACGACCCCCGTTCGCCCTTCGGCCACGGGCAGCTGCAGTGCGAAGCCTGCCACGGGCCCGGCGACGACCACGCGGGGCGTGTGCGTCGCGGCCAGGAGCGTCCGGCGATACCGGCTTTCGCCAGCAATTCGACGACGCCCGTCGAAGACCAGAACGCCTACTGCGTGGAATGCCACCAGGCCGACACGGGCATGGCGTGGCATGGCAGTACCCACGACGTGAATACCCTGTCGTGCTCGGACTGCCACACGATGCACATCGAGCGCGATCCCGTGCTCACGACCGCGACGCAGGCCGAGGTCTGTTTCGGCTGCCACCAGCAGCAGCGTACCCAATCGATGAAACCGTACGCGCACCCCGTGCGCCAGGGAAAGATGGCCTGCACCAGCTGCCACAACCCGCACGGCGACACGACCGAGCGCCTGCTGGCACGCAGCAACGTCAATGCCACGTGCTACGACTGCCATGCCGAGATGCGCGGCCCGTTCCTCTGGGAGCACGCGCCCGTGGTCGAGGACTGCAACGGCTGCCACAACCCGCACGGTTCGAACCAGCCCGGCATGCTGAGCATGCGCGCGCCGATGCTGTGCCAGAGCTGCCATTCGCAGGCTGGCCACCCGAGCATCCCACAGGACGAGCGCGGCCTGCCGGCCAACGTGCCGTCGGCCCTGTTGCTCGGCCAATCCTGTATGAACTGCCACGACCAGGTGCACGGGTCCAACCACCCGTCCGGGTCGAAGCTGATGCGCTAGGAGAATTGCGATGTTGACGAGCAAACGAATCGTAATCAGCATGCTGGCAGTCCCTGCACTGCTGATGGGCGGCGCTGCGGCTTTCGCCGAGGTCGACACGAGCGAGTGGGCCTGCGAGGCCTGCCCATTCGACGACGGCTACCGCGCCAAGGTCAGCGCCGGCGCCACCAACGTCAGCGATGACGCTGCCCGGTTCGGCAACTACACGGGTTACGACGAGGAAGGCGCCTACGGCAATCTCGATGGCTACGGCCGCTACAACAAGGATGGCTACCGACTCGACTACAGCATGGAAAACCTCGGGCTGGAGTCGCGCGCATTCGGACTCAGTATCGACAGCGCCGGCCTGTTCGGGCTCAACTTCGGCTACCGCGAGATTCCATTCCGGCGATTCGACACGACGCGCACGATCTTCGCCCAGCCGACGGGGGACAGCCATACCCTGCCCTCCGGCTGGGTTGCGGCCGGCACGACAGGCGCGATGACGGCTTTGGCGTCCTCGCTCCAGCCGCGGCTCATCGGCTCCGATCGGCAGATCATCGACTTCGGCGGTTTCTACGATCCGCGCAATGACTTCCGTTTCTACGCTGATTTCCGCCGGCAAACCAAGGATGGCGTCGACATCACGAGCGGCAGCAGCTACGCGCAGGCGAGCCACCTGCCCCGGTTCATCGACTACGAGACCAACACGGTCGATGCGGGCGTGCAGTACAGGGCCGAGACATTCAGCGTGACCCTGGCCCTGTACGGCTCGTTTTTCAGCAACAAGAACCTGGGCCTCAGCTGGGAAACGCCGTTCACGGCAACGCCGGAGACGAGCGTATTGCGTATGGCGCAACAGCCCGACAACCACTTTCAGCAGGTTTCGCTGTCCGGCAAATACCTGGTAAATCACTGGGATACAGTCGTTGCGTTTCTCGCGGCCGTCGGCCAGGGCGAGCAGGATGACGCCTTGCTGCCGTACACGAGCAACCCGGACCTTGGCGCCGCCCTGCCGAGCAGTTCGCTTAACGGCAAGGTCGACACCCTCAACTACGCGCTGACCGTGACGTCGCGCCCGCTCGAGAAACTGCGCGCCCGCTTCAGCTACCGCTACGACGAACGCGACAATGGCACGCCCGTCACGGCGTGGAGCCGCGTCATTGTCGACCTGCTCGACTCGGGACAGCCCGAGCCGAATGCGCCGTACAGCTACGATCGCGGCCACGCGACGACGAGCGTCGAGTACGCATTGCGCGACGATTTGCGCGTCTCGGCCGGTTACGAATACCGGCAAATGAACCGGGACCTGCAGGAAGTCGCGGAACAGACGACGAATGAAGGCTGGGGCCAGTTGCGCTGGCAGCCGGTCGCCTGGTTCGATTTGCGCGCCAAAGGCGGTGCCTCGACGCGCGGCGTCGATCGCTACGACACGACGGTTGCCGTCAGCCTCGGCCAGAACCCGCTGATGCGCAAGTACAACCTGGCCTACCGCTATCGCGAATACGGCGAGGTCGTCGCATCCATCATGCCGCTCGAGTCGCCGGTCTCGTTCAGCGCTTCGGTGCTGTTCGCCGACGACGACTACAAGGAGTCCCTGCTCGGACTCAATGGCAGCGAGGAATTCCGCGCGACAGCCGACGTCAGCTGGGCCGTCAGTGATTCGGCATTCGTCTATCTCGCGTACGGACGGGATTCGCTCGACGCGCACCAGGCCGGCTCGGAGCAGTTCGGTTTCTGGGACTGGAGTGCATTTCATGAAGACCGTTTCGATCACCTTGGCGCCGGCGTCAGCTACCGGCCGACCGAGGGGCCGCTCAGCCTGCGCGTCGACTACAGTCGCGGCAACGGCGATACGAAAATCGAATACGACAGCCTGAGCGGCGGGCGCAACAGCCTGCCGGAGCTCGAGTCCACGCTGGATTCCCTGCGCGTGGAGGCGAGCTACGATTTCTCCGAGCGCCTGGCCGCCACGTTCAGCCTGCGCTACGAGAAATTCGAACTGCAGGATTGGGCGCTCGTATCGCCGGCGGCGTTGCCCAATGTCCTGACTCTCGGCGCGCAGCCTTACGACTACGATGTTGTCGCGGCCGGTATCGGCATCCGCTACCGCTTCGGCGAGAACGAAATCACGCTGGCTGAATAACCCTCCTTCGCCAGCTTGTATCGCCCGGTGCGCGTGCGCACCGGGCTTTTTTTTCATGCAATCTTCTGGTCGTGCCCGGCGATGCCGAGCGTGTGCAGCACGAATTCGCGGAATGCGTCACTGGCGGCGGGATCAATGACGTTGATCGCGGGCAGATCGGCGAGCTTGCGCACGAGTTCGACGGCGGCCGAGGTTTGAGCGGCCGGCCCGGCGACGAGGCTCGGGCGGATGCCAAAGGCCTCCTGCACCCCGACGACGGCGTAGGGATCCGACGCGCACAGGATGGTGCAGACGATGTTGTCACCGAGTTCGTCCATCGCCGCCGCGCCGTTGTAGGGTTCGAGCGGCGAGGCGCCCGCCTCGGCGACGAGGAAGTCCGGACCGCGGTCGTTGATGTGATTCAGCAGCGGTCGAATTGCGCGCCGGTAGACGTCGTCCGGTACGACCGTGGACGGCAGGCCGGCGTCCACGAAATCGTAAATCTCTGTGGCGCCCGTCTTCAGGAAACTCAATATGTCACGGTAGCGGCCGGCGCCCGTCAGCTTGGCGCCGATGACGAAGCGACCGGCGCGATCGAGGACCTTGCAGACGCGGCGACCGGTCGTCGTCTTGCCGGCAGACATCGACGTACCGAGCAACAGGATGGTGGGTACCGCGAACTGGTGGCCATCGGCGCGCATCGCGAAATCGGACATCGTTACCTTGCGGCCGCGGCGGCACAAATGACCCCGGTAGTTCAGACGCAGCGGATCGGGAAGCAGCTTGGACAGGGACGTGTACAGGCCCATCAATCCGGCGCTGGTCAGGGCGTGCATCACGCCATCGTCGCCGACATCGCGCCAGCTGCCGACGCCCTCGAGAGTGGCCGCGCGATCGCCGAGCGCGCCGATGACCCAGTCGCCGTCCTCGACCCTGACCATGTGGCCGGCGCGGTCCTCCATCTGGTAAAGGCTTGTCGGCCTGCCGGTGACCCTGCCCTCCACGTAGTCGCCCGTCGCCCATTGGGTTTTCGGCAGCGGGCAGACGTCGAAGTTGCTGTTCCTGAAATCCGCGATGCGGCACAGCGAACCGTAGACCCGGGTACTCATCGATGTCTCTCCTCGCTCAGCCCTGCATGGATGGTGATGTCAGCAGCAACGCCAGCAGCGCCGCTCTTTCCAGCGTCCTGTCGACGAGCAGGTGTTCGTGTATGGCATGTGCGCCGGCGCCCACGGCGCCGAGGCCATCGACCGTCGCTGTGTACTGGCTCGTCGTATTGCCATCGGAACCGCCGCCCGCACGCGCCGCGTGCAGCTCGATGCCGAGTTTCTCACCTGCCACCCTGACCCGCTCCCAGAGTTTATGGTTACGCGGCGTCGATTCCATGGAGGGCCGGCCGATGCCTCCCTCGATGTGCAGGCGGACGCCCGGGTTCACGGGTTTTATCGAATGAATGATGTACTCGATTTCGTTGCCCGCCGCGATCGACGGGACGCGCACGTCGACGACCGCTTTGCCGTGTGGCGCAATGACGTTCGGCTGGATGCCTCCGTCGACGGTACCGACGTTCACGGTGAGGCCACGCTCGACATCGTTCAACGCGAACAGTTTCTGGATGACGTGCGACAGTTCGAGGATCGCGCTGGCGCCTGCTTCCGGATCGAGGCCGGCATGGGCCGCCTTGCCGTAGACCGTCACGGTGAAACGGCCAATCCCCTTGCGCGCCGTCTTGATGTCGCCGCGCTCCCCGAGCGCGGGCTCCAGCACAAAAGCGCGCTCGGCGTGGCGCGCGAGCAGGCTGATGTAGCGCGTCGACGTGCGGCTGCCGATCTCTTCATCGGCATTGACGAAGATGACCGGGACGACGGACATCGCAAGATCCAGGTCGCGAATGGCGTGCAACGCGAGCACCAGTTGCGCGAGCCCGGCTTTCATGTCGAACGCGCCGGGACCGTGCATTACGTTGCCGTCGATGCGAAACGGTCGCTCCGCAAGCGTGCCCACCGGCCAGACCGTGTCGAAATGACCAACCACGAGCTGCGCAGGCGCGCCGCGCTGGCGCTGCGCGGGCCGGGCGTAGACATGGCGCGGCGCGCCGGGCGCGCCGGCCTCCCGCGACTCGTAGCCGACGCTCGCCAGCGCCAGCCGCAGGATGCGGCGCACGTTGTCATGGGTTTCGGGATGAAGCGACGGGGACTCCGCTTCCACAAGATCGCGCGTCAGTCGCGTAAACGCATGCTGCCGGTCGCGGACGTAGTCGAGTACTCTGGCAGCCGTTGCGGACATGTCAGCGCTATTTTTTCATGGACTCCGGAAACGGAAATGCGTTCGACCGCTCGATGGTCGCGAAACGCCCCGGGGACAGGTAGGCGAACAGGGGCGCCTCGTGAATCGTCTCCTGGTCGTCGGCCTCCGTGTGCCTGAGATAATCATCGTCGCCCCAGGCTGCGATAATCTCTCCCGTCACGAGGCAGTTTTCGCCGAAGCCATCGACCGTCTTGAAGTGGCGGCATTCGAAATAGAGATAGCCGCCTTCGATGAAAGCGCTGTCGACGTGCCGTGCGGGAAACGTCCGGAAGAAGTCGATGACCGGCTTCTCGCCCGCGTCATCGCGCGGTGACGCTGCGAGGCTCGTGAAGAGCACCTGCGACGGTCGCGGGTAGCTGACCGTGAATTCGCCGGTGCGCTCGATATTGGCGCAGGTCTTGTGGCGCGGTGTGCACACGAATCCGAAATAGTTCTGCCAGCCCATCGGCGTCACCATGTGCTTGGGCGCAAGGTCGAGATGGCCGTCGTCGTCGCGCGTGCCGATCAGCACCAGGGGAGCGACCGTGAAGAACTGCTCCCAGACGGGGACCGACGTGTCGAGCGCAACCACGTTGCCGGGCATTGAAGACTCGTTCATGGCATCACCTGCTGCATACGCGTCCCCATTGTCTACGTTACTGGGCGCGCACGGCGATGCAAATAAGTAGTTCTCTCAAGAAAAAGCCGCGAACCCGCAAGGGCTCGCGGCTCAATCGGCAATTACGGGATGCCCTCAGAACCGGGCTTCGATTTCGATACCCCAGGTTCTCGGCAGCTCCATCGACGCAAACGGCGTGCCGAACAGCACCGAGATGTCGCGCACGCCGCCGAGTCGTTTCTGGTCGAGCAGGTTCTTGCCCCACAGCGCCAGGGTCCACTCGTCATCGTCGCTGGTCCATGCAAAGCGTGCGCGGAGGTCCTTGCGGTCCTCGAAGAAACCGTCGTCGAGGAGCCCGGGGAAATCAAGCGGATCGAACACGGTATCCTGGCCCAGCACGTAGGGGTTCTCGTTGAATATGTAGTCGACGCGTGTGTCGAGGCGGCCGCGACCGAGGTCAGGCGCCCACGCGACCGTGATCGTGTAATCGGTATTCGTCTCGCTTCTCTCGAGATCGTCCTGCAGATCGCCATTGGCGTCGAAATAGGGTTCCCACGTCGCCTCCCTGTCGCGCCACTCCGTCTGGAAGGCGAAGCGCAGAGAGTCCGTCGGCAACCAGCTGACGATGAGCTCGACGCCCTCGGTGGACTCGTCGCCGAGGTTGATCAGCGGCAGCGGATTCGGCGCCCCCGGCGGCAGCTGGTCGATGGTGCGCTGGCGGCCCTCGAAGTCCATCAGGAAGGCGGCCAGCTGCAGCCGCAGGCGATCGTTCAGGAAATCGCCCTTGATGCCGAGCTCGATGTTCTCGGATTCCTCGGGACGCAGCGGGAATTCCGACGTCCTCACCTCGAGCGAGTCGTAACCGCCGGACTTGTAGCCCGTCGAGTACGAAATGAAAGCTGCGGCGCCGTCGCTGAACTGGTATCGGGCAACGGCGCGCCCCGTCACCTTGTTCCAGTCGTTGGCAGCGACCAGCACACTGTTTCGAGCCTCGAGGTAATCGGGATCCGGAGGGAATACGAGGTCGAAAACACCCGGTCGCAAGGCGTCGAGCGCGTTTGGCGGATTGCGCCAGCTGAAGGTCTTGTCGTCATTGCTGTAGCGCAGGCCGAGGATGAGATTCAGGCGATCCGTAAACTGGAAATCGACGTCGCCGTAGATGCCCCAGTTGGTGAAGTCGCCCTCGTTGAAGTACGTCTCGCTCCAGGGCGTTCCGGCAAAGCTCGGCCCGAACAAGGGCAGGCCGGCGAGCGACGGATCCTGCGCCAGCGTCGCATATAACAGGTCATACGTGAGGTCGCCGGTCAATACGATCTCCTGCGGCGTCGCGTTGATGCCGTTGACGGCCAGGAACGCCGACATGTCCACGGGGTTCCAGAGGTGGTCGACGGGGATGCCTCCCGTCAGGACCTCGATCGGCACGCCGGCAAGATTTTCGACCTCGGCAACCAGCTGCTGCGTGACGAGTCGTGTTACCGAGTCGACGTTGGTGTTGACCGGGATTTCCTGGTGGACGTCTTCTTTCGAATAGTTGGCGCCGAAAACGAGGTTGACGCGGTCGTTGCTGAAGTTGAACTGCAGTTCGGCGTAGGCGATGTCCGAGTTCTCGATGTTGTCGGTGTCGAGGTAGCGGGTCGCTTCGGCCGTGCCGTCTTCGTCCTGCTTGTTGATCGTGTCGAACGTACGGTAACCGCCGACGAACTTCAGCGACCAGGCATCGTCGATCGCATGATTGAGCTTCACGTTCGCGGCCCACATGTCGCGCGATTCCTCACCGCCGACGACGTCATTGAGGACGATTCCGCAGGTCGGCTCGAGCGGGCACGCGGCCCACTGGCTCAGGCCGACCGCCGCGCGCGGCGCATTATCGACCTGGTCGTAATCGTAGGACACCTGCAGGTCGGTGCGTTCCGAGATCTCCCACAGCGCGGAGACGCGCGCTGCGAAATTGTCCTGCGCCCCTCCGTCACGTCCGCCGGGCACGCGGTTGGTCTGGTAACCATCGCGCCGGTTGCGCAGCAGGCTGGTGCGCAGGAAGAAGCCGTCGGTGACGGCCATGTTGCCCATGAGCTCGAGACGGTGCTGCCGGTAGTTGCCGAAGCGCGTCCGGATGAAACCCGAGTTCTCCGGCGCCGGTTGGTTGGGCACGATGTTGACAACGCCGGCCGCCGCGTTGCGGCCGTACAGGGTGCCCTGCGGCCCTTTGAGCACCTCGACGCGCGAGATGTCGGTGAATGACGAGGTAGTCGCGGCGCGCGGCACGTAGATGTCGTCATAAAACGTTGCGACGGATGGGTCGCCTCCCGTCGAGATGTTGGCGCTCGAGACGCCGCGAACGGTAATTGGTGCCTGGGTCGGGTTCGAGCCGACTTCGAAGCCGGGGATGAAGTCCTGTATCTCCTCGAGATTCAGCGCGCCGGTATCGACGATGTCCTGCGACGAGAACACATCGACGGTGATCGGCACGTCCAGCGCGCTTTGCTCGCGCTTCTGGGCCGTCACGGTGATCTCGTCGAGCAGACCGTCCTGCGCGCGTGACGGCACAGGCACGGCGGCTACGAGCGCCGCGCATACGGCAACCAAGCCAGCGCCCGGGGCGCGGGTCAGCGGATAACGTTTCATGAATCTCCCCCGTGAAACAGTTCTTGTTAGGACAGCTGTACAATTAGTACGGGAATCGGCCTGAATTCGCAATAGCGACGTCTGGTATACTGGTGGATTGCTATGGAGGAACAAATGACAACTGCGAAATCGGGCGATACCGTCCGCATTCACTACACCGGCACCCTCGACGACGGTACGGAATTCGACAGTTCTGCGGGGCGTGAGCCCCTCGAGTTTGCCCTCGGCGATGGGCAGGTCATCCCGGGCTTCAACGAGGCCGTCGACGGTATGACGGTCGGCCAGAGCAAGTCCGTTCGCATACTGCCCGAGCAGGCCTACGGCGAGCGCCACGACCAGCTGGTTCAGGACGTTCCGAAGAGCGCCCTGCCCGATGAAATCGAGCCCGCCGTCGGCATGCAGCTGCAAAGCCGCAGTCCGGAGGGCCACGTAATGAATCTCGTCGTAACCGGCGTCGCCGGTGACACCGTAACGGTCGACGGCAATCATCCGCTGGCCGGCCAGGCACTCACGTTCTCGATCGAGCTCGTCGAAATCGTCTGAGCGATGCACGAACTCTCGGTCTGCCTGTCATTGCTCGAGCAGGTCGGGAGTATCGCCGCCCGGAAAAACTCCACGAAGGTCACGCGTATCGAATTGCGCATCGGCCCGCTGTCTGGCGTCGAGGCCGAGCTGCTGCGAAACGCTTGGCCGCTGGCCTCGGCCGGCACGATCGCGGTCGACGCCGACCTCGTTATCGAGGAAGCCGACATCATCGTGCACTGCGGTGCCTGCGACACCGATTCCACGGCCAGGGCAAACAGGCTGGTCTGCGGTCAATGCGGGGATTTCCGAACGAGTCTCGTGAGCGGCGACGAGATGATCCTGCAGCGCGTGGAACTCGAGTCGGGCTAGCAGATTCGGGGCAACGGGTCGTCCTCGAGCTCCTCGAGGAAGCGCTCCCCGCCGAGCGGCGTCTCGAGCACGACGCGCTGCTCGGCTGCAACGATGCGGCCTGTCCTTGCCGCTTCCCTGCCCGCCGGCAGCCCGCGCCACAGTGCGAGCGCGTCGTCGGCCTCGTCGGCCGCGATCACGGCGACGACCCGGCCCTCGCAGGCGAGGTAGTACGGATCGTAGCCGAGCATGTCGCACACGGACTGCACCGGCTCGCGTACCGGGAGCGTGGCTTCGAAACGCACGCCCATTCCCGTGGCACGCAGGATTTCGTGGCCGATCGAGGCGATGCCGCCGCGCGTCGGGTCGCGCATGAAGCGCAGGCCGTCGAAGGCGAGTAGCGGCTCGGTGAGGGACATCACGGGTCCCGCGTCGGAAACGAGGTCGCCGCGCAGCCCGAATTCCTCGCGCGCCAGCATGACCGCGGTACCGTGGTCGCCCACCGGCCCACTGACGAGCATCACGTCGCCGTCACGGATACGATCCATCGACGGTGCGACGCCGGGCAGGCGGATGCCGACCCCGGTCGTCGCGAGATAGATGCCGCCGCCCTCACCCCGGCGCACCACCTTGGTGTCACCTGCGCTGATGCGGACGCCACAGTCGACAGCCGCTTCGGCAAGGCTCCTCACGATGCGCTCGAGCCGGGCAACCTCGAAGCCCTCCTCGATGAAAGCGTTGAGCGTCAGGTACATGGGCCGTGCACCCGCCACGGCGAGGTCGTTGATCGTGCCGTGAACGGCCAGGGACCCGATGTTGCCGCCCGGGAATTCGAGCGGCTGGACCGTGAAGCCGTCTGTCGTAATCATGACCTCGCCGTCGCCCAGTTCTATCGGGACGGCATCCGCCTGCACGTCGAGTTCGCTGGCTGACAGCGCCCTGGCGAAAACGTCCTCGATGAGCTCGCGCATGAAGCGGCCGCCGTTTCCGTGCGCGAGTGAAATGCGGTCGTCATCCATGCTCGTCCCTCGCGGCCACCTCGGCCGCCTGCCCATAACTCAGCGCCGCATCGTTGCCGGGCAGCGCCCGCGGCAGCAAGACCTCGAAACCGGCGGACTCGAGCAGTTCGACGGCCTTGTCGGCGAGGACGCGATTCTGGAACACGCCACCGCCGAGGCCGACCTGAACGACGCCGAACCGGTCGCGCGCTGCCTGCGCCTGCGCGCAGATCGCGAGAGCGAGGCTCGCATGGAACATTGCGGCGCGCCGCTCCGGCGCGAGGCCGCCGTTGGCAATGAGGTCGAGCAGCGGCTCCCAGTCGGTCCGGAGTATGTCACCCTCGAGCAGCGGCAGGTCGATGCCCGGCTCGTGCCCGGCGCACAGCGCCTCGAGCATCATGGGCCCCTGCGCCTCGAAGCTCGTTCGAGGCAGGTCGCAAATAATCGCCGCGGCCGCATCGAACAGCCGGCCCGCCGCGCTCGTTGCCGGGCAATTGAGAGCGCGCTCCCAGGCAGCGCGCGCGAGGCCGTCCGTATCCTCGGCAGTCGTCCAGGGCCGGCCGCACTCCCAGTGCAGCGCAGCCGCGCTGCGCCAAGGCTCGCGGCCCGCCCTGTCGCCGCCGGGCAGGCGGAACGGCCGCAGGCTGGCGAAACGCTGCCAGCCCCCAGGCCGGCCGACGAACGCCTCGCCGCCCCACAGCGTGCCGTCCCGGCCAAGGCCGACGCCGTCCCAGCTGAACATCAGCCAGTCGCCGTCCCGGTCGGCCTCCGCGGCCACGGCGCTGGCGTGCGCCTCGTGATGCCAGACCGTCTCGCACGGCAGGCCCTGCCGCTCGGCCCAGCGGCGCGTCGTGTAGCCGGGGTGCGCGTCGCAGGCGATGCGTTGCGCCGTCACGCCGTACAGCGCCTGCAGGTCACCGGCAACGCGTTCGAACACGTCAAGGCTGCGCGGGCTGTCCATCTCGCCGATGTGCGGCGATATGACGACGCGATCCTCGAAGCTCAGCGCCAGGGTGCCTTTCATGTGACCGCCGACGGCGAGCAGCGGTTCGCGCTGTCGCCACGGCAAGCGCAGCTCGCAGGGCGCGCAGCCGCGGCCGATGCGCAGCGGACGCATGGCGCCGCCGATGCGCCGGAACACCGGGTCGTCGGCAGGGCGCACGATGGGCCGGTCGTGTTGCAGGAACGCGTCGACGATCGGCGCGAGGCGCCCGGTGGCTTCTGCATTGTCGGTCAACACGGGTTCGCCGCTGATATTGCCGGATGTGGCGACCACGGGGCCGCCCACGGCATCGAGCAACAGCTGGTGCAGTGGACTGTAGGGCAGGAAGACGCCGATTTCCGCGAGTCCGGGCGCTACGGACGGGGCCAGCCCGCGGTCGGCGCGCCGGCTCACCAGTACGATGGGTCGCATCGGACTCGTGGCGATCGCGGCCTCCGCCGGGTCGAAGTCCACGAATTCCCGGGCCGCAGCAAGGCCATCTTTGCCGGAGAACGGGAACATGACGGCAAACGGCTTGTGCGGTCGCTGCTTGCGGCCGCGCAGGCGCCGCACTGCCGCTTCGTTCAGCGCGTCGCAGACGAGGTGATAGCCGCCGACGCCCTTGACGGCGATAACCTGCCCGGCTTTGACCGTCGCGACGGCGCGCGCGAGCGCCGCGGCAGTGTCCTGCAGCGGCTCGTCGTCGCCCTGCTCGTAGGACAGCCGCGGGCCGCATGCAGGGCAGGCGACGGGCTCGGCATGAAAGCGCCGGTTTGCCGGGTCACGGTACTCGGCTTCGCACGCGGGGCACAGGGGGAAGCCGGCCATGCTGGTGTTCGGGCGGTCATAGGGCATCGCCCTGATAAGGGTATAGCGCGGTCCGCACTGGGTGCAGTTGATGAACGGGTAGCCGTGGCGCCGGTCCGCGGGATTCTCGAGTTCCCGGCGGCAGTCGTCGCACATGAAGTAGTCGGGCGGCACGAAGACCTGCGCAGCGGCAACAGCGGCGCTCTCGATGATTTCGAAGCAGTCCGTGGCCGGCACGTTGACAGCGCAGCTCGCGGCGAGTTCGGGCGATGACAACGGCGGCGCCTCGTCGATCACGGCCTGCGCAAACCGTGCCACGGCGATCTCGGCGCCGGCCGCGACAATCTCGACTTCGCCGAGCTGGTTTTGCACGTGGCCGCGGATGCCGTGCTCGACCGCGGTGCGATAGACGAAGGGGCGAAAACCGACGCCCTGCACGTGGCCCCGCAGCCGCAGACGCCGGGCGACGACCGGGCCGACGCGGCTCGCGGGCTCAGCCACTGGCGACGTCCTTCGAGCGGTCCTCCCACAGGTTGTCGCGTATACCGGCCGACCACCAGATACGGCAGGCGCCTTCGTCTGACACCATGCAGGGCCCGATGGGCTTGCGCGGCGTGCAGGCCTTGCCATAGAGCCGGCATTCGTTCGGGTAGACCTTGCCGAGAACGACGCTCGCGCAGTCGCAGCCCGGCGGCATCTCGCCGACGCGTTTGCGCGACGCATCGGCATAGGAGCGGAATCGCCGGCGCGCATCGTGCGCCGCGTAAGCTTCGCGCAAGGCGAAACCGGATTGCGGGATGACTCCGATGCCCCGCCAGTTGGCGTCGACCACGTCCATGACCTCGGCCAGCTGCCTGCGGGCCGCGGTATTGCCGCCGGGCCTGACGGCCTGGGGATAGCAGTTGTCGAGGAAATGCCGGCCGTCACGCAGCTGGCGCACGACCGAGTACATAGCCGCGAGCAGCGAGTCGGGGGTGAAGCCGGCGACGGCGGCCGGAATGTCGTGGTCTTGCACGACGAACTCCCATTCCTCCGGACCCATGACCGTGGACACGTGGCCGGGAGCGACCAGGGCGTCAAAGCCCGGCTTGCCGGAGTCGAGCAGCATCGCGACGGCCGGCCAGGTCAGCCGTCCGGACAACAGCACGAGCAGGTTGTCCGGGGCGCCCTCGGCCAGCATCGCGGCCACCGGCGCCGTCGTAGTCTCGAACCCCGCGGCAAAAAATACGACCTTGCGCCGGGGATCCTGCCGGGCAATCCGCACCGCCTCGGTGGGCGACGCAATCGGCCGAATGTCCGCTCCGGCCGCCTTCGCCTGTTCCAGTGAGCGAGGCTCGCGCTTTGGCACGTTGACGGGGACGCGCAACATGTCGCCGAAGGCAAGCAGCGTCACGTCTTCGTTGAGGGCGATCTGGATCGCCTCGTAGACGTCTTCCTCGGGGCAGATACAGACCGGGCAACCCGGCCCCGGCACGAGTTCGATGTTGTCGGGGATGATCGTGCGCAGACCCGCGACGGATATGGATCGCTCGTGCCCGCCGCAGACGTTCATGATGCGCAGTGGCGTGTCGACGCCGAGACCCCGCAGGGCGTCGAGCCAGCCTGCAGCAGTGCGGTCCATCAGCCGCCCACGGCGGCCGCCTGCGCGGTGCGCGCCGCCGCGAGCCGCTCGCGCAGCCAGTCCAGCCAGGCCGCCATGCCGTCGCCCCGGCGCGCCGACACTTCGAACAGCGGTGCCTCGCTGGCGAGTTGCCGCAGGCACTGCTCTGCGTAGGCCGGATCAAAATCGTCGAGAACCGGTAGCAGGTCCGATTTCGTCAGCAGCACGAGATCGGCAGCGCGAAACATGACCGGGTACTTGGCGGGCTTGTCGTGCCCCTCGGGCGTCGACAACAGCGTTACGTTGTAGTGCTGACCGAGGTCGAAACTCGCCGGGCAGACGAGATTGCCGACGTTTTCGATGAACACGATATCGACATCGTCGACGGCCAGTTCGTGCAGTGCATCGTGAACCATGTGCGCGTCGAGATGACAGGCGCTGCCCGTGCTGATCTGCACCGCGGGTACGCCCTTACGGCGAATGCGTTCGGCATCGTTCTCGGTCTCGAGATCGCCCTCGATCACGGCAATCTTCAACTCGCCGCCCAGCGCCTCGGCCGTCGCCTCCAGGAGCGCCGTCTTGCCGGCGCCCGGCGACGACATCAGGTTGATGGCCAGCGCGTTGTGGCGGGCAAAGTGCTCGCGATTGTGGCCGGCCTGGTGGTCGTTTGCGTCGAGAAGCCCCCTGAGCACCTCGACCGATTCGTTGCCCGCCGCCGTCTTCGCGAGGTGGCCGCCTGCGGCGACGAGATGTTCGTTGCCGGGCGTGACGTTACATCCGCAGGTATCGCACATGAATTTTCCCCGTCAGGTCCCGGCCAGCACTTCGTCAAACAGCGCCCAGGCATCCGCGGCTTCGTCGGCCGACACCTTCTGGATGGCGTAGCCAACGTGCACGAGGATGAAATCGCCGACCGCAACGTCTTCGTGCTGGAGCATGAAAAGGCTGACTTCGCGCTCGATTCCCTTGGCTTCGCAGGTACACTGGTAGCCATCGATAGCGGTAATTTTCATGGGTACGGCAAGGCACATGGGCCGGCTCCGTGAGCACATATCACTGCTTACTAATATAGTGTGAAATATCAGTTGATTACAACGTGGCTGCCAGCGCCGCCGTAGGTACAATTGCTTACTCCGAATCTCGTCATTCCTGCTATGCGTCCACTCCTCATCTGTCTCGCACTCGCCGCTGCCGCCAACGCGGCCCCGCCGGGCATCGAAACCTGCAAGACCTGCCACGACGAAGACGGGTCGGGCGTCGGCAAGGCTTACGTGCCGATCATCGCCGGCATTCCGGCCGTGCACATCGAGGAGGCGCTGTTCGCCTACAAGGACGGCGCGCGCCGCTGCGAGGTCGAACCGGTCATGTGCACCGTGGCCGCTGCGCTGACCGACGCGCAAATCGAAGAACTGGCGGCCCATTACGGTGCGCTCGAGCGTTACTCCCATGCATCCACTTTCAATGAACAGCAGGCTGCCAGGGGCGAGCAGATTCACCGGCGGCTCTGTTCGCGCTGCCACCTCGCTCCGGACGACCCCGATGTCGGCGATGCCCTCGGTATTCCCCTGCACGGCCAGCGCGCCGACTACCTGCGTTATGCGCTCGAGTCGTACCTCGTGGGCCGGCGCGAGCACCTGCTTCCCGAAATGGAGGAAAAGATCCGGCAGCTCGCCGACGGGGACATACGTGCACTCGTCAACTACTACGTCAGCTACTGAGTCGCGCATGGCCAGCCTGTCCCCGAGTACCTTGCGCATCGGCTATCGGTATCGACCGAAGCGGCTTGCGCCTGACTATGACGTCATCGTCATCGGATCGGGCATGAGCGGCCTGACGGTGGCGGCGCTGCTCAGCGATCTCGGCAAGAAGGTCTGCGTCCTCGAGCAGCACTACACGGCCGGCGGATTCACGCATTCGTACGAGCGCGCGGGGTACGAGTGGGACGTGGGCGTTCACTACATCGGCGAGGTCGGTGCACCGACGCGCACGCGCAAGATGTTCGATTACCTGTCGGGCGGGAATCTCGAGTGGGCCCCGATGGATGCCGAGTACGATCGCTTTTACATCGGCAACAAGGTCTTCAATGCGGTGGCCGGCAAGCAGGCCTTCCGCGACAACCTGGTCGCGCAGTTCCCGGACGAAACCGCGGCGATCGACGGTTACATGAAGCTGCTGGAGCGTTCCGGCGACGCGCTGTCCGCTTTCGGCATGCGCCGCGGCATGCCGCCCCTGTTGCGCTTCGCGCTCTGGCCCTGGCTCGCGTGGAAGATGCGCGGCGCCTACGGCAGGCGGACCTGGGACGTCCTCAGCGAGCTTACCGACGACCGCGATCTGATTGCGACGCTGTGCGGGCAGTGGGGCGACATGGGCATGCCGCCGAAGCGCTCGCCCTTTCTTGCGCACGCGATGATTGCGCGGCACTACCTCTACGGTGGCTTCTACCCGGTCGGCGGCTCGTGGCGCATCGCCGACACGATCATCCCGAAGATACAGGCCGCGGGCGGCGAGGCGTTTACGTACGCCCGGGTCGAGGAAATCCTCGTCGAGGACGGCCGCGTGGCCGGGGTGCGTATGCACGATGGCCATCGTATCGACGCGACCTGCGTGGTGTCGTCGGCCGGCGTCGACAACACCGTGAATCACCTGTTGCCCGCCGCGGCTGCGGCCAGCACCGGCTACCGCAAAGCCATGGCGAACGTCGAACCGAGCGTCGGGCACCTCGGAGTATATGTCGGACTCAAGGGCACGGCGCGCGAACTCGGCCTGCCGCGCACGAACTTCTGGATTTACCCGTCCAACGACTACGATGCGGCGCTCGACGAATTTCTTGCCGACCCCGACGCGCCGTTTCCCATCGTCTACCTGTCGTTCCCGTCAGCCAAGGATCCCGACTACGAGAACCGGCACCCGGGGACCGCGACGATCGAGATCGTCGCACCTGCGCCGTTCGAGTGGTTCGCGACGTGGCGCGACGAGACCTGGGGCAAGCGCGGTGAGGATTACGAACGGCTCAAGTCGAGTTTCGGCGATCGGCTGATGGAAGCGCTCTACGAAAAGCTGCCGCAGCTTCGCGGCAAGGTCGACTACTACGAAGTGTCCACGCCGCTCTCGACCAACTGGTTCGGCGGCTACCGTCACGGGGAACTGTACGGCCTCGCGCACACGCAACAGCGCTTGGAGCAGGACTGGCTGCGTCCGCAATCACGAATACCGGGGCTGTGGCTTACCGGCCAGGACATCCTCACCTGCGGAGTGACCGGCGCGATGATGTCCGGGCTGATCACGGCCATGAGCATGGTCGGTGCCAGGAAGATGGCACCGCTTCTCAAGCAAATTTATACGTGAACCGGAAGGCCCCGCTGCCGCGGGGCATTATCCGGCTCAGGGGTTTTCCCGGGCGTGCGCGACGAGCACGTCGCACGGCATGTTGTCCAGTGCCCTCGCCGCGGTGCTGCCGATGATGCGCTGCTTCAGCTTCGACCGCGCCAGCGCGCCCATGACGACGAGGCTCGCGCCCTGCCCCTCTGCAAAGGCCGGAATGACGTCCTCGGCCCGACCGGGTACCAGGAACGCGCAGTCCGGGGCGAGGTCAAGCGCTTCCGCGAGAACCTTGAGCGCGTGATCATGTTCCTTGCGAATCTTCGCGTCGAGCTCATCGACAGGCAGCTTCTGCGGCTTGAACGCCCACGTGGCGCGCAGCCCGATTTCCTCGATGGTCTGGTAGCTGTGCACGACCCTCAGCTTGCCCTTCGTGAATTCGGCCACCTCTTTGGCTTGCTCGATGATGCGCCGGTCGAGGTGCGCGGGCTTGTCGTGCGCGTGCACGGGATCGACGGCGGCGACGATGACCGACGGTTTGCGCCACTCGCCCGGCTTGACAATCCACAGCGGATACTCGAGATCGCGAATCAGTTCCCAGTCTTCGTAGGTCAGCTTGGCGCGCTCGCTCGGCGTGTGATAATGCGTCCCCTTGACGACATAGCGCGGCTGGCGCGCTGCCGCCTCGCGACGGACCACGTTCGCGACGTTGCGCTCGGTCGAACGATTGACCTCCGCGGTAACACCAGCCGCCTTGACCCCAGCCACCATTTCTTCGACGGCTTCATCCTGGGACTGCCTGATCGTATCCGCGATGTGCTGGGACTCGAACAGGTAGACGTAGCTGTTGCCGAGGTAGTCGGTGACGGGGTCGCAGACGAGGAGGTGCAGATTGCAGTCCAGCGAACTGGCCAGCCAGGTCGCGCGCTTGACGACCTGCTCAGGGTAGTTGCCGAACTCGATAACGCAGAGAATATTACGACTCATGGCTACCTCCTTCGATCGTCCCCGATTACGGTACTCCGTGCCGGCCCTGTCATCACTTCGTATATCTACGCATTGGCGATTGTCACGTACAGCAGCCGAATCGCAGTCAACGTGACGAGCACCCGGAAGACGATGCGAAACGTCCTCTCCGAGATGCGGTCGATGACCTGTTTGCCCACCCAGGTGCCGGCAAAGGCGGCGAGTAGCGACAGCGCTATCGTCGCGAGGAACGGCCGGTAGTCAAAGCCGTTGACGCTGTAGCCCAGGATCTTGAAAAGACTCATTCCGGTGAGCGCCGCCGCCATGGTGCCGACGATCTCCCTCCGCGCGAGTCCCGTGTGCAGCATCACGGCGTGCAGCAGCGCGCCGTAAGCGAACAGCGTGGAGAAGAACGAATGCACGAAGCCGACCACGACCCACGGATGGCGAATTCTCGGCCGCCAGCGGATCGCCGGCAACCAGATTGCCACGAGCATGACCGTCGCAATCGCAATCGCAATCGCGGTGTCCGGCAGCGCGAAGAACAGGCGCGACGCCAGCGCCACGGCGATCGCGCTACCCGCGAGGAAAGGACCCGCAATACGCCAGTCCACGTGGTCGCGAAAGACGAACGCGCGCGAGGCTGTCGAACCGATCAGCAGCGTCGAGTGAATGGGCACCACGGCTCCGACAGGTAACACCGAGCTCGTGACGGCAAGGATGATCAGGGCGCCGCCGCTCGAAAACGCGGCGTTGCTCACGGCCGCGAAAAAGCTGCCGACGATGATGGCGTACGCAGCCACATCGAGATCGAATGACGCCGTCAGCTCCGGCATGAGCGTCGCCGATCAGGCGACCTTGGGCAGGACGTGCCAGACGATGCTGAAGAAATGGCATACGCCGCCGGCAAGGACGAAGACGTGCCAGACTGCATGGTTGTAGGGCAGGCGATCGAGCGCGTAGAAGATGGCGCCGACGGAATAACTGATGCCGCCGGCAAAAAGCCAGGCCATGCCGTTCGGGCCGATCGCGGCCGCAATCTGCGGCGCGGCCACCACGCAGAGCCAGCCCATCGCGAGGTAGCTCGCCAGCGCGATCTTCGGAAAGCGGTGCCGTAGCCAGAGTTTCTTGACGATGCCCGCGGTCGCAAGCGCCCAGATCGTCCCGAAGAGCCACCAGCCCGTGTCCGTGCGCATCGCGACCAGCAGGAACGGCGTGTAGGTGCCCGCAATCAGCAGGTAGATGGCACAGTGATCGAGCAGCTTGAAGATCTCGCGGTGCCGCGACCGGTGCATCGAGTGATAGACCGTGGACGAGAGGAACAGGGCAATCAGCGTCGCCCCGTATATCGAGCTTGCCACGATGCGCCAGGGATCGGCAGCACCAATCGAGATATAGAGCATCCAGGACAGGCCGGCGATACTCAGCAGGACGCCGACGCCATGCGTTATCGCATGGACGATCTCTTCGACGACGCTGTATTCCGGTTCCTGTTGCATGGGGATATGCTACGCAATTCGCTCCGCCTAGTTTATCGATTTCGCGCCAAACTGTCGTCGCGCTAGAATTCCG
Organism: Woeseiaceae bacterium; assembly: GCA_041602775.1. GTDB lineage: Bacteria > Pseudomonadota > Gammaproteobacteria > Steroidobacterales > Woeseiaceae > UBA1847. Next base: position 13,881 of record JBFIFN010000012.1, on the reverse strand, counting down.
GCATGCAGAAACCGCTGTCACTGCTTCTGATCACGCTCACGCTGTTCGCCTGCTCGCCGCAGCCGGTCCGCGACGATGTTGTCACGATTTCCGTCCTCGGCATCAACGACGTGCACGGGCAGCTGGACGCCTCGGAGCAGTCGGGTGGCCTTCTCGCCATCGCGTCTTATGTCAACGCCCTGCGCGCCGCGCGGGCCGACGAAGGCGGCGGTGTCCTCGTCGTCGATGCGGGCGACATGTGGCAGGGCACGCTCGAGTCCAACCTCGCCGAGGGCGTGAGCATGGTTCGGGCCTACAACGCCCTCGGGGTCGCCGCGGCGGCGATCGGCAACCACGAATTCGACTTCGGGCCCGTAGGTCCGAAACCCGTGCCCCAGGACGCCGGGGACGACCCGCGAGGCGCCCTGAAGGAAAGAGCACGGGAGGCCCGCTTCCCACTTCTGGCGGCCAACCTGATCGACGATGTGACAGGACAGCGCGTTGACTGGGACAACGTCCGCAGCTCCACGACGGTGGACGCCGCCGGTATTCGCATTGGCATCATCGGCGTGAGCACTATCGACACGTTGAACACGACGATCGCGGCCAATACGGGCGGACTCAGCGTCGCGCCGCTGGCAGAGACGATTACCCGCGAAGCGGCCTTGCTCCGCGACGATGGCGCCGTCCTCGTCATCGTCGTGGCACACGCCGGCGGGCGCTGCCGGGCAAGTGCGGATGCCGCCGCGCCATCGCGCTGCGACCTCGGTGGCGAACTCGCCGATGTCGCAATGAATCTCGAACCCGGGAGCGTGGATCATATCTTCGGCGGCCATGTCGACAATGAAATGGCGGAGATCGTCAACGGCATCTCGGTCAGCATGAACCGGGGCAAGGCTCAATCGTTCGGGCGCGTGGATTTTCGCATCGATCGACGCACGGGACAGGTCCTCGAGCGCAGGCTATTCCCGCCCCAGGCGAACCCGCGACAGCTGGGTGAAACTTATGAAGGGCGCCGCGTCGAAGTCGCCGCGTCGATTGCCCCCATTGCGCGGCAAGCCGCCGCGCGCGCCGCCGAATTGAAGGACGAGCGCGTCGGCGTCGATCTTGCGGGGGCCTTTCCGCTGTCGAAAGACATGAACTCTGCGCTCTTCAACCTCGTCACCTCGGCATTGCTCGACTCGTTCGACGTGGACGTTGCGATGCATAACGTGCGCGGCGGCCTGCGCGCGGGACTGCCGGCGGGCCCCCTGACCTTCGGTGACGTCTACGAGATGTTCCCGTTTGACAACCACGTCACGATCCTCGAAATCCCCGGCGCCGACCTGCGGCGGGTCATCGCCGCGGAAGCGGCTCGCGACCGCCGCGTCGGCTTCGCGGGCATGCGCGTCTACGTCGAGTGCGGGAACGGCAGAACGGCCGTCCGCATGGTCAGGACCGAGGGCGGCGAGATCCTTGACGACGAACCCATTACCCTGCTCGTCAACGACTACCTGGCGCTCGGCGGCGACGGCATCCTCGCGCCGATCATGCCGGCGGGGGGATTCCCGCTACGGTACGAGTTGCCGCGCACGCGGGACACGCTGATTGGCTGGCTGCGCGCTCGTGGCGGCACGCTGGATCCCGCAGACTGGCGCAGTGACGACGCCCCCGCGTGGAACCCGACGAACGGCCTTCCGGCGGGCTGCACGACAGGCAGCTAGGCGAGTTCCTGATCGATCGTCTTTTCGATGGCCGAGCGGATCGGCCCTTCCATGAGCTTGAGCGCGAAACCCAGCTTGACGACGAGTTCGATCGCGTGTTCTTCGACGTGCAGCTGGCCCGAGACGCCGTTGCCCTCGACGTGCATCGCGTCCCCCTGCCAGCGCGAGCGGACCGAGAATTGCTCCCGCAGGTCGGCCGCGATCCTGTCGGCCCGCTTGCGTGCCTCATCGAGGCCCAGGTTGTGGCTCCTGCGAATTCTCATGCTGCCGCGGATTCTGCTTTTCTAGTGTGAACACCCTAATCCTAGCAGCTAGGATTCAATCATCGAAAGGGACACACCCTTGGGAGACACACAATGGCAGCCAAGAAAAAAACCGGCAAACAGCAAGCGGCCGAGTCGCGAGTCGGCGAAATTGCCGACCAGCTCGAACACGCGTTTCTCGCGGGCCTCGGCGCCCTGTCCGACGCGCAGAAGAAAGGCGCAAAGCGCTTCGATTCGCTCGTCAAGGAAGGCGAGAAGTTCCGCAAGAAGGCGACGTCGAGGACCGAAACCCTGATCGACGACGTTCAGGATGCAATCCGCGACATGGCAGGCGATGCACAGTCGCGCGCGACGGGCCTTCTCGACCAGGTGCGTGACAAGTCGCAGCTGAGCAAGTTGCAGAGCGCATTTGACGCGCGCGTGGCGGATACGATGGACCGCCTGAACGTGCCGAGCAAGAACGACATCGACGCGATCAACAAGAAGCTGAACAAGATCATTCGGCTTCTGGACGAGCAAGGCAAGCCTGCGGCGAAAAAGAAAACGACCCGCAAGCGCGCCGCCAAGAAACCCGCGGCCAAGAAGAAGGCCGCGACCCGAAAGAAGACCTGACAGGACCTGAGCAATGAACGACAAGATTGACAGCATGAAAACCGCTCCGGCAGCGACGCCGAAAGCACCGAAGCCCGTAGCGAAGAAGGCCAGGAAGCCCGCGGCAAGAAAGGCTCCGGCTCGCAAGCCGGTCGCAAAGAAGGCCGCGCCGAGCAAGTCCGTGTACGCGCAGTTCGAGGGCAGCGTATTTGCCGTTCCGTTCAAGCTCGCGAACAAGACGTTCATGGCGAGCCTCGGCGTGTTCTCCTACGTACAGCGGGAACTCGACAAGCAGTACAAGGCTTTCGACAAGCAGTTCACGAAATACGCCAGGGACGGTGAGAAAGTATTCGACCTTTGGGAAGACCGTGTTGAGGACTTCCGCAAAGACGTCGAGCAGAAGGTCGACACTGCGTACGATCGCGTACGCGACACCTTCAGCAAGGCTGCCTGATCCCCCTCAGCAGCCTGGCGGACTAGCTGCCCCTCTCCCCCCTGACAGGCAGCTAATCGTTGAAAAGGGCCGCATTCTGCGGCCCTTTTTTTTGCGCTAATCGCCTGCGTAGCGCCCGACGAGGTCATCGATGTGTTCGACGTCGGTGGTGAACGGCCGCAGCGACCCGAGAATCGAACCGGCGATGCGCAGCGCCCGCTCATCAGCATCGCCGCGCGCAGACGTCAGCTGATCGAAGCGCTCGGAAAACATCGCGATGACAGCGAAATTGCGGGCCGTTAATCGCGCGTCGCGATCGCTGATATCCAGCACGCCGCCGGCTGCCAGGTGCCGCAGGTAGATCTCGAATACGGCGGCCAGCCCCCTCGCGAAATGGCCCATCGTGTGGCCGACCGCCGGGTAGGACTCCGTCAGCGTTTCCAGGTCGCGAAACAGGAAACGGTATGCGGTGGCGAATTCCAGGAGGTGATGCAGGAACACCCAGAAGTCGTCCAGCGTCGCCCTGCCGGAGTCCGGCGCCGCGAGCACGCGCCCCGCATCGGCGCGGAACTCGTCGAGCAGCGCCGCCACGATCTGCTCTTTCCGGCGGAAATGGTAGTGCAGGTTACCGGGACTGATGTCGACCTCGTCGGCAATCTCGTTGGTCGTCGTCTGCGGTTCGCCGCGCTCGTTGAACAGCAACAGGCTGGCCACGAGAATGCGCTGCTTCGTGTTGCCTTTCATGGCGACAACGATGGGGCAATTGGCGGTGCGTTTCAATGTCGACGCGAATCCGTGGCGATACGTAGTTCTCCGTATCCGGATGCACAAACCACCTTATTGAGATTGCGCCCGAATCACGGATGATGCCGCTTGAAAATCAGTAATTGCGAATGTTCTAAATTACTGCTTACCGGGCGTAAGAAGAAGATAGCAAAACACATGCGTAGGGCCTGTACAGGCGCGATCGCGACACCCGCCCGAGCCTCGCTTCCTGCCAGGCCGATTCTCGACGTAAATCTGCTCGGCACCCGTTTTTTTCAATCAAGTTGGGAGACTTCATCATGACCACAAGGCATGGATTATTCAGTCGCGCCTTTCTCCTGCTGGCCCTTGGCCTCGGCCTCGGACTGATGGGCTGCGAAGGCGACGATGGTGCACCGGGTGTCGACGGCATTTCGGGTTTGGACGGCACGGACGGCCAGGCGTGCTGGGATCTCAACAACAACGGCGCCGGCGACCCGGAAGAAGACCTGAACGGCGACACCGTCGTCGACGTCTACGACTGCAACGCCTTTGCGTCGGGCGCGTACGAGATCGGCCAGCTGCACGCAGGCTATTTTACGGAGCATACCTATGATGGCACGCAGTCCTGCCTCAACTGCCACGGCAAACTCGCTGACGAATTCCTGACCACAGCGCACTGGAAGTGGGAAGGCGTGTCGTCGAATATCGAAGGCTTCGAGAACGGACCGCACGGCAAGAACGACATTCTCAATAACTTCTGTATCGCCGTCCCCAGCAACGAAGGCCGCTGTACGCATTGCCACGCGGGCTACGGTTACGCGGACGACACTTTCGATTTCGGTGATCCGAAGAACATCGACTGCCTCATCTGCCATGACCAGACCGGCGGCTACGCGAAAGACCTGACGACTGCCGGCTTGCCCAAGGCCGACGTCGATCTGCAGGCCGTGGCGCGCAGCGTTGCGATGAATGGCGGCCGGCCGACGATCGACAACTGCATCTTCTGTCACGCCAACGCCGGCGGCGGCAACAACGTCAAGCACGGCGACCTCGCCATGTCGCTCGCCGACACGACGCGCGAATACGACGTGCACATGGGTATCGACGGCGGCAACCTCGAATGCATCGACTGCCACCAGGTCAAGCGCGATGCCGACGGCAATTTCCTGTCGCACGGCATCGGCGGCATGCCCTACCACTCCGTGGACGAAGGCAACATGAAGCAGTGCGGCGACTGCCACCCCGATCGCGCCAATATCCACGCCGGCACGACGGCCGAGACGATCCTCGGCAGCCCGGCTCACACGAAACTCGCCTGCCAGGTCTGCCACATTCCGACCTTCGCTCGCCAGACCTCGACCAAGACCGAGTGGTACTGGGAGCGGGCCGGCATGGTCCTCGATCCGGCGCCAGGTCCCGACCCGGTCGACCCGACGCGTCCGTCGTTCGATCGCAAGAAAGGCGACTTCGTCTGGGCTTTCAACGTGCGTCCGACGCTGCGCTTCTTCAACGGCAAGTACACGAAGGCACTCATCGGTGTGAATGACACGTACACGAGCGAGCCGGCTGTGCTGGCAGCGCCCGTTGGCGACTGCAACGATCCGAACGCGATGATCTATCCGTTCAAGAAGATGATCGGCAACCAGCCGGCGGACGTCGTCAACCAGCGCATCCTCGTCCCGCACCTGTTCGGCACGGCCGGCGGGCCGAATCCGTTCTGGGGCAACTGGGACTGGGATCTCGCGCTGCTGGACGCTTCGTTGATCACGGGGCAGCCTTACCAGAGCGGTGACTATGGCTTCGTCTCGACCGAGATGTACCTGTCGGTCAACCACGAAATCGCGCCCAAGGAAGAGGCCTACGGCTTTGGCAATGCCTGCGAAGACTGCCATTCCGCCAACGGCGTCGACTGGGCCGAGCTCGGCTACACCGGTGATCCGACCCAGGGCGGAGTTTGTCAGTAGGGAAAGAACATCCCCCCAGCCGTTCGCACAGCGACGGCAACTCGGAGGCGCCCGCAACGGGCGCCTCTTTTATTAGCGCACGCTGCCGAGCTCGGTCAGGACCAGGTACCAGTAGTCGAGCGCCGTGTAGAAGCTGCGCACCGGGATGCGTTCGTTGAGGCCATGGGCGAACATGTCCTCCTCGCGCATGAACAGCCCGCTGACGCCGTAGGTCGGCATACCGGCGATGCGCGTGTGCGCGCCGTCGGTGCCGTACGCCGCCATGTAATTGATGATCGGGATTTCGCCGTAGTGGGCGGCAATGGCGTCGGCGACCGAGCCCTTGACGTCCTCGCGCGCCGGCGACTCGGGACTCGGTGAACCCTTGTAGCTGACGCTGATCTCGATATCGGGGTTGTCGGCAGCCGTGAACAGGCGCTGCCGGACGGATTCGATCGACATTCCGGGAAAAATCCGGCAATTGACCGTGGCCGTGGCGCTCTGCGGCAGGGCGTTTTCGGCGTGCCCTGCCCTCAGCATCGTCGCGATGCAGGTCGTGCGCGTAATGCCGACCTGCGACGGATCGGCCTCGAGCACGGCGCGCGCTGCCTCGTCGTCCTTGTCCGCAACGAAACCGCGCATCGCCTCGCCCAGCTCGCCGGGGACGAGCGCGGAAAGCTTGTCGAAGTAATCGCGCGTCGTGTCATTGATGCGGGACGGGAACCGATACCTTTCGATGTTCTTCAGCGCCGAGGCGAGTTCGTAGATGGCATTGTCGGCTCGCGGTCGCGAGCTGTGGCCGCCCGGGTTGCGAATCGTCAGCTCGAAGGTGGCATAGGTCTTTTCGGCCGACTGGAGCAGGTAGGCGACGGGATTGTGGTCGTGATCGAGATAGCCGTGCCCGGCGTCGGCATTGAGCACGAACTCGGCATCGGTCAGGTTGCGATGTTCGCCGACCAGGGATCGAATCGTCTCCATGTGCGATTCCTCGTCGCCCGTGAACGCGATGATCAGGTCACGCGTCGGCGTAAAATCGCCGCGCATGAGCCGCTGAAACGCCGCTGTCAGCGAGACAATGCCGAGCTTGTTGTCGAGCGTGCCGCGGCCGAAGAAATAGCCGTCCTCCTCGATCAGCGTGAAAGGGTCGCGCTCCCAGTCCGACGGAATCGCATCGACGATATCCATGTGTGCGATCAGCAGAATGGGTTTCTTACCCGACAGCCCGTTGCCGCGGTAACGAACGACGAGCGAGGCGACCTCCTCGCCCGTGGGCAAGGTGTGTGGCAGCAGCCTGACCTCGTTCTCGTAGAAGCCGGCATCGAGAAACTGCCGCTCGAGATAGGCCGCCATCTCCGGCACGTTGCCGTGGCCTTCGGCCGTGCGCATGGCGATCACGTCGCGAAACATCGCCAGAGCCTGCCGCTGATAATCCTCGGTGTAGTCCGCGCTGCTGTGCTGGGCGTGCGCCGCCGCAGCAGGCAACAGGATACAGGCGATCGACAGCAGTCTGAGCATGTAGGCCCCCTTTCCAGGTGATTCGCGGAGCGTATCACGCTGGGAGCCGCTGCTCGTACCGCTCGCTGCTCGAGGATTTATTCCTTTTGGCCGTCGCGAAAGCTCATTCGGCGCTTATAATACGAGGCGGCGAAAGAACAAAAGCGGCACCCTGGCGTCCCGGGATGCAGGTCCCGGGCTGGTGACAAACCGAAATATTCGCCCGCAATTCAACGCGCTAAGCTTGCCGCACCAGAAGACTGAGAGGACCAGCTCATGCCCTATTCTACTCGTGACATACGCAACGTCTGCCTTGTCGGACCGAGCCATGCCGGAAAGACCCTGCTCGCCGAAGCCCTGCTGCACGCAGGCGGCAAGATTCCGGAAAAAGGCTCGATAGAAAAAGGCACGACGGTTTCCGATTACACCCCCCGCGAGAAAGAAATCGGGCATTCCCAGTTCAACTCAGTCTGTCACCTCGACCACGAAGGCATCCACGTCAACCTGATCGACACGCCGGGATACCGCGACTTCTACGGCCGTGCGCTCTCGGTGATGCCGGCGGCCGAGACGGCGGCGGTCGTCATCAACGCGGCCGAGGGCGTCGAGATGATTGCGCGCCGCATGATGGACGCAGCGCAACGGCAGCGCATGTGCCGCATGATCATCGTCAACAAGATCGATGCCGAAGGCGTCGACATCGAAAAGGTGTTCAACGACATTCAGGAGGCGTTTGGCAAGGAGTGCCTGCCGATGAATCTGCCCTCGAAGGACGGCAGTAAGGTCGTCGACTGCTTCTTCCAGCTCGAAGGCGACGAGACCGCGTTCAGCTCGGTGGCCGAGGCACACACGCAGATCGTCGACCAGGTCGTCGAGGTCGATGAGGAACTCATGGAGCTGTACCTCGAACAGGGCGAGGAACTCGAGGCATCGCAGCTGCACGACCCGTTCGAGAAGGCGCTGCGCACGGGGCATCTCGTGCCGGTCTGCTTCGTGTCGGCCGAGACCGGGGTCGGCATCCGTCAACTGTTGACGATCTTCGAGCGACTCATGCCGAACCCGACCGAGGCGAACCCGCCCATCTTCCTCAAGGGTGAGGGCGACGAAGCCAAAGAGGTCAGGGTCACGCCGGATCCGGACGCGCACGCGATTGCGCACGTCTTCATGGTCAACATCGACACGTTCAAGGGACGCCTGGCCCTGTTCCGCATTCACCAGGGCACGATTAATGCAGGCAACCAGCTGTTCGTCGGCGACGCGCGCAAGCCGTTCAAGGCGACGCAGCTGCTCAAGGTCAACGGCGACAAACACGGCAAGATCGAGACCGCCGTGCCCGGCGATATCTGCGCATTGCCGCGCGTCGACGAGGCGCACTACGACGCCGTGCTGCACGACTCGCACGACGAGGACCACTTCCACCTGAAGCCTGTGAAGCTGCCGCGCCCGATGTTCGGGCTCGCGATTCGCGCGCAGGACGACAAGGACGCACAGAAGATCTCGGACGCGCTGAACATCGCCGAAGCCGAGGATCCGTCGCTGCTTGTCGAGCACATCGTGTCGCTCAACGAAGTCGTGCTGCGCGGTCTCGGCGAGCTGCACCTCGCCACGGTGCTGCAACAAATCAAGGACCGCCACGATCTCGAGGTCATCACGCAGCTGCCCTCGATCGCCTATCGCGAGACGATCACGGCCAAGGCCGAGGGTCACCACCGCCACAAGAAACAGACCGGCGGCGCCGGCCAGTTCGGCGAGGTGTATCTACGCGTCGAGCCGTTGCCGCAGGGCGAGGGCTTCCAGTTCGGCAGCGAGGTCGTCGGCGGCGCAATCCCGAGCGGGTTCATCCCGGCCGTCGAGACCGGCGTGACACAGGCCATGGCCGAGGGCGCGGTCAACGGCTACCCGATGCAGGACATCCGCGTCGTGGTCACCGACGGCAAGCACCATTCCGTCGACTCCAAGGAAATCGCGTTCATCCAGGCTGGCAAGAAAGCGTTCCTCGACGCCGTCGCCAGGGCCCGGCCGATCGTCATGGAGCCGATCGTCAACGCCGAGTTCACGATTCCGCCAGATTCCGTCGGCGGCGTCACGGGCGATCTTTCGGGCATGCGCGGCATGATCACGGGCACTGACGCCCTGCCGGACGGCCGCGCGCTCGTTAGCGGGCAGGTGCCGTTGCAGGAACTGCAGGGTTATCACTCGCGCCTGAAGTCCCTGACGGGCGGCGACGGGAATTTCACGATGGATTTCAGCCACTACGCCGAGGTGCCCCCGGTACAACTCAAGGAACTCAAGGCTGCCAACGAGCAGGCCTGAACAGGAGAGAGGGCGCCACGCGGCGCCCTTTTCGTCGCGGTCGGGAAACGGGCGTCAGTAGCGCCCGTGCTGCTTGAAGATGTAGTTCGACAGTTCCACGAACTCGGTATTCATGCGGTGCACGATGCGATGGGCCGATCGGACCACGGCGCGCATGACCTTGTAGACGAGCTGTGGCTGGGAATCGATGATGCCCTCGAAGTCCGCGCGGTCCAGCGTAAGGACGTGTGTTTCGGTCAGGGCTCGCAGGCCCACCGTATGGGGCGCGCCGTCGACGAAACTCAGCTCCCCGGCCAGTTCCCCCTCGCGCAACACGGCGAGGCTGGCATAGTCGTCGGCCCCCGTGCGCTTGACCACCTCTACCTTGCCCGTGAGGATGACGTGCAGCGCGTCGTCGCTGGTGCCGTCTTCGATCAGGAAGTCGCCGTCGGCCAGCTCACGCTCGCTCATGAGGTCGCCCAGGATACGGGCCTCGGCGTCGTTGAGCTCCGCGCCTAAAGCCGTGTTGTCGAGGAGATTCGCTTTGTCGTTCATGCGGCTACTATCGGCTGCGGCAAATACGGGGTCAATTGGGGTTAGCCACACTAGGGCGGAGTCCGGGTTGGAGGACAATACGGCCATGACCCGCCTGACCCAGAGCTACATGACCGGCGAAGGGACCGGCCAGTTACTGTACGAGACCATTGGCGCGGTATTCGACCGCATCGTCGATGCGCATGCCGACAGCCCGGCGCTCATCGTGCGCCACCAGGACATCCGCTGGACCTGGCGCGAATTGCGCGTCCAGGTGGACCGGCTGGCCGCGGGCCTCGTCGCGCTCGGCGTCGAGCCGGGCGACCGGGTCGGTGTCTGGGGACCCAACAGCGCCGAGTGGGTGCTGACCCAGTTTGCGACGGCCAGGATCGGCGCCGTGCTCGTGAACGTGAACCCCGCCTACCGTCTGTTCGAGCTCGAATTCGTCCTCAGGAAGACCGGCTGCAAGGCTGTTATCGCGGCCGAGAAATTCAAGTCCAGCGAATACCTCAACATGCTCAACACGCTGTTGCCCGAGATCGCGTCCTGCGAGGCGGGCTACCTGCGTGCTGCAAAACTGCCCGACCTGACGACGGTGATTCGCATGGGCGACACGTGTTCGCCCGGTATGTTCAATTTCGGCGAGGTCTGCGGCCTCGGCGATGGGGAAGACCGCGCCGCGCTGGCCGCGATAGCGACCCGCCTGGGCCCCGACGACGCCATCAACATCCAGTTTACGAGCGGCACGACGGGCAGCCCGAAGGGCGCCACGCTGACGCATTGCAATATCCTCAACAACGGCTACGAGGCCGGCAAGGGCATGCGCCTCACGCCGGACGACCGCCTGTGCATACCGGTTCCCCTCTACCACTGCTTCGGCATGGTCCTCGGCGTCCTTGCCGCGGTCACGCACGGCGCGACAATGGTCTTCCCCGCCCCGGTCTACGACCCGCTGTCCACCCTGCAGGCCGTCCAGGACGAACGCTGTACGGCTCTGCACGGCGTACCGACGATGTTCGTCACCGAACTCGACCACCCGGATTTCGCGCACTTCGACCTGTCGTCCCTGCGCACGGGGATTATCGCGGGCGCGCCCTGCCCCGAGGAACTCATGAAGCGCATTATCGGCGACATGCACATGGAGAACGTGCTGATCGCCTACGGCCAGACGGAACTCAGCCCGGTCAACCACATGACCCTGCCCGAGGATTCGTTCGAGAACCGCACGCAGACGGTCGGCCGGCCGATCCCGCACATCGAGGTCAAGATCGTCGACGCCGACGACCGCGTCGTGCCCATCGGCGAACAGGGCGAAATCTGCACGCGCGGCTACTCGGTGATGAAAGGCTACTGGGACGATCCGGAAAAGACCGCGGAGACGATCGTCGACGGCTGGCTGCATTCGGGCGATCTCGGCACGATGAACGAGCACGGCTATGTGCGTATCACGGGACGCATCAAGGACATGATCATCCGCGGCGGCGAGAACATATACCCGCGCGAGATCGAGGAATTCCTGTTCACGCACCCCGCTGTCAGTGAAGTGCAGGTATTCGGCGTTCCCGACCCGAAGATGGGCGAAGAGGTGTGCGCCTGGATCCAGCTGCGCGACGGGCAATCGGCCACGGCCGAGGAGATTCGCGAGTATTGCAAGGGCCAGATATCGCACTACAAGATTCCGCGTTATGTGCGATTCGTCGACGAGTATCCGATGACCGTCACTGGTAAGATTCGCAAGGTAGAAATGAGCGCAATGATGGCGGAGGAGCTCAGGGGCGCCGCCTGACCACCGGAACGAGCGACGATGATTTCGACTCGCCTGAAAAAACTCGATGCGGCGATGGCGTCCGCGACCTGCTATGAAGAATGGCGCAGCGCGGCCATCGAGCACGATAAGCAGTCCGGCGCAGCCCAGTGGCGCAAGGTCGACCGATCGCCGCGCTACGATTACACCTCGATTCGAGCGCGCCTCGACCATCTGCGCAAGCTGCAGGCGCGTGGCGATGATCGCGGACTGCTGTTCGCCCTGAACGAGGGCATCCACGGCAACATCGACGGCATCGGTTCGTCGGCGCTCTATGGCAAGGCGAAGTTCGGCACCAAGAACCTCGTCGAGAATTACATCGAGGAGGTCGCCGAAGCGCTCGAGCACCTTGCGAGCCCCGACGTCGACAGTATCGGCTTCGACGAGAAGCTCGATTTCTTCCAGCGCGCCAGCCACTGCTTCGGCCGTTCGGCGCTCATGATGAGCGGCTCGGGCACATTGCTGTATTTTCACTTGGGCGTCGCCAAGGCACTGTGGCAGGAGCGCCTGCTGCCCGGCATCGTTTCCGGGTCCAGCGGCGGTGCGCTGGTCGGCAGCGTCATGTGCGCGAGCACCGACGAGGAGCTCGACCAGCTGTTCAACCCTGACGAGCTGCCCGGCAAAGAGAACCCGGCAGGGCTCATCAATCGGCTGGTCTCGGTCGTCAAGCCCGATCGCGTCACGGCCGACGACATCTGGGCCATGCTCGAGGAGTTCCTGCCGGATTACACGTTTGACGACGCGTACCAGTGCACCGGGCGCCACATGAACGTGTCCGTGGCGCCGGCCGAGAATCACCAGAAATCGCGCTTGCTGAACGCCGACACGTCGCCGAACGTCTACATGCGGGAAGCCGTACTCGCGTCCACTGCGATCCCGGGTTTCTTCCCGCCCGTCGTGCTGATGGCGCGTAACGACCAGGGGGAGCGGCAGGAATACCACGGCTCGCGGAAATGGGTCGACGGCTCGATCAGCGAGGACCTGCCCGCGAAACGACTCGCACGCCTGTACGGCGTCAATCACTATATCGTCAGCCAGACCAACCCGTACATCATCCCGTTCATCGACACGACGAAGCGCCAGACGGACGCGGTGTCCGAGGTCAAGTACGCGCTGTACGACACGGCGCGCGCCTGGATCAACGCCGGCGCGGCGATCTTCGAAAAGCCGCTGAGCCTCATCCCGGACGTGCAGAAACTCACGAACTCCGCGCTCTCGGTGATCAACCAGAGTTACGTCGGCGATATCACGATTTCGCCGATCACCAAGCTGCACAATCCTCTCAAATCGCTGGCCTGGCGCACGCGCGACGAAATTCGCGAGCTCATGGACGAGGGCGAGCGCGCGACGTGGCCGCAGCTCGAGCGTATCCGCATCCAGACGCGCATCAGCCGCACGCTGGACCCGATCCTGCACCTCTACGAAGAGCAGCACATCGAGCAGTTCGGCAAGCCGGTCAAAAAGGCCGCCGGACGCTCGCGCACGGCGCGGAGAAAAGCGAGTTGAAGCACACCGAGGGCTGGCTCGAATTCAGGCATACGGGCGCTCGCGGCACCAGTCGCCTGTACCGCCAGTCGTGGTTGCCCGATAAGCCTGCGCGGGCGGCCATTCTGCTCGTGCACGGCCTCGGGGAACACAGCGGCCGCTATGAAAATTTCGCGACGCACTGCACCACGCGCGGTTTCGCCGTGCACGCGGCGGACCACCACGGCCACGGCCGTTCGGAGGGCCTGCGGGGACACGTCGAGCGTTTTTCCGTGTATCTCGACGGCCTGCGCGCTCTGCGCGACGATGCCCGCCGACGGGATGCCGATTTGCCGCTGTTCCTGCTCGGCCACTCGATGGGCGGCCTCATCGCCACGGCCTTTCTTGGTGAGGACCAGGCCTCGTTTCGCGGCTGCGTGCTGTCGGGGCCCGCGCTGCGGTCCGACGCCGAGCCTCACGCGCTGGTCCTCGGCGTGGTGCGGCTCATTTCCTGGCTCGCGCCCACCGTACCGCTGATCGGGCTCGACCCAAGCGGCGTGAGCCGTGATCCCGCCGTCGTCGCGGCCTACGTGAGGGACCCACTCGTTCATCACGGCAAGGCGACGGCCCGGCT
>JBFIFN010000011.1:0-69206 GCA_041602775.1 Woeseiaceae bacterium | reverse complement strand
CCATCAACGGTTGCGGCGGCGACCGCGAAGACCGGTTGCCCGGCGTATTGCACCAGACCGTCCGCAAACACCGGGTCGTCGCGCACGATGGAACCGTAGTTGTTGTCGCCCGCAATATCGGCCGCCGTACACAGGTCGACGACGCCGTCGGCATTTAGCACGTCACCAAGATCGAGATCGAGCAGGCGCGCGTGCGCCACCGTGCTCATGCCGACAGCGAGGTGCAGCAGCCCTCGCGGCTCGGGCAGATCGTCGGTGTACGCCGCCGTGCCGGCAACGTGCAGGTGCGCACTGTCGTGCGGCAGCGCCATGCCGACTGCCCTAGCGGCCATAGGTGTACACCGTTTCCGGTGCCTCGTCGATCGTCTCCAGCCAGAAGCGCCGCAACAGGTTCTGCACGGCAACGCGGCGTATGTCTGCTGACGCCCGCATATCGCTGATCGGGCTGAAATCCTGCGCCAGTGCGGCGCAGGCCCGCTCGATCGTCGCTTCGTCCCATGCCGCGCCGGTGACGGCATCCTCGCACCGTGTTGCTCGCCGGATCGTCGGCGCAAGCCCGCCGCAGGCCATGCGAAACTCCGCTACCTTGCCGCCGTCGAGGCGTAGAACGTAAGCCGTGCACACCGCCGATATGTCCTGGTCGAAGCGTTTCGACCATTTCTGGCTGCGAACGATGACGTCCGCATCAGAAAGCGGGATACGGATGCGGCTGATGAACTCGCCCGGCTGCAGGTCATTCACGCGGTAGTCGTGGTAGAAGTCGTCGAGCGCCACCTCGCGCTCGCCTTCACCGCGACGCAGCATCAGCGTCGTACCGAGGACCATGAGCGCCGGCATCGAATCGCCGATCGGTGACCCGTTGGCGATGTTGCCGCCGAGGGTGCCGACGTTGCGAATGGGCGGCGATGCGAAACGACGAAACAGTTCCTCGAGCCCCGGGAAAGTGTCGACGATGCCCGGTATCGCGTCCGCCAGGGTCACGGCGCCACCGATTTCGAGGTGCGTTGCCGTGCGCTGATGCTGACTCATCTCGGCGACACGCCCCGTGTAAATGATCGTGTCGAGAGAGCGGTGCTGCTTCGTGACCCAGAGGCCGATATCAGTGCCGCCGGCGAGGATCGTGGCATCCGGATACCGGGCGTAAATGCTCGCGAACGTGCGCAGGTCGGCCGGTGCGAAGTAACGCCGTCCGCCGCGATCGATGGCCAGGTCGCCGGTCCGCTTCACGTCCTGCAGAGCAGCGAGCTGCGCCGCCGCGTCCCAGTGATCGGTTCGCGCGGACATGGACCGGGCGGCAGCGATGATCGGGCGATACCCCGTGCAGCGGCACAGATTGCCCGACAGGGCGTCGTCGATGTCACGTCTCGAAGGCGACGGATTTTCCCGGTACAGCGCGAACAACGACATGACGAAGCCGGGCGTGCAGAACCCGCATTGCGATCCGTGCGCCTCGACCAGCGCACGCTGGACCGGGTGCAGGCCGCCGTCGTCACCGCGCAGCCCCTCGACCGTGATCAACGCCTTGCCATCCAGTGTCGGCAGGAACTGGATGCACGAGTTAACTGTCTTCAGGCGCAGCTCGCCGGCGTCCTCCTCGACGATGACGACCGTGCAGGCGCCGCAGTCACCTTCGGCGCAGCCCTCCTTGGTGCCTTTCAGCCGACGATCCTCGCGCAGAAACTGCAGGACGGTGCGTGTCGGGTCATCGATTCTCGTCTCGACGACGGCGCCGTTGAGAAGAAAGCGAATGCTGTCGCCGGCCACGCGCTCAGCTTCCACGATAAGTGGAATACGACCAGGGAGAGACGAGCAGCGGCACGTGGTAGTCCTCGCTGGCGTTCACGGCGAAGCGGATCACGACGGTATCGAGAAAGGCGGGCTCGGGAAGCGCGACACCGCGGTTGCGAAAATAGCGGCCCACGTCAAATTCGAGTTCATAGGTGCCGGAAAGGAATGCCGCTCCCTCGAGCAGCGGCTGCGGCGCACGTCCGTCTTCGTTGGTCGTCGCACCTGCGACGAGCTCGCGCCCGTCGGCAGTCGCGTAGAGACGGACGTCGACGCCGGCCGCCGGCCCGCCATGCACCGTATCGAGGATGTGTGTCGTCAGACGTCCCATGCCATCTCTCCGGGCTCTCCGGTCGGCCAATTATACGCCGCTCACAATGCCGCGCACGGATGCGGCCCCGCGTTGCATTCGATCGATGCGTATCGCCGTCGTCGCCTCGCTAGCGCGCCGCCGGCGCTTTCTGCGCCAGCAGTTCGTCGCGCCGCGTCGCGAGCGCACGCAGTCGCTTTGCGTCGAGCACGTCCCCGAGTTCGGTTTGCAATACGTCGTCACTGAGCGCTGCAAGAGCCGTGCGCCAGCCGTCAGTCACCCTGACCGGAGCGTTTTCGAGGTGGCGCGGCCTGCCCTTTTTCGTCGAGAACGCGCGGTCGTGCTCGATCAGAATCAGGTCCCACTCGCGCGTGTCGTACAGCATGCGGTTCAGCGTGCGCCCCTCGTTGAAGACCAGCACGTCGAAAACGTACATCGCCAGGAACTGGTCCTGGAGCGGACAGGACGCGCTGTATCCCTGTCCCGACTCGGCGCGCATCCCCTCATCCACCGTTCTGGGGGGAAAGAACTGCACGGAACCGTCCCGCCCATTGACCTCGCGGCGCACGGATACGGGCACCATGTCGAGTTCCAGCAGGCGATCGAGCCGGTACGCGGCGACGTCCGGGTAGAAGCCGCGCCCGGCGCGCCGCGTGAACAGCGCCGTAACGGCGCGCTCGCCGTCGCTGATGTCCACGACCGTTCTGCCGAACTCGTCCCTGCCTTGCGACAGGACGTCACCGGCACGCAAGAGAGCGGCGATATCCTCTGGGGTCATGCCCTGTGGCCGCATGCCGACATCGCGCGGGTGCGGCGGCGGCACGTAAGGATCTGCACCGGACTGGTTGTACACCGCGATGCTGTCGCCGGTCAGGACCAGTGCGTTTCCGCTGCCCTGGTAGTAGAAGTTCAGCATGCCTGTATCGACTTCGACCAACCTCCCGTCGAAACGCTGCAACACTTCGCGCGTCGGTGTCGGCGTATGACCGACAACCAGCCGATCCGCGCCAATCGCCTTCAGCGCCGCATCGAGACGGTAGCGTTCGATTATTCCGTTGCAGGCGACGTTGGACCGATACCACAGCGGGCCGTCGACTGCGATCAGGCTCGAGCGCTCCAGTTTCTGCAGCGCCTTCGCCGCGGCCAGCACCTCGGGCTTCTCGTCGATCGCCGGCATGAACCGCTCGACGATGTCGACATAGTCGTAGTGGCTGTCGGTCGGCAGCAGGACCTCGGCTTCGGTCAGCGTATCGATTGCGCGCACGTAGGCTCCCAGCTCCGCCCGCAGTGTCGTGTTGACCCCCTCGAGACCACGATCGATGACGACCGGCGACAGCCCGCCGTGCACGAATGCCGTGCCGTTGATCACGACAATGACGGGTTTGCCCAGCAGCCACTGGCCGTAGCTGCCGCTGGAGGAAAACGCCTTGCGCAGCGCGAAATAGCCGGCGGGAAACTGCGCATCGAACTTGAGGCGAGTCGCCGCGTCGTCGGGCGATACCGCGTGGCGCCTCGCGTAAGCGCGGTACCAGCGCTCGCGCTGTTCACTGGTCTCGTCAGGCGCGAATGCCGCGTATTCTTCCTTACTGACATAGCGCAGGTCGCCGATCATGTTCATCGACTCGTGATTGCCGATGAGCACGTGGACGTAGCCGCCCGCCGCCTGCGCCTCGCCTTCGAGCCGCATCAGCAGGTCCATGACGTCCCGCGAGCGCGGGCCGCGGTCGAGAATGTCGCCGACGATGACGAGCTGCGCCGTTTCGCCGGTCCAGGACAGATCGGCGTCCAGCAAGCCGACGTTTTGCAGTGTCGTTACCATCGCGTCGTAGGCGCCGTGAACGTCCGAAATCGCGACGACGCGTCCGGTGGTGTCGACCCGCCACTCCTTCGCGTGGGCATTGGCGGCGACGACGACCAGGCCGAGCAGGAGGTGCGCAATGAAGCGTTGCAAAGAGGTCGTTCCTTCTGCGGCTCGGAAAGCTCAGTGTAGTGGCTATGCTAGACTTTGACCACCGGGGCGGAGAGTCGATCAACAAAAATGAAACCGCTGCTTGCCTGCGTTGTGTTCCTCGCCTGGAGCGTCGCCCAGGCCGTTGATGACAGCCCGGACGACGCGGGCGCGCCGATCTTCGCCGACGACGAGATCGTCGATGTCACGATCACGGCGCCGATCGCCGAGATCATGAAGGTCCGTTCGCTCGAGGACGAGTTGCGGGGAACCTTCACCTATCACGACGCCGAAACGGGCGAGCCGGTGGCGCTCGACATCGGCATTCGCACGCGCGGGCGGTTCCGGCACGACAAGAAGACCTGCCCGTTTGCTCCATTGCGCCTTAATTTCCGCAAGACCCGGGACACACTCCTCGCCGGTTCGGACAAGATGAAACTCGTCACCCATTGCCGTACGGGTTCGAGGCGCTACGAACAGGCGGTGCTCCGCGAATACCTTGCGTATCGAATCCTGAACTCCGTGACGGACCGGAGCTTTCGCGCACGTCTGCTGCGCGTCCGCTACGTGGACAGCGGCAACGAAGAGGAAGTGGTAACGAGCCATGCCTTCCTGATCGAACACGAGGACCAGCTCGCCGAACGCCTGGGCATGAAGGTCGACGATTCCGAATCGACGTCGATCGCCGTGCTCGACGGCGCGCACACCAATCTCGTCTCGATATTCCAGTTCCTCATCGGCAATACGGATTTCTCACCGATCAAGGCGATGCCCGGCGAGCCCTGTTGCCACAACTACGTCCTGCTGAAGAACGATGACACCCGGATCTCGGTGCCGTACGACTTCGATATCTCGGGCATCGTTTCGCCGCCGCATGCGCGACCCAACCCGCGCTTCAAGCTGTCGAGCGTCAAGCAACGCCTCTATCGCGGCCGTTGCGCCAACAATGAGCACCTCGAGACGAGCCTGCAGGTATTCCGGGACCGCCGCCCGGCCATCTACGGCCTCGTCGCAGACCTCGAACCGATGAGCAGTGCGGAGAAGAAGAAGACGACGCGCTACATCGAGAACTTTTACAAGGTCATCGATACGCCGCGGCTCATGACGCGCGACATCCTCAAGGACTGCCTGGGACCATGAGGTCCGGCGCAAGCCAGTCGGCAATGATCTTCGACAACCGCGGGTGGATGTAGTAACCGACCGAGCTGTGCGGATTGGATTTGCCGTAGCGCACGGCGAGGTTGAAGATGCGGTAGTCGTGCACGGCGCTGATACGCTTTTGCACCATCATCTTCTTGAAGTCGTCGGCCAAAGTCGTGTCATGGCAGGCATAGTCGTCCTCGGCCGCGAGGTTGTGCCATGAAATCACGTTGCTGGGGAAGCGGTTGTCGTCTCGCTCTTTGGCACCCAGCAGGCGTTTCTGTACGATGCTGTCGCCCAGCGGCGACCCCAGCGTCAGCCACTGGTCCACTTTGTATTCGCCGTACTCGGGGTACGTCGCCGTGTCGTTCGACAGTTCCCAGAGAACGTCGTAGGCGATGACGCTGCCGGTGCCGTGCGTGATCAACATGATCTTCTCGCCACGATCCATCATCTGGCAAAGCTTCTCGCGAAGTCGACGCCGTGCTTCCTCGGCAAAGGCGTCATCGTCCAGGTAGGCGGCGAAGTCCTTCGCCAGCCTGCCGATCACGGGCATGCGCAATCCGACAGCGCCGGCGAACGTGGCGCCGACGTCCATGAAGAACTCGGGCAGCGCGGTCTTGCCGGGTAGCTGGTCATAGAGACGAATGCCGAACTTCTTGCGCGGCGTGATTTCCTTGAGCTTGTTCAGCGCGTTGCAGCGATCGCCGACATCGAGCTCCTCGTCATAATTCTTGCCCGCCGCCGCGAGTACCTCCGCATTCAGGTCACCGTACCAGGCAAGGTCTTTCGGGATCTCGTCAAAGAGTCGCGCACAGTCGGGGTAGTCACGCTCGAGACCGA
Organism: Woeseiaceae bacterium; assembly: GCA_041602775.1. Taxonomy (GTDB): domain Bacteria; phylum Pseudomonadota; class Gammaproteobacteria; order Steroidobacterales; family Woeseiaceae; genus UBA1847. The sequence continues at coordinate 63,180 of JBFIFN010000011.1, read as the reverse complement.
AACGCATGGCCGAAACAGCGATATCGAGATACTTCTCGGCCGCCGGCTTGAAGTCCCTGCCATGGATCAGGAGGATGCCGCGCTTCTCGCCGTTACTCATGCGCCATGCCTAGTAATCGTCTTCGCCCCCGTCGCGCCGCGTCATCATCGTCAGGAATGGCCCGGACAACGTCTTGCCGTACTCGAGCTTCCAGATGACGAGCGTCGCGATGGCAAAGGTAAAGGAAATGACTGCAGCGACACCGAGCGCGCCGATCCCCGAACCCAGCCCGATGCCGATCGCCACGAAGATATACATCGCGTCCGAGGGCTGGTTCAACGTAAAGCGGAAGCGCACGGCGGCGACGACACCGGCAAGGCTGAACGCCAGCGCGAGACTGTTGACCACGATCATCGCAATCCCCGTCACGACGATGGGCAGGATGATGATCGTCTGCAGGAACGACTGGTCGATGCGGCGCGCACGGCTCGTTATGAAATACACCCAGGAAATCGGCACCGTCAGGATGGCCGAGCCGGTCGCCGCAATCAGCAGGCGCAGCGGGACCGTGGGCGACAGCAGATTGCGCTCGACCATCGTATAAACCGGCTCGAAGGTTTCCACGTTCGAGCTCGCAAGCTCGCTGATGCGGCCGACAGGGATGTATTCGGACAGCCCCGGATAGCGCCCCAGCAGAAACCAGACAAGACCGACCCAGAACGCGTAGTAGAACAGGATCAGGGACAGCGGTATCACCAGACTGGCTGAACGTCTCATCTCTAGTCCCCACCCGTGGATTGTCCCCGATCGTCTGAAAGATACCGGCTCGCGCGCCGATCCGCCATATCAGTTAAGATGCGCGCCACTCTCATCCGGTTGCTTTTTGGTGCACAAGAAACTCATTCATGACTGACTCAACCCAGCTCCTCGGTATCAGCAATGCCATCGTCGATGTACTGGCGCACGTCGATCACGATTTCCTCGGCCGTATCGGCGCGGAGCCGGGTTCGATGACGCTGATCGACAAGGATCGTGCCAAAGAGGTGTACAACATGATGGGGCCGGCAACGGAAATGTCGGGCGGTTCGGTGGCCAATACCATCGCCGGCTTCGCCAACCTCGGCGGTGCAGGAGCATACATCGGCAAGGTTCGGGACGACCAGCTTGGCCGCATTTTCAATCACGATATGAAATCGCTCGGTGTCGACATTCGCCTGCCCAAGGCAAACGACGGCGCCCCGACGGCCCGGAGCCATGTGCTGATCACGCCCGACGGCCAGCGCACGATGCAGACCTATCTCGGGGCGTGCACCGAGCTGGGCCTTGCGGACATCACAGACGAGACGATCGGCGCGCCGAAAGCCATGCTGCTCGAAGGCTATGTCTGGGACATCGCCGAGGGCCCCGCGCTCGCGCGCAAGGCGATCGACATCGCACACCGCAAGGGCACGACCGTGGCGCTGTCCCTGTCCGATTCCTTCTGCGTCGAAAGGCATCGCGACTCTTTCGAGTCATTCGTGCGGGACGGCGTCGACATCGTCGTGGCGGACGAGGACGAGATCAGTGCGCTGGTCGAACGCTACGCGTTCGAGGACACGCTGGACGCCCTGAAAACCTACGACAACCTCTTCGTCATCACGCGCTCGGCGAAAGGCTCGGTCATCGTGCGCGGCACGGACCGTATCGAGCAGCCCGCGCGCCGCGTCGAAGACATCGTGGATACGACCGGTGCCGGCGACGCCTTCTGCGCCGGCTTCCTGTATGGCTGGGCCAACGACCTGCCGCTGGCGCGCTGCGCCGAGTACGGCACCTATTGTGCGACACAGGTCATCCAGCAGCTCGGGGCCCGCATCGAACCCGGACTGCTCGAGAATTATCGCGCCCCGTCCCGAGTCTGATTATACGGGGTCGAGCAGCTTTATTCCGTCAGGTCCCGATCGGGTGCCAGGTGGTCTTCACTTCCTGCGTTTCGCGAATCAGGTACGGGTCCTGGGCGTCCTCCTTCGACCAGTCGACTCGCGTGCGACGCACGACGCGCTTCATGTTTTCCGCCGCGAGATCCTGCACCGTCTCCGCGGTCTTGCGGCCGCCGTCGCACCAGACGACCGCATTGACGTCCATGTGCGACGCGAAATGCTCCGTCAGTTCGGACCGCAGCCCGGTCAGGATATTGACGACGCCGCCGGGGACGTCGGACGCATGCAGCACCTCGGCGAAACTGACGGCGCAGAGCGGCTGAGTTTCCGACGCCAGTACGACGCACGTGTTGCCGCCCGCAATGGCCGGCGCCACGTTCGACACGAGGCCGAGAAGGCTGGTGTCGTCCGGCGCGAGGATAGAAATGACGCCGGTCGGCTCCAGCACCGAGAAATTGAAATGCGAGGAACTCACGGGGTTCACGGCGCTGAATACCTGCTGGTACTTGTCGGCCCAGCCCGCAAAGTAGATCAGTCGATCAATCGACCGGTCGACTTCGCGCGCCGCGGTGCGCGGCGCTGCCCCCTGCTGCCGCAGCTCCGCGATGAACTGGTCGCGCCGTCCCTCGAGCATCTCGGCGACGCGGTAGAGAACCTGGCCGCGCAGGTAAGCGCTTGCCGCCGCCCAGCCGGCCTGCGCCTTGCGCGCGGCGACGACGGCATTGCGAAAGTCCTTGCGGCTGCCACGGCAGATGTTGGCGATGACCCGGCCTTTCCTGTCCTCGAGCGCAATATAACGCCCGGATTCCGTGCGCGGGAACTTGCCGCCGATGTAGATCTTGTAGGTTTTTGCCACGGGCAGCCGGCTCATCGCGCTGCCCCCAGGTCGAGGTAAGCATCGAGGCCATGCAGGCCGCCCTCGCGTCCGACGCCGGACTCCTTGTAGCCGCCGAATGGCGACGTCGGATCGAACTTGTTGAACGTGTTCGCCCAGATTACGCCCGCGCGCATGCTCTGCGTCATCTTGAAGATCTTGGCACCCTTGTCCGTCCACACGCCACCCGAGAGGCCGTAGGGCGTGTTGTTGGCCTTGGCGATGGCCTCGTCGAAGCGGCGAAAGGTCTGGATCGCGAGCACGGGACCGAATATCTCTTCCTGCACGATACGATTTGACTGCGAGACCCCGGTGAACAGCGTCGGTCGGCACCAGTACCCTTTCTTCGGCACGCGGCACGAACTCTGGTACATGTTGCCACCCTCCTTTTTGCCGACTTGGAGGTAGGACTCGATCTTCTCGAGCTGCATTTTCGAGTTGATCGCGCCAATGTCCGTGTTCTTGTCCATCGGATCGCCGACGATCAGCGTCTCCATGCGCTCCTTGAGTTTCTCGATCACCTCCTCCGCGACGGACTCCTGGACGAACAGCCGCGAACCGGCGCAGCACACATGTCCCTGGTTGAAGAAGATGCCGTTCACGATCCCTTCGACGGCCTGGTCGATCGCCGCGTCCGCGAATATGATGTTGGCCGCCTTGCCGCCGAGTTCCAGCGTGTATTTCTTCGTGCTGCCGGCAAGCGCACGCATGATGAGTTTGCCGACAGCCGTGGATCCCGTGAACGCTACCTTGTCGACGTCCGGATGCCCGACGAGCGCCGCGCCCGTTGCCCCGGCTCCCGTCACGATGTTCACGACACCGGGCGGCAGGCCGGCGTCACGCACGACTTCGGCCAGCTTGAGCGCCGTCAGCGGCGTCGTCTCGGCAGGCTTCAGTACGACCGTGTTGCCGCAGGCCAGCGCCGGCGCCAGTTTCCATGCCGCCATGAGCAGCGGGAAATTCCACGGGATGACCTGCCCGGCCACGCCCAGCGGACGCGGCTTCCTGCCCGGGAACGCGTATTCGAGCTTGTCGGCCCAGCCGGCGTAATAGAAGAAGTGCGCCGCCGCCAGGGGGATGTCGATGTCGCGCGACTCGCGAATCGGCTTGCCCCCGTCCAGCGACTCGACGACCGAGAACTCGCGTGCGCGCTCCTGGATGATGCGCGCGATGCGGAAAATGTACTTGCCACGCTCGGCCGGTTTCATCTTCGACCAGGTTTTTCGATACGCCTCGCGCGCCGCCCGCACGGCCTTGTCCACGTCCGCCTCTCCGGCCTGGGCGACGCGGCTCAGCTTCGCCTCGGTCGCCGGGTTGATCGTGTCGAAATAGCGCCCCGATTGCGGCGACACGAACTCGTTGTCGATGAACAGCCCGTAGCGTTTCGCGATCCTGACGTGATCAGTGCTCTCGGGCGCCGGGGCATATTCCCAGCCGCCGTCGAACGCGAGCTTGTTTTCCGGTGTCGCCATTCCATTCTCCGTAGGAGGGCCTTCAGGCCCGATCGGGGCTAAAGCCCCTCCTGCCTAATCTTTGGAAAAATAATCCGCCGACTGGTACACCCCGGTCGACTGTTTCATGATCTGCATCAGTACGTCGTTCGCGAGCGAACTGGCGCCGAAGCGGAACCATGCGGGCGTCAGCCAGGCATTGCCGAGCGTCTCGCGCAGCATGACGAGATAGTGGATGGCCAGCTTGGCGCTCGAAATACCGCCCGCCGGTTTCATCCCGACCATGCGCCCGGTCTCCCGGTAATAGTCGCGAATGGCCTGCAGCATGACGAGCGTCACCTGCATTGTCGCAGCCGGCTGGATCTTGCCCGTGGACGTCTTGATGAAATCGGCGCCCGCATGCATCGCCAGCACGCTGGCCCGGCGCACGCGGTCCAGGGTGCCAAGCTCACCCGTTTCGAGAATTACCTTGAGATGGGCCTCGCCGCAGGCTTCCCTGACCGCGCGAATCTCGTCGAAGACGTAGCGATAGTCGCCGGCGAGAAAAGCGCCCCGGGATATCACCATGTCGATCTCGTCGGCGCCGGCCGCGACCGCCCGCCGCGTATCCTCCAGCTTGACGTCGAGATTCGACTGACCGCTCGGGAACGCCGTGGCCACCGACGCGACCTTGATGTCGTATCCCTCGAGCGTCTGCCGCGCAACGTGCACCATCGTCGGATACACGCACACGGCGGCAACGTGCGGCAAACCCGGCATCGCGTCATGCAGGTGGATGGCTTTCTGGCACAGCTGGCGCACCTTACCGGGCGTATCCTGCCCCTCGAGGGTCGTCAGGTCGATCATGCTCAGGATCAGCTTGAGCGCCTCGACCTTCGATGATGTCTTGATGCTGCGGCTTTGGAAGCGCGCAACGCGCTCGTCGACACCGACTTCATCGACGGCGGGAACGCGGCCGAGATCCGGCAGGCGCGTCGAATCGACAATCTTCAGCGCTGTCATTGACGCTCCATCGCGACGACAGTGTCGAGTGCGATGCCGATCATTTCGTCGAATGTTGTCGCGCGGTCTTCGGACGTCAGGTGCTTGCCGTTCGGGATGTCGTCGCTGACGGTGCAAATCGCGAGCGCCTCGGCGTCGTGCTCGGCCGCGATCGGAAAAATCCCGGCGGCCTCCATCTCGATACCGAAGACGTTATATTTCGCCATCGTCGCAAACATGTCGGTGTCCGGGGTGTAGAAGAGATCGGCGGAGAAGATATTGCCGACGTGATAGCGGACGCCGGCAGCGCGGGCCGCGGCCACGGCCTTTTCGACGAGACCGAAACTGGCCAGCGCCGCCAGGTCGTAACCGCCGAAGCGCATGCGATTGACGCCCGAGTCCGTGGAGGCCCCCATCGCGATGACGATATCGCGCAGCTGCACGTCGGGGTGGCTCGTACCGCAGCTGCCCACGCGGATCACGCGCTTCACGCCGTAGTGCGTGATCAGCTCCTCGGTGTAGATCGAAGCGGACGGGATGCCCATGCCGTGGCCCTGCACCGAAACCGGTCGTCCCTCGTAGGTACCCGTAAATCCCCACATATTGCGGACGTCGTTGACGCGGCGCGCGTCGTCGAGGAAGTTCTCGGCAATGTACTGCGCACGCAGCGGGTCGCCCGGCATGAGAACCGTGTCGGCATAATCACCGGGAGCTGCATTGATGTGAGCGGTCGGCATTCCTGTTGATCACCATTTGCTCTGGGCCGACATTCCCCCGTCGACGACCAGGTTGGCGCCGCTGATCCAGCGGGCGGCCGGGCTGAGCAGGAACAATACCGCGTCGGCCACGTCTTTTGGAGTCCCGAGACGCCCGAGGGGCGCGCGCTCGCGCCAGCGTGCGACGCCGTCAGGCCATTCGTCGGCGAGCCCGTCACGGTCGATGAGACCCGGCGACACGCAGTTTACACGGATGTTGCGCGGTCCGAATTCGACAGCGGCCGCCCGCGTGAACATGATGAGGCCGGCCTTGCTGGTTGCGTAATGCGCGTGGTCCGCGGCCGGGTCGAGGCCCTCGACAGAGGCTACGTTGACGATCGCTCCGCCCCGCCCGCCCCAGGCGCGCGCGGCGCGCTGCGTGACGAGAAACGGGCCATCGAGGTTAGCGCTCAGCACGGCCCGCCAGTCGTCATCGCTCATGCCCGCGAGCGCCTGCACGGGTTGCGTGGCGGCATTATTGACGACCATCGTCGGTTGGGCGTCCTCGAACAGCGCATCGACGGCCGCAGCGTCCCCGAGATCGGCCTGCACGACGCATTGCGCGCCGATTTCGCCGGCGAGACTCGCGGCCGAACTTTCGTCGCGGCGGTAGTGCACGATGATCGCGGCCCCGGCCTCGGCGAGACGCCTCGCGATACCGCGACCGACGTGGCCGCTGGCGCCAGTGACCAGCACGGTTTCGCCGGCGAGGCTCAGCAGGTGGTGGACGTCGGGCGTTCGGGGCATGCGGTGCTCCTTGCAGTGAATCGCGGTATTGTCCCCTTATGGTCGACAAATCGAAACCCGAAGCCTGGACGACCGAGCGCTGTTTCATCAGCGAAATCATCAACGATGACGCCTGGCCCGAGTTTTCGCTGGCGCGCTGCCGCGTCGAACCCGGCGTCACTACCGAACGCCACGAGCTCTCCGTGCTCGAGTTCTACATCGTCGAGCGGGGGCACGGGCGCATGCGGCTTGGCGACAACCCGCCCTTCGACATCGGCCCCGGCGACACGGTCACCATTTTGAGACACGCGCCGCAGAGCGTCACCAACAGCGGTGATTCGGACCTCGTGTTCCTGTGCCTGTGCTCGCCGCGCTTTTCGCAGGATTGCTACACGTCCCTCGGGTAACAAGGCTATACTGCGCAAACGCTTCACCAGGAGAACAAGAAATGTGTGGCTCGAACACGACAACCATGGAGCATTCCCCGATTCGCAAAGCGCTGGCAGGCGCCGCGGCACTCGCGCTCACGGCCGGTCTGCCCGTGTCTGCAGCAGCACAGATGCAGGGTGTGCTCGAAGAAATCGTCGTCACGGCGCAAAAACGCGAAGAGGCGACGCAGGATGTACCGATCTCGGTCGCAACCACGCAGGGCGAGAAACTCGAGGCGATGTTCTCGGGCAGTGACGACGTGCTGGCGTTGTCGGGTCGCGTCCCCGGCCTGTACGCCGAATCGTCCAACGGCCGCGCCGCGCCGCGCTTCTACCTGCGCGGGCTGGGCAATATCGATTTCGACCTCGGTGCTTCGCAGCCTGTGCTGTTCGTCATGGATGAAGTGGTACTCGAGAACGTGGTGCTGAAAAGCTTCCCGCTGTTTGACCTGCAGAACGTGGAGGTCATTCGCGGGCCACAGGGTACGCTGTTCGGTCGCAACACGATTGCGGGCATCATCAAGGTCAACTCGCGGCGGCCGGATCACGAAACCTCGGGATACGTCCGCGGATCGTGGGCCGAGAACAATACGATAAACCTTGAGGGCGCCGTTGGCGGCAGCCTGATCGACGATGAACTCGCGGCACGCGTATCGGTCCTGCATCGCAGCCGCGACAACTGGATCACGAATGCGCACACCGGGCAGGAGTCGCTCGGCGAATACGATGAAAGCGCCATGCGCCTGCAGGTCCTGTGGACGCCGACGGACCGCTTCAGCGCACTGCTGATCCACCAAAATCGCAATCTGGAAGGCACGTCCTCGATCTTCCGCGCCAACGTATTCACCCCGGGCAGCAACGACCTGAACCAGAACTACCGGCGGGAGACGGTCTGGTACGACGGCGGGGACAACAACCCGCAGGGCTACCAAATGCACGGCACGACGCTGAACCTGACCTTCGACTTCGACGATGTCTCGATCAGCTCCATCACGTCGTACCAGGACGGCGACGGCTCGAGCCGCGGCGATATCGATGGCGGAGTGGTCAACATCTTCGCCACGCCGACGCCTCCCGACGGCATCACGTTTGCCGACACCTTCGTACTGTGCCCGGATCCCTGCCTGCCGGCACGCACGTGGCCGGGAGAGATCCTCGTCCCGTCGGTTACCGAAGACGGCGCCGTCACGGACCAGTTCACGCAGGAATTCCGCATCGCAAGCGACTCGGACGGACCGTTCAGCTGGCAGATTGGCGCTTTCTACTTTGACTCGTCGCTGCGTGTCGAAACCGAGAACTTCGCGTCTTTCGACAACAACCTGAACTTCGTGCAGAACAACATCGTCAGCTATTTCAACAAAACCTGGGCCGTGTTCGGCCAGGGCAGCTACGACCTGACGGATCGCCTGACGCTGACCGGCGGCGTGCGGCACACCAACGACGAGAAACAATTCACCGTCAACCAGCAGGCCTTTCTCTGGTCGACGTTCCTGCCACGGCCCGACGACATCAACGTCGACGACAGCCAGGCCAGCTGGGAGTTCAGCCTGAATTACGGGCTTTCGGACCAGTCGAGCCTGTACGGCCGCGTGTCGAGCGGCTTCCGCGCCCAGACGATCCAGGGCCGTGACGTCGCGTTCGGCGAGTTTCCGACGGTCGCCGAGCCGGAAACCATCACGTCGTACGAGGCCGGTTACAAGGCGGACCTCGCCAACGACCGCCTGCGCGTCAACCTCGGCGTGTTCGCGTACGAAGTCAAAGATATGCAGTTATCGGTCATTGGCGGCGCCTCGAACACGAACCAGGTCATCAACGCCGACAAGGGCGAAGCCGTCGGCTTCGAAGTCGACCTGCAGTGGCTCCTCACGGACAACCTGCTCGTCTCCGGCGGTTACGCGTTCAACGACACGGAAATCAACGACCCGAACCTGTTCACGGCGCCATGTGGATCGGGCCTGTGTACGGTGCTCGACCCGGTCAATCCGAACAATGCGGCCCAGGTATCGGTCGACGGCAACCCGTTCCCACGCGCGCCCGAGACCACCTACAACCTCGAAGTCCGTTACGGCGCGCCGATCGGCAACAATGCCGAGGTGTACTTCCTGACCGACTGGGTCTGGTACGGCGAAATCAACATGCCGCTCTACGAGGCCGTCGAATTCAAGACCGAGGACCAGTTCGAAGGCGGGCTGCGCATCGGTTACAGGAATTACGACAGCGGCTGGGAGATCGCCGCGTTCGGTCGAAACATCACCGACGAGGACAACGTCCTCGGCTTCATCGACTTCTCGAACAACACCGGTTTCGTCAACGAGCCGCGCGTGTTCGGCATCGAAGTCGGTTACGAGTTCGGTAACTGATCCGGAGGCTCCTGCCACTCCTGCTGCTTGCCGGCTGCTCCAATGCGGAGCAGCCGGCTCCTTTACTGTTCGAGGTCGTCGGGCGGCTCGAAAACCCGAAGATCGACGAAGCCAGCGGACTTGCGCGCTCGCAGCGCGCTCCCGGTGTTCTCTGGACCATGAACGACGACGGGAAGGCACGCCTGTTCGCGCTCGACACCGCGGGTCGTGATCGGAGCGACGTCGATCTCGGGAAGGCCGATAACGACGACTGGGAGGACCTCGCGTCGTTTACGCTGGATGGCGATCCCTACCTTCTCATTGCCGACATCGGCGACAACCTCGGCAAACGCAAAAAGGTCACCCTGTACGTCGCGAAAGAGCCGAAGCCATCGGACGACAGGACGAAGGTCGACTGGCACGTCGACTTCAAGTACCCGAACGGACCCCGCGACGCGGAAGCCGCGGCCGTGGATATCGACAACGAGCGCGTACTGATCCTGTCGAAACGCGACATCCCTCCATCGCTGTACGAAGTCCCGCTGCAGAGCGACGACAAGGTTACCGCCAGGTGGCTGGGCACCGTCGACAGCCTGCCGAAGCCCAGTCGCCAGGACGTCGAGTTCGCGCCGAAAACCAGGGACTGGCACTGGCAGCCGACCGGCATGGATATCTCGGCCGATAATCGCGCCGCCGTCGTCCTGACGTATCGCGCCATCTACTATTACCTGCGCCGGCCGGAGCAAGACTGGTTCGAGGCGCTGAATTCGAAGCCCGTGCGGGTCGGGCTCGGCAACTTTCGCAATGCCGAGGCCGTGGCGTTCGGCGACGATTCGCGCACCGTGTACGTGACAGGAGAAGACCGGCACGCGCGCCTGCTGCGCGTCGACCTTGCGATGCCCGCCGTCAGCGAGCCACGCGCAACGATCATGTCGCTGAATGCACAGAACCTGTTCGACAACATTGACGACCCCGGCAAGGACGACAAGGCCTACCTGCCGCTGGCCGCAAAACAGAGCAAGGAACATATCGACGCCTGCAACGATATCGAGGTCGAGAGCTGGCGCGACGAATGCCTGCTGCTCGACTGGAGCGATGCGGCCGTCGACACGAAACTGCGCGCGCTGGCCGAGGTGATTCGCCAGGTCGACGGCGGCCGCGGTGCCGACATCATCGTTTTCCAGGAGGTCGAGAATCGGCGCATTCTCGAACGCCTGCGCCTGGAACATCTCGCCGAGCTCGGTTACGAGCCCGCCGTGCTCATCGAGGGCACCGACGTACGTGGCATCGACGTCGCGTTTCTCTCGAGGCTGCCGCTCGCGGATGACCCGGTGCTGCACGCGTTCGAGGTTCCCGGTTTTCCGGATCGTGCCGGCGACACGCGCGGCGTCCTGCAGGCCGATTTCGAACTTCCGGACGGCTCGGTGCTTACGGGATTTGCCGTGCACTTCCCCGCGCCGTTTCACCCGACGGCGATGCGAGTCGCCGCCTACGAGCACCTCAATGCGCTGCGCGACGCCCTGCCCGATCACCACCATGTATTTGCCGCCGGTGACTTCAACACGACGAGTACCGAGGACGCGCGCGAGCGCATGCTCGATCGTTTCGCCCGGCCCGGCTGGACCGTGGCACACGATCTCGGCTGCGGCGACTGCCGGGGCACCTACTATTACCGCCGCGACGACACCTGGTCGTTCCTCGACATGATCCTGTTCTCACCGGGGCGTGGTGCAAAAACAACAAGCCGGATTCGCGCTGGCTCGGTTGCCATCGCCAATGAAATCGAGTCCCAGGTGACGCCATCGGGCACGCCGATGCGGCACGACAGCGCGGCCGGAACGGGCGTCTCGGATCACTGGCCGATTGTCGCCACGATCGAACTAACCCAAAAACAATAGCTTGTGTCCGGTTCGTAATCCGGTTTCTTTTTTGCCGGTTCGAAAGCACATTCCTAACTTCGCAAACACTTCGGAAAAGCCTTACAAGGCTTGATTGCTAAAGCATTTTCGCTGCGCTAGATTAGTCGCCACGTGCTCGCAAAGAGCGTTGGAAATCCGCCATTCAGGCCCTCTCCGACTAAAAAACAAACGCGCGAAATCCAGCTGTCATACAAGTGTTTTAGGCTTTCGCATTTTCCAGAAGCGGGGTTCAGCAATGAAATCAAGATTGTTCCGATCGATCGCCCGGGGGTTCAGCCGACTGCCTGTCGCTGCGCTCGCCGCGATCATGTTCCTTACCGTACCTGTTGCGTCAAACGCACAGGACACAACCTCCGCGATTCGCGGCAAGATCGTCGATCCGACGGGCGCGCCCGTGGGCGGCGCGAGCGTCGTCGTGGAGGACACGCGCAGCGGCGTCACGCGCACGCTGACGTCGGACAACGACGGTTTGTTCAGGGCGTCACGGCTCCTGCCGGGTGGCCCCTATCTCGTAACGGTTAATGGCACCAAGTCGGTCGAGGTTCCGTCGATCAGCGTTGGCGACACTTACAACCTGACGCTGAATCTGCAGGAAGAAGCGGCCATCGAGGAAATCGTCACGATCGGGCAGACCGCAGAACTCGTCGAAGTTGCCTCGGGGCCTTCAGCGACATTCAACCTTGCCGACATCGAGAACGCGGTGTCCTTTAGCCGCGATATCTCTGACGTATACGGCATCGATCCGCGCCTGATGATCGACAACGACGAAGACGGTTTCGGCGTGAACTGCGCCGGCAAGCACCCGCGCTTCAATAATGTCACGCTCGACGGCGTGAGCCAGACCGACCGGTTCGGCCTCAACGAAAACGGCTACTCCACGGCCGTGGGCATGCCGTTCCCCTACGACGCAATCGAGCAGATCGCCGTCGAGCTGGCGCCTTTCGACGTCACCTACGGCAGTTTCTCGGCCTGCAACATCAACGCCGTCACCAAGTCCGGCACCAACGAGTGGGAAGCGAAAGTTTTCTATGAGTATTCGGACAATGATTTCCGCGGCACGACGGTCGCCGATGACCCGAACGACTATTCGCGGCCTTCCTACGACAGGACCATCATTGGCTTCAACGCCGGCGGCCCGATCATCAAGGATCGCCTGTTCTTCCACGTTTCCTACGAAGAAACGGAAGACCCGCGTTTCCTCGCCCGCGGATTTGCGGGCTCGGGTAACGGCGAGGAGCGCAGCTGGCTGAGCGAGGCGGACTACAACCGCATCGTCTCCATCGCGCAGAACGTCTACGGTTACGACCCGGGCGGCATGCCGTCCGACGGTTCGCAGGAATCCGAAAAGTACCTCGTGCGTCTCGACTGGAACATCAATGACCGCCACAACGCCGCCCTGATCTACAACTACTTCGACGGTTTCCAGGACCGCGATTCGGACGGCGATTCGAACGAGTTCGAGTTCAGCAATCACTTCTACACGAAGGGCGCCGAGTCGGAAACGGCGACGTTCAGGCTGACCTCCGACTGGAGCGACCGCCTGTCGACCGAGCTGTTCTACAGCACCAACACCATGGATGACTCGCAGATCACGGTCGGCCCGAAAGATTTTGCCGATATGCAGATCAGCGTCGGTGGCCGTACCGGTACCGTGTACCTCGGAGCGGACGACTCCCGCCAGGCCAACAGCCTGGCCACCGAGTCGGATTACCTGAAGCTATCGGCCGATCTCTTCCTGGGCAACCAGATCATCACGGCCGGCTACGAGCGCGAGGACCTGGAGATCTTCAACATCTTCGTGCAGCACTCGCGCGGTGGTGAATACGACTACTTTGATAACTCGACGGACAACCCGGCCGCTTGCGATGCACTGACCGCACAGCAGCGATTTGACGGTGTCCAGGTCGATGACGGCACGGGCACGCTGGTCGCGTGCAGCGCATCCGGTATCGACCTGTTCGAACTCGGTCGTCCGAGCCGTATTTATTACGGCAGCGGCGGCGGATCGAACAACGCGAACGACGCGGCCGCGAATTTCAGCAACGTTCTGAATGCGCTGTACATCCAGGACGAGATCTTCCTCGATCATCTCGACCTGACGCTGACGGCCGGCCTGCGCTACGAGTGGTTCACGAGCAGCGATCGCCCGGTCTACAACGACGCGTTCACGCAGAGGAACGGCGTGCGCAATGACGGCAACATCGACGGCCTCGACCTGCTGATGCCGCGCGTCGGCTTCAACTGGGACATGCGTGACGACCTGTCGCTGCGTGGCGGTATCGGCCTGTACTCCGGCGGCAATCCGAACGTATGGATATCGAACGCCTGGAGTAACGACGGCGTCACGAACGTGCAGCTGCAGTATGACGACGACGAATTCGGCGCGACCTACACGGTACTGCCGGGCTCGCCCGACTCGCTGCCGCTCTCTGGCCAGGGTCGCCCGGGCTACGACGTGCCGCAGTTGATGGTGGATGACGTTGCAGCAACGACGGCCGCCGACGCCAACACGTCACGGCTCGTACTCATCGATCCGGACTACAACCAGCCCAGCGAGTGGAAACTGGCTCTCGGCGCGACGTGGGACGTCCCCTACGGCGACTTCCAGCTGGATGTCGATTACCTGCATTCGCGCGGCAAGGACCCGGCTTACTACGTCGACCTCGCGCAGGAGCAGATTGGAACGACCACCATCGGCACGCCGATCTACGCCTTCACGAACGGCTCCGACAACCTGATGCTGACGAACTCGGACGAGTCCCCGGTATCCAACGTGTTCTCGATCGTGGCGCAAAAGAGCTTCGACGACTGGGGCCTCGACGTCCTGTTCGGCTATGCGTACACCGATGCTGAAGACGTGAGCCCGATGACCTCCGCTGTTGCCGTGTCGAACTACGACAACACCGCGTTGCTCGACGTCAACAACCCGATCGCCGGCAACTCCAACTACGTCGTGCCGCAGCGCTTCACGCTGCGCCTGAACTGGGAGCGCGCACTGTTTGGCGACAACATGACGACCGTCACGCTGTTCGGCTACGTCAACGAGGGCCAGCCGCAGAGCTGGGGCTTCAGCGGTGGCAATCTCGGCGACGCACGCGCCGGACGTGAAACCGGGTGCCTGGGTGCGCTGGGCGCCGGCGAGTGCATCCGTATCGAGGGCGACGGCTTCTTCGGTCGCCACCTGCTCTACATCCCGACCGGTCCTACCGACCCGAACGTTGTTTTCAGCCCGGCCTTCGACCAGGCAGAATTCTTCGCCTGGGTGGACGCGCAGGGGCTGGCACCGGGCCTGACCGAGCGCAATGGCTTCAACGCGGATTGGAGCACGCGCTTTGATCTCCGGATCAGCCAGGATCTGCCGTTGCCGGGCGACTTCACGGGCCGCCTGTACTTCAAGGTCTATAATTTCGGTAACCTGCTCAACGACGACTGGGGCAAGATCACGGACGCACAGTTCTTCACGCCCGTACCCGTTTCGGGCGCGATCATCGCGGACACGGGCCAGTTCTGGTACGAGAGGTTCAGCGAGCGGTCAATCGAACGTGTCTATCCGAACCGCAGCCTGTGGGAAGCGCGTCTCGGTATCGACATTCGCTTCGGCCAGTAAACGAACACCCCGGTGTTCATCGAAAGGGCGACCCTCGGGTCGCCCTTTTCTTTTGCCGGGCTTTGTCAGTCGAAGCAGGCGTCAGAAGGTCCTGCAAGCGCATGGTAGCGGCGATTCTCGCGCGTGACGGGCTTGCCGACGGTCCTGCCCTGGCCCTGCGCACGCAGGATCGCGTCGAGCACCAGGTACTTGAGCTCCGACGCGGGACGGGACGCGAAGCGGTCCTTCGGGATGTCGTAGCCGTCGCCGCCACGGTAAATGAAGTCCGGCACGACGAGCGTGTATTCGCGCTCGCTGTCGATCTCGGACCAGCCGGCGTCGTTCGGTACCTGCAGGCTGACAATGCGCCCCAACTCGGGGCGGCTGCGGTCGACGCACACGCGAAAGCCCGAGACCTGCGGGAAGTAACCCTGGCTCTCGGGGCCGCCCCGATAACCGGCCTCCATGATCGTCCTGAACTCTGCGCCGGTAACGGTCGTATGCCGCAGGAGAGAGCTGAAGCCGAAGGTGCGTCCAACGTCCTCGAACAGGATGTCGCCCTCGACCGTGTCGTCGAGACGCAGCGTGCCGCTATTGATGAATGCGAGGTCGGCGCGCGGTTTGCCGAAGGCGCCGCGCATCTGGTCGACGATGAAATTGCCCCAGCTCGATTCACTGCTGCGAATCTGCTCCTCGCGCGCATCCATGGTCAGCGCCGCCGTACCGATGCGCGCCTCGAGGAACGGGAACTTGTCCAATAAGCGGCCCTGCCACTTGGCCGCCAGTTTCTCGTACTCGGGGTCCAGCGGGATCGATTCGTCGATATCGATGCGTTTCTCGCTGACCCGGTATCCGCCAGCCGTGTCGAAGTCCACGTCGATCTGCCACACCACGCGCGCGTTGGAGGCGCCTTTCATGACCGCCGCCTCGGTGTCGCCGCCTGCATGGTACTGCGGCTCGTGCTCGTGCCCGCCGACGATGAATGCGAACTGCGGGTAATCGGCCCTGAGTCCCGCTATCGCGACGTCCTGGCGCATATGGACGTGGGTTACGCCGATGACGAGGTCGACACCTCGCGCAACATGCGATTCGATCGCATCGCGAGCGACGCGTTCGTAGTCGCGATCGATGTCGAGGTAGGCGCGATCGTTGCCGCCGTCTGCAGGGTGCAGGGTCAGCGAAAACATACCGACGGTCCTGCCACCGGACGAGAAGGTCAATGCCGGCTGCAGCGTCGCATCGGCCTCCGCGTCCCCGGTACGGAAGCGCAGATTGTCGCCGAGCCACGCGAACTCCGACGCCTTCAGGGCGGCGACCAGCTGTTCGGGGCCACGGCGATCGAATTCATGGTTGCCCGACGCGGCATACAGCGGCGCGACGGCATTGAGAAAGTTCATCGCATCCACCATCTGGAGGCCGTCCCAGAGCTGGCTTTCGAGCGACGGGTACAGGAAATCGCCGCCGTGCAGTAGCCGCACGTCCCTGCCCTCGGCCTGCAGTTCGCGAACCAGCGTGACAATGCGGCTGAATCCGCCGCGCTTGCCGTCCTCGACGGTGCCGACGCGATACGTGTCGTTGAGATGGATAAACGTCAGCCCGTCGGGCTGCAACATCGGGGCAGCGGCGCAGCCGGCCAGCACCGATAAGACGAACGACAACAGGAGTTTATTCTTCATGCACTCATGCTAACCTGATTCGATGAGATCACACACCGCATGGTGCGCCGCGCTGACTCTCACCGCTTGCGCTATCCCGGAGCCGGCTCCCGACGTCGACGTCGATATCGGCGTACTCTGGGCCGAACACTCGGCCGAGTACCAGGCTATCAGCGCACAGGTTTATGCGCAGGCACGCCGTGATTTGCCGCGCCTGCTTGCGGACCCGCAGTGGACCGCGCTACCAGGCCAACAGGACGTCGCCGGCAAACCGCCGGCCATTATTCTGGATGTCGACGAGACCGTCGTCAGCAATGCCGATTACCAGAAGACCCTGGCCTATGCGCCTTACACGCGTTTCCGGCACTTCGACTGGATGCGCAAAAACAAAGCCGTGCCGGTTCGTGGCGCAGCGCGGATGATCGATGCGGCGCGTGCCGCAGGCGTCCAGGTCTTCTTCGTCACCAATCGGGCCTGCGAATCCTTCGAGGGCGTCGACGGCGGCTGTCCTTACGAGCAGGTGACGATCGACGACCTGCGCGAGGCAGGCATCGAGACGGACGCGGAGCACCTGCTCATGGCTTGGGAGCAGCCGGGCTGGGACAAGGAAAAGCTCACGCGGCGCGAATACGTCGCGCGGACGCACCGCGTCGTCATGCTGTTCGGCGACGACTATGGCGACTTCGTGCACTGCACACGCGCCAAACCGCTCGCGCCGTGCGCCGAGCCGGCGACGCGGGCCTCGCGGCACGCAGCACTCGATACCTACGACGAGTACTGGGGCAATGGGTGGTACATCCTGCCGAATCCCATGCACGGATCGTGGACGACCGTCAGGTAGAATCGGCCCATGGCGATTTCCGACAGCGACCTGATCAACGCCGCGACCGAAGCGCGCGGCAACGCGTATGCCCGCTACTCGGGCTTTACGGTCGGCGCGGCCCTCATCGACGACCAGGGCCGGCTGCACGTCGGCTGCAATGTCGAGAACGCCGCGTATCCGCTGGGCAGCTGCGCCGAGGCGAGCGCAATTTCGGCCATGGTGCAGGAGGGTGGTCAACGGATCGAAAGACTGGCCGTCGTCGGCGGCGCCGGCGAGATAGGCCCGTGCACACCTTGCGGCGGGTGCCGGCAGCGGATCGCCGAATTCGCCGATTCGGCGACGATCGTCCTCGCCATTGACGACAGCGGCGAGTGGCAGGAATACGCGCTCGCGGCCCTGCTGCCCGCTTCATTTCATCTTCCCTGAGCAGCACTTACCCCTGCACGTTGTGCAGTCGCGCCACGACACGCCTGATTGAGCTATCCGACGGATCCACGTCTGATTCGAAGCCGAGCATCGTCATCAGCTTCAGCATGCGCTTGTTACTGGCCAGCACCTGGCCCTCGATGGATTCGAGGTCCCGGGCCCGCGCCACGCTCATGAGGTCGATCATGAGCTGCTGGCCGATGCCGCGGCCCTGCCATTTGTCGGCCACGGTCAGGGCAAACTCGCAGCTTTTCTTGTCCACGTTTGTCGCGTAGCGCGCCACGCCGATCTGCTCGCCCTCGACGCCGTCGTTCATGCACACGGCGATCAGCGCCATCTCGTTGTGATAGTCGATTTGCGTCAGCCGAACCAGCATCTCCTGGCTCAGCTCCTGGAACGTGTTCATGAAGCGGAAGTACTTCGACTCGTCGGACAACTCGCGGACGAACCGGGCTTCGCTTTCCGCGTCCTCTGGCCGGATCGGGCGAACCAGGATGTCGGTGCCGTCCTTGAGCTGCACGCGGTGAGCGAGATGCGCCGGATACGGGTGGATGGCGAGATGGTCGTAGGGGTCCGAAGATGGCTTCGGGTAATCGACGACGATGCGCGCATCCACGGCCACCACTCCGGTCTCGTCGGCCATCAGCGGGTTGATGTCCATCTCCTGCAACCACGGCAGTTCGCAGGCCATCGCGGAAACGGAGAGCAGTACCCCGACCAGGGCGTCCATGTTTGCCGCCGGCACGTCACGGTGCGCCTCGAGCAGCCTCGCGGCACGCGTCCGCGTGATGAGGTCGTTGGCAAGTCGACGATTGAGTGGCGGCAGCGACAGCGCCGTATCCGCGAGTATCTCCACCGCGGTGCCCCCGCTCCCGAAGCTGATGACGGGGCCGAACACCGGGTCCCTGACGATGCCGATCAAGAGCTCGCGGCTGCTGCGGCTCTTGTGCATTTTCTCGACGGTCACGCCCTCTATCCTTGCGTCGGGCGCATTCTGTTTCACCTGGTCCAGCATGTGCCGGTAGGCATTGCGCACCTCTTGGGCCGACACGATATTCAAGCGGACGCCGCCGGCATCCGACTTGTGAGTGATGTCGTGCGACAGGACCTTCATCGCGACCGGATAGCCGATGGTTTCGGCGGAGACGAGCGCCTCGTTGGCCGATCGCGCGACGGCGGCGCGCACCGTCGGAATCCCGAACGCGGTCAGCACCGCAATGGACTCCGGTTCAGTCAGCACCTTGCGCCGCTCGCTGAGGACACCCTCGATGATCAGCCTGGCACCCTCGCGATCCGGTGGCTGCAGCCCGCCGGCGAGCCGTGCCGGCACCTGCATCAGGAGCCGCTGGTTGCGGTTGTATTTCGCCACGTAGGTAAATGCGTCGACCGCGTTCTCCATCGTCGTAAAGCAGGGCACGCGCGCCTCCCGGAACAGTGCGCGACCCTCGTGGATCTGCGAACCACCCATCCAGGTCGCCATAACGAGCTTGGATGTGCCCGTTGCCGACTCGATGACGGCCCTGGCGACCTCGGTAGGCCGCGTCATCGCCTGCGGCGTAAGGATGACGAGCACTCCGTCGATTCCGGGGTCGGCGAGACAGGCGTCGAGCGCCTGTTGATAGCGCTCGGGCGTTGCGTCGCCGATAACGTCCACGGGGTTGGCGCGCGACCAGACGGACGGCAGCGCCGTGTCGAGTTCGGCCATCGTCGGCGGCGAGAGCGCGGCGAGCTCGACGCCGTGGTCCGCAAAGCGATCGGCCGCCATGACGCCGGGGCCCCCGCCGTTGGTGATGACGACGAGTCGTTCCGTGGCGCTGCGATAGTTTGCCGACGATAGCGCCCTGGCCGCCGCAAACAGCTGTCCGATGGTCTCGACACGCAGCACACCGCTGCGCTCGAGCGCGGCAGAAAAGACCTCGTCACTCCCGACCAGCGCGCCGGTGTGAGACAGGGATGCCGCGGCACCCGCAGTGTGTCGCCCCGCCTTGAGGGCAATGACCGGCTTGATCCGTGCAGCAGCCCGCAGGCTGCTCATGAAACGCCGCGAGTCGCTGATTCCCTCGATGTACATCAGGATGGCCCGCGTATGCGGGTCGGTCACGAGGTAGTCGAGGTAATCCCCGAAATCGAGATCCGCACCGATGCCCGTCGACACCACGGCTGAAAAGCCGATGCTGTTTTCGTCCGCCCAGTCGAGAATGGCGGTACAGATCGCGCCTGACTGCGAAACGAGGGCGAGATTGCCGGGCGCCGCATCGCTGTTGCCGAATGTCAGGTTGATCCCGGCGCTGGGTCGAATAATCCCCAGGCAGTTCGGGCCCATGAGCCGGATGCCGTGCCGCCGTGCGCGGCTGACGACCTCGTTCTCGAGCCGGCGTCCGGCCTCGCCGGTCTCGCGGAAGCCCGCCGACAGGACCAGCATCATGGGCACACCGTGCTCACCACACTCGTCGACGATGGCGGGAATGCCGGCCGCCGGAGTCGCCACAACGGCGAGATCGATGCTCTCCCCCGCCTCGCTGAGCGACGCGAACGCGGGTCGATCCTGGATCTTGCCCCGCTTCGGGTTTATCGCCACGACCGCTCCCGGAAAACCGCCTGCGAGCAGATTGCGATACACGATACCGCCCACGGCATCGGGCCGATCGCTGGCGCCGAAGAGCGCGATGCTCCGCGGCACGAACAGCGGCTCGAGGTAGTGTGCGGACATGCGAGCTCTCCAGGGATTCCTTCGACGACGCGGGACTTTTACACTACCCGCTCCTTGATTGGCTATAAGGGAATATCTCGTTGCCGACCGCCCTCATCAGTCACACCGAATGCAATCTTCACGATACCGGTCCCGATCATCCGGAGTGTGCCGCCCGCATCGCCGCGATTTCCGATCGACTGCTGGCCTCCGGTCTCAGCAACGTGCTAATGAATTTCGACGCGCCGGAGGTGGCGCTCGACGACGTGCTGCGGGTCCACGACGCCGCATACGTCGACGCATTGTCCGCAAAGGTGCCGGTGAGCGGCTTGCGGCGCCTCGACCCCGACACGGTAATCGGCTCGCGTTCGCTTCACGCTGCGCGGCGTGCCGCAGGGGCCGTCGTCACCGCCGTGGATCTCGTGTCCTCCGGCGAGGTGGACAACGCCTTCTGCGCCGTCCGACCGCCCGGGCATCATGCCGAGCGCGACAAGGCCATGGGCTTCTGCCTGCTCAACAACATCGCCGTCGGCGCGGCGCGCGCGCTCGCGGTGCATGGCTTCCGGCGGATCGCCGTCCTCGACTTCGACGTGCATCACGGCAATGGCACCGAGGACATTTTCGCCGACGATGACCGGGTACTGTTCTGCTCGTCGTTCCAGCACCCGTTCTACCCCTACACGCCATTGCGCGAAGACGCGGCAAACCGCGTCAGCGTGCCGCTCGAGGCCGGCGCCGGCTCGGCCGAATTCAGAGCGGCCGTCGAGGATCGCTGGCTTCCCGCGCTGCGGCGCTTCGAGCCGGAATTCGTACTCGTTTCGGCAGGCTTCGACGCGCACGTCGCCGACGACATGTCGCACGTCAACCTGACCGACGCGGACTACGAGTGGGTCTCGGAAAAGATCGTCGAAGTCGCAGCCGCCACGGCCGGAGGGCGCATCGTGTCGGCCCTCGAGGGTGGCTACGAGCTGCATAGCCTCGCGCGCTGCGTGGAGATTCACCTGCGCGTGCTCGCAGGAGTGAACTGAGCGCCGGCAGGTACGCCGGCGCTCAGCCAGGATCAGCCTTCCCTAGTTCTGCAAACCTCGACCCGGCGTATACGGCACCCGGGCCGAGTCCATGGCCTCCTTGAGACCCGCGTACTCGTTCTCGACCAGCCCCGTCAGCTCGGCATGGACCTCGTCATAGAGCTTGCGGGCAATGCGCAACGAATCCTGCTGCGCAGCGGTCGGTCCATGGGCGCTCATGTCGGGCGCGAACCTGGCGTGCCACAGCCTCGCCATGACCGTCATTTCAGGCAAGTCGTTGTACATGTCGCGCATTTCGTTGCCAGTGATGCGGTCGCGCTGCGCCTTGATGCGCTGCTGGATCGAATTGGCGAGTTCATACAGCGAGCCGTCCGTCTGCGACCGATCGAGCGTCGCTTTGACGGCATCGAGCTCGGCAATCACGGCATCGATGGCCGCCGTCGAGCCCGACGCCGCGCGAATCAGTTCGTCCACCTTCGATTCGAAAATGACACGCTGTGCCTGGGTCGACCCCGGAATCGTCGGGTCGGGACGTATCGACACGACGTCGAACGCCTGGACCTGGCCGGTGTCCACGAGCTCGCCGTCGACGCGATGCTGCATCTCGACCGTGAACCGTCCGGGAACGACGAGTATGCCGGTGCCCTCCTGCGGCTCGTCCTGCAGCGGATCGGGCGGCGACCAGGGTTCGACGGAGGGGTAACGCAGGTTCCACGCAACGCGATGGAAGCCCGGCGTTGCGGGGCCCTCGACCTGGTTGACGATCGCGCCATCGGCGCCGCGGACCGTGAATACGATTGCCGGTGCATCTTCACGCGATTCGCCGATGACCGTGGCCCAGTCGGCGGCGAGGACATCCTGGTTCTTCTTTTCCTTCTCTTTCTCGACTTCGCGCCGCGCTTCCTTGCGCGTCTGCAGGCCATCGGCAAGGTAGTACGTGAACGTCGCCCCGAATTCGGGGTTCTTCGCCGTCCAGAACGAGTCGCCCTGCGACGCCTTGCAGCCGTTGCCGTTGCAGCCGAGCGGATTGCGCTCGACGTACCAGTATGCGTCGCGCACCGGGAACAGCGTGCTGCCCGACTTCAGCATCGCGGCGTTGACCGAACGCAGCGGCGTGTAGTCGTCGAACACGTAGAAGCTGCGGCCGAACGTCGCACCGACCAGGTCATTCTCACGCGTCTGGATCACGAGGTCGCGGAACGACATGTTGGGCACCCCGCCGGACAGCTTGGTCCAGGCGCGTCCGCCGTCGACCGTGAAGAACACGCCGAACTCGGACGCGAGAAACAGGAGACCGGGCTTCACGTGATCCTGCACGACGCGCCACAGAATATGACGTTCGGGCAGGTTCGACGCGATGCTCTTCCAGCTGCGCCCGCGATTCTCGCTCTTGAGAATATACGGTGCGAAATCGCCGTGCTTGTGGTCGTCGACGACGACGTAGACCGTGTTTGCGTCATGCAGGTCGGCCTTGATGTCATTGACGAAGAAGCGATTCGGTACGCCCGGCAGCTTGTCGATCGCCCGCCAGTCGGCGCCACCGTTCTCGCTCACGTGGATCAGCCCGTCGTCGGTGCCGACATAGACGAGACCCTCGACGAGCGGCGACTCGGACAGCGACGTTATCGTGTTGAATTGCGACATGGCCCAAAGATCGCGCGGCGCGTCGTAGCTCCAGGTGCGCCCCATGACCCTCTGCCGAACGCGGTTCTCGTTGCGCGTGAGGTCGCCGCTGATCGGCGTCCAGGAATCACCGTAGTTGTCACTCTTCCAGACGCGCTGCGTGCCGAAATAAAGAGTCTTCGGATCGTGCGGACTGATCAGTATCGGCGCATCCCAGTTGTAGCGATCGGGCGGCTCACCCTCGCGCGCCTGCGGCTTGATGTAAATCGCCTCGCCCGTACGCCGGTCGAAGCGGGTCAGGTTACCCTGCTGCCACTGTGCGTAGATGATGTCCGGATTGGTCGGGTCCACGGCCGACTGGTGACCGTCGCCGAACATCGTCACGAACCAGTCGCTGTTGCGAATACCGCTCACGTTTAACGTGCGCGACGGGCCGCCCTGGCTGTTGTTGTCCTGCGTACCGCCGTAGATGTTGTAGAACGGCTCGTCGTAGTCGATGGCGACCTTGTAGTACTGCGTGATCGGCAGGTTGTTGATAAACCGCCAGGTCTCACCGAGATCGAAGCTCTCGTAGACGCCGCCATCAGTGCCGATCAGCAGGTAATTGGGATCGTCGCCACGGAAGGCCAGCGCATGGTGGTCGCCATGCTTGGTTTCGTGAGGTAGCGGAATGAAGGTGTCGCCGCCGTCTTTCGTCATGCGCATGAGCGCGTCCATCTGGTAGACGTGCCCTTCGAAATGCGGGCTGGCGAAGATCTCCTGGTAGTAGTGCGGGCCGGTTGCGCTCGACAGGTAGTCGTTTTTCTTTTCCCAGTTTTCGCCGCCGTCGTCCGAACGCCAGAAGCCGCCCGAACGGTTGTCGAGCTCGATGGTGGCGTAGATCGTGTCGGGATTCTGCGGGCTGATAGCCAGCCCGGTCTTGCCCATCATCTCGTCGGGCAAGCCGTTCGTCAGTTCGCGCCAGGTCTCACCGCCGTCCTCCGACTTGTGAATGCCCGTACCCGGGCCGCCGTCAATGAGCTTGGCCACGTTGCGCAGGCGCTGCCAGGTCACGGCATACAGCACGTCCGGGTTGCGGGGATCCATGTGCACTTCGTTGACGCCGGTGTACCGGTCGTCTGCCTCGGAATTGCCGTGGCCGTCGCCGAGCACCTTGCGCCAGTTCTTGCCACCGTCCGTGGATTTGAACAGTCCGCGATCGCCGCCACCGGACCAGAGGGGCCCCTGTGCAGCGACGAGTATCGTGTCGGAGTCGCGCGGGTCGATGCGAATCATGCCGATGTGTTCGGAGCTCTTCAGGCCCATGTTCTCCCAGGTCTGGCCGCCGTCGCGGCTGCGGTAAACGCCGTCGCCGTAGCCGACGTGGCGACCGCTGACGTTTTCACCCGTACCGACCCACACGGTGTTCGGATTGTTCGGGTCCAGCGTGATGCAGCCGATCGAGTACGAGCCCTGGTCGTCGAAGATCGGTGTCCAGGTCGTCCCGGCGTTGACGGTCTTCCACACGCCGCCGCTGCCCACGGCCACGTACCACACGCTCTTGTCGGTCGGGTGGATGACGATGTCCGCAATACGTCCGGACATGAAGGCCGGCCCGACGCTGCGGAATTCGAGCCCCTTGAACGTGGCCTCGTTGAAGCCCGGCTCTTGTTTTTCGTCGTCCTGCGCCCCGGCCAGGGCGGGAATCAACAGGCACAGTGAGAACATCAGTCGTTTCATGATCAACCCTTTTTCTTGTTCTTGCGTTTCTTCTTCGGCCTCGGGGCCGGCAATTCGTTTTCCGTGACGGCGAACAGGCCGCTCAGCCACTCGGCGTCGTCGATCTCGTCGCCAATGAGAAAGGAGTTCCTGGCGCCTTCGTAGGGCGGCGCCTCGACGACATCGCCGATGTAGTCACGCCCGGACGACGTCGGCTTCACGAACAGTTGATTATCGCAGATCAGCGCGACGACTTTGCCGTTCATGTACAGCGTCGTGCCCCCGAACATGTGGCGGAAGGTCACATCGCCATCGACCTGGTCGATGACGTAGTCGACGAAATCCTGGTCATTGACCATCGGTTACTCTCCGGGCAAGTTCCTCGCGATACGGCAGCGCCGGCTGCGCGCCCATTTTCATGGTGGCCGCGGCACCCGCAGCACACGCGAAGCGCAGCGCATCTGGCGGCGCCTGTCCTTCGACGAGTGCGACGGTCAGCGCGGCCGTGAACGCATCCCCTGCGCCCGTTGCATCCACGGCATCGACGTGCGGAGGACGCTCTTCAGCAACCACCCGGCCGTCGCGCT
This sequence comes from Woeseiaceae bacterium, assembly GCA_041602775.1. GTDB lineage: Bacteria > Pseudomonadota > Gammaproteobacteria > Steroidobacterales > Woeseiaceae > UBA1847. The sequence goes on along the minus strand of JBFIFN010000011.1, from coordinate 37,696 downwards.
GGAGCGTCGCCATCCCGGCGCCGCGCGTCGTGGCCACCAGGCCCCTGCAGGCCTGCAAGGCCGCGCCATACCACGCAGACTCCGTCTCATTGACAACCACGAGGTCTGCGCGCTGCAGCACGGCAACATCGATGTGGCGTGCCGGCGCGAGGTTGGTGCAGAGAAAGCCGTCGAAGCGTTCCGCGATTCCGGCGATGGTATCGGCCGGCACTTCAAGCTGGCAGATCACGGCGTCCGTATCGAGCCTCGGCACTCGCTCGAGCGTCAAGCGGGTGTTCGCGCCCGGCGCAACGACGATCTGGTTCTCCCCGTCGGGAGCGACGGCAATCAGGGCCGTCCCTGTCGCGACGTCGCCCAGCACCGAACAGGCTGCGAGGTCCACCCCGCCCTCACGCAGCAGCGCCAGCGCCTCGCCGGCCGCAGCATCTTCGCCGACACACGCGACGAGCTGCACGGCTGCGCCCAGTCGCCGCGCTGCGAGCGCCTGGTTGGCGCCCTTGCCACCGGGGAAGCGGAACAGCTCGGCACCGGTCACGGTTTCGCCCGGCGCCGGCAGCCTGCGGGCCCTGGCCACGATATCGAGATTGACCGAGCCAATGACCGTGATTGTGACCGTGCTCATTTCCCGAACCTCGCGAGCCGTTCGACCAGCAGGTCGAAAACACCGTCCGCATCGACGGCATGGGCCCAGTCGACGTTCGGCGGCCGATCCGTCACGTACCAGAAGTCCACGGCCGTGTGGCCCATCGTCAGCTCCGAGGTCTTTTCGACCGACACGTTGCACAGCTTCGTCTCGAACAGGTCGGGCCGCAGCAGCCAGGCCACGGTGCACGGGTCGTGCAAAGGCGCACCTTCCGAGCCGTACTTTTTCGTATCGTAGCGATGGAAAAAGCCCAGCATGCCGGCCGTCGCCCCGGCGACGTCGTTGCCGAGCGCGCGAATTCGCGCGACGCGCTCGCGCGTGGACAATACCTGGTGCGTAACGTCGAGACCCATCGCGGTGACCGGGACGCCAGCTTTGTAGACGATGTCGGCGGCATGCGGATCTGCGAGCACATTGAACTCGGCCGACGGTGAGCGGTTGCCGCCCTCGCGCATGGTGCCGCCCATGGACACGATGTGCTCGACGCCGGCGAGCACACGAGGCTCGCGCTGGATGGCCGTGGCAATATTGGTCATCGGTCCGGTGGGAACCAGGGTCACTGATCCCTTTTCTGCGGCGCACAGGGTTTCGACGAGGAAGTCCACGGCGTGCGCGTCCTGCAGCGGCGTCTCGGGCTCGAATACGTCGATGCCGTCGATTCCGGTCGGCCCGTGGATGTACTCGGCCGTTATCGGGTCGCGCACCATCGGGCGTTCACACCCGGCAAAGACCGGGATGTCCTGCCGATGCGCAATGTCACAGATCATGCGGGCGTTTCGTTGCGTCAGGGCCAGCGGGACGTTGCCTGCCACGGTAGTGACGCCGACGATGTCCACTTCGTCGGGCGACGACATGGCGAGAAACAGCGCGACGGCGTCGTCCTGCCCCGGGTCGCAGTCGATGATGACCTTGCGCGACACGTCAGACCGTCAGCAACAGTCCTGCGAGCGCCGCACTCATGAGGTTGGACAACGACGCCGCCAGGACCGCCTTCAGACCCAGCTGCCCGATCAGGTCGCGCTTTTCGGGCACGAGCACGCCGAGACCACCCAGCAGTATGGCGATCGATGACAGGTTGGCAAATCCGCACAGCGCAAACGTGGTGATCGCGTACGTGCGCTGGCTGGCGTCGCCGAGCACGTCGTTCAGGTGGGAGAACGCGATGAACTCGTTGAGAATGACTTTCTCACCGAACAAGGCGCCCGCCGCCTGGGCCTCGGCCCAGGGAATACTGAGCAGGTACATGACCGGCGCAAACACCCAGCCGAGCAGTTTTTGCAACGTCAGCTCGAAGCCGAACCAGCCCGACACCATGCCGACCAGGCCGTTGAACAGGGCGATCAGGGCGACGAAGGTGATGAGCATGGCACCGATGTTGGCCGCCAGGCGCAGGCCGTCTGTCGTGCCGGACGCGGCGGCGAGAATAACGTTCTTGTGTTCGCTCTTTTCCATCACGAACCGTTCGCGCTCGCTGGAGCGCACGACCTCGTCATCGGGCATCACGATCTTCGCCATGAGCAGGCCACCCGGCGCCGCCATGAAGGCAGCGGCGAGCAGGTACTTCATCTCGGCGCCCAGCATCGAGTAGGCCGCCAGCACCGTGCCCGCAATCGACGCAAGGCCCGAAACCATGACCGTGAACATCTGCGCTTCGGTCAGTCCCTTCAGGTAGGGCCGCACGACCAGCGGCGCCTCGGTCTGGCCGACGAAGACATTGGCGGCGGCATTCATGGACTCGACCGCGCCGGTACCGATGACACGATGCAGGAAACCGCCGACGAGCTTTACGACCCACTCCATGATGCGCAGGTGATAGAGGACGGACATGAGCGCCGAGAAGAAGATGATGATCGGCAGCACGTTGACGACGAAGCTGAAGCCGATGTTGTCGGTATTGGCCAGCCCGCCGAAGACGAACTCGATGCCGTCGCCGGAAAAGCCGATAATGGCGAGGACCCCGGTACTCATCTTGTCGATCGCGGTGCTGCCCCAGCTCGTGTAAAGCACGAATACGGCGACGAGAACCTGCAGGGCGAACGCCGCGGCGACGATGCGCAGGCTGACGGCCTTGCGATTCGACGAAGCGGCAAAAGCGATCCCGAGGATCACGAGGATCCCGACGATACCGATCAGCTTGGACATGAACCCCCCGGTTGGTTCTTCTTGTTCGAGTCGGCTAGTTTACCGCATCGGGGAGTCTCAGCCGGTCAAAATCTCGTGGATGACGGCCGGTTTCGCCGGCGCCGTCTCGCCGATCGTAACGGCCGCCAGCAGGCTTGCGGCCGCGCGATCTGCACCGTCCTCGTCTGCCGCGTGCACGACCGCCAGCGGCGTGTCGGTGTCGAGTATCGTGCCGACGCCCGCGATGTCGCTGAACCCGACAGCGAGGTCCAGCGCCTCGCCCACCTGCCTGCGGCCGCCACCCAGCTCGATGATCGCGTTGCCGATGGCGCGCGTGTCCGTCGCGGTCACGACGCCGTGTGCGTGAACGGCGCGCGTGACGGGCGCCTTTACCAGGTGCCGGGACGGATTGTCGAGCAGGTCGGCGGGACCACCGAGCGCGACGACCATGTTCGAAAACGCCTCCGCGGCGCGTCCGCTGCCGACGGCTTGATCGCAACGCGCTCGCGCCGCGTCGCGATCGCTTTCCAGTCCGGAGAGAACCAGCATCTCGGCGCCCAGGGTCAGCGTCACGTCATCGAGCCGCGGCTCCCGCACCTCGTTGCGCAGGTAGCGAATCGCCTCGCGGATCTCGAGCGCATTGCCCGCCGTAGTGCCGAGAACCTCGTTCATGTCGGTGAGCACGGCGTGCGTATTCAGGCCGGCCCGCGCCGCCGTGCCGATGATGCTGCGGGCGAGTTCGCGCGCCTTGTCGATCGACGTCATGAATGCACCGTTGCCGACCTTGACGTCCATCACGAGCCCCTGCAGGCCGGCCGCGATCTTCTTCGACAGTATCGACGCCGTGATCAGCGGCACCGACTCGACCGTGCCCGTCACGTCTCGAATTGCGTAGAAACGGCGATCCGCAGGCGCCAGATCCGGCGTTTGCCCGATGATGGCGCATCCGGCGTCGCGCACGACCTCGCGAAACGTCTCGAGGCCGGGCGTCGCGTTGTAGCCGGGAATCGCCTCGGCCTTGTCCGTCGTGCCGCCCGTATGGCCGAGACCGCGGCCGGAAATCATCGGCACGTAAGCGCCGCAGGCCGCCACGATGGGCGCGAGCAGGAAACTGACCTTGTCGCCGACGCCGCCCGTCGAGTGCTTGTCGACCACGGGACCGGGCAATTGCGCGGCATCCCAGTCGAGTACCGTGCCCGACCGCGCCATGTCCAGCGTAAGCGCCGCGGTTTCCTCGACACTCATGCCGTTCAGGAAGATCGCCATGGCCAGCGCTGAAACCTGCTCGGCCGGGATGCTCTCGTCCGCCAGCCCGTCGACGAAGAAACGGACGTCGTCTGCGTCGAGCGCGCCGCCGTCGCGCTTCCTGCGAATGACGTCGGTGAACAGCATCAGGCCGCCCTGCCGAAGCCGCGAAGTGGCAGCTCCGGGCTGCGTTGCAGCCAGTTGTCAGCCGGGTAATGGCAGGCCCGGTCGATGACGTGCAGCGTGTAGGCATGTCGCGAGCGCGACGAGCGGTTCGCCGCGCTCAGGTGCGGCGCCCGGCCGTCGAACACGACGAGCGTGCCGGCCTCGGCTTCGACGGGGACGAGTCGCTCCATCGGCCACGGCGCATCGTCGAGTATCTCGGTGACGAGCCGGCCGTCCGGCTTGCGGTAATTGCGCTTCTTGAGCGGCGACGCGTGGCCTCCAGGAATGAACTGCATGCAGCCGTTCTCGAGCGTGGCGTCTTCGAGGGCGAACCATAAACCGACACAGGACTCGGGCTCGGTGTAGATGTACGTCGAGTCCTGGTGACAGACGACCTCACCACCGATACGCGGCGGCTTGAAGATATACATCGACTGCAGGATGACCGGATCAGCGATGCCGATTCGACTTGCGACTTCGGCAAGCTCGGGCGTCCGCGAAAACGCGTCGAACACCGGGTCGAGGTCGTGCATCGCATGGCCCATCTTGTTGAGGCTCTGTTCCTTGGGCTGGCGCAATTCACCGCGTTCGTCGAACGCGTCGCTCTCGAGGAAAAACCGGATCTTGTCGCCGGACTCGATGAAGTAGCGGTCGGCCAGCTGCTCCTCCGCCGTGGTCGAGAACACGCTGCGTACCTCGCACGGATCGAACGCGTCGACGAGCTCGAGTGCACGCCGCCGCAGTCGGTCGCAGGCATCCCGTGAAACGAAGTTGCGCAGCACGAGAACACCGGCCGCGCGAAAGGCTTCTTGCATGGCGTCGTCGAGCCGTCCGCAGGGCGGCGCAGCGTATGCGGGAATCGCGGGACAAGGTGCTACAATCGGCGGCAAAAGGGAGCCCCATGAAAAGAATAAGTAACTGTTTTTTCTTTGTTTTTGTATCACTTGGGCTGAGCGCCTGCAACCCCTCCGCCAACGACACGGGCGGCGTCGCGGCTGACGACGACGCCATCGACCTGATCGTGCGCGGAGCCTGGGTCGTCAGCATGGATGCGGAGGGGACGCTCTTTGAGAACGGTGCCGTCGCGATCGACGACGGTGTCATCCTCGCGGTCGGTCCGGCCGCCGAGATCGAGGCGCAGTACGGCGCACGGGAAACGCTCGCCGGCGATCAGCGTATCGTCATGCCCGGGCTCGTCAACGGCCATTCGCACGCCGCGATGACCCTGCTACGCGGCGTCGCCGACGACCTCGCGCTCATGGACTGGCTCCAGAACTACATCTTCCCGGCGGAAGTCGAGTTCGTCGACGCCGAATTCGTGCGCATCGGCACCGAGCTCGCATGCTGGGAGATGATCCGCGGCGGCACGACGACCTTCGTCGACATGTATTACTTCCCGGACGCGATCGCGGAAGTCGTGGAACGCTGCGGAATGCGTGCACTGATCTCGGCGACGGTCATCGACCAGCGCAGCCCGGACGCCGAGGACGCGGGCGATTCCCTCGCCAAGGGCAACCATTTCATCGAGCGATGGCTGGATCGGAATTCGCGCATCACGCCGATCTTCGGGCCGCATGCCAATTACACGCTCAACGCCGAGCAACTCGCCGCCACGCGCGAGGCCGCCATGAAGTACGGCGTGCCGATCAGCATCCACGTGTCGGAATCGCCGTTCGAGGTGCAATACGCGAAGGACACGTACGGCACGACCAGCATCGCGATGTACGAGTCGATCGGGTTCTTCGAGGGACCGACGATCGCCGCACACGTCGTGTGGCCGACCGAGGACGAGATCCCGATCCTTGCACGCCGCAAGGTCGGCGTGATTCACAATCCGACCTCCAACATGAAGATCGCGTCGGGCGTCGCACCGATCACGGAGATGCTCGCAGCCGGCGTACGCGTCGGGCTGGGGACGGACGGCGCGGCCAGCAACAACGACCTCGACATGTGGGAAGAGATGCGGCTCGCCGCGTTTCTGCAAAAGGTCGAGCGAATGGACCCGACCGCGATACCGGCAACGACGGTTCTGTCGATGGCGACGAGCGGCGGCGCAACGGCCATCGGGCTCGGCGACGCCGTCGGCTCGCTCGAACCCGGCAAGCGCGCCGACCTGATCCAGGTCGCCTTCGACGACGTGCATCACGTGCCGACCTACGACGTCATCTCGCACCTCGTGTACGTGAGCGACGAGCAGGACGTCGCCTCGGTCGTCGTCGATGGCAAGGTGCTCATGCTTGAGCGCGAGATGCTCACGATCGACACCGATCGTGTGCGCAAAGAGGCAACGGAACTCGCAGCACGAATCCAGGCCGCGCTGCGCGCGCGCAACCAACCCTGACAGGGAGACCATTCATGGCGATTGAAAGCATACTCGGTGCACTGGTTATCGGCGCCATAGCCGGCTGGCTCGCGGGCAAGCTCATGAAAGGCGGCGGTTTCGGCCTGTTCGGCAATATCGTCGTCGGCGTCGTCGGCGCCGTCATCGGCCAGTTCGTTTTCGGTTTCTTCAACATCACAGCGAGCGGCATCATCGGCACGATCGTCATCGCCACCGTGGGCGCGGCGATACTGCTGTTCGTCGTCGGCCTCGTCAAGAAATAGCGGCGGTCAGATGACCGCGATCCAGGACCGGATTGCCAACAACCATTGCTACGGTTGCGGCGCCGACAACCCGCTGGGCATGCAGATCAAGAGCCACTGGGACGGCGAGGAATCGGTCTGTGTGTACCAGCCCCGTCCCGAGCAGTGCGCGGGCCCGGAGCAATACGTCTACGGCGGTACCATTGCGAGCCTGATCGACTGCCATTCCATCGGCACGGCCCTCGCCAATTATTACCGCCGCGAGGGACGCGAGGTAGGCGAGGGTGAGGAAATCTGGTGCGTGACGGGCCGTCTCTGCGTCGACTACCAGGCGCCAACGCCGATTGATCAACCCGTAACGGTGCGCGCCAGGATCGAAGAGGTTACGGACAGGAAGACGGTGGTGCGCTCCCGCGTCTACTCCGGCGACACGCAAACCGCGGCAGGCGAAGTCGTCGCGGTGCGCGTCCCGAACTCGTGGCGCGAGTGACTGCGCCGGGCCGTTTCAGAGAAACGACGTACCGTATTCCATGGGCTCCAGCCCGAAGTGCGCGGCGAGGCTCTGGCCGATGTCGGCAAACGTGTCCCGTCGGCCGAGCGAGCCCGGTTTGATCTTCTTGCCGTAGACCAGCACGGGAATGTGCTCACGCGTGTGATCCGATCCGTCCCAGGTCGGGTCGCAGCCGTGATCGGCGCACAGGACCAGGATGTCGTCATCCTGCAGGCGGGCCATGAGCTCGGGCAGCCGCGCATCGAAATACTCGAGGGCCCCGGCATATCCGTCGATGTCGCGTCGATGGCCGAACAACATGTCGAAGTCGACGAAGTTCGTAAATACGATCGACCGGTCGCCAGCCTCCGCCAGCGCGTCCAGCGTGGCGTCGAACAATGCCGCGTTGCCGCTCGCCTTGACTGTCCTGGTGATGCCCCGGTGCGCATAGATATCGGCGATCTTGCCGATGCTGATGACGTCGCCGCCCTGCTCGACGAGCTTGTCCAGCACCGTCGGCGCATGTGGCGGCGTCGTGAGGTCGCGGCGATTGCCTGTGCGCACGTAGCTGTCCGGCCCGTCGCCGACAAACGGTCTCGCAATGACGCGACCGATCCGGTATGCATCGACGAGTTCGCGCGCAATATCACAGAGGTCGTAGAGCCGCTGCAGCCCGAACGCCTCCTCGTGGCACGCAACCTGGAACACGCTGTCCGCCGACGTATAGACGATAGGCTTGCCGGTACGCACGTGCTCGTCGCCGAGTTCGGCAATGATCGTCGTGCCCGATGCATGGCAATTGCCGATCACGCCCGGCAGGTCGGCGCGGCGTATCAGTTCGTCGAGTAACTCCCGCGGAAACGTGTCCTTTCGATCCGTGAAATAGCCCCATTCGAACATGACGGGCACACCCGCGATTTCCCAGTGGCCGCTGGGCGTGTCCTTGCCGCTCGACAGCTCCGCTGCATGCCCGTAGGCACCGACGATCTCCACGCCGTCTTCCCAGCCCGCGGCAGAGTGGCCGGTGCTCTCCTTCGCGGCATGGAACAAGCCGAGGCGCGCGAGGTTGGGCAATCGCAGCGGCCGACCGTCCGACGCACGCTTCTGTGCGATATGGCCGAACGTGTCGGCTCCCGCGTCGCCGAATGCCTCGGCATCGGCTGTCGCGCCAATTCCGAAAGAGTCCAGTACGAGGATGATGGCCCGGGTCATGAATATGCTTCCCTGCGCCGACGCTCCGGCAAGACGGCGCGGAAGTCCTCGAGCCCGCCGAGCTCGGCGCCGACCGCCACGAACCTCCACCCGAGCTGCTCGCAGGCCTCCCGGTCCCAGGGACCGTCACCGTAGTAGGTCACCGAGTCGAAATGCGCTCCCAGGCTGTCGAGCGCAATCTGCATGATCGCCGTGCGCTCGTGGTGATCGTCAGCTGTCGCCAGCGGGATGTCAGCGACGTCGAAACCGGCCGACGACAGTTTGAATTCGGCGCTCTGGCGCCAGCCGCCGGTCGCCATTGCCACGGCATGCGACGGCGACGCGCGCAGGGAATCCAGGAAGTCGCGGGCGCCCGGGATCTCGGCAAACGGCCCGTGCTCGTCGACGTGGTCCTCGAGGAAACCGACGAATACGGACCGAATTTCCTCGAGCGGGCGCCGCCCGGTACCGAGCGCATTGTCCCTGAGTATCTGGCGCAGGATTCCCGTGTCCGTCACGTAGGGGTAATCGTGCAGTGCCGGTCGCAGCCGCACGTCACCGAGGACGGTTTGCACGGCCTTGCGGTAGAGCGCATCGTCCACGGCCGCCGAATGCAGCAGCGTGCCGTCGATATCGAATATCACCGCCTTCACGCGTCAATTCTCCAGGGCGGATTGCGCCGGTTCTCGCCCGCATGGTAGATGCAGATCCGGTTGTTGGCCGGGTCCCTCAGGTAGGCCTCGCGCCACAGCCACTCCTGGTCGACGGGACCTTCCTCGAATTCGAGTCCACGCGCCCGGATCGCCGCGACGGCCGTGTCGACATCGGGCACCTCGAAGTAGATGGTCGCGCCGGCGGGTGCCGCGACCTCGGCCGCGGCATGAATCGACAGCGTGGACCCGGCGCTCGACTCGAAACGCGCATAGCGCGGCGGGCTGTCGACGATCTGCACGAGCCCGAGCCTGCCGTAGAACTCGACCGACGCCGCGTAGTCCGTGCACGGTACGGTGACCTGGTTCAATTCCATCGGCCAAGGGTATTACGTACGGCGGCGGACCTGAAGTGCCGATCGTTACAGCCCGATCTCGCGCCTTACCTTTTCCTCGGCCTTTTTCAGGTCCGACTGCAGGTCTTCGAGCTCCTGCTGCAACGGCGCCGTCAGCGTGACGGCCTCGGTATCGAGGTCGAGCAGCGGCATCGGATCCGCGGCGACGATGGTCGGCGCTGGGACCGCAGGCTCATCGACTCCCGACAGGTTGACGATCGCCAGCACCGCTATCGCGGCCGTCGCGCCCGTGAGCGCGCTGGCCAGCCAGAACCACGGCGGCCGCGCGCGGGGCGCGGGCCGGGCGGGCTTCGCCGGCGCGGCAGCCCGCAACGAAGCCTCGATACGATGATCGAGTTCGTCGGAGATCCTGACTTCGATCTTGTCTGCGTCTTCGCGCAGCTTCAGTGCGAGTTTATCCATAAGCGTGTTCGGCGGCGTCATTCAGCTGCGACTCGAGCGAGCGCCGTCCCCTCATCAGGTTGACCTTGGTCCAGGACACGGAGCGGTCCAGGGTTTTCGAAATATCGTTGACTGACATGTCCTCGGCATAGCGCAGCCACATGGCTGCAAAGACGTCGTCGCTCAGCACGCGCCGTGCCGCGACCCAGAGATTCTCGGATTCCGATGCCGCGATGCAGTGCGCGAGCGGATCGTTTTCCTCGTCGCGCAGGTCGCGCGCCTCGTTGACGTCGACGAGTTCCGGCGCGTGCAGCTTCCCCGCGTTGCGGATCGCGATGCGATAGAGCCACGTGCTGAAGCGCCAGCGCGGATCGTAGGAATGCAGGTACCGGTACGCGGCGATCAGCGTGTCCTGGAGCGCATCTTCGGCGTCGGCGAGACTGGCGCAGCGCGTCACGAGGAAACGCAGCAGGCGTTCGCGGTACGCACTGACGAGTTCCGTGAAAGCTTCCACGGAACCCGCCTTTGCGGCGTCGATCAGTTGCAGCTCGACGGCCACGCGATCTCAGTTAGTGATCGTCCGCACGACCAGGTTCGGGTCGACGGCCAGCGACAGGCTGAGGCTGTTGCCTTTAGCCTCGACCTTCGTGCCCTGCAGCACAGCCGCGGTCTCCGCATCCATGCTGTCGTCGAAGGACGCCAGGCTGATCAGGCCGCGCGCCACGCTGGCCAGCGACTCGGCCATCTCGGGCTCGGTCGTGATCAGCCGGGCCTCGATGGCGAGCTTGTTGGCCGCAGCGGCGACGAGAAACGCGATCTGCCTGGTGTTGCGCAGAATGTTCGAGTCCCAGTCGGTGTTGCCGCCATTCTTGACCAGGCCCGAATTCATGCCGGCCTGCAGCAAGGTCTTCTCGGCGGTGAGCACGAGCAGCGTATCGCGACCGCTGGCGACGCGCGGGATACGGCCCTTGTTGGCGAGCAGTTTCTGCATCTGCTCCTCCGCGCCGGTAATCAGGATCTTGTTCCTGACGTCCATGCTGATCCAGGCGCCATCCTTGAGCGAGTCGATCCTGAGATCGACATTGCCGTCTTTGTTCTTGTAACTGACGTCGCCATCGTCGCCGATTCGATAATACTTGCGGCCCGCGGCCGTCAGCGGACTGATGTCGCCCTCCGCGGCAATGAGCGCCATGAGCTTGTCGTGCGTCTCCTGGCTGAACCTTCCGTCGATCACGATAACCGGTCCCTGGCCCGTCACCGAGAATGCGGTGATGCTGCTGACCTCCTTGTCGACGTCGACGCCGGCGTCATTCCTGATCTCGTCGAGGGCCTCGGCGCGAAACCATTCGTAAACGGCCTTGCCCGCCTCCTCCGACTTCATCTTGTCGAGATCGATGTGCAGGTACCATTCCGCCGACCCGGGTACGTCGCTGGCATCGGCCAGGGTCGCGGCCGGGATGGCCATTAGCACCGTGATGCACAGGACTTTCAGTAAGCGCATGTTCAAACCCTCGTGAAGCGTTGTCATACACCCTTATAGGGCCGGCGCGCCGGATTGGTTACACGGGATCGCCTCGATGGGCCTCGTGCGTCATCCGGCTGACGCCCCAGGTCAGTACGAAACCGGCGATGAAGCCCGGGATCGCTTCGTACAGGCCATGGTAATCGGCTTTGAAGAAGCCCAGCCAGGCGACGCTCGCAAGGAAGCCGCCGAGCATCCCGCACAGCACGCCCACCCACGTGATCCTGCGGTAGTAGAGAATGCCCAGCACGGCCGGGCCGAAGGCGGACCCCAGGCCCGACCAAGAGGCCAGCACGAAGTGGTAGATCACGCGCGGCTCCTGGACGCCGAGCACGACGGCGATGACGCCGATGACGACCGTAACGATCTTGCCGTAATTCGACAGGCGTGCATCGCTCTCGCGGCTGCCCATGATCTTCTGGTATGTGTCACGGACGACCGAGGACGATGCCAGCAGCAGAAGCGAGTCGACCGTGGACATGATAGCCGACAGGACGACGACCAGCAGCATGCCCGCGATCACGGGCGGGAACAGGTTGTTAGAGAGGACCGGGAAGATGCGCTCAGGATCGTCGAGGCCCGGGTACAGCGCACGCCCGGCCACGCCGGCCGTCACGGCGCCGAACGCAAACAGGAACAGGACGATGAGCGACATGATGCGTGCCTTGCGAATCTCGCCGTCGTCGCGCGCCGACATGTAACGAATCAGCAGCTGCGGCACGCCGAGGAACGGCAGACCTACGGCGGCGAAGCTGGCAATGCCGATCCAGACAGGGCGGTCGGCAATGGCGAACATGTCGAGCAGTGCCGGGTCCTGTTGCTGCAGCGAAGCCGTGACCCCGCTCCAGCCTCCGGCGGCAACGATCGCGGCGGCCGGCACGGCGATCAGCCCGAGGAGCATCAAGACGCCCTGCACGACGTCGGTGTAGGACACGGCCTTGTAGCCGCCGACGAACGTGTAGGCGATGATGATTACCGAGCCCGCAATGACGCCGGTTTCGTAGTTCATGCCGAGGAACTCCGAGAGCGCCTTGCCCGTGGCGACCATCTGCGCCGTCACGTAGGTGGTCACCATGATCACGATGATGAGCACGGCGGCGCCGCGCAGCAGGTGCCACCGGTCGGCGAACTTGGCCACCAGCACGTCCGGTACCGTAATCGAGTCTGTTTCGTCGCTGAGCTTCTTGAGACGCCGCGACATCAGCCACCAGGACGCGCCGATTCCGATCATCTGGCCGACGACGACCCAGTAGGCCTGGGCGCCGACGAGGTAGCCCATGCCCGACAGCCCGAGCAGCAGCCAGCCCGACTCGCCCGTGGCGTTGGTGCTGAACGCGACCACCCAGAACGGCAGCTTCTTGCCGGCAAGATAAAAGCCGGACAACGTGTGTGTCTCGCGTCGGCTCCAGGCGGCAAGCGCCGCGAGAATGCCAAGGTAGATAATGAGAACCGTGACCGTCGTGGACAACGTGATCAGCCTGTTGCCTTGTCGATACCGGCGCGGGGCTCAGGCGTCGCGCGTGATGCGTCCGGCGATGATTCCGGAAACCAGTATCAACAGGCCGATGCCGAGCAGCAGCTCGGGATAGGAGCGCGTAATCCCGCAGTAGTAGATGACCGCGACGACGCTGCCCTGGAAGATATTGAAGAGAAGATTGTCGCGTTTCACAGCCTTGGGGAAGCGCAAGCGCGAGATCATGAGCAGCGCCAGCACGAACATAGTGACGGGCAAGTACAGGCGCAGCGGCAGCGACGCGGCCACGTCGGGGTGATGGATCAGTACGAGCACGATGGACGGTACGAACGCGCCGCCCGCCGCCGTGATCGGTATGCCCGTAAACCAGCCGCCCGTCGGCTGGTCGGAATACACGTTGAAACGGGCGAGGCGCATCGCGCCGGCCAGGGCGAACACGCCGATCGCGGCGAGCAGCACCCAGAACTGGCCCGACTCGACCTCGACGCCGGCGATCTCGAGGCCGGCATTGAGCATCAGCACAGCCGGCGCCACGCCGAAAGACACGAGGTCCGCCATCGAGTCGAACTCGGCGCCGAAATCCGACGTTGCCTTGAGCAGCCTCGCGGACAGGCCGTCCATCACGTCGAGCAGCCCGCACCAGATGATGATCCAGGCAGCCAGCTCCAGCTCGCCGATTTGCGTCGTCACGATGGAGGCGACACCAAGCAGCAGGCTGAGCGACGTGAAACTGTTGGGAACGGTGTATCGCAGGCGGTTCACGGGTCTCGAAAACCTCTTGTTAGTGGGGCCATTTTGCATCGCAGGGCCACCTTAATCCACCGCCGGTATTCAGCCGCCCCACCAGTTCATGCCGCGCGTGCGCGCGCCCGTGCCCGTAATGCCGATCGGTCCTGCCGGCAGCGTGAGCTGCATGAGGACACCGTCACGCACGATCTCGACGACCACGTCCTCACCGGGGTTGCCCTGCATTGTCAGCCGGCGCAGGTCCGAAATGCTGAACACACGCTCGCCATTGTAGCGAGCGATCCGGTCACCGGGCTCGAGGCCGACCTGCGCCCCGGGCGAATTGCTCATGACCTGCGAGACCTCGATGGACGTCGGCTGGCCCTGGGTCTCGAGATAGCGCTCATAGGCGTCGTCACCGACGGCGTCCCGCAGGATCTGCTGCGGATCCGTCCACGATGCGAACGGATCGAACGGCTCGCCGCTGCGCTCGGCTTCCCACGCGGCGCGCATCGCTTCGTAGCGCGCCGCCGACTCCTGGTCGATGAGATTGCGCGCCTCCTCTTCCGAAAAGCCGCCCTCGATCATGCGCGCAATGCGATTCTCGTTGTACTCCTGCATCCAGTTGGACCGGTCCCGCCGGCGCGCCTCCTGCTGCGCCGCGACCTGCCGCGACTGGCGCGCATCCGCCTCGACGACGGCGCGATCCTCGGCGACGACGGTCGCATCGAGTTCCTCGAACAGCATCGCCAGCGTATCCTCGAGCGCGACGCGCGCCTCGCGTTCCTCGAGCAGCATCTGCTCCACTTGCAGGAGCCGTTCTTCCAGGCCCCCTTGCCCGTTTTCTGCCGCATCGAGCTCGACCGGCTTTTCCGCACCGCCGTCCCCGGCGATCCAGCCGCCGACGGCCAGTCCGGCAAGCAGGGCCACGATGATCGCTATGGCGAATTTCTGCACATCGCCTCCCTATTCCGTGACCCGGGCCGCGACGACCTGCGCCGGACACGGCGATTGCTGCTGGTAAGGGCCCATGCCCGTGTTGACGCTCGCGACCTCGCCGGGCATCAACTGCCCACCGACCATGAATCGTTCCTGTTTCTGGCGCCCACCGGCGTCCGAATAGACAACGGCGATCTCGATGCCCTCGACCTGGACGGGCGTCTCGTTGCGGACAGCCACGATCAGGCGCGCATTGCTGTCCGCCGAACAGCGGCTCGCGATGTAGGCCGACGGGTTCGCCGGCAGGTCGAGCCTGACGACCTCTGCGGCCGCCGCCTTGCCGTAGTCTCCGCCCGATTGGGCCACGACCCGGTAGTGCTTGACCGCCGTCGGCACGTCGCCGCGCGCCTTTGCGATATCGCCGAGGGCATAGTGCGCCGGGGCCGTCGGCAGCAGTTCGAGGCTGCGCTCGAGGTCGACCACGGCCCCGTCCGTGTTACCGCCTTGCTTGCGCGCGATGCCGCGCTGCAGGTGGTAGTAGAAAAAGCTGTCGCGCCGCTCGATGGCTCGCGTGTAGTTCGTTTCCGCCCAGCCGTAATTGTCCTCGACGAGTCGGATGTCGCCACGCAGCGCGTGGAAGTGCGCTTCACCGTCGAACAGCTTGAGCGCCTCGTTGGACTTCGCCAGCGCAACGTCGAGATTCTTCTCCCCGAGCGCTTTGCGACCCTCGTCATAGGCCTCGTAGGCCGGTTCGAGTTGCCGGGTCCGGGCCATGGCCGCCGCGTACTCGGACTTGCCGCTGAAGCCGCCTGCCGGCAGGCGGGCCGCCGTCTGGCGATTCGCCTCGACGCGCTCGCGCGACGGCGGGTGGCTCGCGAACAGGCCGCTCAGCCAGTCGGTCCGGCGTCCCTCGCTCAGGCGCACGAACGTCTCCTGCAGGTCCACCGCACCCTGGGGGTCGTAGCCCGCTTTCGACATGTACTGCATACCGTAAAGGTCCGACTCCAGTTCCGCGTTGCGGCCGTACTTGGCGAGGCCCATCTGCGCAAGCAGGTTGGCGCCGCCGGCGATGAGAGCGCCATAGTCGCTGTCGCTGGCCGCCACGGCTGTCCCTATGACGCCGACCTGCAAGAGCATGGCGCGCGATTGCTGCTGGGCGGAATGACGCGCAGCGGCGTGCACGGCCTCGTGGCCGAGCACGGCGGCAAGCTCCGCCTCGGACTGGAGTTCCGTCAGCAGTCCGCGGTTGATGGCGATCTTGCCGCCGGGCAGAGCCCACGCGTTAGGCACGGAGTTATTGAGCACGACGAACTCGTACGGCAGTTCCACGCCGCTCTGCGCAGCGACCTTGTTGCCGACGCGCCGCACATAGCCCGTCAGCGCCAGGTCGACGTCGTACTCCCCGCCCTGCGACTGCTGCATGGGCGCGTAGTTCTGCCGGCCCATTTCGATCTCCTGGGCCGTGCTCATCAGGATCAGCTCTTTCTTGCCCGTAACGGGATTGACCGAGCACGCCGTCAGCAAAGCGAAACTGAGCAGCAGGAAAATAGTTGCCTTACGCATTGTTTGCCCCTCACTAGTCAGGGTGTCAGTATACCGCCACACATGAATCACATGGCGCAGAGAAGCGGCACTTGACCGGGTCTCACGAGGCGCTGCAACACGCAAGAAAGGGAGAAACACATGGGACTGTTCGACTTTGTCAAAGACGTTGGCCGGCAAATCTTCAATACGGACGCCGAAGCCGCGGACAACATCAAGAATCACCTGGAGGTCAAGACGCACGGTCTCAGCAACCTCGACGTCAAGTTCGACGACGGCGTCGTCACGCTGTGCGGCGACTGCAAGACCGAGGCCGTGCGCGAGCAGGCGATCCTGGTCGCCGGCAACATCCAGGGCGTCGAGAAGGTCGTGGCCGACGAACTCAAGGCACCGAAGCCGAAGCCGGAAGAACCCAAGGCGAAAGTCGAGGTCTACGAGATCGTCAGCGGCGATACGCTCGGCGCCATCGCCAAGCGCTACTACGGCAAGGCGTCGGCCTACATGAAGATCTTCGAGGCCAACCGCGACATCATCGACGACCCGAACAAGATCTACCCGGGTCAGAAGATTCGCATTCCGCTCGACGACTGACAGGGAGCGCCGCATGAACCTGACAGACCTGCTACAGGCTACGGGCGGCGGCGACAGCGTCGGCCGGCTGGCCGGCAAGCTCGGCCTCGGCTCCGGCGACACGTCGCGGCTTGTCGAGGCACTCGGTCCCGCCCTGATGCGCGGGGTACAGAAGAACACGGCCTCCGACGACGGCATCGCCGGCCTGCGCCGGGCGCTCGAGACCGGGGGGCACGAGCGTTACCTCGATAACCCGGATCTCATGGAGGCGGACGACACGCGCGTGGACGGCAACAAGATCCTCGGCCACATCTTCGGCTCGAAGGACGTCAGCCGCAATGTCGCCGCGGCGGCCTCGGGAGAGACGGGCATCGATCCCGGCCTGATCAAGAAGGCGCTGCCGCTGCTCGCCACGCTGGCGATGGGCGCCATGTCGAAGAAGACCTCGGCGGGGCGGGAAATCGGTTCTTCCGCGCGCAGCGGCGGCCTCGGCTCGCTTGGCGATCTCATCGGCGGCCTGGCCGGATCGAAATCGGGCCTCGACGACATTCTCGGCATGGCGCGCAAGTTCTTCTGACGCCGGGTCACGCCCGGAGCCAGGCAAGGGCCCTGTTTTCAGGGCCCTTTTTGATTCCGCGGCGAACGGACGCTCCGTAAGGGGTTTTCCCGATGGTCGACGCGGCCCCCCGGGGCCAGACTGTGGGCTATGAACACCGACACCAGGGAACTACTCGCCGAGCTGCGCCAGGATCACCGCAACATGGCCCGCGTGCTCGACCTCATGGACGCCATCGTCGCGGAGATGGAGGCCGGCAAGGACCCGGACTTCGAGCTGTTCGACGAGGCCATGCGCTACATGACCGTGTACCCGGACGCCGTTCACCACCCCAAGGAAGACGTGGTCTACGAGCAGCTGCGCGTCAAGCGCCCGGACCTCAGCGAGGACCTCGACAGCGTCCCCGACGACCATGCAGAAATCGCGCGGCTCGGCACGATGCTGCGCAACGAGGTTGAAGCCATCGTTGCCGGCGCCGCCGTGCGGCGCGAGAAAATGATCGAGGATACGTCGGCCTATGTCAGGCGGCTGCGCGATCACATGGGCTGGGAGGAACGAGACCTGTTCCGGCGCATCGACGCGATGCTGGACGGGGATGAAGGGACCGTGGACGTCGCGGCCTTCGAGCACATCAAGGACCCGGTGTTCGAACTGGAGATCGAGGCTGGTTTCCGGCGCCTGATCCAGAGCCTTCGCTAGGCCCGAAGTCGGCTAGAAGTACCAGGCCAGCTGCAGGAAAATGCCGCCGTCGCTCGACAGGTAGCGGCCGGCGACCGGCGCCTCGATACCGCCGAATTCGCTGCCTGTCGCGCCCAGGGGGGCGCTCAGGCTGCCTAGCAGCGTCAGGTTGTCATCGAGACTGTAGCTGGAAACGAGCTGCAAAAGCGCGCTCGGATCCTCGACGTTGGCGAGCAACATCGGCGTCAGCAACCAGAGCGGCGACATCTCGATCATGACGCTGCCTGCAACGTAATGGCGCCCCACGCCGAACAGCTCGCCGCGACTGATGCGACCGAGGAGATCGGGATTGGCGGCCAGGCTGGCCGGATCGTATCGACCTTGCCCGAAACCGTTGTAGTAGTACTCGAGCATGCCGCTCATGTTCTTGTCGCGCCACGTCCACGAGTAAGCGACGTTGGTCACGAATTGCGCATACGTGTCGAGGTCCGTATCCGTCACGACAAGGTCGGCCGCCCACACCGCGCCGCCGATGCCCCGTCCGGCACCGATGCCGACCACGCGGTCGCCGTAGCTCTGCGCGACGAGTACGTCATATTCGCCCTGCCCGGCGAAACCGTGGTATTTCATCGCGATCGTCGCCTCGTCATTCTTGACGCTCCCCGACAGCGGGTTGCGCCGCAGCACCCACGCCGCCTGCACGTCGTCGCCACTGCTCCGCAGGTACTGCAGGTAGAGCATGTCGTCGCCGGTCTTGTACTCCGTATCGATGGCCGCGGGGTCGAACGGGTTGACGAGATCCATCGGCGCATAGAAAAGACCGCTTCCCCACGACAGGGCCTGGCGGCCGAATCGCAGCACCGTGGATTCGCTCGCATAGCCGAGCCACAGGCGATCGAGGCGATGCAGCAGCGCCTCGTTACGCGACTCGTCGATGACGTCCGTAAGATCGAACAGGCGCCGGTCGTCGTCGGGCAGGCCGCTCAACGGCAACGTGTCGGCGCTCAGTCCCACGAGCTGCCAGGCTGTATCGAACGTCCAGCGACCCATGCGGCCGTTGAGTTTCAGCCGCAGCTCGCCCGCCACGTCGAGCGCGCTGCTGCCGACCACGTCGCGGTACAGGCTGTCGTCGGGGAACCACTGCCCGACGGTGCGCAACTTGCCGTGGCCGCCCGTCTCGTGGCGCAACTCCTCGGCGCCGGCCGGCGCCGCGAGGAACAGGGCCAGGAGCAGTATGCTAGGCCGCATTCTGCCGGACGTCCTCGACGATACGGCCGTCGAGCATGCGAACGATGCGCCTTGCGTACGCCATGACGCTGCGATCGTGGGTCGCGATGACGAAAGTCGTGCGATGGGCTTCGTTGAGCTGTGTGAACAACGCCATGAGATCGGCCGACGTGTGCGAATCGAGGTTTGCCGTCGGTTCGTCGGCGAGCACGAGCTCGGGGCGCGACACGATAGCGCGCGCTACGGCCACGCGCTGCTGCTGGCCACCCGACATCTCCGCCGGGCGCCGGTCCTCGAGACCCTCGAGCCCGACCTCCTGCAGCAGCGCCAGGGATTTCTCGCGACGCTGGTCAGCCGGTACGCCCTGGACCTGCATGACGAACTCGACGTTTTCCCGGGCCGTCAGTACGGGAATCAGGTTGTAGGCCTGGAAGACGAACCCGATGTTCGCGAGCCGCAGCTCGGCCAGTTCGCCCTTGCTCATCTCGTCGATGCGTCGTCCACCCACCCAGACCTCGCCGCTGTCGGGAATGTCGAGGCCTCCGATCGCATTGAGGAGCGTCGTCTTGCCGCCGCCCGATGGCGACATCAGGCAGACGAACTCGCCCTTGTCGATATCGATACTCAGATGATCGAGTGCCTTGATGTCCTCGTCACCCTGTCGATAGGTCTTGCACAGATCCACGCAACGCACTGCAGTCATGATTCACACCTTGGTAATCGCTTCGACGGGCTCGTATCGCGAGGCGCGCCACGCGGGCGACAGGCTGGCGAAGAACCCCAGTATCAGTACGACGACGTTGGCCAGCACGACGTCCTTGAGGAACAGCTTCGGGTACAGCACGCTCGCCGCGCCCATCATCTCCATGCCCTCGGCGACGGCCGAAATGTCCACGCCGTCCTCGATGGCCTTGACGCTCGCCCAGGCGAGCGCGTCGCCGATTGCGAGGCCGACGGCCAGCAGCAGCAACGACTCGATGACGATCTGCCCGAGGATCATCCCGGGCTTCATCCCCAGCGCCATCATCAGGCCGATTTCGCGCACGCGCTCGAAGACGGCCATGACCAGCGTGTTGACGAGCCCGAACGACAGGGCAAGGAAGATGATGACGACCCACACCAGCACGAAGCCGTCCATGACCCGCATCATCGTGCCGAGGTAGGTGTCGATGTCGTACCAGCGGCGCACGTCGACGTTGTCGCCGGCCGCAGCCACGACCGCTGCGAAGGTGGGCTCGACGTCGCGGTAGTCCTCGCCGACGAACACGACCTCGGTGGTCGAAGGGCCGACACGCAACATCTTCTGCGCCGTCATCTTGCCCACGAACACGTAGCTCTCCTCGTAGGCCGGCATGTTGGCCGTGAACAGGCCGACGACGCGGAAACCGCGATCCGCGATCTCGTTGTCCGGGTCCTGGCTCATCAGCACGACGCGCTTGCCGACGCGCGTGTCGAGCGTGTCGGCCAGTTTCGCGCCGATGACGACGCCCGTGTCGTCGGGACCCTCGAGGAAGCGGCCCGTGACGGCATCGTAGTCGACGAACGAGAATGCCCGCTCGGCCGCTGGATCGATGCCCAGCATCGTGACGCCGCGCGATTCACGCTCACTCGTGATGACCGCCGGCACCTTGACGCGGCTCGCCCAGGCGACAAGGCCAGCGCCGTCGAATCGCGCGGCCAGTTCGTCGTCGCTCAACGGCACCCGGTTCAGGATGCTCGGATCGTCGAGATAATCGGGGTGGTGCATCTGCACGTGCCCGGGCAGCGCGCTGATACCGTCCTCGATCATCTGCTCGACCATGCCCCGCGACAGGGCCGTCATGAAAATCATTGCCCACACGCCGACCGTGATGGCGGCGAGCATGACGATCGTGCGGCGATGATTGCGCCACAGGTAGCGCCACGCGAGCCGGCAGAGAACCGCGAGCATGTGCATCAGCCGGCCCTCATGGCGGCGACGATGTTGGTCCGGTGCAGGCGCAGCGCCGGGTACGCCGCCGCGAGCAGCGTAAACAGGAACACGACGACAGGCCCGATCAGCAGGCTGAGGACATTGACGCCGGGATAGACTCGCGCGGGCAGGTTGAACTGGGCCGCCATTTCCTCCATGCCCGGCAGCGCGAGGCCATTCTTCGTGAACCAGCTCGTGACGATGCCGCCGACCAGCGCGCCGAGCACGAGGCCGATAAGGCCCATCAGCGCCGTCTCGAGCATGACCAGCCGCCCGAGCCGACCGGGCTTGAGACCGAGTGCCATGACGATGCCGAACTCACGCGTACGTTCGAGGACGGACATCAGCTGCGTGTTGAGCACGCTGAATGCGACGAGGATGACGAGGATGATGTACATGAAGAACGCAGAGCTGATGTCGGCCTGTATGGCCTGCTTGAGCCCGGGCTGCAGCGCATCCCAGTCATGCACGACGAGATCTTCACCGCGTGGCAGCAGGGATTCGACGCGCTGGCGCAGGGGCCCTATGTTGCGCAGGGCATCGGCGAACAGCACAACCTGGTGTCCTGCATCTTCCATGTAAAACATGTCCTGGAAGGTGGCGAGCGGCATTTCGGCGAGATTCCGGTCGAGATCGGGCACGCCGCTCGCGAATACGCCGACGATCTCGACAACCATCGCGGCAAAAGACCCGTCGACGCCGCTGCCGAGCAGGGTCAGCTCGTCACCGACGCTGACCCGCAGGTTTCGCGCGAGAACGCTGCCAATCACGATCTCGGCGGCATCGTTTGCGCCGAGATACCGACCCTGCTCGATCAGGCCCGGGATATTGGAAACACGCGGCTCGAACTCCGGCTCGACCCCGTAAATGCCGATGCCGTAACTGCGTTCCTCGCTCGAGGCGAGCGCGAACGCCCAGGCCCGCGCGGCGATAGCGTCATTGCCGAGTTCCGCGCGCAGCTGCTCGGCGAGCGTTCGCACCCCGGGTACCACCTGGCGCATCTTCTGGTCGTCGTTGTAGCCCGGCGCCTGGACCTGCAGGTGGCCCGTGAACACCTTGAGCGTGTTGTCGATCATGAGACCGTACATGCTGAACTGCAGCGAGATCATGAACACCAGCAGCACGTTTGAAAATACCATCGCGCCAATCGTCAGCCAGGTCCGGCGCGCATGTCGCCAGAGGTTTCGCCACGCGAGCCGCAGCACGATGTTCATGCGGTCTAGTTCCTGGGGTTGCGCAAATTGGACAGCGTAAACAGGCTGTCTTTGAGGTCGAGTTCGTACTCGACTTCGAGAACCGCGATCTCGGTCCACTCGTCGGCATCTTCGGTCTTGACCATGCGCTGTCGCTTCGCGATCGTGCGCCCGCCCATCTCGCCGATGTCCATCGTGACGAGCGTCTTGACGAGCTCGCCGTCCTGGTCGTAGAAGGCGTGCTCGGTCACGACGTGGTCGTGCCGAATCTTCAACACCTCGCTGCCCCAGACGACGGCAGCGTCCTCATGTGGAACGGAACGAATCGTCGTCACAGTGACGCCGTCGGCTTCCTCGATTGCGACGATAGTGTGCTCGTACTGGTCGATGATGTCCTCGACGCGCGCGATGTCCTTGTTGGAGAAATCCGAGCCCATCCAGCTCTGACCCATCATCGACGACGGCACCTTGATGACGCGGTTCACCTTGGGCGAGAAGGTCCACATGTTGTCATCGTCGATGAGCGTGCCGTTGCCGCGGTCCTTCTTCGGCTCGATGACGCGGACCAGCGAACGCTCGTCGCCCTTGGTCCAGGCCTCCATGGTCATGCTGCGCTCCCAGTCCGGGCGATGGATAACCATGGTCATGACCGAGTAGGACGACAGGCCGCGCCAGTGGTCCACCGCGTCGCGCACGATTTGCCTGGCGTCACGCTCGCCCGGTGCGGCCGTGGACGAGGCCGTGAGCAATGCGAGCACCAAGAACAGTCGAATGTACATAAGACTCCGGACTGTAACGATAGCGAGACGCGCAGTATTTAGTATCCGTGATTTCCGCGTTTTATCCGCTCATGGCCGCAGCGACTGCTCCGCTGTTCCTCATTTAATCAGTAATTTAGGCCCGGCGTACGTGTTTATCGCAATAGTGCAGGTAGGTGGCATCGATAGACTCAACAGGGGAGGAACGGAAGGACAGAGCCATGTTCAGCATCGACGCCATCATGAGCACCAACCTGATCACGGTAGCCCCATCGGCGACCCTGGCGGAAGCGCGAACGCTCATGCACGACAACCGTATTCATCACATTCCGGTGGTCGATAACGACGAACTCGTGGGCCTCGTAACGCTGACCAATGTGCTGGCCGCAACGGACAGTTTCCTGCGCGACGACAAGAGCCGCATCCATGCCAACGAGATCGGTATTTGCGACGCGATGGTCACGGACGTTGCCACCGTCGACGTGAATGCCAGTCTGCGCCACGCCGCGCTGTTCCTCGAGAGGCACAAGATCGGCTGCCTGCCCGTGCTCGATGACGGCAAGCTCATCGGCATCATCACGGACACGGATTTCGTGGGTGTCGCCATCAACCTCCTCGAACAACTCGAGGAGACCGAACCGGTCGACGAAGACTTCGACGACGTGGACGTCGCCTAGGCGTCCGTCACCTTCGCCCTGCGGCGAATCGAGTAGGCCGCATCGCGTTGCGAACCGATGAGTATCGCGACCCAGCGCGTGCGGTCGTCGCTCTCCAGGGCCATCTTCAGGGTCATCGTCAGCGGCACTGACAGCAGCATGCCCACCGGGCCGAAGATCCAGCCCCATGCGATGAGCCCGACGAATACGACGAGCGGCGAGATGCCGACGCCGTAACCCATGAGTCTCGGTTCGAGGAAATTACCGAACACGACATTGATGAAGACAAAGCCCGCGCCGGTGGCGCCGGCCGCGCCAGGCCCGATCTGTATCAGCGCAAGCAGCACCGCCGGCACGGCCGCGATGATCGAACCGATCGTCGGCACGTAGTTCAGCAGGAACGCAAGCATGGCCCATAGCAGCGGGAAATCGAGGCCCAGCGTCCAGGTCAGCAGGCCGGCACACAGCCCGGTCGCCATGCTGATCAACGTCTTGATGCCGAGATAACGGCCGAGGTTCTGCATGAAATCACGGACGTTGTCGAGCGTGTCCGCGCTGCGCCCGAACGCGGCTTCGAACTTTGTCTTTGCCGTTCCCGCTTCGAGCAGAATGAAAATCATCGTGAACACGATGAGGAAGGTGTTGGTCAGCACCTCGCGCAGGCTGTTGAGCAAGCCGGCCACGAGCCCCATCGCAAAGCCGGGGTCGATCATGTCGCCGATGCTCTGGATCGACTCGTCGATATTGAAAGTCTTGACGATGAACCTGAACGCGCCGTCGATGATGACGTCGAGTCGCGCCTGGTAGGCCGGCAATGCCGCCGTGAACTCGGCGATCGACGTGCCGAGAATCGCCCCGACCGTCGCCAGGATCAACATCAGCATCGTGACGATGAGCAATGCGGCAAGAACAGAGGGAACGCGATGCGCCTGCAGCCAGAGCATCGGCCGGACCGTGATCAAGGCAAGAAAGGCAGCGATGAGAAACGGCACGAGCAGGACCGACATCATCTGCATGCCGTAGATCACCACCACGACCGCCGCCATGATGATGACGGCACTCGATTTCGCCTGTACCTGCTGCTCCACGCGTCGATGATGTCACAAGCGGCTAGCGCAGGCGACTCCGGCCAAGCATGTCACGCAGCCCGCCGGCGGCTACGATGCCGTGCCACAGCAGCGTTTCGCTGTCGCGCAGTGGCCAGGCCGGAAAGTATTCGTCTGCTGCGGCCGCGTGCTCGTCCTCGTGCAGGATGTTCTGCGCCGCGCGGCGGCCGGCGTCGGCGCAGCTCACGAGTCCGCTGTGGCCGACCGCATACCACGCGCCGTCCTGCCGTCCCACGTGCCCTTTGGCATCGCGGGTCGCCGCGATCATGCCCGTCCAGCAGTGCGTAAACTCGATACCCAGGAGATCGGGAAACAGCTTGAGAAAGTAGCGGTGCAGGGCCTCGGCGTCCTCCTGCG
Source organism: Woeseiaceae bacterium (assembly GCA_041602775.1). Taxonomy (GTDB): domain Bacteria; phylum Pseudomonadota; class Gammaproteobacteria; order Steroidobacterales; family Woeseiaceae; genus UBA1847. Next base: position 12,556 of record JBFIFN010000011.1, on the reverse strand, counting down.
GCGACGCGGGCACCTGGCCAACAGGTCCGCCGAGAATGAGTCGCCGTCCGTCCGGCGACGGCCGACAACAATAGCTGCGGTGACGGTTGACGAGCAAAATGCGGCCCGAGCGGCACACGTCGCGCACTTCGTCTTCGGGCAGTTCCTCGGTCGCCGCGGCGATTGACGGCAACCCCAGCGTGCGTCGTCGCAGCCAGGGTTCGAGGTCGCGCGAGTACCCGCCGGTTGCGAGCAGGACATTGCGCGCGGCCGTCGCTGCGCCGTTCGTCGTAATGCGGAAGCGACCGTCTTCGCGCCGCACGCCCACGACCTCCGTGCGTTCGCACACGACAACGCCGAGGCGCCGGGCCAGCGAGGCCAGTCCTTCGATCATCCGGGCCGGATGAACGTGGTGGGCATCACGCATGACCAGCGCCCCCGCGAACAGCTCGGCAACCCTGCCGCCGGCCTCGCTGTCCAGGGCATCGGTGCCAAGCACGAAGTCGCCGGTTTCATAGTAGTCGTTACGTGCATCGACAGTGCTGGCGAGCGCCTCGAAATTGGCCGCGTCGGGGGCGAGCAGGACGACGCCTGCGCCAAGATTACAGTCGACGCCCGACTCGTCGATCAGGCGCAGTAGAAAGCGCTGCGCTGCGAGCCGCTCCCGGTGCCAGGCCTTGCGTGCGCGGCCGTCGATGATCTCGTCGGGATCGCCGAAGCCCGCACCGGCGGCCGGCGTCGACAAGACACCCAGGCTGCCGGCCGTCGCGCCTCCGCCAACGCGGTTCGCCTCAATGACGGCAACGGACTGTCCCGTCCGCGCCAGTTCGATAGCTGCGACGATGCCGGTGATGCCACCGCCCACGACGACCGTGTCGCTGTCGACGGGGAGTGCTGCGGTGGGTTGTGGCGTGCAGGCCTCCCACCAGTACGGCGTAGAGAGAATCAGTTAGCGGCCTTTGGGGTGTACATCTCGGCCTCTTCGCGCGTCAGCTGATCGATCCTCACGGTCCAGCGTGCAAGCGTCGAACTGATACGCAGCTGGTACAGCCCGGCCGAGTTGAAGAGTTTCACGCCGTTGCCGCGACGCTTCGTGTACAGGACGCGGCCGACGTGGCGGCTGTTCCTGGCCTCTATGAGCGTAATCTCGAGGCCGACGAGCTGGTCAAAATCGCCGTCGAGGCGCCAGTCGAGTATCCACGGCGAGTCGACCCGAAATATGGCCGTCGTCGAGTCGCCGGTGCCCTTGAACTCGGCAACCCGCGTCTTGGCAGTGGCGGGGGTAGCCGCGCAGAAAAACAGCGCAATGGTGAGGACTGTCAGACGTCCAAACACGACGGGGCTCCAAAAAAATCAGTCATGACTATAGTCCCGCAGGCGCTTCGGTCGCAACACGCGGCAGACTGCGGCACGTCCCTGTGCCGGCTTGGGGATTCAGATGTCTCTGCGGAGCAGCGGCGCGTTCGCGACGCCGGGGAGCTCCCTGCCCTGCGACTGCATGTCGCTGTTGGCGCTGCCCGGTTGACCCGACAGGATGATGGCGGCCACGAGCCCCGCGTAGATGAACATCCACGAACGGAAGGGTTTCCTGCCTTTCGCAATCACGGTCGGTTCCTTCGAGTCAAATTCGATGCGCGGCAGCTTAGCCGCGCATCGAATTTCCGGGGTGACAATACTGTGTCCGTTCGTACCAGGATGTTTCCGTTACTTCGGCAGGATCACGGTGTCGATGATGTGGATGACACCATTGCTCGCGCCGATGTCGGTCTTGATGACGCTCGCGTTGTCCACCTTGACGCCACTGTCGCTCGTCCGGATTGTGAGCTTGGCGCCGTTGACGGTCTTGGCCGAATCGAGCTTGACGACGTCAGCCGCCAATACAGTGCCGGGAACGACATGGTACGTGAGGATCGCTGCGAGCTGATCGCGGTTCTCGGGCTTCAGGAGATGCTCGATCGTTCCTTCAGGGAGCTTGGCGAACGCCTCGTCGGTCGGCGCGAAAACGGTGAACGGACCGTCGCCCTTCAGCGTGGTGACAAGGTCGGCCGCTTCGAGCGCAGCCGCGAGCGTATTGAACTGGCCGGCAGTAACGGCGACATCGACAATGTCAGCCTGCTTTTCCGACTTGTGGTGGCCGGCGTTGGCGGACATGGCGATGCCGAGCGTTGCAATTGCGGCAACGAGGATCTTGCTGATCGTTTTGGACATTGATGGTTCCTCTGAAATGTGGGTTGACGACAGGACTCTATCGTCGGCCAGCCCGCAACGGGTCTCAGCAATGTATGCGCTTGTTTCCGGATATTTCAGCGCCCGAGATACGCGAGTGCATCGGGCGTCATGGCCTGGGCATTCCGACCGATCAGGCGCTGCAGTGCATCGGGCGGCGCCGTGTTGCCTTCCTCGAGCATCGTCAGCTGATCGCGGGTAACAGGGTAGAACGGCAGCCAGTCGAACAGCGTGGCGCCGATGCGCATCAGCGGCAGCGGCATCGTCAACGCAAATTTCGACTTTCCGGCCGCCTCGGTGATGCGCTCGAAAATATCGCTCCATGACAGGACCTCGGGTCCGCCGAGTTCGTAGGTCTGGCCTATGGTTGTGTCGTCACGCAGGGCACGCACGAAGGCGTCGGCCACATCCCGGACGGCGACGGGCGACATGTGCACGCCCGGGAACTCGACGCCGGGAAGCGGCGGTTTGACCATGTCCCGGTAGAGCTGCGTGGCGAACTCCATTGTGCCTCGCGGATCGCCGAAGATGACGGACGGCCGCAGCACGGTCACGTCGAGCCCGCTGGCCAGCGCATGCTGCTCTGCACGGTACTTGGTCGACTGGTAGGACGTGCCCGGGTCCTTGACGCCGATGGCACTCATGAGCAGCAGACGTGCCACGCCGGCGTCCTTCATCGCCGCTACCGTATCGACGACCCCCTGGTATTGCGCGCGCTCGAAGGTAATGCCCTGCCGCGGGAATTCGCGCAACAACCCGACGTTGTAAATGACGGCGTCGCAGTCCCGAACCAGCGTGGCAAGTGCCTCGGCCGATGACAGGTCGCCCGCGATCGCGTCGACTTTGCCGCCACCGCGGAGCTTCTCCTCGCTGCCGGGCCGGACCAGTGCGACAACGTCGTTGCCGTCCGCCAGCAGTGCGTCGACCAGGTACCCGCCGACAAATCCCGTTCCCCCGATGATTGCGACTCGCATATTGAACTTACTCCGTCTTGCGTGGACAAATAGGACCTCTGCACCGCGATTTTAGACCTGGTCTAAGAGGTTCGTTCCGAGCAATGCCATTTCCCGTCATCGTCTGGTTCCGCCAGGACTTGCGCCTCGCAGACAACCCCGCGCTGCACGCAGCCGCGTCCACTGGCGCACCCATCCTGCCGGTATTCATCCTCGACGACGACGCAGCAGGCGACTGGAGGCCCGGCTCAGCCAGCCGCTGGTGGCTGCGCAAGAGTCTCGGCAGCCTCGACAGGTCGCTGGGCGATACCTTGCGGCTATTGTACGGCGATGCCGGCAGAATTATCCCGCAGCTGGTCGCCGATACGGGCGCGGCCGGCGTTTACTGGAACCGCTGCGTCGAACCCTGGCGCGTCGAACGCGACGATGACATCAAGTCCAGGCTGCTGGCCGGCGACATCGAAGTGCACACATTCAACGGCAGCTACGTCTACGACCCGGCGGAAATCCGCAAGAAAGACGGTACGCCCTACCGGGTGTTCACACCGTTCTATCGCAATGGCTGCCTGGAGAACGGCCCGGAGCCGCGTGCTCCATTGCCGGCACCCGCGGATCTTCGGCTTGACTCCGACGTGGACCCGGCGCACCGGCAGTCGGTTTCGGCGCTCACGGCTTACTCCTGGTTTGACGGCGGCACACGCGAGTGGGCGCCAGGCGAAGCGGGCGCGCAGCGCACGCTCGAGCGCTTCATCGAGCTTGGACTGGACGGCTACGCGGAAGGCCGCGATCGTCCGGACCGTGACAACGTGTCCTACCTCAGCCCCCACCTGCACTTTGGCGAGATTTCTCCGCGGCAGGCGCGCGCCGCCGTGCTGGAGCAGCGGGGACGGGCACCGGATGCATCGATCGACAAGTTCCTCAGCGAACTCGGCTGGCGTGATTTCTCGGCACATTTGCTGCTGCAGGCACCCGACCTCCCGGACCGCAACCTGCAGAAGAAATTCGACCGTTTCCCGTGGCTTTCCGACGAAAAGACACGCAAGGCCTGGGAGCGCGGCGAAACGGGTTACCCGATCGTCGACGCCGGCATGCGCGAACTCTGGCGCACGGGCTACATGCACAACCGGGTGCGCATGATTGCGGCGTCCTTCCTCGTGAAGAACCTGCTGCAGCACTGGCATCACGGAGAACGGTGGTTCTGGAACAGCCTTCTCGACGCGGATCTCGCCAATAACGCGGCGAGCTGGCAATGGGTTGCGGGCTGCGGCGCCGACGCGGCGCCGTATTTCCGGATCTTCAATCCCGTCACGCAGGGCCGGAAATTCGACCCGGCGGGCGACTACGTGCGGTGCCACGTCCCGGAACTTGCCGCACTGCCGGAGAAGTTCGTGCACTGTCCCTGGGAAGCCCCCGATGACGCGCTCGAGGAGGCCGGCATCGAACTCGGCAAGACCTATCCGGCCCCGATCGTTGACCTCGCCGAATCACGCCAGCGCGCGCTCGACGCTTACGCCACGCTGAGCTGACGCTCTTCCGGACTGGCGCTTGATGCACCCTACCCCGGTGGCTCGCAGTCGCGGTCCCACTGAGGCGTCCCGGAAAAGCGATCGGCCAGGAAGTCGATGAACGCACGAACGCGATAGGACAGGTGCCGGGTGGGCGGGTAGACGGCAAATGCGGGCGACGCGGGCCACTCGTAGTTCTCGAGGATCGGCACGAGGTTGCCGCGGCGGATCGCCTCCGCGGCCAGGAACGTGGGTTGGATCACGATGCCGAGGCCGTGCGCGGCGGCGTTCGCGAGCAGGTCACCGTTGCTGGCCCGCATGACCACCCGGACGTCCACGCTCTGCTGCCGGCCCTGGCCGTCCTTCCAGCGCCACGTCCCGGGATCGGGAAGGTTGGTGTAGACGAGGCAGTCGTGGTCAACGAGTTCCTCCGGCGATTGCGGCTCCCCGTGCACCGACAGGTAATGGGGCGATGCGCACACCACGGTGCGCGCATCGAACAGGCGGCGCGCGATCAGCGAAGAGTCCGGCAGGTGGCCGATGCGGATGGCGAGGTCCATGCCCTCTTCGACCAGGTCGATGCGCCGGTCATTGAGGTCCAGGTCGAAACGTATTTTCGGGTGCCGGCGCGTAAAGCTGGCGATCGGCTTGCACATGTGCCGCACGCCGAACGACAGCGGCAGTGCGACCCGCAGCGTGCCGCGCAGCTCGCCGTGTTCCTGCTGGACCGCCGACTCGGCCTCGTCGAGGTCGGCGAGGATCCGCGCGCTGTGCGCGTAGAAGCTGCGGCCCGTCTCGGTCAGGTTCTGGGTTCGCGTCGTGCGGCGCAGCAGCTGGACGCCGAGACGCTCCTCCAGCGCCGAAACCCGTCGCGAAACGGCCGACTTGGCGGCCCCGAGCCGCTCCGCCGCGCCAGTGAAGCTCCCCGCCTCAACGACGGCGACAAAGGCCTGTAAATCCTCAAATTTGTCCATATTGTTGCGAATTTTAGAACAATAATATTCCGATCGTAGTATTTATCGCATCGATGTCAACAAGCATAGTCGTTTCATCGCATAATTCGCAGGGAGACCCCGACATGACGACCCATATTCTCGAGATTTCGGCCAGCGCCCGTGGCGACGGCTCGATGAGCCGGCTACTGACCCGGGATCTCATCAAGGCCCTCGAAGATCGCCACGGCGACGTTTCGATTACCCGGCGCAACGTGGCCGAGGGACTGCCCTTCGTCGACGCTGACTGGGTGCTGGCGACAAATACGCCGGAAGAAGAGCGCAGCGAGGCCCAGCGCCGCACGCTGGCTTTCTCGGATGAGCTCGTCGAGGAACTCGTGGCCGCCGACATCCTCGTAATTGGCGCGCCGATCTACAACTTCTCGGTCCCGGCTTCGCTCAAGGCCTGGATCGACCTGATCGCACGCGTTCGCCGGACCTTTCGCTATACCGAGAAGGGCCCCGTCGGACTCCTCGAGGGCAAGAAAGCCTACGTGTTGACGCCGTCAGGCGGCGTTCCGGTCGGCAGCCCCGTGGACTTCGCGACACCCTACCTGCGGCACGCGCTCGGTTTCGTCGGCATCACCGACGTGCACATCATTGGCGCACAAGGTGCGGACCGCGGCAATGACCAGGCACTCGACGACGCGCGGGCACGTATCGCCGAACTCGTGCACCTCGAAACGCAAGCGGCCTAGGCAAGGAGACACGCTATGCAAACCATTATCCCCTCGGCAACGCGCGGCAGCGCCGACCACGGCTGGCTGAAAGCGAAGCACACGTTCTCTTTCGCCGACTATTACGATCCCGACCGTGTGCACTTCGGCGCCCTGCGCGTCATCAACGAAGACCGCGTCGCTCCGTCCAAAGGCTTCGGCACGCATCCTCATCGAGACATGGAGATCGTGACCTACCCGATCAGTGGCGCGATCGAACACAAGGACAGCATGGGCAACGGCACGGTCATCCCGGCCGGCGACGTACAGCGCATGACGGCGGGTACGGGCGTTCTGCACAGCGAATTCAATCATTCGCAGGACGAGGAACTGCACCTGCTGCAGATCTGGATTCTGCCAGAGCGGAAGGACCTGGAGCCGGGCTACGAGCAACGTGCCATACCGCGCGAGGAGAAGCTGAATCGTCTGCGCCTGATCGGTTCGCGTGACGGCCGTGACGGCTCGCTGACCATCCACCAGGACGTCGATCTCTACGCCAGCGTCCTCGAAAACGGCAGGGAGGTCGAGCTGAAGGGCGTCGGTGATCGACGCATTTTCGTCCAGGTCGTTGCCGGTGACATCACCGTGAACGGCACGCAGCTGTCGTCCGGCGACGGCTTGCAGCTGACGGGCGCCGACCAGGTGCGCGTAACCGCCAGCAGCGAATCGGAGTTCCTGCTCTTCGATCTCGCGTAGCGCCAACGGATCGAAGGCTGGGCTAGAATAGGCGCATGCGAATTCCGGTCCTGATGACCGGCCTCGTTCTCGCGGCCGCCTGCGGCAGCGGGGACGGCGCCGGCAGTGCGCCGCCGCCCGGTGGCATGTTGCGCGTCGGCGACGTGCAGGGCAGCGGCAGGAACAGCCCCCTGGCTGGCGTCGACGTCACGATTCAGGGCGTGGTCACCGGCGACTTCCAGTACAACGACCCTGACCGGCGCAGGAATCTCGGCGGTTTCTACGTGCTCGGCGAAGCGGACGGCGACGACGGAACTTCGGACGGCATCTTCGTTTTCGACGGCACCGACCCGCGCATCGACATCGAGGTCGGCGACACGGTCGAAGTGACGGGCAGGGTCCAGGAGTTCTTCGGCGAAACACAGATCGAAGCGGCATCTGTCCGCGTGACCGGGTCGGCCGACATCACGCCCACCCCTATCAGGCTGCCGGCGAGCGCCAGCTTCGAAAACGGAGACGGCCGGCCTGTCGCAGACCTCGAGCGGTACGAGGGCATGCTCGTTGAATTTGGGGATACGCTGACCGTCACGCACCTGCGCAACCTCGAGCGATTCGGCGAAGTCACCCTCTCCCAGGGAGGCAGGCTGTTCCAGTTCACGAACGGCAATCGCCCCGACGCCTCGGCCTACCGTGCGCATCGGGATCTCAACGCGCGTCGCTCGATCGTCCTCGACGATGGCCTGCGCGACCAGAACCCGGGCCAGGTTCCCTACCTCGAGGCCGGAGCGGCGGACGGCAGCACGCTGCGGCTCGGCGATACGGTGTCGAGGCTTACAGGAAACCTGCGTTACTCCCGCGGCGCGGGCGGCGACGGCGATGAGGCGTGGCGGCTGATGCCGACGGCCACGCCGGAATTTGTGCAGCAAAACCCTCGGCCGGGCTCGCCATCACTCGCAGGCTCGGTTCGGGTGGGCGCATTCAATGTCCTCAATTTCTTCACGACACGTGATGCCGGCGGCAACACCTGCGGGCCCCGCAACGATCCGTGCCGCGGCGCTGACAGCGCCGTGGAGTACGACCGACAGTTGGCGAAGACAACGACCGCACTCCAGATGTCCGGCGCCCATGTGCTCGGGCTTACCGAACTGGAAAACAACGCGAGCGTGTCGCTACGCGCGCTCGTCGACGCGCTGAACGCGCGGTCGGCGTCGAGCGACTTCGCATTCATCGATACGGGAATTATTCACACCGACGTCATCAAGGCCGGTCTTATTTACAGGTCGTCGGTGGTAAGCCCGGCAGGGCGATTCGCGCTCCTCGACAGCGGCATCGACTCCCGCTTCAATGACAATCGCAACCGACCGGCGCTCGCGCAGGCGTTCGAGGTCCGGGCGACGGGCGCCCGGTTCACCGTGGTCGTCAATCACCTGAAATCGAAGGGCTCGTCCTGCGACACCGAAGGGGACCCGAATCTCGGCGATGGCCAGGGCAACTGCAACCGCACGCGTACCAATGCGGCAGCGGCGCTCGCCGACTGGGTGAGGACCGATCCGACCGGCAGCGGCGATGCGGATTACCTCGTCATCGGCGATATGAACGCCTACTACCTCGAAGACCCGATCGAGACGATGCGCGCCGCCGGGCTCGTCGACCTGCTCGACGGGATCGCCACCCCGTACTCCTTCGTATTCGCTTCCCAATCGGGAGCCTACGACTACGCGTTCGCGACGGCTTCACTCGCCGGGCAGGTTGCAGGAACCCTCGAGTGGCATATCAACGCCGACGAACCGCCCGCGCTCGACTACAACCTCGAGTTCGGGCGCGACCCGACGCTTTTCGACGCTACGACGCCCTACCGTTTTTCGGACCACGACCCGATACTGATCGGGCTCGACCTCGTTGACTGATCGTCAGTCCGGTTTGCGGAACTTCAGCGTCATGCGGTTGGATTCACCGACCGCCTCGAGCTCTGCCTTGAGTTCGGGGTTATCGCGGCTCGTCGCGAGGGTTGGCGGCAGTCGCCAGACGAAGTCGTCATTGCCCGGCCGGTCTTTCGGATTGGCATTGATGTCACTCTCGGCGACAAATTCGAAGCCGGCGGCCTCGACAACATCAATGACGAAAGCTTTCTTCAGATACCCGCGGCTGCCGTCGGCAAACGCGTCGCTCATGTCCTCGCGTGCCTCGTGCTGCACGACACCGAATATGCCACCGGGCTTGAGGACCGCGTAGGCGTCGGTCAGCGCTGCGGTCAGGTACCCGCCCTGCGACTCGAAACGTGCGAGGTTATGAAGAACTCGCGGGAAAAAAACCACGTCGGCGGTTCCCGCGAGCTCCCCGGGCATCGAGCCCAGGTGGAAAGCGCTGACCCTGGCACCGTTCTCGCCAGCCCATTCCTGCGCCCCGGTCGGGAAATTTGCTGTCCACTGCCGCTGCCTGGCCATGAATTCATCGTTGGCGAACGGAAAATTCGGGTACATCTCCAGCGAGTAGTCAGCGCCGATCAGGTGACCTTCGGAGCCCAGGTAGGGCAGCAGGATGCGCGTATACCAACCGCCCCCAGGGAGGCCCTCCATAACCGTCATACCGGGTTCTATGCCGAAGAATTCGAGGGTCTCCTTCGGATGGCGGTGTGCATACCGCGCCTTGATCTCATCCGTCTGGGTATCGAGCACTATGGCCAGCGCGTCGACCCGCGCCGGTGTCTGCGCGGCGGCATCGACAACATTTTTCTCTTCGGCAACCTGCGACTGCCCGCAAGCTCCGAGTAGTGTACAGGCAAGCAAGGTGGTTATTCTTTTCATGGCGCCCCCTGGAATCGCGCGTCAATTCACGTCGAAACGCCGACTCTAATCGAGATCGAGCAGTAATTCATGCGTATCGCGGCGGACCGCCTCGATCGCGTCGATAATCTTCCGGTAGCTCGCGTTGTCAGGACCGAGCGCGTTCCACTCCGTTTCCCAGGTTTGATACAGCCTCTGCGCTGATACCGGGACCTCGCCGTCCAGTATTTGCGACAGGTCCCGGATAGCGAGGACGTGCACCCACCCGGTCCGCGGGTTACCCCTGCCCGACGTATCCATATCCCAGGCGTTGTGGAAGACGACCTGCTGGAACTGACCGGTATGGCGCAACACCTCTATGGAGATTGCCCGCTGGTTGCGGTTGTACTCGGTCGCTTCGTTACGCCAGGTGTTGTAGCCGAGGCTCGAAATGGCCACGACCAGGCTGATGAGCGCAACGGCGTTGCGCCGCAGCTGCTCGCGCAGGTTCTCGATGCCGTCCATATGCACTATGGACCAGCCGTCGCGCGCGATTATTTCAAGGTTTCCCCGCGGAAGAGTCACGATCACGTGTCCACGTCGACCACTGGCTGTTGCCCTGCAGGGCGAGCAGCCCTGCTACGATTATCAGCCCGACGGCAGCAACGGCCGCGAGGAACAGGAAATAATTCTGGTGGCCGACGGCGCCCGGATTGGCATCGAGTATGCGCCCCGTTACGGGACCGAAAAAGATCTCGGGCGTGAACCCGATGAACGAGACGGTGCCGGCGACGGCGCCCGTCAGGTGCCGCGGCACCTTGTTTTCTTCGAGCAACGCGAAATAAACGCCGCGCAGCGCGAATACGGCGAACATGCTGACGAGCAGGCTGCCATAAACAACGACGACGCCGGCGCCGCCGGGCACCAATGAGGACAGTGGCAGGCAGGACGCCAGCATGACGCCGAACATGAGGCCGACGGTCCTGCCGACGCCCCAGCGATCGGCCAGCAGCCCCGCACCGACCGCCGCGAACGGCCGGATGTAGGAGGCATAGGTCGCCAGCCTCGCGCCGTCGACTTCGTCCATACCGAGCACCTGCACGGCGTACAGCGCGTAGTTGTCCAGGCCTTTGAAGCCGCAGTAGGCGCAGATGATGACCCCAGCCTGGGCCCAGACCAGCGGACGCGTCAGCACGGTTACCGCGCTTCGAAACAGACCGGTACTCGAGTCGACGGAGTGCCCCCGCGGTGGTACCAGGAACCAGACCAGCGCGGCCGTCACGAATGCGGCCAGTGAATAGAGGAGTATCACTAACCCGAAGGCGGACCGACGCTCGTCGCCTGTCGCGAGCGCGGCATCGTCTGGCATGGCCAAAGCAAGAACGGCGACACCGATGGTCGCCAGCGCGGCGGCCACGATGCCCCTGCCGCCGTCGAGAAGCCCGAAAGCCGAGCCCTGGGCGTCAGCGCCACCCCATTCGCGCGTGGCGCGAATCAGGGCCGACCAGAACAGCAGGATGGTGGTTACGCCCCAGTAGCCATAGAGCACGGCCATGCCCGCAACGCCGGGATACGTCATCATGTAGAAGCCGCCGAGCCCGGTCGCGACCAGGGATACCGTGAGCAACGAGCGAGCCGCGAAGCGGTCGGCAAGGGCGCCGCCCGGAAAGTACGCTATCATCGCCAGCACGCCATAGACCGCGAAGACGTCGCCGAGCTGGGTGTTCGAGAAGCCGAAAGCTTCCAGAAAGGTGGGTCGGTAGAAGCGCGCCGTATGAAACGGCAGCCCGAACACGATCTCGCCGGCCAGCACCAGCGTGAGCATCAGGAATACGCGCGCGATCATGGCGCCACCATACAGCAATCGCCTGGAGGGATTGTCGGTGAACAGGATCGCACTTGCGCTCGTCTTTGCACTGCCGTTTACACAGGTATTGGCGGACGCGCCCGCCACGATGCGTGTGGACTATGTGCACAGCGGCAATCACGAGACCGAGATGTTCTCGCTCGACCAGGTCGTCATCGAGCCGCTGCCGTGGACCGGGAACATGGCACAACCGCACGACCGCACCCACCGCGGCAAGTACCTGTTCGAGATCGTCGATCCGCAGTCGGGCGAGATTGCCTGGTCCCGCAGCTTCAGCAGCATCTACGGCGAATGGGAGACGACGGGTGAGGCGCGGCAAATCAACCGTGCCTATCACGAATCGGTGCGGTTCCCGGCGCAGGAATCACCGTTCCTGCTGGTCATGAAGAAGCGCGGCGCCGGCAACGTGTTCGAAGAGGTGTGGCGCATCGAACTCGATCCCGACGACGTGCTCGTCCATCGGGAAGCGGCAATGTACGCCGAGCATGTCGTCGCCCTCCACGAAAGCGGCGACCCGGCAACGAAAGTCGACCTGCTGCTGCTCGGCGACGGCTACACTGCTGACGAGCAGGACGATTTTGTAGCCCGGGCAAAAGAGCTTGCGGCGGTCCTGTTCGCCACGAGCCCGTTTCGTGAGCGTAAGGACGACTTCAACGTCTGGGCTATTGCACCGCCCGCGCGCGAGTCCGGCGTATCGCGGCCCTCGACAGGCACGTTTCGGGACTCGCCGGTCGGCGCCACCTATGACTCGTTTCGCTCCGAGCGCTATATCCTGACGAACGACAACAAGGCGATGCGGCGCATCGCCGCGAGCGCGCCCTACGATTTCATCGAGATACTGACCAACACCGAGGTGTACGGCGGGGGCGGCATATACGGTT
>JBFIFN010000010.1:0-69410 GCA_041602775.1 Woeseiaceae bacterium | reverse complement strand
GACCGGCCTGCGATCATCGCGGAACTGCCGGCGCTGGGCGGCTCCCTGCACATGCTCGATCTTGGCGCCAACACGCAGGCGACGCCCGAGCAGCTTTTTCAGTATGCCGTCATGGGCTCGATCGTCGCGTCGGACATCAACAGGATCGAAGCGCCGCGCGTGTCGCTCCTGAACATCGGCGCCGAAGATACCAAGGGCCACGATACGGTGAAGGAGGCCGCTGCCCTGCTCAGCGCGAGCGCGCTCAATTACGTCGGGTTCATCGAGGGCTCGGACCTGATGTCAGGCAAGACGGATGTCGTGGTGACGGACGGCTTTACGGGCAACGTGGCGCTCAAGACCATGGAGGGCACCGTAGGCCTTTGCAAGCATCATCTCAGGAACGCCTTCGGACGCAACTGGTTTACGAAATTGCAGGCCGTGCTCGCAGGACCTGTACTGCGAGCGCTGGCCAGAGAAATGGATTCGCGCAATTACAACGGTGCGACTCTGGCCGGCCTTAATGGTATCGTAATCAAGAGTCACGGCAGCGCGGACGCCTATGCGTTCCAGCACGCGATCGACACCGCTATCGTCGAAGTGCGCAACCAGTTGCCGCAGCAGATCGGCTCGTTGCTGAAGAAGGAAGCGGCATGACGTATTCACGCATCGTCGGTACGGGGCGATACCTGCCCGAACGGATCATGACCAATGCCGATCTCGAAAAGATCGTCGACACTTCGGACGAGTGGATCCGGACGCGCACGGGCGTCGAGCGGCGCCACGTCGTCGCGCCCGAGCAGACGACGTCGGACATGTGTGTCGAGGCGGCGAAGACGGCGATGGACACAGCCGGCGTCCGCCCGCAGGACATCGACATGGTGATTACGGGGACGACGTCACCCGATTTCGTCTTTCCGAATGTTTCCACGATCGTCCAGCATCGCCTTGGCATTCCGGCCTGCACGGCCTTCAGTCTCGAAGCGGCGTGCACGGGGTTCATCTACGCGCTCACGACCGCCGACAAGTTCATCAAGGCAGGTGAGGCGAAGTGCGCGCTCGTCATCGGCGCGGAGTGCATCACCAAGCTGATCGACTGGAGCGATCGCAATACCTGCGTGTTGTTCGGTGACGGCGCGGGCGCGGCCATTGTCGTTCCGTCGGACGAGCCGGGCATCATCTCGACGGCGCTCGGCGCCGACGGCCAGTATCGCGAACTGCTGTATTACCCGGTCGGCCCGTCGAACAACCTCGCGATGGCCGGGACCGAGGATGCCAATATCATCATGAAGGGCAACGAGGTATTCAAAGTGGCGGTCAAGACCCTTGGCGCCATCGCCGAGGAGGCGCTCACCAAGGCCGGCGTCTCCAAGGAGGAACTCGACTGGCTCGTGCCGCACCAGGCGAATATTCGCATCATCCAGGCAATGGCCAGGCGTCTCGACATGCCGATGGACAAGGTGATACTGACCGTCCAGGATCACGGCAACACGTCGGCGGCTTCGGTACCAATGGCGCTCGACGTCGGTATCCGCGATGGTCGGGTGCAAAAAGGCCAGCTCGTCCTCATGGAAGCCTTTGGCGGCGGCTTCACCTGGGGCTCGGTGCTGATGCGCCTGTAGAACCTGCTCCGACCCCCTATTACCAGAGGCTGCTTTTTTCCTGCCGCGCCGAGCGGCGGCGCATGCGCTGGTGCAACTGCTGGCGGCGCCGATCGATGCGGTCGCGGCGTATGACCGGATCGACGTTCGCAGACTTCACGTCAAAGTTGTCCCGATACCTGCAGAAGTCGTCGTACGCTTCACGCACGTGCTGCATTTCGCGCGTGACGAGCTCGATGATGATGACGTCGTCGAGGTAGCCAATGACCGGCACATCGTCCGGCAGGATGTCCTCGGGATCGGCGAAGTAGACGAAGGTGGCCAGCAAGCGTTCCCGATCCTGTGCGGGGAGCTGCCATTCATCGTCGTTGAGCATGCGGATCAGCGATTCCAGCTCGGGGATACGCTTGCCGACGAAGTCGGGCAGCGGGTCGCTGCTACGGATTTCATCGAGCACCGCGTGAATGGCATCGACGATCTCCATGTCTTCGGCGTCGCGGACGGCGGCACGCGCCTGCCGGAGCGCTTTGCGAAAGAACGCGAGGTCGCGGTCCGACAATTCGAAGGAGATACTCAGGCCCATGTGGTGAGGCTAACGGTAACTCGCCGTGTGGGTCAACGCGGTATCGTTTAACATACGGGCTGGATCGCTGGTACTCACCCATGAAACCGAAATTGATCATTGGCAACAAGAACTACTCGTCCTGGTCGCTGCGGCCGTGGCTACTCATGAAGGAGGCGGGCATCGACTTCGACGAGCAGCGCATCGTCCTCGACACGCCGACTTACAAGCAGGAGATCGCGGCGTTCTCCGATGCGGGCAAAGTGCCGGTCCTGCAGCTCGGGGAGCTGACGGTCTGGGATTCGCTGGCGATTTGCGAGACCGTTGCGGAACGCTGGCCCGAGAAAGCGCTATGGCCGGCCGATCCCGACGAACGCGCTTACGCACGGGCAATCAGCGCGGAGATGCATGCGGGTTTCGCGGTGCTGCGCGAGTGCATGCCGATGAACTGCCGCGCCATGGGCAGGAAGGTGCCGATTCCCGATGAACTCGGCGCCGACATCGATCGCGTCATCACGATCTGGTCCGATTGCCACCGGCGCTACGGCGATCGCGGCGGCTGGCTGTTCGGCGAATTCTCAGTCGCCGATGCCATGTATGCGCCGGTAGTGCTGCGGATGCGCACCTACGGCATCAATCTGCCCGAGTCGGCCGTGTTTTACCCACGGCGGCTGCTCGAGAGCGCGGCCATGCAGGACTGGCTGGCGGCCGCCGAGTGCGAGACCGAAGTGATCGAGGCGGACGAGAAGGGCCAGTAATGCGCAGACTCATTTCCACCATGGCCGCGCTGCTGGCGGCCACCGGCACCGTACACGCGGAAATCTACGAACTGCCGCCCGCGGGCCAGGATGTCGTCGGCGCGGTGTCGACGATCACGGCGCGTTACGAAGATACGCTCGTGGACATCGCCCGCCGGCACGGTCTCGGTTACTACGATATCGTGCGTGCCAATCCCGGCATCGACCCGTGGCTGCCGGGTGAAGGTGTCGAGATCGTCCTGCCGAATCGATTCGTATTGCCGCCCGGGCCGCGCCAGGGTCTCGTCCTGAACCTCGCCGAATACCGTATGTACTATTTTCCCGAGCCGCGTGCGGGCGAACCGGCGTACGTGTACACCTACCCGATGAGTATCGGCCGCATGGACTGGGAAACTCCGCTCGGCAGGACGACGATTGTCGCGATGGCGAAGAATCCGGCGTGGTACCCGCCGCAGTCGGTGCGCGACGAACACGCGGCCGATGGTGACCCGCTGCCGCGCGTCGTACCGCCGGGTCCCGACAATCCGCTCGGCACGCGCGCGCTGCGCCTTGGTTTGCCGGGTTACCTGATTCACGGCACCAACCGGCCGGCCGGTGTCGGCATGCGCGTGTCGCACGGCTGCGTGCGCATGTTTCCCGAGGACATCGAATTCCTGTTCGAGCGCATCGCGGTGAATACGTCCGTAAGGATCATCAATGTGCCGGTGAAGATGGGGTGGGACGGCGATACGCTCGTGGCCGAGGTGCACCCCCTTCTCGAAACGGCACAGCCGCCCATCGGGGAGACCGCCGAACATCTCGAGCAGCTCGATGCCGACGTCAATCTGCCGGTCCCCGATCCGAACCAGAAGGATCCGCTCACGCACGTGACGGAGCAGTTCATCGCGGCGACCGCCGATCGTGCGGGCCAGCTCGACTGGGATCGAATCGAACGGCTGGTCGAACGTTCCGACGGCATTCCCGAGGCGGTCGGCATACGCATAAAAAACGCCGCGACAAGCGCGGCGTTCGAATAATGCGTTTGTAGTCTTGAAGCTACTCGATCGCTGTCCTTACTTGGACATCGATTTCTGGAACATGCGCTCCATCTTCTCCGTGTTGGCCTTGCAGCAAGCCTGTGATTCGGTAGCTGCGGCCAGCGCCCGGTCAGCCGTGCTCTGTGCGGTCGACGCAGCCTGAGCGGCGCGGTCGGCGGCAGCGCGAGCAGCCTCGGCGGCAGAAGCAGCGGCAGCAGCGTCTGCGGCAGCGCGATCGGCCGTCGACTTGACGTCATCGAGCCCCGTGGTCGCACAACCGGCGGCCATTGCGACGAAGAGTGCGAGTGCACTTGCTCTGAGTGCGGTGTTTTTCATCTTGGAAAGTTCCTTTGGTTGCGTAAGTACTGCAGCCGCATTATTTCCCAATCGGGGCTATGCTGCAACGAAAATGCTTGTTCCGGCACGAAATTGTCGTCGTATGGCGACAATTTCGTGTTCAGGGGACCACCGAGCTGCCCACGCCGGTGATTTTGGTGGGCATGGCGCTCATCGTTTCGACCAGCGACAGCACGTAGGCCGGTCCCTCGTCGGCCAGCGCGCCCAGCGGCAGGTAGCGCGAGCGCTGCGCATCCGGAGCCGTGACCGGCATGGTCGCGTCCCGAATCTGCCAGCGGTCGCCGTCGTGGATTTCCACCCAGGCATGCCCGAACGCCGACAGCTCTTCGTCGCGTTCGAGCACGAGGTTGCCGAATACGACCCGGGCGGAATAACCCGACGCACGCGCCAGCGCGGCCAGAAGCACCGCGTGTTCGGTGCAATCGCCTTCTCGTGTCGCCGCAACGCGCGACGCGAGATCGAATCCGCGCGAGTAGGACTTGTTCGTCACGTGCTCGAAGACGAAGCGCTCGAGCGAGGCCGGGGTTGGAGGCGCTGCGCCATTCGCCAGCTGCTCGAGCAGCGCCTGGACCGACGCGTCGTCGTAGTCGACGACCCAGGTGCTCTTCCGCAGCGTCGGATCGGGAGAGCCCGAGAACGTCGGGCGTTCGCGGTAGCGCACGCGTACGGTCTGCGCGTCGCTCGCAATGACCTCGAGACCGTCGACCCGGGTCAGAGCGAGGACAGTCTGTTGCGCATCGCGAACGTGCAGTGTCGCCAGCACGTCGTCGCCCAGTGTGCCGCCGGCGCCGGGCGCGCGCTCGATCGCGATCGTCGCAATATAGGGTGTGCGGCCATCCGCCGCCACGATGCCGGGCAGGACCGCAACGGCGACGATGGCGAGGATCAGAGCCGGTTTCATCGCAAAACCGATCCCTGCGACCAGATGCGCGCGACCCGCAGTGCGACCGGTCCGACCGTCATGTCGGCGTCGGCGAGATTGCCGCTCGCATCGAAACGGCCCGTGTACGTCAGAGGACCCAGCGTCATGATCGCCTGGCGCTCGACCTCGGCGTCGTCGCGCCTCAGCGTAGCGTCCACGAAGCGCGTCGGGTCGAGCGTCGGCAACCAGACGAGAGCGCTCGCAACGTCTTCGTCGCCGGCAAAAAGTTCGCGCGCCATTGCGATTTGCTCCCACTCACTGCTCGGTTGCTGCGTGCCGTCGATCGTGTACGCGAGATCCTTGCCCTGCAGCGTGCCGCTCGACACCCAGTCGCCGTCATCGCCGCGGTTCAGCGACAGGTTGGCCGATATCTCGCCGTCTTCCGCGGTAATGCTGTAGGCATTGATCAGTTCGCCGCTCGACAGGGAATAGGTGATCGTGTAGGCGTCGCTCGTCGTGACAGTCGCGGCGTCGACGGCGGTGATGGTTGCCTCTGCGATGTACGCGCGAATGTCGCCTTCATCGTCGGCCGTGTAGGCGATGTAGCTGACGCTGGCGCCCGGGGCGTTCATGTCGATGCGAGCGATTTCCTCGTAAAAGGGTGCGGGTGTGTCATCGGCGACCTCCGCGTTGGAGACGAACTCGTCGAAAGCCTGCGCAAAGCTCTCGCGATAGCCGAGGTAATTGTGGGCGCAGACGAAGGCTTTTTCGCCCTTGGTGGCAGCGCGCACCTTGGTGAAGCCGACGAGCATCTGTGCGTCCGTCTGCACGGTATACAGCCATTCGAGCGCCAGGTAGGGCATGCCGGCCACTACGCCGCCGTCGGCGTAATAGATTTGCCGGTTGCCGATGCTGCCTTGCTGACCGACGGCCTCGATATTGGCGTCGGCGATGGTGCTGGTCAGGGCGGCGAGATCGCGCGAGGAGGTAAACAGGTAACACTCGAGCGGCGATTCCGCCTTGATGTCCGAGAGGAAATACCAGCCGTCCTCGATCGCCGCGGGTTTGGCCGCCTTGCCCGGCAACTTGCTGCGCAAGCTGTCATCCGGTGTCTCGACGGACCGGAATTTCAGGCGTCGTGCCTCCACCTGCATGGCTTCACGGACCCACTCGGGCCAGCCGTCGATCGGCGTGGTCTCGGCGGCCCGGGTGGCTGTGAACAGCAGGGCACCGAGAAGGATGAGGAACAGGCGACGTGGCATCGGCTTCTCCTTGAGGGACGCGGAGGCCAGTAGATGCCAGGCGCCGGCGATTTGCAAAGAGCTGGGTCTCACTATTGCACAGCCGCCGATACTGTATATAATCCCAAGTACTGTGAATTTATACAGGAAGTGTTCAAATGCGCGAACTGACCCCCAGGCAAAAGCAAATTCTCGAAATGATTCAGGAGTTTATCGCCGAAACCGGCATGCCGCCGACGCGCGCTGAAATCGCCCGGCAGCTCGGTTTCAAGTCGGCCAATGCCGCCGAGGAGCACCTGCGGGCCCTGCAACGCAAGGGCGTGCTCGAACTCCTGCCGGGCGCCTCGCGCGGTATCCAGCTCAAGGACTCGCTGCGCGAGCAGATGGGCCTGCCGCTCGTCGGCCGGGTCGCGGCCGGTAACCCGATTCTTGCGCAGGAGCACATCGAGGCGCATTACAAGCTCGATCCGCAGCTGTTCAGCCCGAAACCGCATTACCTGCTGCGTGTCTACGGCATGAGCATGAAGAACGCGGGCATCCTCGACGGCGATCTCGTCGCCGTGCACCGGACACCCGAAGTGCGCAGCCGTCAGATCGTCGTTGCGCGCCTCGACGACGAGGTCACGGTCAAGCGCTATCGCCAGAACGGGTCGCTGGTGTCGCTGTTGCCCGAGAACGACGAGTTCGAACCGATCGAGGTCGACCTGCGGAAACAGGCGCTGGTCATCGAGGGCGTCGTGGTCGGCGTCATTCGCGACGGCCTGTCGCTGCATTGAACATTGTCAGCGTCGCTCGACAAACTGCTCGCGAACCCGCGCGTCTGGCGCGGGCGCGACCAGGCCAGGCACACGTCAGGGCTGGCGAGCGGCTACCCGGAACTCGACCGGCATCTTCCCGGCGGCGGCTGGTCGCCGGATTCCCTGACCGAAATTCTCACCAGCCAGTACGGCATCGGCGAACTGCGCCTGCTCATGCCGGCGCTGGCCAGGCTCAGCCAGCAAACGCCCGAACAGGGCTTCGGCGAACCGGGCTGGATCGCCTGGGTTGCGCCGCCGTTCCAGCCTTATCCGCCGGCCCTGCGGCAATGTGGCATCGACCTGTCGCGCATGCTCATCGTACGGCCACAGGACGCGAGCGAGATTCTCTGGTCGGCCGAGCAGGCCTTGTCTTCGGGGACCTGCGCGGCCGTCCTGTTATGGCCCGAGTTTCTCAATGACCAGGCCGGCCGTCGCCTGCAGCTCGCTGCCGAGAAGGGGCGTAGCTGGGCCATCGCGTTCCGCCCGCTGACGGCGCGCCGACAGGCGTCGGCGGCGGCCCTGCGCCTCGAGCTGCAGGCAGACGCGCAGGGAACGCGCGTGCACATCCTCAAGAGTCGCGGCGGTCGACCGGTTGTCGTCGACCTGCTTTTATAGATGAAGTCGCGCGCCTGCAAACCGCCTGCCCTGGGGCAGGACGCCACCCCGACGCCGGCTGCCATGCAGCAGTCCTTGCCGCTGGAGCTCGGCGGCCGTGAGCCGACCCGCAGCGGTGCGCACTCCAGGGGCGGGTTGCCGGCACGCGATACGGTGCAGCACCTGTGGTTTTGTGTCTGGTTGCCGCAGTTGCCGCTGGAGGCTGTCGTGTCGACCGGCGCACCCGGCACCCCGTTAGCCGTCGTCGAGGAACACCACGGCATCCATCGTATTCTCATGGCGGATGCGGAGGCCCTGGCGGCCGGCGTCATGCCGGGACAGGCGGCCAATGCCGCCCTGGCGCTGCTGCCGACGCTGCAGCTCGAGGAACGCAGCCCACCGCGGGAACAGCAGGCGCTCGAAGAGCTCGCGGCCTGGCTGGAACGGTTTTCCTCGTTCGTGTCGATGGCCGGTCCCGACGTGCTGTTGCTCGAGATTGCCGGCAGTTTGCGCCTGTTCGGAGGCCTGCAGGCATTGCGGCAGGCCCTGTCCCGGGGCCTGCGGGAACTGGGCTTCGCGGCTGCGCTCGCCATTGCTCCGACGCCGCTGGCGGCCACCTGGCTGGCCCGCGCCTCCCGTCGCGTCTGCATTCGCGACACGGAAAACCTCGGGCCCGCGTTGCGGCGCCTGCCGCTGGCCTGTCTCGACTGGCCGGCGAGCCTGTGCGAGGCGCTGGCCGGCATGGGCGTGGCCACGGTCGGCGACTGTCTGCGCCTGCCGCGTGAAGGCTTCACGCGTCGTTTCGGCGCCCGCTGCCTGCTCGATCTCGACCGCGCGCTCGGTCATTTAGCCGACCCGCGCAGTTCCTGGCGAGCGCCCGAACACTTTTGCGGCGACTACGAGATGACCACGGAGCAGGCCGATAGAAAGCTGTTACTCAACATCTGTGAAGAGCTGTTGCAAGCGCACGAGAGCTTCCTGCTGGCGCGCCAGCTGGGTACGCAGCGCTTGTCGTTCAGTTTTTTTCATTTCAAGGGACCGGCGACCGAGCTGCGCCTCGGCTGCGCGCGGGCCGAACGTTCGGCCGCGCGCTGGTTCGACCTGCTGCGGATTCGTTTCGAGCGACTGGTGTTACCCGAGCCCGTTATCGCCGTGCGCCTGCGCGGCGGCATGACGCAGCCCCTGCAGGCGGAGTCGGGCGACCTGCCGTTCCACGGCAGGCCCGGCGCGTCGCAGCGTCGTTTTTCGATCGCGCAGCTGGCCGAGCGCCTCATCGCGCGCATCGGCGACCAGTCGGTGCAGGCAACGACGATGGTGGCCGAACACCGGCCGCAATACGCCTGGCGGCCTCACAGCCTGCTCGCTGACTGGTCGTGCAACACGCACGCCGAACCGCCGCCTTACCTGCAGCGCCCCCTGTGGATGCTGCCGGAACCGGCGCTGCTGCCGGCCGACAGCGGCTATCCCGTGCACCAGGGCTGTCGCCTGCGTCTCGTTGACGGCCCCGAGAGACTCGAGACCGGCTGGTGGGACGAAGACGGTATCTCGCGGGATTACTACACGGCGTTACGTCCCGACGGCCGGCGCCTGTGGGTATTCCGCAATCGCAATCACGAGTCGTCCTGGTACCTGCACGGCTATTTCGGTTAGCGGACATGCGCTACGCCGAGCTCCACGCGCTCAGTAATTTCACGTTCCTGCGCGGCGCATCCCATCCCGAGGAACTCGTCGAAACGGCTGCTGCACTCGGCTACGAGGCGCTGGCGATTACGGACGAGTGTTCGATGTCAGGCGTCGTGCGGGCACATGCGATGGCCAGGGAGTGCGGGCTGAAGAAGCTCATCATCGGTTCGGAGCTCAGGCTGCAGAGCGGCCGCAGGCTCGTCGTGCTTGCGCAGAACCGCAACGGTTACGCGGCATTGTGTCAACTGATCACCAATGCGCGCCGCGCAGCAGAAAAAGGGAGCTATCTCCTGACCCGGCAGGATTTCGAGGACGGTTTGCCGGGCTGTCTCGTGCTCTGGGTCCCGGACGTCGACTGTACGCTCGATGTCGAGGATCACTGGTTGCGCGAGACGTTTCGCGACCGTCTCTGGATCGCCGTCGAGTTACTGGCCGACGGACGGCAGTACCGGCAGCTTGCAAAGCTGCGCGAGGAGGGACGGCGCCTGAAGCTGCCGCTCGTGGCGGCAGGCGATGTGCACATGCACTGTCGCGCGCGACGCATCCTGCAGGACGCCGTAACGGCGATTCGCGTCGGCACGACAATCGATAACGCCGGTTACGCGCTGCACGCAAACGGTGAACGGCACCTGCGATCGCTCGACGTACTGCAGCGCGTGTATTGTGCAGACCTGCTCGAGGAGACCGTGCGTATCGCGGATGCGATCGATTTCTCGCTCGACGAGTTGCGCTACCAGTACCCGAACGAAATCGTACCCGCCGGTGAAACGCCATCGAGCTGGCTGCGCAAGCTGACCGAGGCCGGCATACGGGACCGGTGGCCGCAGGGCACGCCGCCGAAGGCAGGGCGGCTCGTCGAACACGAACTCGCGCTCATCGCCGATCTCGGGTACGAGCCGTACTTTCTTACCGTGTACGACATCGTCAAATTCGCGCGCTCACAGGGCATTCTCTGCCAAGGGCGCGGTTCGGCGGCCAACTCGGCCGTGTGTTTCTGTCTCGGCATTACTGAAGTGGATCCCGCGCGCATGGAGATGCTCGTCGAGCGTTTCATCTCGAAAGAACGCAACGAGCCGCCCGATATCGACGTCGATTTCGAACACGAACGTCGCGAGGAAGTCATCCAGTACATCTATCGCAAGTACGGCCGCGAGCGCGCCGCGCTGGCCGCTACCGTCATCACGTACCGGCCGCGCAGCGCATTGCGCGACGTCGGCAAGGTGCTGGGGCTCAGCGAACTGCAGGTCAGTCGCCTGGCGCGTTCGATGCAGTGGTGGGACGGCGACAAGGTCGACGACAGCCGTATCGTCGAAGCCGGCTTGTCGCCCGACAGCCCCGTCATCAGGCGGCTGCTGTATCTCGTGCGTGAACTCATCGGTTTCCCGCGGCACCTTTCGCAGCACGTCGGGGGCTTCGTCATCTCCGATGCGCCGCTCTATGAACTCGTGCCCGTCGAGAATGCGGCGATGCCGGAGCGCACGGTGATCCAGTGGGAGAAAGACGACCTCGAGGAGCTTGGCCTGCTGAAAGTGGATGTACTCGGGCTCGGTATGCTCACGGCGATCCGGCGCGCTTTCGACCTGGTACGTGGCTTCGACGGTCGTGAGTACACGCTGGCAACGGTGCCGGCCGAAGATCCCCTCGTGTACGACATGATCTGCGATGGCGATACCATCGGTGTCTTCCAGATCGAGTCACGCGCGCAGATGGCGATGCTGCCGCGCCTGCGACCGCGCTGTTACTACGATCTCGTCATCGAGGTTGCGATTATTCGCCCGGGTCCGATCCAGGGCGACATGGTGCATCCTTACCTGAGGCGGCGGAACGGGGAAGAGGCCGTCGACTACCCGAGCGAAGACGTCAAAGGCGTGCTGCAGCGCACGCTCGGCGTGCCGATCTTCCAGGAACAGGTCATGCAGCTGGCGATCGTGGCCGCCGGTTTCTCGGCTGGCGAGGCCGACAGCCTGCGCCGTGCCATGGCGGCCTGGAAACGGCGCGGTGGCCTGGGGCCTTTCGAGGACAAGCTCGTGACGGGCATGCGCGAACGTGGCTACGACGAGGAGTTCGCACGGCAAATCTTCCAGCAGATTCTGGGTTTTGGCGAGTACGGCTTTCCGGAGTCGCATTCAGCGAGTTTCGCGTTGCTCGTCTACGTGTCCTCGTGGCTGAAACGCCACGAGCCGGCCGCCTTTACCTGTGCGTTGCTCAACAGCCAGCCGATGGGCTTCTACTCGGCGTCGCAGCTGGTCCAGGACGCGCAGCGGCATAGCGTCACAGTGCGTCCTGTCGATATCAACACGAGCGCCTGGGACTGTTCGCTCGAGCCGGATGAAGCCGGGGCGCCCGCATTGCGTCTCGGCCTCAGGATGGTCAAGGGTTTGTCGGAGGACGCGGGCGCGCGCATCGTCACGGCGCGCGCGGACGGGGTGTTTACCGAGGTCCAGCAGTTACGCGAGCGCGCCGGGCTCGACCGCGGTGAACTCGGTGCGCTGGCATCGGCGGGCGCGCTGAAACCCATTGCGGGCGATCGGCACCGCGCGCGCTGGGCCGTGGCGGGTGCCGAGACGCCGCTGGCGCTGTTCCCGGGCGTGACGCGCTACGAGCCCGTGCCGCTGCTGCGTCGACCGACGGAAGGGCAGAACATCGTGGCCGATTACCGCAGTACGGGACTGACGCTCGAGCGGCACCCGATGTGCCTGCTGCGGCGCCATCTCGACCGTTATGGCTATATTCGCGCCGACACCTTACCGGGGCCTGGCGACGGTGCCGCGGTGAACGTGGCAGGCCTGGTCATTACCAAGCAGCGGCCCGGGACCGCCAGTGGCGTCATTTTCGTTACGCTGGAAGACGAGAGCGGGCAGGTTAACGTCGTCGTCTGGAAACAGGTGGCGGAAACATATCGCGCCGCACTCCTGAATGCGCGCCTGCTCGGCGTCGTCGGCGAGCTGCAGATCGAAGGACAGGTCATTCACGTGATCGCGCGTCAGCTTTACGATCACTCGGCATTGCTGGGCGACCTTACGGTCGTATCGCGGGACTTTCGCTAGGCTTTCAGCAGGAGGCGGTCAAAGTTCGTCGTCGAGATTGAAATTGAACGTGTCATCCAGCAGGTCGCTGTTACGTCGTTCGGCAATTTCCTCGAGACGCCGCCGCACGTCGCGCTTGCGCGCAATTTCGTCGGGATCGGTTTTCGAAGACCGGGTGAACAGTTCCTCGATGTTGAGTTCGCCCGTGAGATCGATGATGGTCTCGCCGCCGATGTCGGGCATCGCGTCTTCATCGAGATCGTCATCGAGACCCTCGTTGAGCGTCTCGTCTTCGGTGTCGTCGAAGTCGTCTTCGTCTTTGTCGCCGTTGTCAGCGATCATTTCCAGTTCCTCACAACAATCCGGCGCGCGGATCGTGCTAGCGAATCAGGCTGTTAATTTCGAAGATCGGCAGCAAAATTGCAAGCACAATGAGTAACACGACACCGCCCATGAGAACGATGAGCAGCGGCTGCAGGATGCCGAGCAACGCCGCGATGAGCCCGTCGACCTCGCGTTCCTGTCCGGATGCAGCGCGGCCGAGCATTTCGTCGAGCCGGCCGCCGGTCTCGCCGCTCGCTATCAGGTGGATGGTCATCGGCGGGAACAGCTTGCTGGCGGCCAGCGACTTTGCGATCGACGCGCCCTCGCGCACGCGCAAGCTCGCCTCCGTGACCGCTTCGCGCATGGGCACGTTCTCGACCACCTCCGCCGAGATCTTCAGCGCTTCGAGAATCGGCACGCCACTGCCGGCAAGAATACTCAGCGTGCGTGTGAATCGCGCGGTATTCACGCCGCGCGTCAGCCGACCCAAGATCGGCAGGCGCAGGAGAAACCGGTGCCAGCGCCGCCTGTGCCCTTCGCGTTGCAGAATCCACCAAGCGCCCCAGGCCGACGCCGCTAGCCCGATCAACAACACTGCCCACCATGACCGCAGGAAATCGCTGGTCGCGATCATGGCCTGGGTCAGGGCTGGCAGGTCGGCGGCCATGTTCTCGAATACGCGCACGACCTTGGGCACGACGGTGACGAGCATGATACCGATGATGACGACGGCCATGACGACGAGCGCGCTCGGGTAGATCATCGCGTTGGTCACGCGCTGGCGCAGTTCCTGCCGCGCCTCGGTGTAATCCGCCAGCCGCTCGAGCACGGCGTCGAGGTGACCCGATTGCTCGCCCGCGGCGACCGTGGCCCGGTACAGCTCCGGAAAGGCCTGCGGAAACTCGCTGAATCCATCGGCGAGGGGGTGACCCTCCATGACCTTGGCGCGAACCCCGAGCAGGATGCTCTTGGTGCGCGGCTGGTCGTTTTGCTGGGCGACGGCCAGCAGCGCTTCCTCGAGCGGCAGTCCGGATTGCGACAGTGATGCGAGTTGCCGCGTGATCAGGGCGAGTTCGCCCGGCGACATGCCGCGCCTGAGCGTGAACCCGCGCTGGCGGCGAGCTTCGCGCTGCGCCACCTCGGTGACACTGACAGGGAAGAGGTTGCGGTCGCGGAGCAGCTGGCGCACGTGTTTCGGCGTATCGCCTTCGAGCAGCCCCTTGGTCTGCTTGCCTGCCTGGTCCATCGCAACGTATTCGAACGCTCCCATGGACGGCTAGTCCTCGCGCGTTACGCGCAGCACTTCCTCAAGCGTCGTACGGCCTGCCAGGACCTGGCGGCGGCCGTCCGTTCGAATGCTCGGCGTCGAGGTCCGCGCGTGGCGCTCCAGTTCCTGTTCGCTGACGCCGGTGTGAATCATCTCACGCATCTTGTCATCGACGGTGATCAGCTCGTAGATGCCGGTGCGGCCCTGGAAGCCGCCGCCCGGCACGTTGCCGGCGTGATACAGCGTCGGCGCATCTGACGGGTCGAGGCCGAGAAGGTTGCACTCATACTCCCCGGCCTGGTAGGGCACCTTGGTGTCGTCGTCGAGGACGCGCACGAGGCGCTGTGCCACGACGCCGAGCAGGCTCGATGACAGCAGGAACGGCTCGACACCCATGTCGCGCAGCCGCGTAACGGCGCCGGCGGCCGTGTTCGTGTGCAGCGTCGACAAGACCAGATGGCCGGTGAGCGATGCCTGCACGGCGATTTCGGCGGTCTCGAGGTCGCGGATTTCGCCGACCATGACGACGTCGGGATCCTGGCGGAGAATGGCGCGCAGGCCGCGCGCAAAGGTCATCTCGACCTTGGTGTTGACCTGCGACTGCCCGATGCCGTCGATGAAGTACTCGATGGGGTCCTCGACCGTCATGATATTGCGGCTGTTGTCGTTGATGCGTTCCAGCGCCGCATACAGCGTGGTTGTCTTGCCCGAGCCGGTCGGTCCGGTGACGAGAATGATGCCATGCGGCTTGTGGATCAGTTCGTCGACCTTGCGCTCGGTTTTCGGGTCCATGCCGAGCGATGTGAGATCGAGCCGGCCTGCCTGCTTGTCCAGCAAGCGCAGGACGACACGTTCGCCGTGACCCGAGGGCATCGTCGACACACGCACGTCGACGGCGCGCCCTGCGATGCGCAGGGAGATTCGCCCGTCCTGCGGCAAGCGCTTCTCGGCGATGTCGAGTTTCGACATGACCTTGATGCGAGAGACGACGAGCGGCGCCAAAGCGCGCCGCGTCTCCAGGACCTCGCGCAAAACGCCATCGACGCGGAACCGCACGCCCAGGCGATTTTCGTAAGGTTCGATGTGCACGTCGGACGCATTTTCCTTGATTGCCTCGGTCAGGACCGCGTTGATGAAGCGGATGATCGGTGCATCGTCGTCGCTCTCGAGCAGGTCTGATGGTTCCTGCAGTTCCTGGGCGACCTGCGTCAGGTCGAACTCCTCGTCGAGTCCGTCGACCATCGAGGCCGCATTGCTCCTGTCCTGCTCATAGGACTCCTGCAGCAACGTGTCGAAAACTTCCGCGGAGACGCGCGACATCTTCAGCGGGACGCCGGCAAAACGACGCGCCTCGGCCAGGCTGATGGGTGAGGCCCCGGGCCGATACACGGCCGTGCCTCGCTCGTTGTCGATATTTTGTATCAGGACGCCGTGCCGCTTCGCAAAGGAAAACGGCAGGATGTGCCTGGGATGCGCAGCCAGCTCGACGGCCGGTACGTCGCTGCCGGACTCGAGGACGATGTCGGTTTCAGCTTCCATCTACTCCTCGTCGCCCGCGGCCGTATCGTCTGCAGCGTTGCCGCGGTCGTCGTCTTCGAGGGGCGGCAGCATCGGCCGGGTTTCGCCCGGCATCAACTGCACGTCGTCACCGAGATTGCGCTGCTGTACGTCGCGGATCAGGTTGTATTTCTGGTTCGTTTCGATCGCCGTGGTCGCGGCATCGCGCAGGATGGTAGGCCGGATGAAGATCATCAGGTTGGTCTTGATCTTCTCCGTGGTGCGCGCGCGGAACAGGTTGCCGAGCAGCGGGATGCGCCCGAGTATCGGAACACGTTGATCGCTTTCGCGTAGAACGTCCTCGAGCAGTCCGCCCAGGACGAGAATCTGGCCGTCGTCCACGATGACCGTCGTCTCGACGATGCGCTGGTTCGTGATCAGGTCGACAGCCCCGCCCGCCGACTGCGCGATACTCGAGATTTCCTGGGAAATATCCAGCACCATCGAATCGCCTTCATTGATCTGCGGCGTGATCGAGAGCTTGACGCCGATCTGCTGGCGCTGGATCGTCTGGAACGGGTTGACCGAGCCTCCCGTGCCGCCGGTGTTCGTGAACGAACCGGTCACGAAAGGCACCTCCTGGCCGACATTGAGCGTCGCCTCCTCGTTATCGGTCGTCACGACCGACGGCGTCGAAATCAGGTTCGTGTCGGCAGCGCCTTCCACGGCACGCAGGATTGCGGCGAAGCTCACGCCGTCGTCGGTGATGCGGCCGACACCGATCGTGCCACCCTCGCCGATCAGTCCGGACGGATCGACGGCGCCGCCGCTCGCGGCCGCGCCGAGCTGCACGACGCCGGCAAGGAAATCGGGGAAATTCGTAACGCCGATAGGGGTGTTCTCGCCGCTACCTTCCACGGCGACGCTGACGCCGAGTTCTTTCCTCTGGTCGACGATCACCTCGACGATGATTGCTTCGACGAGCACCTGCGCGCGACGGATATCGAGCTTGTCCACGATCTGCATGAGCGAGCGCATCATCTTCGGCGGCGCGCTCACGACGATGGCATTGGTCTG
This sequence comes from Woeseiaceae bacterium, assembly GCA_041602775.1. Classification (GTDB taxonomy): domain Bacteria; phylum Pseudomonadota; class Gammaproteobacteria; order Steroidobacterales; family Woeseiaceae; genus UBA1847. The sequence continues at coordinate 52,769 of JBFIFN010000010.1, read as the reverse complement.
TGTATCGGCCCAGACGCTGACGTCACCAAATGCAGCCGACGCCGCGGCCTGCTGGCCCGCGGCACCGGACTGTGCTTGTTCGGAGAAGTGCTGCTGCAGCTTGGTCGCCAGTTCTTCGGCATCCGCATAACGCAGGTAGCGCACCTGCGTGTCGCCGCCTTCCTCGAGTGGTGTGTCCAGGTGCGCGATGAGGGTGCGCAGGCGCAGCCGCTCGGACTTGTCACCGCCGATCAGCACGCTGTTGGTGCGAGCGTCGGCGACGAGGCTCGTGGTCACCGGAGTGCCGTCCGACCGTTGCTGCGTCAGCGCCGTCATGATGCGCACGATCTCGGACGCCGACGCATGCTGCAGCGTGACGACCTCGATGTCCTCGTCGCCGGCCTGGTCGATGCGACGGATAATCGCCATCATGCGCGCCACGTTGCCGGCGCGATCCGAGATGATGAGCATGTTGCTGCTCGCATGGGCAACGAGATGGCCGTACTGCGGCAACAGGGGCCGGAGAATCGGAACGAGCTGCGTGGCGCCGACGTTGCGAAGCTGAATGACCTGCGTCGCGAGATCGTCGGGACCTGCTGCGCCTGCCGTGCCGAGCGGCGTCGCAAATTGCCTCGCGGTCGCATCGGGAATGATCTTGATCAGGTCGCCGGTCTCGATCGCTACGTAGCCGTGAACCTGCAGGATGGACAGGAATGCTTCGTAGAGTGCGTCGGGTCCGAGGGGTGTCGGCGACAACAGCGTGACGCGCCCCGTGACGCGGGGGTCGAGAATAAAATTCTTGCCCGTCACGGCGGCTACGGCCTCGACGACCTGGCGGATGTCGGCGTCCTTCCAGTTGAGCGTCGCGGCCGGCTGTTGTGACCAGGTGATGGCGCCCAGGGAAAGAAGTATCACGGCGATCGGCGTACGCATCGCATTCCGGATTCGTGTTCGTGGATTACGGATCATTGAGTCGACTCTTCGTCCAGGTCGAGCTGGTTCGTGTTGAGGACAAGCGATTGCTCCTGTCCGTTGCGTTCGATGGTTACGGTCACTTCCTCGGTCTCGCCAAGTGATTGAAACACCTGCATGGCTTGGGTCGGATCATTCAGCGGCTGCCCGTTGATGTCTTTGATCAGGTCGCCGGGGCGCAGGCCGAGCGCCGCGAATTTCTGGCGATTGCGGCCCGGGTAGACGCGAAACCCCGCGAGCTGGCCGTCACTGCCGCGGTACTGGGTGGGGCGAATGATGTCGGACAGCTGCGTCAGGTTCTCGGCGAGGACATTCTGCAGGCTGTTTTGATTGACATCGCGCGTCGTCTGGCGTGTCGTGGCCGTCGCGCGGCGCACCGGGGTCGTCGCCGACGTCGGGTAGTCGACCGGCAGGCGCAGGTTGGTCAGCGCGCCGTTCTCGTTGAGCACGACGCGGTCCGCGTACACGGCGTGCAGCTTGGCACCCGAGCCGATCGCATCGCCGATAGCATAGACCCGCTGCTCCGCGGTCCCGTCCGCGATCACGGCGACGGAGAACTCGGGGATCGCCGAGGCGATCGTGCCCTTCAGTACGAGGTTGGTCAGGCGCGTGTCGTTGAGGTTCTCGTCCGCGACGGGCATCACGACAGGTGCGGCTTCGGCATCCGCTTCACCAAACATGTGATTGTTTGCAATAGCCTGCACGTCCGCACCGGTATTGCCGCTGCCCGAGGGGGAGACGGGCATGCCGGTGGGAGCCTCCACGGCATCGCCGGCCGACGTCGCCGGCACAATGGACCAGATGATGTTGGCGATCTGCCAGCCGATCGCGATCACGAGCAACAGGCTGACCCAGGGCGGTAAGGCCCTGTTCATCGTCGCGAGCGCATTGCCGCCGTCAACGCTCGAGAAATCCGTCCAGTTGGTTTTGTTGATCATGTCCTGCCGGGCTGCTTCGCGTGGCTGCTCGTCCTTAAAACGCAGCGCCCCGATGATACGGGTTCAGCCACGGCACTCACAAGCCGCAAATGCCCGTAATTTCTATATTTGGCAATAATATAACGGCCCGGGGAACGGGCCATATATAATGGGGGCGGCAGGATGTTGACCGCGTTCCCGGGCAATATTGCCCGTGACGTTGATAATCGCCGATTCGACCGTATATCCCGTTTTCGACTATGAGTGACCAGCCGAGACAAACAGAGCACAAGGACAGCCACGACCTCGCCGTCGAGGAGGCGCAGCCGAAGGTCAAACAGCCGCCGCTCTACCGCGTCGTGCTCATCAACGACGATTACACGCCGATGGAGTTCGTCGTGGACATCCTCGAGTCCGTCTTCGGGATGGAGCGGACGCGCGCGACCCAGGTCATGCTCGAGGTGCACACCAAGGGAAAAGGAGTCTGCGGCGTCTTCAATTTCGAAATTGCCGAGACCAAGGTCGCACAGGTCATGAGTATCGCCAGGCAGCACCAGCACCCGTTGCTGTGCACGATGGAGGAGTCATAGCGCATGTTGAGCAGTGAGCTCGAATTTTGTCTGAACGAGGCTTTTCAGCGAGCCCGCGAGCGCCGTCATGAATTCATGACCGTCGAGCACCTGCTGCTCGCCTTGCTCGACATCCCGAAGGTCAACGAGATTCTCAAGGCCTGCAACGCGAACGTCACGGAGCTGCGCCGCCAGCTGGTCGAGTGTATCGACGAGCAAACCCCTCTCCTAGGCGACGATGACGAGACCGACGTGCAACCGACGCTCGGGTTTCAGCGTGTGCTGCAGCGCGCCGTGTTCCACGTCCAGTCGAGCGGCAAGAAAGAGGTGACGGGGAGCAACGTACTCGTGGCCATCTTCAGCGAAAAGCAGTCGCAGGCCGTCTATTTCCTGGGCCTGCAGGACATTACGCGGCTCGATGTCATCAACTACATTTCCCACGGCCTGCCCCAGATGCCGGGCGACGGCGCCGAGGAGGGCGAAACACGGACCGAGGCGGAGGGAGAAGTCGAAGCCTCGCCGCTCGAGCAGTACGCGACGAACCTCAACCAGCGAGCCGTCGAAGGCAAGATCGACCCGCTCATCGGCCGCGAGGTGGAGATCGAGCGAACCGTGCAGATCCTGTGCCGGCGGCGCAAGAACAATCCGCTGTACGTCGGCGAGGCCGGGGTCGGCAAGACGGCGCTCGCCGAGGGGCTGGCGCGCATGATCGTCGAGGAACGCGTTCCCGAGGTGCTGCGCGACAGCACCATCTACGCGCTCGACATGGGCACGCTGATCGCGGGGACGAAATACCGTGGCGACTTCGAGAAGCGCCTCAAGGGTGTCATCGCCGAAGTCCGCGACGACCCGGGCGCCATCCTGTTTATCGACGAGATTCACACGGTGATCGGCGCGGGCGCCGCCTCCGGCGGAGTCATGGACGCGAGCAATCTGATCAAGCCCGTGCTGGCCAACGGCGAGATACGCTGCATCGGCTCGACGACCTACTCGGAATACCGGGGAGTTTTTGAGAAAGATCATGCACTTGCACGACGTTTCCAGAAAATAGATGTACCTGAGCCGACGATTCCCGAGACCGTGGCGATTCTCAACGGCCTCAAATCGCGATTCGAGGAGCACCACGGCATCCGCTACGAGCCCGAGGCCCTCGAGGCCGCCGTCGAGCTGTCGGCGAGGCACATCAATGACCGCCATCTGCCGGACAAGGCCATCGACGTCATGGACGAAGCGGGCGCCAACCTGCGCTTGATTCCCGTTGCCGAGCGCGGCGACACCGTGACCGTCGAGATGGTCGAGAACATCGTGGCCAAGATGGCCCGGATACCGGCCAAGAGCGTCTCGGCGTCGGACAAGGATGCACTGCGGACGCTCGAGCGCGACCTGAAACTGACGATTTTCGGCCAGGACCGGGCGATCGAGGCCCTGGGCGGCGCGATCAAGATGTCGCGTTCCGGCCTGCGCGAGGAGGACAAGCCGATCGGTGCCTTCCTGTTCGCGGGCCCGACCGGTGTCGGCAAGACCGAAGTGACGCGGCAGCTCGCCATGCTCATGGGCGTCGAGCTGATCCGCTTCGACATGTCCGAGTACATGGAGCGGCACACGGTTTCACGGCTGATTGGTGCGCCGCCCGGCTACGTCGGCTTCGACCAGGGCGGACTGCTGACCGAAGCGGTCAGCAAGAACCCGCACGCGGTCGTGCTGCTCGACGAGATCGAGAAGGCGCATCCCGAGGTCTTCAACCTGCTGCTGCAGGTCATGGATCACGGTACGCTGACCGACAACAATGGCCGCAAAGCCGATTTCCGCAACGTCATCCTCGTCATGACGACAAACGCCGGTGCCCAGGAAATGAGCCGTGCGTCGATCGGTTTCACGCAGCAGGATCACACGGCGGACGGCCTCGAGATCATCAAGAAGTCGTTTTCGCCGGAATTCCGCAACCGCCTCGATGCAATCATCCAGTTCGCACCGCTCGAAATGGATTCGATCATGCGGGTCGTCGACAAGCTCGTCGTGGAACTCGAAGCGAAGCTCGGCAGCAACGCCGTGACGCTCGAACTCGACGACGAGGCGCGCGCCTGGATTGCCGAGCGCGGCTACGATCCCAAGATGGGCGCCAGACCGATGGCGCGCATCATCCAGGAACACATCAAACGCCCGCTCGCCGAGGAACTGCTCTTCGGCAGCCTCGAGAAGGGCGGGCATGTTCGCATTACCGTCGACGACGACGGCGAACTCAGGCTGGTGTCGGAGCCGGTGCTAAAGGAACTCGAGCACCTGTCGGACTGAAAAGTCGGGGTCTGCTGGAGGATCAGCGGCCGCGGTAGACGATACGGCCCTTTGAGAGGTCGTAGGGCGTGAGTTCCACGGTGACCTTGTCGCCCGTGAGAATCCGGATGTAGTTCTTGCGCATCTTGCCGGAGATGTGCGCCGTCACGACATGGCCGTTCTCGAGTTCGACTCGAAAGGTCGTGTTGGGCAACGTCTCCGTGACGACGCCTTCCATTTGAATGGCTTCTTCTTTAGCCAAGGGTTTTTCTATCCTCTAGGTCCCAAAGGAGCGCGAATTGTGCAGAAACAGCCCCGTCATTGCAATTCGTGAGAACCGTGCGTTCAGCGGAGCAAGAGCTCCGAAACCCCGGCGGGGACGCCGGGCCAGTGGCTGAAGGCCGTCGCGGGTTCGCACAGATCGTCGAGCAGGGCGATGAAGTTCGAGCGCGACAGCGTCTCCGCCCCCAAGCTGAGCAGGTGGTTCGACCGCACCTGGCAATCGAGCACGCCGAACGTGCCGTCGCGGAGCAGGCGATCCATGTACAGCAGCGCGAACTTGGACGCGTTGGTCTCTCTGCTGAACATGGATTCTCCGAAGAAAGCGCGCCCGATGGCCAGCCCGTAGAGGCCGCCGGCCAGACGCTCGCCGGACCAGACCTCGATCGAATGGGCCCAGCCCTCGGCATGCAGACGCTCGAACGCATGGCGTATGTCGCGCGTGATCCACGTGCCGCGCTGGAAGCGCCGCGGGCCGGCGCAGGCCCGAATCACTTCGGCAAACGCCGTGTTCGTGCGCACCTCGAGCGCCGAGCGGCGAATGGCCTGGCGCAGTCGCCGCGAAATGTGCAGGTCGCCGGCGCGGAAGACGCAGCGCGGGTCGGGCGACCACCAGAGGAGCGGCTGCCCCTCCTCGTACCACGGAAATATGCCGCGTCGGTATGCGGCCAGGAGGCGCGGCGTCCCGAGGTCCCCGCCCGCGGCCAGCAGGCCGTCGGGCTCGCGCAGTGCCTGCGTGACGGGCGGGAAACCGTCGGGCGGATCGTCTGCCGCGATCCAGGCAACCCGGCCGTTAGTCATCCTTCCCTGCCTTGTAGGGCGTATGCGCGTCGACGGCGTCGATGTAACGCTCGATATGGCGCCCCTCCTCGTCGAGGTAACGCTCGATGGCCCCGGCGAATTCCGGGTGCGCGAGCCAGTGCGCAGACCACGTAGTGACCGGGGAAAAGCCGCGGGCAAGCTTGTGCTCGCCCTGGGTTCCGGGCTCGAACAGGGCCTTGCCCGTCTCGATGCAGTAGTCGATGCCCTGGTAGTAGCAGGTTTCGAAGTGCAGGGCATCGTAGTGCCCGTCGCTGCCCCAGTAGCGGCCGAACAGTGCCTTGTCGCTCTCGTAGAACACCGCGGCGGCAATCGGCTGGTCATCCTTTTCGGCCTGGATAACGAGGACGTTGCCGCCCAGGCGTCGGCCGAGCCCCTCGAAAAAGGCCTGGTTGAAGTAGGGCAGGGAGCCGCGCAGCATGAACGTACGCGCGATGAGGCCGTAGACGACCGACCAGTCGTCGCGGCTCATCTCTCGCCCGTGCAGGCGACGAAATCGAATGCCTGCCTCGGCGACACGGCGCCGGTCGCGCCGCGCTTTCTTGCGCTTCGCGGACGTGAAGGTGGCGAGAAAATCGTCGAAGGTTGCATAGCCACGGTTGTGCCAGTGAAACTGGCAGTCCTTGCGGATCAGGAGCCCGTGGCGCTCGAGCAGCGGCAGCTCGGCAGGCGTCGGGAACAGGACGTGAACGGACGAGCAGCCTGTTTCCGCAGCCAGCCCGGTGGCGGTCTCGAGCAGCAGAGCGACGGCCTCGTCGTCGTCGGGCGCTGCGCGCAGGAGCCGCGTACTGGGCGCCGGCGTGAACGGAATCGCGGCAACGAGCTTCGGGTAATAGGCGATGCCTGCCTGCTGGTAGGCCTGGGCCCAGGCCCAGTCGAAGACGAACTCGCCCCAGGAGTGGCTCTTTTCATACAGCGGCATGGCCGCGCGCAGGGTCGATCCTTCGTAAAGGGCCAGGTGCCGCGGCGTCCAGCCCGCATCCGGCGACACGCTGCCCGTGGTCTCCGCCAGTTCGAGGAATTCGTGCCGCAGGAAGGGATAGTCGGGGCCGACCAGCGCATTCCAGTCCGCGCCGTCGATCGCGGCAATGCTGTCGTTTACGGTGGCCTTCAACCGGGCACCGTGGGTTCAGGCGGCCGCGTCATCCGCCGGCTTGGCCGATTCCAGCGCGTCGATGTATTTCTCGGCATCCAGCGCCGCCATGCAGCCGGCGCCGGCCGAAGTGATGGCCTGCCGGTACACCTGGTCGGCGACGTCTCCCGCCGCGAACACGCCGGGCAAGCTCGTTGCGGTTGCGTCGCCCTCGATACCCGACTTGACGATGATGTAGCCGTTCTTCATGTCCAGTTGCCCGTCGAACAGGCTCGTATTCGGCTTGTGGCCGATCGCGATGAAGATGCCGTCGAGCGATTCGTCGCTCGTCACCGACGTGTCCTTCGTGCTGCGAATCCGCATGCCTGTCACGCCCGAGTCGTCCCCCAGCACCTCGTCCAGAACGTGGTCCCACTTGATCTCGACCTTGCCCTCGGCTTCCCTTTCGAACAGGTGCTTTTGCAGGATCTTTTCGGCACGCAGTTCGTCACGCCGGTGCACGAGCGTCACTTTCGAGGCGATGTTGCTGAGGTACAGCGCCTCTTCGACGGCCGTGTTGCCGCCGCCGATGACTGCGACCGGTTTGCCGCGATAGAAAAAGCCGTCGCAGGTCGCACAGGCCGACACGCCGCGGCCCTTGTAGGCTTCCTCCGACTCCAGGCCCAGGTACATGGCTGTGGCGCCCGTCGCGATGATCAATGCGTCGCAGGTGTAGCTGCCGTAGTCGCCGTCGAGACGAAACGGACGCTGCGACAGGTCGGCCTTGTGAATATGGTCGTTGACGATCTCGGTGTCGAAACGCTGTGCGTGACGCAGCATGCGGTCCATGAGTTCGGGACCCTGCAGGCCTTCGACGTCGCCCGGCCAGTTATCGACGTCGGTCGTCGTCATGAGCTGACCGCCCTGCTCGATGCCGGTGACCAGGACCGGATCGAGGTTGGCGCGAGCTGCGTAGACGGCTGCCGCGTAGCCGGCGGGCCCGGAACCCAGGATCAGAACCCGGCAATGTTTTGTGTCACTCATGTATACTTTGTCCGTTACGTCATAGACGTGCAAAAGCGCCCGCAGAAGGCCTTGAAATGCGACTTACCCGGCTAATTTCAAGGGCTACGATGCGGGCAAGCTTTATGCGGGTCGGAACGACCTTGGGCAAAGTGTAGGAAAAACCGTTTCTTTATGGCAAGAGCCGCGAAAGCCAGCCAGCCGCAATCGCGGCTGTCGTCGCAGGTCCACCGGGCCCTGCGCGAAGGCGCGTTGTACGTTTTCGGCGCGCTGGCGCTGATCCTGTGGTATGCGTTATTTACCTACGACCCGGCCGACCCCGGCTTCAGCCACGCGACGAGCGACGCGACCGTGCGCAACGGGGTGGGGCGTGTCGGCGCCTACGTTGCCGACCTGTTGTTCACATTCTTCGGCCGACCGGCCTACCTGTTCACGCTCATGGTGTTCTACCTCGGTTGGATGCTGTACCGCGAGCAGAAGACGCAGATCGAGCTGACCAAGCTCGACTACGGCCTGCGGCTCGGCGGTTTCGTCGCGACGTTGATCACGAGCTGCGCGCTCAGCGCTTTGCATTTCTCGCCGGCCGGGTTCACGAACACGGCAGGCGGCATCATCGGCAACGCCGTGGGCGGCAGCCTCGAGGGCGTCATGAAATTGCTCGGCGCCAGCACCCTGCTGTTTTGTCTCTGGGTCGCCTCACTGTCGCTGTTTCTCGGCATTTCGTGGATCAGCGTCATGGACCGGATCGGCCATGGGTGCCTCGTGGCGTACGAGAAAGCGGTCATCAAGTACGGCGAATTGCGCGACAGGGCTGAGGGCCGGCGCAAGGCGGCCGAACGCCAGGACGTCGTCAAGGTCGAGAAGCTGCTGAAAGCCACACGCCCCAAGCCGCGCATCGAACCGACGCTGCCGACGCTGGAAACCAGCGCGCGCGCCGAGAAGGAGCGCCAGGTCCCGCTGTTCGAGCCGGCCCAGGCGGGTGAACTTCCGCCGCTGTCACTGCTCGACGATCCGCCCGAACAGAAACAGGGCTATGCGAAAGACTCGCTCGAGGCGATGTCCCGCCTCGTCGAACTCAAGCTGCGTGACTTCGGAATCGAGGTCGAGGTCAAGTCAGTATCGCCCGGCCCTGTCATTACGCGCTTCGAACTCGACCCGGCGCCGGGCGTCAAGGTCAGCCAGATCGCCAACCTGTCCAAGGATCTCGCGCGCTCCCTGTCGGTCGTCAGCGTGCGCATCGTCGAGGTCATCCCGGGCAAGTCCTTCGTCGGCCTCGAAATTCCCAACGAGAACCGCCAGCTCGTCACGCTCGGCGAAATCCTCAAGTCGCGCGCCTATGACGAAATGAAGTCGCCCCTGACGCTGGCGCTCGGCAAGGACATCGGCGGCAATTCCGTCGTCGCCGATCTCGCACGCATGCCGCATCTCCTCATTGCGGGCACGACGGGATCGGGCAAGTCGGTGGGCATCAACGCGATGGTGCTGAGCATCCTCTACAAGACGCAGCCCGAGCAGGTGCGCATGATCATGGTCGATCCGAAGATGCTCGAACTGTCGGTCTACGAGGGGATACCGCACCTGCTCGCGCCGGTCGTGACGGACATGAAGGAAGCGTCCAATGCGCTGCGCTGGTGCGTTGCGGAAATGGACCGGCGCTACGCGCTCATGGCCTCGCTCGGCGTGCGCAACATCGGGGGCTACAACCGCAAGGTTCGCGAGGCGATCGCCGCGGGCGCGCCGTTGAAGGACCCGACCTTCCAGCCGCCCGATTTGTTCGACGAGGACAAGCCGATCGAACACCCAACGCTGACGCCGTTGCCTTACATCGTCGTCGTCATCGACGAGCTGGCCGACATGATGATGATCGTCGGCAAGAAGGTCGAGGAGCTGATCGCTCGCCTGGCGCAAAAAGCGCGAGCTTCGGGCATCCACATGATCCTCGCGACGCAAAGACCGTCGGTCGATGTCATCACGGGGCTGATCAAGGCGAACGTGCCGACACGTATTGCATTCCAGGTATCGGCGAGAGTGGATTCGCGCACCATTCTGGACCAGCAGGGCGCCGAAAACCTGCTCGGCCATGGTGACATGCTGTACCTGCCGCCGGGCACGTCGCTGCCGATCCGCGTGCACGGCGCTTTCGTCGCCGATAACGAGGTTCACGCGGTCGTGCGCCATCTCAAGAAATCGGGCCTGCCTCGCTATATCGATGAAATTCTCGAGGGCCCGTCGAGTCCAACTCCAGGACTGGCCGGAATCGACAAGCCTGCGCCCGACAGTGCGGATGCCGAGCAGGATCCGCTCTACGACCAGGCCGTCCAGGTCGTCATGGAGACTCGCAAAGCGTCGATTTCAGGCGTTCAGCGGCGTCTCAAGATCGGCTACAACCGCGCGGCGCGCATGGTCGAGTCGATGGAGGCGGCGGGCCTCGTGGGGCCGCTGCAGCCGAATGGAACGCGCGAAATCCTCGTGCCCAAGACCGCGGTGGAGGACTGACGCGCAGCGTTTAACAGGGACAAGGCGCAAGGACTATCGCGTGATTCGAGCAAGCAATTACATTCTGGCGGCACTCATACTCGTGGCCGCGGGGACCCGGGCCGGCGCGTCGGACGTCGGTGAGTCGCTGGTCAATGGCTTTGTCAATGACGTCGTCACGCTGGAGGCGCGCTTCGAGCAGGCGCTTATCGATGCCGCGGGTGAGGTCGTAGAGCGCTCGACCGGTACTCTCGAGATCGAACGTCCGGGTAAGTTCCGCTGGTCGTACGAGGAGCCCTATGAGCAATGGCTCGTCGCCGACGGGTACAACATCTGGAGCTACGATCTCGATCTCATGCAGGTCACGGTCAAACCGCAGGCCGACGCACTCGCCAACACGCCGGCGCTGTTGCTCGGCGGTGCAGAGGACGCGCTGTCCCAGTTCCGGTTCGACGGATCGAGCGTCGAGGAGGGCACCACCTGGGTCCGCATGATTCCCGTGGACACGAGCAGCGGTTTCGAGCGCATGGAACTCGGCTTCGAAGCCGGCATGCTGACGCGCATGGTGTTCTTCGACAATCTCGAGCAGACCACGTTTGTCGCCCTCCGTGACGTACGCACGAATGAGCCGATCGATGCGGCCCGTTTCGTGTTCGAAATGCCCGAGGATGCCGACCTCGTGGGAACTCCGGTCGCTGCAGACCCGCCCTGATGCTGCCGCTGCAGCACGCGCGCCTGTGGCGTGTCCTGAGCGCTGGCCTCCTGTTGTCCGTCCTGACGGCGGCCCTGGCGCCGACCTGGTGGTTCGATACGAAAGCGGAGGCGCTGTCCTGGTTCGAGCACGCCGACAAGTGGCTGCACGGGTTCACGTTTATCGGCCTCACCGTGTGGTTCTCGGGGCTCGTCGAGCAGCGTGAGTGGGGCCGTATGGCGTTCGGGCTGGTCCTGTTCGGTCTCCTGCTCGAGGGTTGCCAGCGGCTCATCAGTTACCGCATGGCGGACTGGAGCGACGTCGGCGCAAACACGCTGGGTATACTGATTGGCATGGCAATTGCCGCGGCAGGCCTGGGCGGATGGGGTCTGCGCCTTGAAGCCTGGTACTCGAGACGAAGCGCACCTTGACCGACCTGTTTTCTACCATTGCCGACAACGCCGCAGACCGGCCGCTGGCGGACCGCATGCGGCCGACATCGCTCGACGAGTTCGCGGGTCAGCGCCACCTGCTTGACGAGGGTAAACCCTTACTCAGAGCAATCGCGCAGGGCCGGGCGCACTCGATGATTTTCTGGGGTCCGCCCGGCACGGGCAAGACGACGCTGGCGCGCCTCATTGCGCGGACGACCGAGTCGCATTTCATCGCTTTATCCGCAGTCATGGCCGGCGTCAGGGATATTCGCAACGCCGTTTCCGAGGCCGAAAAACACCGCCAGATGAGCAATCGCGGCACCGTCCTGTTCCTCGATGAAGTGCACCGATTCAACAAGGCGCAACAGGATGCTTTCCTGCCCTATGTCGAGGATGGCACGCTGACCTTTGTCGGTGCGACGACCGAGAATCCGTCTTTCGAACTCAACAACGCGCTGCTCTCCCGCGCTCGGGTTTACGTTCTGAAGTCGTTGTCGGAGGACGACCTGATCGCAGTGCTGCAACGCGCGCTGCGCGACGAGGAAAGAGGGCTGGGCGGTCGTTTCGCGATCAGTGACGAGGCCCTCGGGACGATCGCGGCCGCCGCGGACGGCGACGCGCGCCGCGCGCTGAACCTGCTCGAACTGGCGGCGGACCTCACCGAAGACGAACGCATTGCCGACCGGACGGTCGAGGAAGTTGCCTCCGGCGGCCGGCGTCGCTTCGACAAACAGGGCGAGTATTTCTACGACCAGGTATCGGCCCTGCACAAATCGATTCGGGGCACCGACCCGGACGCTGCGCTTTACTGGCTGGCGCGCATGCTCGATGGCGGCTGCGACCCGCTGTATGTCGCCCGGCGCCTGATCCGCGTCGCGTCCGAGGACATCGGCAATGCCGATCCGCGCGCACTGGCGCTCGCCCTCGATGCATGGGCCGTTTACGAGCGCCTCGGCAGTCCCGAAGGTGAACTGGCCATCGGCCAGGCCGTTGTGTACCTGGCCTGTGCGCCGAAGAGCAACGCCGTCTACACGGCCTTCAAGGCGGCGAACAGGGACGCCCGCGACAAGGGCTCGCTCGAGGTGCCGATGCACCTGCGCAACGCGCCGACGCGCCTCATGAAGGGCCTCGGCTATGGCGATGGATACCGCTACGCACACGACGAGGAGGATGCCGTCGCAGTGGGCGAGAACTACTTTCCCGAGGACATGAGCCCGGCAAGGTATTATCATCCGGTCGCGCGCGGACTCGAGATACGCATCAAGGAGAAGCTCGAGGACATCGCACGTCGCGCGCGGGAAAGGAAACAAGACCGATGATCGATCCGAAACTTCTTCGTCAGTCGGCGGCTGACGTCGCTGCCAACCTCGCTCGCCGCGGCTTCGAGTTCGATGCCGACGGCTACCTCGCGCTCGAGGAGCAGCGCAAAGCGCTGCAGGTCGAGACCGAAGCATTGCAGGGCGAACGCAATGCGAGCGCCAAACGGATCGGCAAGGCCAAGGCGCAGGGCGAGGACATCGAGCCGCTGCTGGCCGCCGTGAAGGACCTCGGAGACCGGCTCGAGGCGCGCCAGGCAGCACTGCACGATCTGCAGTCGACGCTGCGTGACATCGAGTCCGGGCTGCCGAACCTGCTGTCCGACGATGTGCCCACGGGCAACAGCGAAGAGGACAACACCGAGGTACGCACCTGGGGATCGCCGGCCGATCTGGGATTCGAGGCGCGCGATCATATCGAGCTCGGCGAGAAGCTGGGGCAACTCGATTTCGACGCGGCCGCGAAGATCTCGGGGGCGCGGTTCACGGTCATGAAAGGAGCGCTGGCGAGGCTGCAGCGGGCATTGATCCAGTTCATGCTCGATACGCACACGCAGGAACACGACTATACCGAGACCTACGTGCCTTACCTCGTCAGGTCTCCGGCACTGTTCGGCACCGGGCAGCTGCCGAAGTTCGAGGAGGACCAGTTCAAGACGATCGACGAGACGCCGTTCTACCTGATCCCCACGGCCGAAGTGCCGGTCACCAACCTGGCGTCGGACGTGATCTTCGAGCCGGACGCGCTGCCGATGCGTTACGTCGCGCACACGCCGTGTTTCCGGTCGGAGGCCGGCTCCCACGGGCAGGACACGCGCGGCATGATTCGCCAGCACCAGTTCGAGAAGGTCGAGCTCGTGCAGTTCGTGGCGCCTGACGCGTCGATGGATGCGCTCGACGAGCTGACGGGCCATGCCGAGGTCATACTGCAGCGGCTCCAACTCCCGTATCGCGTCGTGATCCTGTGCTCGGGCGATATCGGTTTCGGCTCGGCCAAGACCTACGACATCGAGGTCTGGCTGCCGGGACAGGGCCGGTATCGCGAGATTTCGTCCTGCAGCAACTACAACGATTTCCAGGCGCGGCGCATGAAGGCGCGACGTCGCAATCCAGAGACGGGCAAGCCCGAGCTGATCCACACGCTCAACGGCTCCGGCGTCGCGGCGGGTCGCGCATTAATCGCCGTGATGGAAAACTACCAGCAGGAGGACGGCAGCATTCGCATTCCCGAGGTCCTGCAGCCTTACATGGGCGGGCTCGAGCTTATCGAGGCCTGAAAGAAAAAGGGCCCGACGAGCGGGCCCTTCCTCGGTCCAAAGACCAGTGGTCTGCCTAGTCGCGGCTCATGAAGAACTGCAGGACGTACCAGAACATCAGCGCAATGGAGGCAAACAGCCCCATCGCGGCGGCCACGTACTTGTCCTGCGGGTAGTGGTGCATGATGTTCGACGTGTCGTAAAGAACGGCCGCGCCGGCAAAGCCGATCATGCCGAGCGAGAACCAGGTGCCAAGCTGCCAGCCGAACAGGATCGACGACACGATGGCAACCAGCGCGAGGATACCGCCCCAGACCAGGATGCCGCGCAGGAAGGAAAAATCCTTGCGCGTGATCATGGCGACGGCGATCAGGCCGACGCTGCCCATGACCGTGACGGCCGCCGCATTGTCGATGATGCCGGGCTTCATCAGGGAAGCCATCAGCAGCAACGGCGAGAAGATCAGGGCCTCGGCGAACACGAACACGGCAAAAGCCGCGTACTGGGCAGGCTTGGATTCCAGGCGGTGCGCCACGTGAGACGCACCCCAGCTGACGAGCATGAATGCGCCGAGCGTCAGCAGCCAGTTCGCCGTAACGATCGGAAACAGGCGCGCCGACACGCCGGACGTCATCAGGTACGCGGAAATTGCCGCAAACGTGAGGATCGCGCCGACGACGTGCGCGTAGGTCTTCCAGATGAACTCCGAACGGGCTTCGGCAGACTGCGTCTGCACCGCCGCCGCATAATTCAGGTTGTCCTGCATTCGCGATACTCCTGTCGGTTTGAATAGACCAATTCTAGCACTACCACGGCAATACTTGACCGTCCGCGTGCCAGAAAGTGCCCGTGTTTTCGAGGTTCAGCGCGTCGATGCGGTCGATCAGGCCGCTCGCCGCCTCCGCGGGCGGAATGCCCGTCCCGTGCGTCATGTCGGTGGCCACGAGGCCAGGGTGCAACAGCGCGACGGCGATGCCGCGCGGCGTGAATTCATGCACGAGGTTCTTGCCGATCATGTTGACGGCCGTCTTCGACGCGCGATATCCCCAGTTGCCGCCGGAGCCGTTGTCCTCGATCGAGCCGACCCGGCTCGTGACAATGGCGACCTTCGAACCCTCGTGCAGATTGGCGGCCAGCGCTTCGGTCACCCGCAGAGGTCCCAGGGTGTTGACACGGTACTGGTCGAGCATCTGATCGTAGTCGAGCGAGCCGAACGTATCGCGGCGCAGGATGCCGGCGTTGTTGATGAGGATGTCGATCGGCGTGCCGCCGACCGCCTCGCGCAGCTGCCTGACGGCATCGCCGTCGGCGACGTCGATGCCTTCGATGATGCGGGCGCCCGTGGCTTCGAGGGCCTGGCTCTTGTTGCGGCACACTGCGATCAGCGTGTCGCCACGGTGCTGCAGCTGGCGTACGAGTTCCAGTCCGATGCCGCGATTGCAGCCGGTGACAAGGATCGTGGACATGTGCGCCTCCTCTCGGCGGGCGTTACGAGTGGCGGAGAGGGTGGGATTCGAACCCACGAAGGGCTATCAACCCTTGCTGGTTTTCAAGACCAGTGCATTCAACCGCTCTGCCACCTCTCCGGTGCCGGTGCGGCTGCGCATTGTGCTTGCTACGACAAGGGGATTCAAGAGAGCCGCGGCCCAGCCTTGCCGGGCGGCCGAACCTCGCGCAGGATCCGGGGTCTGAGATCGGTAAGCAGGCCAGGACGCGAAGTAATAATGATTTTAAAAAAATTCAATAAAATATTGTTTTTATTCATTTTAATGTCTGCCTCATCGGTCCATGCGCAGGACCCCGATAGCGCGGCCGGGTGGTTCGCGGCAGCGCAGGAAGCGCGCGAGGCCGGCGCGCTCGACGAGGCCATGGAGGCTCTGGAACGGGCCTCGGCCGGCGGCTACGCACCGGTGCGCATCAGCTTCGAACGTGCGCGGCTGCTGACGCTGGTCGGCGACCGCCGCGCAGCGGTCGCTGAGCTGGAGGCGCTCGCCGGAACCGGTTTCACCGCGGTTGCCTTTGTTACTTCAGACCCCATATTGAACACGCTGGCGGGCGACGGATCTTACGATCGGCTCGTCGCGGACATGTCGGCGAGAGCCTATCCCTGCGAGCACGACGCGGCGTTCCGCGCATTCGACTTCTGGGTTGGTGACTGGGTGGTGCACGGGCCCGCGGGCGCTCTGGCCGGGACCAACACCATCCGCCGCGCCGAGCGCGGCTGCGTTCTGGTCGAGAACTGGACCAGCGTATCGGGCGGCACGGGCATGAGCATCAACTACCTCGATCGTGCGACGGGTGAGTGGGTGCAGGTCTGGCACGCGGAGGGCGGCAGCCAGATTCACATTCGCGGCGGCATGACCGAAGAGGGCATGCGGCTGGTCGGCCAGATCCACTACGTGTCGACGAATACAACCGCGCCGTTTCGCGGGCTCTGGACGCCACTCGAGGACGGTCGTGTGCGACAATACTTCGAACAGTCGTCGGACGGTGGCGAAACCTGGTCGCCGTGGTTCGAGGGCTTCTACTCAAGGCAGGAATGAAACAAACGTCATTCAATCGCGGAATCCCGGTCGGTAACCCGATCGCGAATGCGCTCGTGGTGGTCGTTGGCGCGCTGGTCATCGGGGCCTCGATCGTCCTCGGCTTTTTCGCCTTCCTCGTCCTCGCGAGCGTCGTCCTCGTCCTCGGGGCGATCGTCAGCCTGCGCGTGTGGTGGTTCAACCGCAAACTGCGACGCAAGATGGACAAGCAGCCGCCACCGCCGGGCAGCGGCCGACTTCACGTGATCGAGGGCGAATATCACGTGGTCAAAGGCGACGAAAAGCCGTAAAGTCGCACTCCATGCGCAAACCAGAGTCCGATATCCAACGCCGGCGTCGGCGTCGCCGGCGTCGCATACAGGTCATCATCATCTACACGGCCATTGCGGTCGGCCTGGCCTGGTTTTTCGAATCACAGGCGACGACCACCGTGATCTTCGTGCGTCACGCGGAGAAGGCTGCGGAGCCCGCCGACGATCCCGGTCTCAGTCCCGCAGGTGAACGGCGCGTGGCCGAACTGACCCGCCAGCTCGTGGACGCCGATGTCATCGCGGGTATCGATGCCGTGTATTCGACGCCTTACCGGCGCACCGAGGAAACGGCGCGCCCGATCGCCGAGACGCTCGACCTGCCGCTGCACAGCTACGACGCCGACGACACCGAGGCGATCATGGAGCACATCGTCAAGGCGCACAAGGGCAAGATCATTCTCGTCGTCGGCCACAGCAACACGCTGCCAGCGCTGATCGGCAACATGGGCGCCAGCAAGCGTGTGCCGCCGATTGCCGAGGACGAGTACGACAATATCTACATCGTCTCGATACCCTGGTTCGGCAAGACCAAGACGATCCGCCTGCGTTACGGCGAGCCTTACCGGCCTTGATCGCGCAATCGGAAATCCGGATCGATACGCAGGGACGGGGAACCTACGATTTCACGCACGACGTCCAGGACGCCGTGCGCGCGTCCGGCGTTCGTACGGGGCTGTGCCACCTGTTCATAACCCACACCAGCGCATCCATGCTGCTTTGCGAAAACGCGGATCCCGCGGTGCGACACGATCTCGAGTCCTTCATGGCGCACTACGTGCCGGACGGCGATCCGATGTTCACGCACACGGCCGAGGGACCGGACGACATGCCCGCCCACGTGCGCAGCATCCTGACGCAGTCGGATCTCAACATCCCGGTTCGTGACGGCCGCTGTGCGCTGGGCACCTGGCAGGGAGTCTACCTCTGGGAGCATCGCAGGGCGCCGCACGTGCGCCGCGTCGTGATTACGGTGCAGGGCGAGTAAGCTCTCGGTCAGCGCGTTTTGCCGGCCGCCTCGCGCAGGGCGACGGCTTTTTCGATGAACTCCTGGTGGCGACCGATGCGGACGTCGGCCATGACCGCGTCCTTGATCACGCGATCCTGGCTGATCAGGAACGTGGCGCGCCGTACTCCGACGCCAAACGGTCCGTCGACGTCGTACATCTCGATAGCGACCTTGTCGGGGTCGCTGAGCAGCGTGAAGGGCAGGTCGTATTCGTCCCGGAACTTCTGGTGGCTCTCCACGTCCTGGGGGCTCACGCCGGCGACGCGCAGCCCGACCGACTGGATATCGCTGTGGATGTCGCGAATCGAACAGGCTTCCTTCGTGCAGCCCGGGGTAAAGTCGGCCGGGTAGAAATACAGGATCAGGGGCCCGTCCTTCAACAGGTCGCTCAGCGAGGTTTCGCCTCCCTCGTCATTGGCCAGAATGAACTCCGGTGCCTTCGAACCGACTTGCAGCATCTCACTTCTCCTCGCTGGCCTGCCTGTCCTCGAACAGGGCCTCCATGACCAGGTAACTGGGCTTGACCATGCCGAGCGCCGCGTAGGTGCGCTGCGCCCGCTGGTTGTTTTCCTCCACATACAGCCGCAGGCCGATGACATCGGCCTGCGCTGCCGCGAGCGATTCTACATGGCGATACAGTGCACTGAAAACGCCTTTGCGGCGCCAGTCGGGGTGGACGTAGACGCTTTGAATCCACCACAGGTTGCCGTTGCGCCAGTCGCTCCACTCGTAAGTAACCATGATCTGGCCGACGACCTGGCCGCGGCATTCGGCAACCCAGTAGCGGCCGCGGCTCGCGTCGGCGAGCAAACCGGCGACGCCCGGTCCGATGCGTTCGGGATCCAGCGTCTTGCCCTCGGTTTCCGCCGCCATCGCCGAATTGTAGGCGACGAGCACGGCCGCGTCGCCGGGGCCGGCGTCTCGAACGGTCAGATCCATGTACGTACTATGCCTGTATTTTCAATCATTTGCCTTCGGTATTTTCGTATGACAATTGCGCATGGTTTCCGTATAACACGGCCCTGTGAATACCCTGATCCGCTCCCTCATACTCGCGGCGCTGCTGGCCGCCGGCGCGCTCGACGCTGCTGAACGCAAACCGCTGTTCCGGAACCACGTGGCGTTAAAGGCCGTTCTGACGGCGCCGATTTCGCAGGCGTACGCGCAGAGACATTCGGACGTTCGCCTCTACTTCCCGGGGCAGTGGTCGTACATCGACGAGCAGGGCGAGAAACAGCGCCTGCAGGTGTCGATTCGTTTGCGTGGCGACTTCAGGCGCGACTACTGCGAACTGCCGCCCTTGCGGCTCAATTTCAAGAAATCCGAGGTCAAGGGCACGCTGTTCAGCGGGCAGGACAAGCTGAAACTCGTCGCGCCCTGCCAGCACGGAATCGAGTCACAGCAGAACCTGTTGCTCGAATACCTGGCGTACCGCATCTACGAAGTGCTGACCGACACGAGCTTCGGCACGCGGCTCATTCGGCTCAGCTACGTCGACAGTGACGACAAGCTCAAGTCATGGACCGACATGGCGTTCGTTCTCGAGGAGGAGCGGGACATCGGCAAGCGTCTCGGGCTCGATCGTGCGCGCGTCGCCGAGAACCGCTTCGACGAACTCGACCAACCCGCGACAGCGCTGGCCGAGTTGTTCCAGTTCATGATTTCCAATCACGACTACTCGGTTCTGAAGGGCCCACCGGGTGAATATTGCTGTCACAACACGGTGATCTATGTCGACGAAAGCCAGGCGGACAAGCGCATCCCGGTCCCCTACGACTTCGACATGTCCGGCCTCGTCAATACCGACTACTCGTCGCCCCCGTCACACCTGCCGATCCGGCTCGTGCGCACGCGCTTCTACCGGGGCTTGTGCCAGCCTGACGAGGTCCTGGAGGCTACCGTGGCGCATTTCCTGGACAAGAAAGCGGAGATCCTGGCGTTGTTCGACACTACGCCGGAGCTCAGCCGCATATCGCGCAATCGCAACGTGAAATACATCAAGGAATTCTATGCCGTGCTCGAGGACCCGGTGCTGCTCCAGGAGCAGGTAAGGGACCGCTGCCGCGGCCGCAGTCGCCTCGAGGCCATGACGAGTCCCGAACCGGAGTAGCTCAGGGTTTCGGGGCCGGCTGACCGGCTTCGGCCGCCGCAGCCGCCTTGGCTGCCTTGCGCGCTTTGCGCTCCTGTTTGCGTCGCACGACGTGCTGCGACTCCAGCCCGTCGCCGAAGGCGCAAACGGCGATCGACGCATAGTTGAAGAAAACGGTGAGAACGACGGCAATCTCGAGCGATTTGACGCCGGCTGCGATGCCAACTCCGATCGACGAGAGAATGAACAGCGTGTCGAACGTGTCGCTCAGGGCGCGGCGAAAACGCACGCCTGCGACGATTCCGGCGAGGCTGAATGCCAGCGCCAGGCTGTGCTGCACCACGGTAACGATGCCGGCGACCACGGCGGGCAACACCAGCGTCGTCGTGTCGATAGAGTGATCGTAAATGCTGTCGACGTGAATCGCCTTGTACACCCACGATACCGGCAGCATGAGCAGCAGTGTGGCGGTCATCGCGTAGACAAGCGACATCGCTTCGATCAGCCATGCAGGCCCGCGCGCCAGGCGGGCGCGCGTGTTCTCGGTCACGATGTCCTCGATCTGCTCGTCGTCGGCGCTGAGCAGCGCGTCCTCGAGATCATAGATGCTTGAAGAGCCGTAGTCGGCGATTTCGCCGACGCCGCCTAGCGGAAGCTGCGAAGAAAAGCCGGGAATCGTGAGGACGGCAATCGTGACGGCGCCGGCCAGAAGCAGGTAATACGCCGTCACCTTGAACAGCATTCGGACCAGCACCTGCCGGTGTCGGGACAGCGTTTCGGCATTGCGTTGATGTGCGTCCATAGCTCCCCTCGATTGGCCCCCGAAAAGCTGGCGTCCCCGGAGAGATTCGAACTCCCGACCCTCTGCTTAGGAGGCAGATGCTCTATCCGACTGAGCTACGGGGACGACGGTCGCGATTCTAGCAGACCCGGTCCCGGCTGCAATTTCTGACAATTTGTAAGGGAGTGTAACAGCAGCCTTATTTGCATTGTTGGGCCCGGTCCGACTTCGTATATTGCGAGCACCAAGTGTGGAGAGACGTGATGAATACCGTAGCCTCGAGAGCAATCAGCTGGACCGAATCGGGCCTCGTGCCCGACTCGGTGATTCGCAGTGGCATCCGGCGACTGCTCGACAACAAGCTGGCCGAGATCCGCGCGGACGACGTCGAGGCCGCGTCGGAAACGACGAACGACTTCGTACGCATGATGAACGAGTCGCCCATCGCGCTCGTGCCAGATCTCGCCAATGAGCAGCACTATGAGGTCCCTGCGGCTTTTTACGATCAGGTGCTGGGTCGCTACCGCAAGTACAGCTGCGGCTACTGGCCGGAGGGTGTCGACACGCTCGACGCGTCCGAACTGGCCGCGCTGGAGGAAACCGTTACGCGCGCCGGCATCGAGGACGGCATGGGGGTTCTCGACCTCGGCTGCGGCTGGGGTTCGGTGTCGCTGTTCGTCGCTGAGCGTTTCCCGGGTGCGAGCGTCCTCTCGGTTTCCAACTCCAACTCGCAGCGCGAATACATCGCGGCGCGTGCCGAGGAGCGCGGACTGAAAAATATCGAGGTGCTGACCTGCGATATGAACGATTTCTCGACGGAGCGGCGTTTCGACCGAATTGTCTCCGTGGAGATGTTCGAACACATGCGGAACTACGGCATCCTGTTCGATCGCATACACGACTGGCTCCTGCCGAACGGCAGGTTCTTCCTGCACATATTCACGCACCGCTCCACGCCCTACGAGTACATCGACAAGGGTCCGGCGGACTGGATGTCACGCCATTTCTTTTCCGGGGGCATCATGCCGAGCGCAGCCTTGCCCTTGCGCTTCGCGCGCAAGCTGGCTGTCGAGAACCAGTGGACATGGAACGGTGAGCATTACGCGAAGACCTGCAGGGCATGGCTCAGGCAGATGGATCGCAACAGGACGGCGGTTATGCCGATTCTCGAGGACACCTACGGTGCCGGGAACGCGGAGCGCTGGTTCATGCGCTGGCGCATGTTCTTCATGGCCTGCGAGGAGCTGTTCCGTTACCGGAACGGCGCTGAGTGGTTCGTCTCCCATTATCGTTTCCGGCGGGCGGCTGACTGACATGCAGATACTCATCAATATTCTCGGATTCAAAGTGGGCTGGATGTCCTCGGTTGTCGGCGCGGCGCAGGAGATGCCGTGGCTCGGACCCGCTGTGCTGGTTGCCGTGCTTATCGTGCACTTGCGGCAGGCGGCACGACCCGATCTCGAAATCGGGCTCGTCGTCGCCTGTGGCGTCATCGGTGCCTGGTTCGACAGCATCCTGGCCGCGACGGGCTGGGTGGCTTATCCGTCAGGACAGATCGTCCCGCACATTGCGCCGTACTGGATCATCGCGATGTGGATGTTGTTCGCGACGACGCTGAACCGGTCGATGAGCTGGCTCAAGGGCCGGCTGCCGCTCGCGGCTGCGATGGGCGCCATCGCGGGACCCTTGTCGTATTATGCCGGCAGCAGGCTGGGCGGCATCGTGTTCGAGTCGCCATTGCCCGCGATTATCGCGCTCGCCGTCGGTTGGGGCCTGATCATGCCTGTCGTCGTGATGCTGGCCGACCGTCTCAACGGCTTCGAGCCCGCTCCCGTGGGGGTTCGGCAATGACCGTCTATTTCGTCGCTCTCGGCGCCATTCTGCTCGTCGGCGCGCTGGCCTGGGTCGTCAGCGTCCTGATCCGCGACGTCAGTTTCGTCGACAGCCTCTGGTCGCTGTTCTTTCTGCTGGCGGCCGTGATGTTTGCGCTCGACGCGGGCGAGTTGTCGTTGCGCGCCCAAATCGTGCTCGCCTGTGTCCTGCTGTGGTCATTGCGCCTGTCGTTGCACATCACGGTCCGCAACTGGGGCGAGCCGGAGGACCACCGATACCAGAAGATTCGCGAAAACAACGAGCCGGGCTTTGTCGTCAAGAGCCTGTACATCGTCTTCGGGCTGCAGGGCTTGCTGGCCTGGATCATCGTCATCCCGTTGCTGCCGGCCATCCGTTCCGCCGCGACGCTCAACGCCGTCGACATTGCGGCGCTGCTGCTGTTTGCGGTTGGGTTCCTCTTCGAAGCCGTCGGCGACTGGCAGTTGAGCCGTTTCAAAGCCCGGGAGCGCAGCGAAGGACAGGTTCTGGACACCGGGCTATGGCGGTACACGCGCCACCCGAATTACTTCGGTGAATTCTGCATCTGGTGGGCATTCTGGCTGTTTGCCGCCGCCGCAGGGGCGTGGTGGACCGTTTATGCGCCCGTCCTGATGTCGTTCCTGCTGCTGCGCGTCTCGGGCGTAGCCATGCTCGAGAAAGACATTGGCGAGAGGCGGCCGGCCTATGCCGAGTATATCCGCAGCACCAATGCATTCTTCCCGGGCCCGCGACGCACCGGGAACGAGGAGGTGAAGAGCGCATGAGGTCACTTACGCTTCTTGTACTGGCAATGCTCTGCGGCGCGACGGGTACCGCCCTGGCGAGCGGCGAGGCACAGCGTTCTTACGAGTTCGCCGTGCTGCTCGACGATTCGCCGATCGGCTATCACCATTTCGACCTGGTGCCGCGCGAAAGCGGCCTCGAGGTTCGCAGCGAGGCGAGCTTCGACGTGCGCATCCTGTTCATCAATGCGTTTCGCTACCGCCACACGAACCGCGAGCTGTGGGACGGCGAGTGCCTGCGTGTCATCGAGTCGAGCACACGGCAAAACGGCAAAGAATTTGCCGTGGCGGGCGAGGCTGTCTCCCAGGGTCTGAAGATCGAGGCAAACGGCAGGGCCGACCGGCTCGACGGCTGCGTGATGAGTTTCGCGTACTGGAACCCGAGATTCCTCGAGCAATCCCGACTGCTCGATCCGCAGACCGGCGAGTACCTGTCTGTCGACGTACAGCCGCTCGGGCGCGAAGAACTGACTGTAAGAGGTGAGGCCGTGCAGGCATCCGCCTACCAGATCAAGGCACGCAACCTCGATATCACGGTGTTCTATTCGGACGACGACGCATGGCTTGGACTCGAATCGGTCGCCAAGGGCGGAAGGATCATCCGTTATGTACTCACCTGATCGAAAAGCCGCAGCTCCCGGCACCATCCTGGCGCTGGCCATGCTGCTCGGCGCATGTGCCTCGAAGGGGCCCGAAATGAAAACCGTAGACTACGTCGATCTCGATCGATTCATGGGCGACTGGTATGTCATCGCCAACATTCCAACCTTCCTCGAAAAGGGCGCGCACAACGCCGTCGAGAGTTACGCCATGAATGACGACGGCACCATCGCCACGACCTTCGTCTTTCGCGACGGTGGCTTCGATGGCGAAAAGAAGACCTATACGCCGAAAGGATTCGTGCGGGACGACGGAACCAATGCGCTCTGGGGCATGCGCTTCATCTGGCCGATCAAGGCCGATTACCGCATCGTCTACCTCGATGAGGACTACACGCAGACTGTGATAGCGCGGCAAAAGCGCGACTTTATCTGGATCATGGCGCGCACGCCGGAAATCTCCGCGGAAGACTACGACAAGATCATCGGGTTCGTCGCGTCTATCGGCTACGACGTCAGCAAGATCGAGCGCGTGCCGCAGCGCTGGTAGGGGAATGGGAATGCGCATTGCGATCATCGGCACCGGCATAGCGGGTAACGTTGCGGCCTGGAGACTCCGGGAGAGGCACGAGATTACTGTTTACGAGTCGGGCAGCTATGTTGGCGGGCACACCAACACGATCGACGTCGAAGACTCGGGCCGGACCCTGGCCATCGACACCGGCTTCATCGTCTTCAACGACAAGACCTACCCGAATTTCATCCGCATCCTCGACGAGATCGGGCAGGGATGGAAACCGACAGAGATGAGTTTCTCGGTGCATTCCGCCGACGCGCGCCTCGAATACAACGGCTCGTCTTTGAATGGCCTGTTCGCGCAGCGACGCAACCTGTTGCGACCGTCCTTCTATCGCATGGTGCGCGACATCCTGCGGTTTTTCCGCGAAGCCACGCCGGACATACAGCGGTTCGGCCGCCACCTTACGCTGGGAGAGTACCTCTCGGCGCGCGGCTACGGCAGTGAGTTCGTCGACGATTATCTCGTGCCCATGGCGGCCGCGATCTGGTCGGCCGAGCCGGGCAGTATCCTCGACATGCCGGCACTCTTCCTTGTCCGTTTCTTCAAGAATCACGGCCTATTGCAGCTGCAGGACCGACCGCAATGGCATGTCATCGAAGGCGGATCGCGAGAGTACGTACGCCGCCTGACGCAAGGCCACGCAGATCGCATTCGTCTCAATGAGCCCGTTACGTCGGTGACGCGAACGCCTGGCGGCGTCCGCGTGACCAGCGCCGGCGGCGGCACCGAATCCTATGACTACGTTTTCATGGCGTGCCATTCGGACCAGGCGCTCGCGCTGCTTCGCGATCCGACGCCCGACGAGCGCAGCGTGCTTGGTGCGATCCGGTACCAGCCCAATGAAGCCGTGCTGCACACTGATGCCGGCGTCCTGCCCCGCCGGCGCCGGGCATGGGCTGCCTGGAATTACTTCATCCCGGCCGAGCAGCATGGCCAGGTGGCCGTCTCTTATAATATGAACATCCTGCAGGGTCTCGACGCCGGGGAAACCTACGTCGTGACGCTCAATGATGACCGTCGCATCGACCCGGACAAGGTCCTGCGGCGCATCCAGTACGATCACCCGATGTACACGCTGGAGACCATCGCAGCGCAAAGTCGGCAGCGCGACGTCAATTGCGATCGCACCTTCTACTGTGGCGCCTATTGGCGCAATGGGTTCCACGAGGATGGCGTCGTCAGTGCCCTCGATGCCGTGGCCCATTTCGAGGAGAGGCTCGAAAGTGAAGAGCTGTATCTACGAAGGGCAGGTTAGGCACGGACGCCGTGAGCCCGTCGAGCACGCCTTCCGTTACCGCGTGTTCATGATGTACCTCGATCTCGACGAGCTGGACGACGTGTTTCGTGGCCGCTGGTTCTGGTCGACGCGGCGCGCGGCCCTAGCGCGGTTCCGTCGTTCCGATCATCTCGGCGACGAGACGCGCTCGCTGAAAGACGAGATCCTGGCACTCGCGGAGCGCGAAACCGGCCAGCGTCCGGCGGGCCCGGTGCGACTTTTGACGAACCTGAGTTATTTCGGCTTCTGCTTCAATCCGGTCAGCTTCTACTACTGCTATGCGCCGGACGGCGAGACGCTCGAGGTCATCGTCGCCGAGGTCAACAACACCCCCTGGGGTGAGCGCGATACCTACGTGCTGCCCGTGGCGCAGCACACGGGTTCGGGCGCGGCCCTGCGTTTTCGGCCGAGCAAGAAAATGCACGTCTCTCCTTTCATGCCCATGAACGTCGAATACGACTGGAGTTTCATCGATCCCGGCGAGCGTCTGTCGGTCTTCATGGCGAACGACATCGACGGCCGCCGCGTGTTCAGCGCGTCGCTGCTGCTCGAGAGGCGGGCAATTTCCTCGCGTTCGCTCGCACGCGTCCTGGTGGTGTATCCTTTCATGACACTGAAGGTCCTGGGCGGCATCTACTGGCAGGCGCTGCGGCTGTGGTGGAAGCGTACGCCCTTGTACGTGCACCCGGATAAGAAGAAGACCATGGTGGTCCAATGAACTCGAAGACACTGTCGATAGACTCCGAGCAGTTCCTGCAGCCGACGGCAAGGCCGCGGCGCCTCGACCGGCTTGCGCGACGCATCGTGCTGGACAAGCTGCGCCACCTGCACCATGGACAAATTACGCTCGTCGACGCGGACGGCACCCAGACGTTCGGTCGTGCCGAGCCGTCGTTTCCATTGGCCGTGAAGCTGTGGGTCAGGTCGCCGGCATTTTACAGTGACGTCGCGTTTGGTGGTTCCGTCGGCGCCGGCGAAGCCTATATCCACGGCGGCTGGGAAACGTCGGATCTCGTCGCGCTGGACCGGATCCTGCTGCGCAACCGCGACGTGCTCGAAAACATGGAAGGCGGCGCCGCGCTCCTCGCGCGACCGCTGCGCAAGGCATTTCACTGGCTGAATCGCAACACGCGCACGGGCAGCCGCAGGAATATCGCCGCCCATTACGATCTGGGCAACGAGTTCTATGCGCTGTGGCTGGACCCGCAGATGATGTACTCCTGCGCCTGGTACGAATCGCCGGATACCTCGCTCGAGGAGGCGGCGGTCGCCAAGCTGGACCGCATCTGCCGGCGGCTCGACCTCGGTCCCGGGGACCGGGTCGTCGAGATCGGTACCGGGTGGGGCGGCTTTGCCGTGCATGCTGCGAAGCACTATGGGTGCCACGTGACGACAACGACGATATCGCGCAAGCAGCATGAGTACGCCCGGCGTCGCATTGACGACGAGGGGCTCGGCGATCGCATCACGCTGCTGCTCGACGATTACCGGGATCTCGACGGGCACTACGACAAGCTCGTATCGATCGAGATGATCGAGGCGGTCGGGCACGAATACATGGACACGTTCTTCCGCAAGTGCGCGTCCCTCCTGAAGCCCGACGGGCAGATGCTGTTGCAGGCGATCACAATCGCTGACCAACGCTACGATTACGCGAGGCGTAACGTCGATTTCATCAAGCGCTACGTGTTCCCGGGCGGGTTCCTGCCGTCGATTACTGCGATGACGTCCGCGTTGACGCGCGTTACCGATCTGCGGGCCGTCAACATCGATGACATCGGACTGCACTACGCCTGGACCCTGCGCGACTGGCGTGAGCGCTTCCTTGGACGACTCGACGACGTGCGCGCACAGGGGTATTCCGGCGAGTTCATTCGCCTCTGGGATTTTTATCTCACCTACTGCGAGAGTGCGTTCCTCGAACGCGTGATCGGCGACGTGCAGCTGCACGCTATCAAGCCGGCCGCGCGTCCTGCTATATAATCCTCCGGCTTTAAGACCCGCTGGAGGAGATGCCTGTGAGCCTGCGCCATCGCGTGATTGAATACAAAGACGGGGAAACGCTCCTGGAGGGCCGTCTTGCGTGGGACGACGCCAGCGGCGCCGCGCGTCCCGGCGTGCTCGTGGCGCACGCCTGGGGCGGCAGGGGCACCCTCGAAGACGGCAAGGCCGACCGGCTTGCCGGGCTGGGCTATGCTGCGCTTGCCCTCGATCTCTACGGCAAGGGACGCCGCGGGAGCGGCCCGGACGAAAACGCCGCGCTCATGCAGCCGTTTCTCGATGATCGCGGGCTGCTGCAGCGCCGCATGCACGCCGCCCTCGGCACACTGCGTGCGCAGCCCGAAGTCGACGCGGGACGCGTCGCGGCGATCGGTTTTTGCTTCGGCGGACTCTGCGTGCTCGATCTCGCGCGCACGGGCGCGGATGTCGCCGGTGTCGTGAGTTTCCACGGTCTTTTCGCGCCGCCCGGAAATACCGCGGGCAATACGATTCGGGCGCGCATACTGGCGCTGCACGGCTGGGACGATCCGATGGCGCAGCCCGACAGCGTGCTCGCGCTGGCGGACGAACTGAGTTCAATGGGCGCCGACTGGCAGCTGCACGCCTACGGCAATACCCTGCATGCCTTTTCGAACCCGGCTGCCAACGATCCCGGCATGGGAACGGTCTACGATGCGGCCGCAGATCGCCGCTCGTGGCAGGCGATGACGAATTTTCTCGGCGAAATATTTGACGGGCAGGAGCCCGGGAGTGAAACGTGAAGAAATTACTGACGACCTTATCGATCCTCGCGGTCGCCGCCTGTGGCAGCGATGAAACGGCGGACACCGCGTCGCCTGAAGCCGCGACGCTGTCGTCACCGGTTGCGGTCGAGGTCGCCGGAGGCAATCCGGTCGCCGAGCGGGCCGCCCTCGAGATAACCGACCCGTTCATGCGCGGAATCATCGCCGAGATCAGCGACGATCGTTACGAGGGCCGCGGGCCCGGTACACGCGGCGACGTCATGGCGCGCAAGTATCTCGCGCAGCGCATGCAGGAGATCGGCCTCGAGCCTGGTGCGGCCGACGGAACGTGGGAGCAGCCCTTCGACCTCGTGAGTGTCAACGCGCAGCAACCGGACACCTGGGCATTCGCAGGCCATGGCAAATCCATCGAACTGCGGCATTGGGACCAGTTCATCGTCAGCAGCGGTGTGCAGGAGGAGCGCGTCGCTATCGACAATGCAGAACTCGTGTTCGTCGGCTACGCGATGCAGGCGCCGGAATACGACTGGGATGATTTCAAGAGCGCCGATCTCGAGGGCAAGGTCCTGCTCATCATGAACAACGACCCGGACTGGGATCCCGAGCTCTTCGCCGGCGAAACGCGTCTCTGGTATGGCCGCTGGGACTACAAGTACCTGAGCGCGGCACGCCAGGGCGCGGCAGGCGCGGTCATCATTCATACGTCACCATCGGCGGGTTATCCGTTCCAGGTCGTGCAGACATCGTGGACCGGGCCGCAGTTCGAATTGCCGGCCGGCGACGAGCCGCGGGCGCAGGTCAATGGCTGGGTAACCGAGGACGCCGCCCGGGACCTGGTCGCCATGGCCGGGCACGATCTCGACGCGCTGCGCGAGGCGGCCTTCAATCGCGATTTCGAGCCGGTTCCGCTCGGCATCACGACGTCTCTCGAGATGGACGTGGGCATCGAGCGCGTGCAGTCCGCGAACCTGCTCGGGCTCATCCGCGGCAGCGATCCTGAACTCAGCGACGAGGTCGTCGTGTACACGGCGCACCACGACCATCTCGGGATCGGCACGCCCGGCGAGGATGGCGATGCGATCTACAACGGCGCTTTTGACAACGCGACCGGGGTCGCCCAGGTGCTGGCTATCGCCAAAGCGATCAAGGCGCTGCCTGAAGCGCCGCGCCGCTCCGTTCTCGTCAATCTCGTCGGCGCCGAGGAACAGGGCCTGCTGGGATCAGAATATTACGCGGCCAACCCGACGTTCGCGGCCGGTAAGATTGCCGCCAACATCAATTACGACGGCGGCAATATATGGGGGCATACGCACGACGTGACGTATATCGGGCTCGGCAAATCGACGATCGACGAGATCGCCACGCTGATTGCCGAGGAGCAGGGCCGCGTCGTCAAGCCGGACCAGTTCGCCGATAAGGGTTATTTCTATCGATCTGACCAGTTCAGTTTCGCCAAGATCGGCGTGCCCGCCATGTATCTCGACACAGGGACCGATTTCGTCGATCGTCCGCCGAACTGGGGCCGCGAGCAGCAGGATCATTACACCGAGGTGAACTATCACCAGCCGAGCGACGAGTACGATCCGAGCTGGAACCTCGAGGGCATGATCCAGGATGCGCTGCTGGGCTACTGGACGGGTCTCGCCATCGCCAACGCGGACGAGATGCCGACCTGGGTTCCGGGCGATGAATTCGAAGCGGCCCGTATCGAGGCGCTCAAGGCCGCCGAGTAAGCGTCAGGCGGAGACGCTGGTCGAGTTACGACCGGCGTCTTTGGCCCGGTACATCGCCTCGTCGGCGCGGTGCAGCCAGTCGTAGGGTGATTCGCTTTTCCGGAGTTCGGCCACGCCGAGCGAGATTGTTACCGTGTGATCCGGTACGAGTTCATTCGCGTCGACCAGTGTGCGCAGCTGCTCGGCGAGATGTGTCGCCTGGTCCACGTCCGCGCCCTCGAGAACGACGACGAATTCCTCGCCGCCGATGCGGTACAGGCTGTCCGTGACGCGTATGCGGAGGTTGACGATCTCGGTGATGTTCTTGAGGATCTGGTCACCTGCTGCGTGCCCCAGTCTGTCGTTGACAGCCTTGAAGTGGTCGAGATCGAGCATCAGCAACGACGCGGGCACCCCTGTCCGCGCGAATGTGTTGACGACTTCGCGCAATTTCGAATCGAGCGCACGACGGTTGCCGGCGCCGGTCAGCGGGTCTTTGGTGGCCAGTTTCAGGAGCTGGGTCCGCTGCCGGTTGGTGATCATCGAGAACGCCACGGCCAGGATGCTGGTCAGGACGATCGTGATCAGCGCCGTCGTGGTCTCGACGGGATTGTTCGCGGCGAGCATCGGCGGTATCAGGGCAAACAGTGTAACGAGCGCGCACGCAATAGCCTCCCGCAGGGGTATCAGGTAGAACACGCCGATGAGGGCCGGGAACACCCAGAAGACCTGCCGCGGTCCGCTGAGGTAGACCGTCGCGAGAACGCCTCCGACGATGAGCACGGCCAGCGAAACGCTGGCGAGGCGCACCCTGCGCGTCGTGAAGACGTAGGCGCCCAATGCGAGAAAGCCGACGATCAGGACGGCATCCACGATAGCGGCGAGCCATTCGCCGTGCATGAAGCGACGGATGGCGAAGGGCAGCACGCCGAGCGCTGCGGCGATGCTGAGAATCAGCGGCAGATATCCCTGGATCGATAAACGCTGGTTGTCAGAGCGGACGATGTAGCGCCAGGCGTCCATCCCGGAGTGCTGTTTTCGCATGGTGCCGGGAGTATCTCACGAACGGCGGAAACGGCTGAAGAACCCGCCTGTCTTCTCGTTTCCGTCATCCTCTTGCGACGCGGCATCCTCGTCCCGACTCAGAACCGGCGGCTGCACATCCAGTGCTTTCAGTGTTTGCGTCATGGAGATGTTGATCTGGTCTTCGATCGGATCCGGCGTCGCCGCCTTGCGGGCGTCAGCCTCGGGACCAGGGCCGCCGGGATTGCCCGTCGTCTGCGGCGAAGGCGGCTTGTCGGCGTTGAGCGCGCGCACGGTCCTCAATCGTTGCGAGGCCGACAAGTCGAGCCCGCCTCCGTTTCGTCGGTCGTGCGATTCGAGCGATACCTCGACAGCCGGCGCCTCCGTATCGATGAGCTGATCGTCCTTGGAGCCGACGGCCTGCGTTTCGGTCACGTCATCCGTGTCCAGCGACGACAGCTCGCTGTCATTGGCGCTCGTATCGATGGGCAGGCTGGCGGCCACCTTGGCGGCAATCAGGCTGAATTCCTCGCCGAAGAGCGTTTCGGCGAGCTTGTCGTCCACGTCCTCGATAGATTTCGCCTTGGCGAGTTCCGCGGCGATGCGTTCGATCTCCTGGTCGGCCTTATTGACCTCACTGGCTGCCAGCCGGACATCGGGGACGTCGCGCGCCGGCTCGCCCGGCGCTTCATCCCCGGCCTCGTACTCAGTGTCCTGCGCTTCGATGCGGCTGTTTTCGATGCGTTCCTGGATCGCGCTATCGAGCGTGATTTCGGGGATTTCCTCGATATCGGCCGCTGCTGGCTCGGGCGCGGGCTTCGCCAGCGGCTCGAGCACGGGTGGTTCGCTATCGGCCGTGTCGCCGTGAGCGAAGGCCAACGCTTTTTCCAGCGCATCGAGATCGGGCCTGAGCTCGGCCATGGTCGGGTCGCGCTCCCACTCGGGCACGTCGTCCGACGCTACCTTGTTGACCGGTGACGGTTGCGCCGATGCCTCGACTTCCGTCGGGAGCTGCTCGGCCGGTGCGAGGTCCACGGGCGGCTGCGGCTCGGCCTCCGGAACGGGCGCTGGCTCGGGCTCGAGAACAGGCTCGGGCTCGAGAACAGGCTCGGGCTCGAGCGCGGGTTCGAGTGCGCCTTCCGCCGGCGCATCCTGCGCGACGACTTCCGGCGCCAGAATTGCGAGATCGGGCAGGGTGTCCTGGATGAGGTCGGGAATGTCCTCCGCCACAACGAGATCATCAGGTGCCTCGTCGGAGAACACGATGACCGGGTCCGGTTGTTCGTCGGGATCGGGCTGATTCGTCGGCGGCTCGACTGATTCGGCAGCCGGCAGAGGATGGATTGCCGGCCTGCTGCTGGCCACGAGGCCGAGCTGGTTGCTGCCGACCTCGGCGATGAATGCGCCGCTGACCGGCAGCACCTTGGCAGTCGCCGCAGAGGCCAGCACCGCATCGACCAACGTGTTGGCAACGCGCGGGTTGCCGTTGCTGAGGTCATGAACGACGACCGCCGCATCGGCGTCGAAGATTTCCTGGAATTCCTTCCCGGCCTTGCGGAAGCAGTGCGCGAGATAACCGCGCAGCTCCGCCGGGGACAGCGGCGCAACCTCCTGGCGCTGGCGCACGCGCTGGGCAAGGCGCGCAAGCTGGGGGTCTCTGAGCAATTCCGCAATGCGCTCGTCGCCCATGACAATGATCGCGGCGCCGCCGGATGCGCCGGCATCGGCGGCCGTCAGCGCTTCGAGTTCGGCCATCGTGTCTACGCCGGTCAGGACCGCATCCTCGACGATGATGACGAGTCGCGTGCCGTCGTTCTGGAGCTGCCCGAGTCTCTCGCGGAGCGCAGCGAACTGTCGAATCGTACCGCGCGGCAGCTCGGTGATACCCAGTTCCTCGAGCAGGAATTCGAGCGCATCCGAGCCGTCGAGGGTCATTCGCCCGATGCGGATGGACCGGTGAGTGCCGGAGACGGCGTCGAGCGCCTTGCCCACGAGCGTGGATTTGCCGGCGCCTGCGGGCCCGGAGACAACAACGACAGCGTCCTGGGACTGCAGCGCTTTTTTCAAACCGGCCATTGTTGCCGCGGTCTGCGGGCCGACGAAGACGTCGGCGCCGGATGCCCTGGCCGAGAACGGGTGTTTCTGAAGGCCGAAATGTTGTTCGTACATAGCTGTCCGATCAGCAAGTTGCGGCCGCGACACAGTCGCAGCCTTTCCAGACGACCAGTTTGGCGACCAAGCCCCGGAAATTCCGGGTTTATGTCACAAAATTGGGCATCTGGCCGGATTCCGGTGCGTTCCGCGAACGCGCTTCCAGTGAATAAATGACTGAATTTCGGGTCGAAACCCGTCAGAATACGCGCTCTGCGACCGGGCCCGACAAGAACACCACAGGGGACAGACCTTGAAGCGCCTTTTGATCATCGCCGGCATTCTTCTCGCCGCGGTTGCCATTGCCGTGGGCATGGTGCGTATGAAGCCGCCGCCGCCGAAGAAGGAGGTCGTGGATCTCGACCCCCTGGTCGAAGTGCTCGTGCTCGAGAACATGACGGCGAATTTCGAGGTCACGAGCCAGGGCACGGTACGTCCGCGGACCGAGACCGTGCTCAGTGCGGAGGTGTCGGGCACTGTGACGAGCATTTCGCCGAAGTTCATTGCCGGCGGCGTTTTCGAAAAGAACGAGGTCCTGCTGCGCATCGACTTGACCAACTACCGGGTGGCCGTCGACCAGGCGGAAGCGCTCGTCAAGCAGCGACAAATCGAGTACGACGGTGCGAGCAAGCTTCGTGAACAGGGCTACCGCGCCGAGGCCGAACTGGCTTCTGCCGCAGCGGCCCTGGCGACGGCGAAGGCAGAACTCGTGCGCGCGCGCCGCAATCTCGAACGCACCTACATTCGCCTGCCGTACCAGGGCATCGTCCGCTCGAAGGAGGCCGATCTCGGCCAGTTCGTGAACCCCGGAACACGCCTCGGCATCGTATTTGCAACGGATTACGCCGAAGTGCGCCTGCCGCTGACCGATCTCGACCTGGCCTTCGTCAATTTGCCGGGCGCCGCGGAAATAGCCCAGTCGGGCAGCAGCGACAGCGGGCCCGCCGTCACACTGACGGCGACGCAAAAAGGGCGACTGCAGTCGTGGCAGGCACGCATCGTGCGCACCGAGGGCGTCGTCGACGAGAGCAGCCGCGTCACCTACGCCGTCGCCCGTATCGACGACCCGTATGCCCTGCGTTCGGGCGGCGTCCCGTTGCCGATCGGGACCTTCGTCAGCGCGACCATTGCCGGTGCGGAGGCGGAGGACATCATCCGCGTGCCGCGCTCCGTGGTACGTGGCTCCGACGAGCTGGTGTTCGTCGATGACGAAAACACGTTGCGCATCCGCAAGGTCAACATCGTCCGCGGCGACGCCAATTTCGTCTACCTGGGCGGCGGTGCCGAGGTCGGCGAGCGCGTGGTTGTCACGTCGCTCGAGACGCCTGTCAACGGCATGGCGGTCCGCGTCCGGGGCGATGAGCCGCCCGCGGACGACAAGCTGGCGTCGAACACGGAGGACGATTGACCGTGCGACAGCCCGGCACGACGCGCGAAAAAGGCATCATTGCGTGGTTTGCTGCAAATCACGTTGCAGCCAACCTGCTCATGCTGTTCATCATCGTGGCGGGACTCATCTCGGCGTTCACGATTCGCAAGGAGACGCAGCCCGAGTTCGAACTCAACTGGGTGCAGGTCGAAGTCCCGTACCTCGGCGCGGCGCCACAGGAAGTCGAGGAAGGCGTCGTCATCAAGATCGAAGAGGCCGTGCAGGACATCAAGGGCATCAAGCGCATCCGCTCGCGCGCCCGCGAGGGATTCGGCGCAGTGACGATCGAGGCCAATATCGATGCCGATATCAACCAGGTGTTGAACGAGGTCAAGACGCGCGTTGATGCTATTTCGACATTCCCGGCGCTCACCGAAAAACCGGTGATCTACAAGCAGGAAGTCGAGAACCCGGTCATGATGATCGCGATCCATGGCGACATGGACGACTTTGCGCGCAAGGCGATTGCCAACGAAGTCCGCGACGAGCTCATGCAGCTGCCGCAGGTGAACAAGGTCATCTATTTCGGCGACCGGCCGTACGAAATCAGCATCGAGGTCTCGGAGCGCACGCTGCGCAAGTACGGCCTGACGATGAGCGAGGTTTCGCAGGCCGTAAAGAACTCCTCCGTCGACCTGCCGGGCGGCACGATCAAGTCCGAGGGCGGCGACATCCTCCTGCGCACCAAGGGCCAGGTTTACACGGGGCAAGAGTTCGCCCGGCTCGTACTCAGGACTTTCCCCGACGGCACGCGCCTGACGCTCGCGGATATTGCGACGATCAAGGATGGATTCGTCGAAACCGACGGCTACGGTCGCTTCAACGGGCGCCGCACGGCGACGCTGCAGGTCGTCGCGGGCGGGCAGCAGAACGAGCTGGACACGGCCGCGGCGGTGCGCGAGTACCTGCGAGAGAAAGAGGCCGCGTTGCCGGCAGGCGTCGAGGTGGACACCTGGATCGACCTGTCGCGCTATCTCGAGAGCCGCCTGGACCTGATGTTCGACAACATGTTCATGGGCGCCATTCTCGTGTTTGTCGTGCTGTCGCTGTTCCTGCGCGTGAAGGTCGCTTTCTGGGTCATGGTCGGCTTGCCGGTGTGCTTCCTCGGCGCTATCTGGCTCATGCCGGTCTGGCCGGTCACGATCAATGCGATCAGCCTGTTCGGTTTCATCATCGTGCTCGGCATCGTTGTTGATGACGCGATCATCATCGGCGAGAGTATTTATACGCAGATACGTGCGCATGGCAAAACCCTCGATAACGTCATCCAGGGAGCACACCGCGTCGCGATTCCTGCCACCTTCGGCGTCCTGACGACGATTGCGGCGTTCGCACCGATGCTGTTCGTGGGCGGCATGGCGGGGCCGTTCTTCGAGGCCATGGGCTTCGTCGTCGTCCTGTGCCTTGCGTTTTCGCTCGTCGAATCCAAGCTGATTCTCCCTGCCCACCTCGTGCAGGCGAATATCCCCGAGATCGACGAGGACGACCTGTTCCATCCGCAGCGCAGGATTCCGCACAAGGAGAAGATCGGCCGCGCATTTCTCAAGATCCAGCGCCGCGTTCAGCACGGGCTGCACAAGGTCATCGACGACTATTACCGCCCGGCGCTCGCGAAGGCCGTTGATAATCGCGGTGTCACGGTGGCGATTTTCGTTGCAATCCTGATCATCACGTTCGGAACGATGCTGAGCGGCATCGCACGCGTCGTGGTCTTTCCCGAGATGGCCGGCGACTTCATCCAGGTCAGGATGGACATGCAGAGCGGTACGGCGCCGGCTGCGCGCAATGCCGCTGTCGAGCGCATCGAGTCGGCGATCATGACGATCAACGAGGACTACATCCGTGACAACCCGGATTCCCTGCCGGTGTACGAGTATCTCGGCGTCTTCACGCGCGGCGAGACCGGGGCAACGATGTTTCTCGAGGTGCCGCGCGACACGAGCCGGCCTTACGAGATCAAGGAAGTTACGGAGCTCTGGCGCGAGGCGGTGGGCGAAATTCCCGGGCTCAAGGACCTCGAATTCAGCGACGCCGGCCACATCGGCGGCGGGCCGCCCCTGAGCTTCCGCCTCAGTGGCGACAACTACGAACGGCTCGAAGCGGCAGCGGCTGAACTTGCGGCCGAACTCGAAAATTACACGGGCGTGTTCGACATCACCAATTCGGCCGCGGCTGGCGGTAACGAGATCAAGCTCAGGATCAAGCCCGAGGCGGAGGCGCTCGGACTGACGATGTCGTCGCTCGGGCGCCAGGTGCGCCAGGCATTCTACGGCGAAGAAGCGCAGCGCATTCAGCGGGGCAAGGACGAAGTCAAAGTCATGGTTCGCTATCCGATCGAGGAGCGCAAATCCATCGCCGATCTCGAGAACATGCGCATCCGCACGCCGAGTGGTGACGAGGTGCCGTTCGCGTCAGTGGCGGAGGTTGCTTTCGGCAAGGGCTACTCGACGATCACACGGCTCGATCGCGAGCGCACGATCACCGTATCGGCCAACGTGGACCTGCAGAACATCGAGCCGCAGGAAATCATTCGTTCGGTCTCGACCGAGTTCATCCCGGAACTCCTGGCCCGCCACCCCGGCGTCGAATACGGCCTCGAAGGCGCGAGCGAGGAGCAGACGCAGTTCCTCGTCGATCTCGGCATCGCGTTCATTGCGGCGTTGTTCCTGATTTATGCGCTTATCGCGATACCTCTGCACTCGTACAGCCAGCCGCTCATCATCATGTCCGTGATCCCGTTCGGCCTCATCGGCGCGGTCATCGGCCATGTATTCATGGGCATGGCGCTCAGCATGTTCTCGATGTTCGGCCTGATCGCGCTCGCAGGCGTCGTAGTCAATGACAGCCTGATCATGGTGGACTTCATTAACAAGGCGCGCCTCGAAGGTATGCCGATACGCGAGGCGGTCCTGCAGTCAGGCTCGGCGCGTTTCCGTGCCATCGTGCTGACGAGCTTCACGACAGCGGCCGGCTTGATGCCGATCCTGTTCGAAACGAGTTCACAGGCGCAGTTCGTTATACCGACGGCCGTCTCGATCAGCTTCGGCATCGTGTTTGCCACGGTGATAACGCTGTTCCTGATCCCGTCCCTGTACATGTTGCAGGAGGACGGCTTCGCGGCCATCCGCCGCTGGCGCGGCAAGTCGCAGACGGCGCTGTCAGCGACTGAAAGCCCACGCGCGTGAGCGCCCCGACGGACGATCGCGACGCCCGTTCCGGCGTTCTGATCGGACTGCTCGCCTACACGATGTGGGGCGTCTTTCCGATCTACTTCAAGATGGTCGAATCGGTGCCGCCGTTCGAAGTGCTCGGGCACCGCATCGTGTGGGCCGTGCCCTTCGGCGCGCTCATCATTGCGGCACGGCGGCAATGGCGCGAGGTGGCGGCAGCCGCGGTCGATCGCACGATGCTCGCCTGGCTGGCGCTCGCGGCTGTGTGCATCTCTGCGAACTGGTTTATCTATATCTGGGCAATCCAGAACGAGCGTATCTTCGAGACGAGCCTCGGCTATTACATCAACCCGCTCATGTTTGTCGCGGTCGGGGCCATCATGCTCGGTGAGCGACTGCGCCGGCTGCAGGTTGTGGCCGTCGCGCTGGCCGCGTCCGGCGTCCTGTTCCTGACGGTGAGCGGCGGCACGTTTCCATGGGTGGCCTTGTCATTGGGCGCGCTGTTCACGGCCTATGGCGTTATCCGTCGGCAGATCGCCGTCGGGGCAATGCCGGGCCTGTTCATCGAGACCGCCCTGCTACTGCCGTTTGCCGCCGCGTGGATCGGATGGCTGGTGCTGCAAGGCGAGGCGGCGATCAGTGAGGGCAGTGCGGGACTGGCTGCGCTGCTGGTCGCGGGCGGTCCGATTACGGTCGTGCCGCTGTTGTGCTTCGCTATTGCGGCGAAGCGTGTGTCGCTGACGACAATCGGCTTCCTGCAGTTCCTGGCGCCAACGCTGCAATTCCTGGTCGGCGTTTACTACGGCGAGCCGCTGACCCCCGCGCGTATCGTGTGTTTCGTGTGCATCTGGACGGCCGTGCTGGTTTTCAGCGTCGATGCGCTGCGTGCCGGCAAAAGAAAGCCCCTGCCGGCCTAGCCGACAGGGGCCCGTTTCGGGTTCCGCAAGGCGAGATTCAGGCGGCGCTGCGGCGCTCTTCGGCCTCCTTGATGACCGCTTCCGCAACGTTGGCCGGGCAGGGCGCGTAGTGGCTGAACTCCATGGAGAACTGGCCGCGGCCCGACGTCAGGGTGCGCAGGTGTCCGATGTAGCCGAACATCTCGGCCAGCGGCGCCTCCGCCTTGACGCGCACGCCCGTCGCGCCGGGTTCCTGCGACTTGATCATGCCGCGGCGGCGGTTCAGGTCGCCGATGACGTCACCGACGTTGTCCTCCGGTGAGAACACGTCGATCTTCATGATCGGCTCGAGCAGCTGTACGCCGGCTTTCGGCACCGACTGGCGATACGCGGCCCTCGTGGCGATCTCGAACGCCAGCGCCGATGAGTCAACCGCGTGAAAGCCGCCGTCCAGCAGCGTGAACTTGACGTCCAGCAGCGGATAACCGGCGAGCGTGCCTTCGGCCATGCAGCCCTGGAAGGCCTTCTCGATCGCACCCCAGTACTCGCGCGGGACGTTGCCGCCCGTGACGAGCGATTCGAACTCGTAGCCCGCGTTCTTTTCGGCGGGCTCGATGCGGTAGTCGATCTTGCCGTACTGGCCCGAACCACCCGACTGTTTCTTGTGGGTGTAGGAGTCTTCGATCGTCTGCGTGATCGTCTCGCGATACGCGACCTGAGGTTTGCCCATCGTGACTTCAACGCCATGGGTGCGTTTCAGGATGTCGACCTTGATGTCGAGGTGCAACTCGCCCATACCCTGAATCAGCGTCTCGCCCGAGTCCTCGTCGGTCATCACCTGGAAGGACGGGTCCTCCTGCACCATCTTGCTGAGCGCAACGCCCATCTTCTCGTTGCCGGCCTTGTCCTTCGGCGCGATGGCGATCGAGATGACGGGATCCGGGAACACCATGGGCTCGAGCGTCGCCGCATTCTTCGGATCCGCGAGCGTGTGCCCCGTGCGCGTGTTCTTCATGCCGAGCAGGGCGACGATATCGCCGGCCTGCGCCGATTCCTTTTCCTCGCGCGAATTGGCGTGCATCTCGACGATGCGGCCGATGCGCTCGGTCTTGCCTGTGAACGTATTCAGGACACTGTCGCCTTTCTTGAGCACGCCCGAGTAGATGCGCGTGAACGTCAGTGCACCGTAGCGGTCGTCCATGATCTTGAACGCCAGCGCGCGCAGCGGCTTGTTCGGGTCCACTTCGGCGAACTTGCCGGTCTCGTTACCCTCGAGGTCCATTTCCGGCTGCGGCTTGACCTCTGTCGGGTTCGGCAGGAAGTCAACAACTGCATTAAGAACGTTTTGTACACCCTTGTTTTTAAAAGCAGATCCACAGTAAGTCGGGAAGAAATCGAGGTTGATCGTGCCCTTGCGGATGCAGCGCTTCAGGTCGTCGATCGACGGCTCGTTCCCCTCGAGGTAGGCCTCGAGCAGCTCGTCGTCCTGTTCGACGGCCGTCTCGATGAGCTTCTCGCGCCACTCCTCGACCTGGTCGACCATGTCGTCCGGCACGTCGGTAATCTCGTAGGAGAGCGGGTCGCTCGAGTCCGACCAGATCCACGCCTTGCGCGTCAGCAGGTCGACGACGCCCTTGAAGTTGTCCTCGATGCCGATCGGCAGGACCATGACCAGCGGGTGTGCGCCCAGCACGTCCTGGATCTGCTTGACGACACGGAAGAAATCGGCCCCGATACGGTCGAGCTTGTTGACGAAGATGATGCGCGCCACTTCGGACTCGTTGGCGTAGCGCCAGTTCGTTTCCGACTGGGGCTCGACGCCGCCGGATCCGCAGAACACGCCGACGCCGCCGTCGAGGACCTTCAAAGAACGGTAGACCTCGATCGTGAAGTCCACGTGTCCCGGCGTGTCGATGATGTTCAGCGTATGGCCGTCCCACTGGCAGCTGGTCGCGGCCGACTGGATCGTGATGCCGCGTTCCTGTTCCTGCTCCATGAAGTCCGTGGTGGCCTCGCCGTCGTGGACCTCGCCGGTCTTGTGGATCTTGCCGGTCAGCTTGAGGATGCGCTCCGTCGTCGTGGTCTTGCCCGCGTCGACGTGCGCGAAGATTCCGATGTTTCTGTAAACGCTAAGGTCTTTCATGTCACTGCTCTCAAAGTCGCTTCGCACCCCACAACGCAAACGGGCTCTCAAGGCCTTGTAAAGCGAGAACCCGTCAAAACGAACCAGGTTTGGGTGCACATTTGTCGGCCGGTGCCGAGGCGCTTTCCCCGGCAGCCGCTGCGGCGCTGCGAAGGGGGCGGGACGGGCCGACGGGCGCGGATAATAGCAGCGTCAAGCCCCCCAAACCAGCCCATTTGACCCGGGAAACATCCGGGGTTCTCGCAAAGCCTGTTTTCTTAATTAAAACAGCGCATTAGCTTATCTGCGAAGGATTGCGAGCCAGCGGGCGACGTTGAGCAGGCTCATCAGGGACGCGGAAACGTAGGTGAGTGCCGCAGCCGTCAGCAGGCGCCGCGCATGCGGGCGATCCACGGGCTTCAGGATGCGGTGCTCGTCGAGGATCGGCAGGGCGCGTGCGAAACTCGCGTTGAACTCGGTCGGGAGGGTCACCGCGTGCACCACGGCGGCGGTGCCGAGGGTCACCAGGCCGGCGGCGAACGTGATGAGGCTCAGCGCGGGGATCCGGGTAATGATGCCCAGGAACGGCGCGATCACGAGTACCCCGGCGCCGATCTTCTCGATACCCCGTGTCGCCTTGACCAGCCGCGTGCGAAGGCGCAGCGGCGCATAGCCCTCGTGATCCTGCAACGCGTGGCCGACCTCGTGCGCGGCTACCGTGATTGCCGTCAGGGAGCGGCCGTCGAACTTGTCCTCGGTCAGGCGTACGACCCTGGCCTCGGGATCGTAATGGTCGCCCTGGTCGGTTGCCTCGACCTGGACATCGCACAATCCGTAGCGGTCGAGCAGGTGCCGCGCGAGGTCGCCGCCCGTGCTGCTGTAGCGGTCCGCAGGGACACTGTAGCGATCGAGCACGCGCCTTACCCAGAGCCCCGGGCCGAACACGATGACGAGCACGATGATGGCGAATACGACGATTATCACGGGTTTTTCCCGACCTCTCTTTCGAATCGAAATTGATCCTCGCGGCCTGTTAATCTACCAGCGTTTCCTGGCGAAAAGGCGTGGCGATGACGCAGGACCAGCTACTGGTTTTTGGACTCTGCACCTTTGTATTTGTTTTCCTGATCTGGGGACGATGGCGCTATGACCTCGTCGCCTTTATTGCGCTCCTCGTCGCGCTCCTGACCGGGGTCGTACCCAAGGATCAGGCGTTTTCCGGGTTCGGCCACCCGGCCACCGTCATCATCGCACTCGTGCTCATCGTGAGCCGGGGCCTGTCGAATTCGGGCGCGATCGAACTCGTGGCGCGCGTCATCGTGGATGCCTCGCGCAAGCTCGCCACGCACATCGCGATCATGTCCGGGCTCGCGGCGAGCCTGTCCGCCGTGATGAACAACGTGGCGGCGCTGGCCCTGCTCATGCCGGTCGACGTGCAGGCTGCGAAAAAAGCCGGCCGCAGCCCCTCGCTGTCGCTGATGCCGCTGTCCTTCGCCTCGATTCTCGGCGGCATGATCACGCTGATCGGCACGCCGCCGAATATCGTCGTCGCCGAGTACCGCGGCGACGCCCTCGGCGAACCGTATCGCATGTTTGATTTTGCGCCGGTCGGGCTCGCCTGTGCCATCGTCGGCGTTGCCTACGTGGCGCTCGTTGGCTGGCGGCTGTTGCCGAAGGAGCGCCAGTCGGCCGACGCCAGCAAGGACCTGTTCGACCTTGAAGATTACATCGCCGAGGTCAAGGTCCGGGAAGGCTCGCCCGTCATCGGGCGGCGTGTTCGCGACCTCGACGAGGACGCCGAGAAAGTCGACATCGAGATCATCGGGCTGATCCGGCAGGGCCGGCGGATGCCCGGCCGTGCCCGCGTGGTCGAAATCCAGGCTGACGACATCCTCATTCTCGAGGCCAGCCCGGACAGTATCGAGGAGGCGCTCGGAGCGTTGCAGCTCGAGTACGTCGGCAAGGGCGATGGCAAACTCGGCAGCAAAGACCTGGTCCTGCAGGAAGTCCTCGTGCCGGAATCCTCGCGACTCGCCGGCCGCTCGGCGAAGTCGGTTCGGCTGCTGTACCGGTACCGCGTAACGCTTGTCGGCGTCTCGCGCCAGGGAAAGCGATTTCGTGAGAAGGTCAGGGCGCTGATCATCCAGCCCGGCGACGTCCTGCTGCTGCTCGGCTCGGAAAGCCGGCTTACGGACCTCACCTGGCGCCTCGGGCTGCTGCCGCTCGTCGATCGCGGGCACAGCGTCCTGCAGCGCGAAAAAGCCTGGCTGGCTGTCGGCATATTTGCAGCCGCCATCACGGCGGCGAGCCTGGGCTTCGTCTACCTGCCGATCGCGCTCGGTTGTGTCGTTGCGCTCTACGTTCTGCTGAATATCGTCCCGCTGCGCGACGTCTACACCTCGGTCGAATGGCCCGTCATCGTGCTGCTCGGCTCGATGATACCGATCGGCGGCGCGCTCGAGTCGACGGGTGGCACCGCGCTGATCGCCGGCGGCATCGTGGATATCGCGGCGGGATTCTCGCCCATCTTTGTCCTGGCACTGCTCGTCATCGTGACAATGACGCTGTCGGACGTCATGAACAACACGGCGACGGCCGTCATCGCCGCCCCGATTGCGGTCGAAATTGCCGCGCGGCTTGGTGTCAGTCCGGACCCGTTCCTGATGGGCGTCGCGGTCGCGGCATCCTGTGCGTTCCTCACGCCGATTGGCCACAAGAACAACACGCTGATCATGGGACCGGGCGGTTACCGATTCGGTGACTACTGGCGCATGGGACTGCCACTCGAGATCCTCATCGTCGCCGTGTCGGTGCCGGCGCTGGTCACTTTCTGGCCGCTCTGATTTATGTAAAGCGTCTGTCGCAAATCGCCTGAAAGGCACGTCACAAACTGACATTCTGCGCGCCGTCATGCGGCCTCCGCGCAGGAACGCTCTTTCGTAAAGGACTGAAATGAATGCGTTTTTTTCCAGGTGACGCTGGTTGAGGAATCTGGCACGTGCCTTGCAAACCCTGTGGATGGCGCTACGGCGCTTCGCATTTGGGTATGTAATGACCACGGAGATTCGCATGACCAGGGCGACTATTCAGGAATGGACAGAGAGCGCCGTGCCGCTCAAATTCGATCAGCAACGGACCGTGCGCTATACGGTCTACCGTGAAGACGGTACCTGTTTTCTCGAGGTCCGGGCGCGCGAAAATGACGCGCACATCCACACGCTCGAACTCCCCGAAGGCATGAAACTCGACCGGACGAGCTACGAGGTATTGCTGCGCTACGTGCTGCTCGACGTCGTAGCCGCGTAATCCTCGACCGCCTGCCAGACGCGCAGGAGGTTCTCGCCGAGGATCTTGCGGATGTCTTCCTCGCTGTAGCCGCGCCGCAACAGGCCGGCAATGAGGTTGGGGTAGGACGACACGTCCTTGAGACCGGTCGGCAGTGAGTCACCGACACCGTCATAGTCGGAGCCGATGCCGACGTGATCGATTCCGACCAGGCTGATGACGTGATCGAAATGATCGAGGACGTTGTCG
The DNA here is from genome assembly GCA_041602775.1 of Woeseiaceae bacterium. Taxonomy (GTDB): domain Bacteria; phylum Pseudomonadota; class Gammaproteobacteria; order Steroidobacterales; family Woeseiaceae; genus UBA1847. The sequence continues at coordinate 8,076 of JBFIFN010000010.1, read as the reverse complement.
ACCGAAGCGTAGGGCAGTGGACCGTGCTCTGCGGCGTATATCTGCGGGTACTCGCCGAACAGGAAGGACTCGGTCAATTCAGGGTGCTCTTCCAGATAGGCCTTGCCTGCCGCATAGCGCGCGTCGCTGTACGCACGCGCAGCCGCGGTGATAAACATGGAACCGAAGTTGATCTGGATGACGCCACCCGTCTTTGCCAGCGCAACGATCATTTCGTCGCTCATGTTGCGCTCGAAGCCGGGCGTAAAATGCCGCGCGGAGGAATGAGACGCGATGATCGGGGCCCGCGTAATCTCAACGATTTGCCAGAAGGCCTCGTCCGAAACGTGGCTCACGTCCACCATGATCCCGAGTCGATTCATCTCGCGGACGGCATCTGCGCCCATCTCGCTGATGCCGTTCCACCGGCGGTTCTCGTCGTAGGATGAATCGGACAGATGGTTGGCGCGGCTGTGCGACAGCGATACGTAGCGAATGCCCCGGTCGTAGAAATACGCGAGGTTGTCGAGGTTGCCCTCGATCGGAGAGCCGTTTTCCATGCCGAGCGGCAAGGACACGAGGCCCAGCGCGAACTGTTCCCGGACGTCGGCCACCGACTTCGCCAGGGCGAACTTGTCAGGTGCGTCCCGGACCATGTCTTCGACGCCGTCGATAAGCGCGTCGGCCGTCGCTTTCGACGTTCCCAGGTCCTCGTACTCGGCAGGCGTATAGATCGACATGAAGGGCGCATTCAGGCCGCCCGCGATGGCACGCGGATAGTCGAAATCGCCGTGATCGGTCGCTGCGGCGACGTCGGCCGGCCGGGCGGAAAGCCGGTAGGGCACATCCACGTGCGTATCGACAATGATGCTCGCCGTGGCGATACGGCGCGCCTCGGCCGCGTAATCGACGGGGCCCGGCGCGCTTCCGCCGCAGGCTGCGAGAGCGAGTGCTGCGCCGAGGCAGGTTATTCTTTGGATCATCAGTGAATCTATCGATGGCCGAAGGGGTCGAAGATTGTAACAATACGCGGACCCCCGAGGTCCACCGCACGATGCAGCATCGAGAAGGAGCGCCCTTATGAGTGACAACAACCCGCCCGCAGATCACGCGTTCGTAGACGACAAGGACAACGGCAAGGCGATCGAGGACAACCTCAAGTCGAAGGCCACGTGGACGCGTTTCCTGTTCATGGTGATCTGCAGTATTTTCGTATGGCTTGCCAGCATCGTCGGTGCCGTCGTCGTTGTCCTCGGCTTTCTCATGGTGTTGTTCACGGGCGAAGTGAACCGCGAACTGCGTGGGGTCGGGCAGAGCCTCGCCACTTATATTTACGAGAACATTCGCTACCTGACCTTCAACACGGACGATCGCCCGTTCCCGTTCGGCGGCGCATGGCCGTCGCCGACGGACGACGAGGCAGTGTCAGACTGACAATTCGCGCTGGCCGGGTTGCCAGTGTGTCAGGTTGATGTGCGCGGCGCCGACGCCGAGGTTACGCACCCACCGGGCGGCGGCGTCCAGCGTAACCCAGGTCCTGACCTTGCCCTTGCGGGTCTCTGCCGTAATCGGTCCATTCGGGGTTTTCGCCTCGATGTGAAAGCGCGCGCCGCTGCCGATAATGTGGATCGTCTTGATGGCGCCCGCGGCGACCATGGCTTTCAACAGGCGTTCATCCATTACGTGCTCCCTTCGAGGACCCGTAGCGCTCGGGGATGACGATCCCCGCCTGCGAGCAGTGCCGCCGGATCAGCATTTCAACCATGTTGGCGACGCTCCGGTGCTCGCGCGCGGCAGCTTCCCGCACGGCTTCCTTGACGCCGGGCTCGATGCGCAGGTTGAGCGTAGAAATCTTCGTCTTCGCCATGCGTTACATTATATAGACAATATAACGAAAATGTAACGCATTTATGCGCCAGCTATCGATCTGCCGCGGGTGCCGTGGCGGCGCTATACTCGACGCTCGTGGCAACCCTGCAGCAATTCGGGTTGCAGCCCAGCGGGAAGGAGCCGGGAATCCACAATGCGGTTGGAAAGCGTCAATATCGGAAAACGCGAGACGATCAGCCATGGCGGCCGGTCATACGTCACTGGTATTTCCAAGTATCCGGTCGACGGCACTGTCGCCATCGTCACCGAGGGCATCCCCGGAGATTCCATCGTCGCGACCGAGCACCATGGCGGCGCGGACCAGGCGATCTACGCGTACAGCGCCGACGACTACGACTGGTGGTCCGAACGCAGCCCGCGCGAGTATTTTCCGGGCCTGTTCGGCGAAAACCTGACCATACGTGACATGCCGTCGGACATGCGCGTCGGCGACCGGTTGCTCATCGGCGAGGTCGTTCTGGAAGCAACGGCGCCGCGGATACCCTGCAGTACGTTTGCGGCGCGCATGCAGGATTCGTCTTTCGGCATGGCTTTTCGCAAGGCGGAACGGCCGGGCATCTATTTTCGCGTCCTGAACGGGGGCGAGGTGGCGCCTGGGGACACCGTCACGTTCATCGAAACCGAGGAATCCGACGTCACGATCCTCGATCTCTTCCGCTTTTATTACGCGCAACAGCATGACGCAGACGCGCTGCGCCGCCTGCTCGAAGCGCCGCTCGCCGAGCGGATGCGTGCCAAGGTCGAGAGCAAGCTGGCCGCGCTCGACTGACACGCAAAAAAAAGCCCCGCCGAGGCGGGGCCAAATCGGAACTGTTGTAGCTCCTAGGGGGTCGGGCAAGCTGCTACTGTCGCGTAGTCGATGATGACCGGCTGCGGCAGTGTTTCGTTGTCGGCTGCAATCGGGTCGCGCGCAAGCACGTCGAGCACCTCGCCGCCCTGGAAGTCCAGGCCGGTCAGGGAGATGGCCGGAGTCTTGCTGTCGGCGAGCGTCACGAAGGCGTCGTACACGTCAGGTGCGATCGACAATTGCGTCGTATCCTGGCCGAAAGTTATGTCCTCGAACGCCGGATCGACGGCTGTGATGTCGGTCCCGGTTGGCACGAGATACAGGTCGACGGCCGGCGTGCTCGGCGACGCATGCGTGATACGCAGTTTCGTTTCCGTGGTCACGCTGCGCGTGTCACCGGGGAGGGGGATCGCCGTAATTTCCGGGGTGCCGGAGGTCAGGAAGCCGGATACGACGGCCGTTACCTCATCGCCCTGCATCACGTCGAGTGGGAAGGTCGTGGCGACGATGCCGTTATCAGAGTTGGCGACGACGGAGATCGTGTAATCGCCCGGCGCCGGAACGCTGTCCAGGTTGCAGAACGCGTTGTAGGACACATTACGGACCAGCGGCAGGGCTTCGTCTACCGGCGTCGTATTCACGTCAGCCAGGATATCCACCGCCGGGGCGTCCGGAGAAAGATGGACCGCGACGACCGATGCCGGCGAGTTGATGTCATAGAGCGGATTCGCGGCGGCGCCATCGAGCACGATCAGCTTCACGGGCGCGCTGCCCGGTCCGGTGTTGTCAACCGCGACGACCATGAGGTCGGCGCCGGCGGCAAACGGCTGTTCACCGGAGTCGAATACAACCGTGGTCGGGTCGCCCGCAAGTGTAATACGAACCTGGTAATCACCCGCCGGCACCTCGAGCTGGCCCGTGAACTCCTCGAATGCCAGAGGGTCGGCAGCCCCGTTCACCGGGCTCGATGCAGACAGGTCTGCGTCGAGTGTCGTTACGTAGACATCGACGGGCGGTGCCGACGGTGCGGCATGCACGACCTGGGCGCGAAAGTAGCCCTGGGTGATACGGCTGTCCGACGGGTTCACGATCGGGAGCGCACGGAGCGTACCCGGAACGGCGTTGGCGGCCACTGTATCGACGGCGATAATGGTTGCCTCGGTGTTGTAGTCGAGGGCCACATCCTCGTCGATGACGATTGCCGTGGCGCCGTCCGGCAGGATAGCTTCGACCTGGATGTTGTTCTGCTCCACGACGGGGACGAAGCCGGAACCCTGGGCGTAGTCCACGCCGGTCAGCGCCGGAGAGCCGTTCACCCAGATATTGACCGCAGGGGCGTCGGGCGAGGCGTGCAGGGCACGGAGCTCAGGCGTGGCTTCGCATTCGACGATCTCGGTCGCCGTCACTTCGGCGGCGTCGAGGACGTCGTTCCGATTCGTGTCGAGGCCACTGTCGACGGCTCGCCCGCCGCCGAGGCAAACCGCATCGCCTTTGGGTATATCGCGGAACGCGATCAGGGCGTTGAATCCGTCTGCGCCGTCAACACCGTCCAGGCCGTCGATACCATCGTCGCCTTCGCAGGCGGCAAGGAGCACGGCGGCAGACAGGACGCTCGCTACATACAATTGCTTCTTCATGCGTTTCTCCAATTTGTCAGGATTTGGGGGACGCAGGGCATGCTACGGAGCGGCTGGGAGCAGATCTCTCGATCTGCGTTTCAAACTGTTTCGGGATGTAACGCGTCGGCGGCAACGCAGGATTTCCCGCGCTTTTCGTGAGGATGGCGCGCTATCATAGCGGCATGACAAAAGTTCTTATCATCGATGACGACCGCAGGCACAATGAATTGCTGCAGGCTTATTTCAAGCGCTTCGGCATCAACCTGGTCGCTGCGTTGGAGGCCGAGAGCGGGCTGCGAAAGTTAAACCGCGAAGATCCGGACTTGTTGCTGCTCGACGTCATGCTTCCCGGCAAGGACGGATTCGAAATCTGCCGCGAGGTCCGCAAGTCGAGCAATATTCCGATCATCATGCTAACGGCGCGCGGCGATGTCATTGACCGGGTATCGGGTCTCGAGCTCGGGGCCGATGACTACATTCCCAAGCCGTTCGAGCCCCGGGAGCTCGTGGCCCGCGTCCAGGCGATACTGCGCCGGTCCGACGCGGCCGGCGGCGTTGGCGCAGTGCTCGAGTTCGAGGGCATGTCGATCGATACGGAAACGCGCCGTGTCAAAGTCGACGGTAAGGCGGTCGATTTGACGTCGATGGAATTCGAGCTCCTCTTGATCCTTGCGCGCCGCCACGGCAAGAAGATGTCACGCGACGACATTCTCAGCGAACTGCGGGGCATCGACGCCGCCATCCTGACCCGTTCCGTGGACATCATGATCAGCCGCTTGCGCGGCAAGCTCGGCGACTCGGTCAAGCCGCCACGATTCATCCAGACGATCTGGGGCCGGGGGTACTCCTTCGTCGGCGTTCCGGTCTCGGATGCTTAAGCGTCTTTCACGATCCCTGACATTTCGCCTCACCGCGATCTTCCTGACGCTCGCGGCCCTGTTCACCTGGGGCACCCTCGGCGCGTTGCGCTGGGTGTACAACAGCGATGAGATTCGCGGGCTCGTCAGCGGCCACCTGTCGCTGCACGTCAGTTACGTCAAGGAAGACATCGGGTCGCCACCACGTATCGATCGGGCGCTCAGCATCACGCGCCGCGTACCCGTCGACATACGGATTTCGGGCCCCGGGATCGACTGGGCATCGGACGACGCCTTCCCGCCACTCGAAGCCCTCGAGTTCGGACCGAGTCCGTATTTCAGCAACGACCCGGACGCCTGGGTCGATGAACTGCAGGGCCTGCAATTCGCGGTGTATAACCGGCATCGATTCCTCAAGATGCACCAGGATGGCTACGACATCGTGGTGGCGACGCCGCGCATTGCTGAACCGCCCGACAGCCCGAACCTGACGTTGCTGATCGTCGGACTGGGACTCTTCTACCTGCTGCTCGGCTACGCGGCGGTCGCCTGGCTGTTCAAACCCATTCGGGCGATTCGCGCCGGCGCCGCACATATCGGCGCAGGCAATTTCAACCATCGTATTACGGACATTCGTGCCGACCAGCTCGGCGACCTCGCGGCGGACATCAACCAGTTGGCCGGCGACGTCGAGAGCATGCTGGACGCCAAGCGGGCGCTGCTGCTCGGGATCAGCCACGAACTGCGCACGCCATTATCGCGCATGAACCTTAGCCTCGAACTGCTCGACGATGACGAGGCGCGCAAGAATCTCAAGCCGGAAGTCGATGAGATGGAGAAGATCATCGCCGCGCTTCTCGAGGCGGAGCGACTCAGCACACGGCACGATACGCTCAAGCTCGGCAGCGTGCGTATCGGAACGCTGCTCGACAACATGGTCGACGACTATTTCGACCGCGATCGCGACCGGCTCGAGGTCATCAACAGGGTAGGCGAGCTGGAGGCCACGATCGACGAGTCGCGCGTGCTGCTCATGCTGAAGAACCTCGTGAGTAACGCGCTGCGATATTCCGCCCCGGACGCCGGACCTGTCGAGATCGAGGTCAGCGTTGCCGACGGCACGCTCGTTTTCCGTGTGGCGGACCGGGGACCGGGCATATCCGCCGAGCAGGCCGGGCGCATCGGCGAGGCTTTTTACCGCGGCGACCCGTCCCGGACACGCGATACCGGCGGCACCGGGCTTGGGCTGTACCTCGCAACACTGGTTGCCAGGGCGCACGGGGGCTCGTTCGAACTCACGAACCCCGGCCAGCCGGGCGCTTGTTTCGAAGCGCGCATCCCCCTCTGATTTGACATAAGCCTGCAGCTCGCTTGCGTTTTTGCTCCGCAGATATCAAAATGATATCAAAATGAATCAATGTGAAGGAGAGGGCTATGATCAGAGAAGTGAAACGAACCGTGGCGTCGGGCTACCTCGCCCTCGTGCTGCTGGCTGCCGCCCAGCTCGGGCTCGGTTACATGATCTTCCTGGCACTCAAGCAGGGCGCGTGGGTCGGCCTGGTCGCCTACAGCCTGCTGTCGATTATCGTACTGGTCTGCTGGGCAGGGTTGTTCCTCGTCCATCCGAACGAGGCGAAGGTGCTGCAGCTATTCGGGAAATACGTCGGCACGTGTCACGACCCGGGCCTGAAATGGGCCAATCCCTTCTACATGAAGACCTCGGTATCCGTGCGTGTGCGCAATTTCGAGAGCAGCAAGCTGAAGGTCAACGACTCGAACGGCAGCCCGATCGAAATCGCGGCCGTGGTCGTGTGGAAAGTTTTCGACACCGCAGAAGCGCTATTCGAAGTGGACGACTACGTGAATTTCGTACAGATCCAGTCGGAGGCGGCGCTGCGTAATCTCGGGACCACCTATCCTTACGAGCCGCACGATGATGACAACGGCATCGCGTTGCGGAGCCATCCCGTCGATATTGCGCACGCGCTGCGGGAAGAGATTCAGGAACGGCTTTCCGCCGCCGGAGTCACGGTCATCGAGGCGCGCATCTCGCACCTCGCGTACGCGCCGGAGATCGCCAATGCGATGCTGCGTCGCCAGCAGGCGTCGGCCATCATCGCGGCCCGCAGGCAAATCGTCCAGGGTGCCGTCGGCATGGTCGACATGGCGCTGGATGAACTCGACGAAAACCAGATCGTGGCGCTCGACGAGGAACGCAAGGCCGCAATGGTCAGCAACCTGCTGGTCGTGCTGTGCAGCGAGGAGGCCGCACAGCCGGTATTGAACACCGGCTCGCTGTACACCTGACGGGAGTTCGAGCGGGGACTATGGCGGCACGCAAGTCATTTGCGCTGCGCATCGACGCAAAAACCTACGACGCGATGCAGCGCTGGGCGAAGGACGATCTGCGCAGTCTCAATGCGCAGATCGAGTTCGTCCTGCGCGAGTCTCTGCGCAAGGCGGGACGGCTCGGCCAGTCTCGGAACGGTGATCAGCCGGCCGACCGGGAAGGCTCTGACTAGCAGCGCCCTCTAGCGCGACTTGCGGCGCTCTCGACTGCGGTCGCTACGGGACGCTGCGCGCCGGTTTTCAGTGCTCCTGTTTTCCTTAGTCTTTGCGGGCTTCGAATCGCCGCGCTTTGCCGACGAACGAGGTCGTTCGCTGCGCGTTTCGCGGCGTTCGGGACGCCGCTCGGCGCGCGGTTCCGAGCGTTGCCGCGCGACCGGTTCACGACGCTCCGTGCGCCGCTCGACGCGTTGCTCCGTACGCTGCCGTGCTACCGGCTCGCGGCGATCCGTGCGCCGTTCCGAGCGCCGCTCGACGCGCTGCTGCGTACGCTGCCGTGCTACCGGCTCGCGGCGATCCGTGCGCCGTTCCGTACGCCGCTCGACGCGTTGTTCCGTGCGCTGCCGCGCTACCGGCTCGCGGCGATCCGTGCGCCGAT
>JBFIFN010000009.1:0-88014 GCA_041602775.1 Woeseiaceae bacterium | reverse complement strand
TCTACCAATTGAGCTAGAGGCCCCACACCGGGAAAAGGTGGGGTGGACGATGGGACTCGAACCCACGACGACCGGGATCACAACCCGGGGCTCTACCAACTGAGCTACGCCCACCACGGTATTCAAATTGTAACGCGGCTTTCGCCGCCGGCACATCTGCTGTGCGAATTATGGCGCGCCCGGCAGGATTCGAACCTGCGACCGCCGGCTTAGCTTACCCGCTACCGCTTTCGCGGCCCCGGGCCCGGCCCGGGTTTGTGGTCTGGACTATCTCTTCGCCGTCTCAGGCGCCGCACGTATAGTCTCTACGGATCCCCTCGAACTCCTGCGCCCGAAGGTTTCCACGGGATTACCATCAGCACTACCTGTTAAGGCTTCCCCGTTACAGTGCGGTCCACTGTACCGGTTCTGTTTCCCGGCACAGGCTCCTCACTTAAAGGCCGATGCTCTATCCAGCTGAGCTACGGGCGCACAGTTCAAGTCTAACCGGAAATCCGGCTGGTCGGGGCAGACGGATTCGAACCGCCGACCCACTGCTCCCAAAGCAGTTGCGCTACCAGACTGCGCCATGCCCCGCTTTGCCAGGCCTTCCGCCCGCTCAACCCGGCCGCAGCCCGGTTTCGCGGGGCTGCGATGATACGGGCGCACCGGATGGCAATCAAGGGTTTAGCTCAGGTATATTGCCCTTCGACCACCTGCCTGCCGCGAGCAAAAACCGATGACCCGCAACCTCCACCTGCTGCTGATCGCCCTGCCACTCATCATCGCCTGCGAGGCGCAGCAACAGGAAACGCCGCCGCCCGATCTGAAGCTCGTCACCAGCGGCTCGGCGCCTGCAGTGGCATTCGTCGAGGTCATGACCTCGGCCGGCAATTTCACGTTGCAGCTCGACGGGGACGCGGCGCCGCTGACGGTGTCGCATTTTCTCAAGAACGTGGACTCGGGTTTCTATGCCGGCACCGTCTTCCACCGCATCATCCCGGGCTTCATGATCCAGGGCGGGGGCTACGACGAGGATTACAAGCTGCGCGAGACGGGCGAGACGATACCCAACGAGTCGGGCAATGGGCTCCCCAACCGGCGTACGACCATTGCGATGGCGCGCACGCAGGATCCACACTCGGCCAATACGCAGTTCTACATTAACGTCGTGGACAACACGATCGATGATCCGCGCACGGCCAACCTCGATCCCGTGAAGTCCGGGCCCGGCGCGCGCTGGGGCTACACGGTGTTCGGCTTCGTCATCAAGGGCATGGAAACCGTCGACCTGATCGCGCAATACGAGACCGAGAACAACGGCCCGGGAGGCGCACCCGCGCCGATCATCCCGGTCGTGATCGAGAGTATGAAACGCGTGAACCCCTGACGCCATGGCGACGCTTTTCATCTCCGACCTGCACCTCGAGGCCGAGCGCCCCGAAATCGGCGAGCAGTTCCTCGCCTTCCTCGCAGGTCCCGCGCGTGAGGCCGATGCGTTATACATCCTCGGCGACCTGTTCGAAGCCTGGGTCGGCGACGACGACCCGAGTCCCTACTACGCCGGCATGAAAGCCGCGATTCGTGCGCTGTCCGAGAGCGGCGTCCCCGTGTACTTCATGCACGGCAACCGCGACTTCATGATCGGGGCGCGCTTTGCCGAAGAGACGGGCGTTACGGTGCTACCGGACCCGCACCCCGTCGAGCTTTACGGCGAGACGGTCCTCCTGAGCCATGGCGACTTTCTTTGCACGGACGACGACGAGTACCAGAAAGTGCGTGCGATGACGCGCGACCCAAAGTGGCAAGCCATGATGATGGGCAAGCCACTCGAGGAACGGATCGCGTTCGCGCGTGAGGCGCGTGAAAAGAGCATGGCGCGCAGCACGTCCCTGACGGAAGAGATCGCCGACGTTAATAACGATGCCGTCGAGGGGGCCATTCGCGAACACGGCGTCGATATCCTGCTGCACGGCCACACTCATCGGCCGGCGGTACATCCGTTTCACGTCGACGAGCGGCCCGTGCACCGCATCGTGCTCGGTGACTGGTACGACCAGGGCTCGATGGTCGAGTGGGACGAAGACGGTCCGCGCCTGGAAGTCTTGCCGAGGTAAGATCCCGTGCGAGGGGCTTTGGCCCCGATTCGGGCCTGAAGGCCCTCCTACACCCGGTTACTCGGCATGCCGGAGTGGAAGCGGAATTCGTCGTCGGGTTCCGTGATTAGCGACGCCTCGATGGCCTTGAGCGCCGCGAGGCGCGCATCGACATCGTCGGCGGACACTCCGCATTCCGATTTCGCAAACGCGATGTAGTGCTCGAAATGCCGGGCCTCCGAAGCGAGCAGCCCGCCGTAGAATTTGCCGAGCTTCGCGGGCAGGCGGGGCGCAATCTTTGCAAATCGCTCACAGGAGCGCGCCTCGATCAGGGCGCCGACCAGCAGCATGTCGAGCAGCTTTCCGGGCTCCTCGGGCCGCACGGCCGCGCGCAAACCCCCCGCATAACGTGAGGCGCTGAGGCGCTCGAACGGGATGGCCATGTCGTCCATGATCGAGCGTACCTGTTCGAAATGGCGCAGTTCCTCGCGCGCGAGACGCGACATGCGCTGCGCCAGCGCAGTGCGCTCGGGATAACGGTACAGGAACCCCAGCGCCGTCGACGCAGCCTTCAGCTCGCAGTTGGCGTGGTCGAGCAGCAGCTCGGGCAGGCGCCCGCAGGCTTCGTCGATCCACGCCTCGGGCGTCGCTGTCCCGAAGAACGCGGCGATGTTGTCGGGCACGCTCACAGCCACTCGTCGATCTCCGCGGCCGACTGCAGGCGATCGTCCGGTTGCTTGGCGAGCATCATGTTGAGCAGCGCCTGGTACTGGGCGAAACGCGGCGGAAACAGGGGAACAGGCGCATTCGCATGCAGGTAGATGATGCCCATGGCGGTGTCCGCGCGAAACGGTTTCTCACCCGTCAGCATTTCGAAGAAGATGACGCCGAGGCTGTAGATGTCGCTCCGTTCGTCGACGTCGTTGCCATGACCCTGTTCCGGGCTCATGTAATACGGCGTGCCGAAGATCTCGCCCTTGTCCGTTATTTCCGCGTCGAGCTTGGCCTTCTTTGCCAGTCCGAAATCGATCAGCGCAATGGAGCCGTCCTTGCGCAGCATGATGTTCCCGGGCTTCAGGTCGCGATGCAGCACGCCCTTTCCGTGGACGGCCGACAGGGCGCTCGCGATCTGCCTCAGGTATTGCACCGCCTGCCGCTCCGGGATTCCCCTTTCGATGCGCTGGCGCAGGTCCCCGCCGCCAAGGTATTCCATCGCGATGTGCGCGTGGTCGTCGCTGACGCCCAGGTCGTAGATCCGCACGATGTTCGGGTGATCCATGTCCCCGATCGTCTCGTATTCCTGCAGGAAGCGGTCGAAGGCGCCGATACTGGCATTGTGCCCGGGCACCTGTCTCAGGACCTTGAGCACGACCTGCAGGTGGGTCGATTCGCGCTCGGCGAGGTACACGCCCGAATGCTCGGTTGCGCCCAGCTTGCGCAGGAATCGATAGCCCTTGATCAGCGGATGAATACCGGTGCGCATGTCGCCGACGAACAGCGAACTCGTCGAGGCGACGCGCTCGCGCGCGACCAGCACGTCGCTGAGCTTGACGATGAGCGAATCGTGGTAGATGTGCTCGCGGATGAAGTGCGCATCGGGGCGCAGCGCGTGGGCCTCGTCCTGGTCGTCCTCGGTGCCGAAATACACAACCGGCGGGAAATTCTGGCGGCTCATGAACTGGCGCAGCACGTCGATGCCTTCGCGATCTTCGCCCTGGCGACTGCCCAGCAGGATGAGGTCGTTGCCGGCGCCCGAAAACTCGGCCGGCAGGTGCCCGGCCGCGGTCGGGTCGTAGGCGGCGATGATCGCATCCGGCCAGTGCGTCGTGACATGATGCATCAGCAGGCTGCGGAATTCCGCCTGCTCGTCGATGATCATGACCTTGATGCTCATTAGAATGGATATAAAGGGATCAGCTACCTTGATTCTGAAATTCTATGGTGGCGCGCAAGGCGTCACAACCGACACGGGTGCGCCAACTCCCGAATTTGAAAAATAAAGGTAGCTGATCCCTTTTTACAGGATCCCTTCTTAAAGTGAGACGACTTTCGCGTCGCGCTGATCGCGCTTCTTCTCGCGCGCCTGTTTGGCGGCGTCGTTGCGTCGAGATTCGAGCTCGGACAGGTAGTCCTCGGTAACATCACCGGTCACGTACTCGCCGGAGAAACACGAGGTATCGAACTCGGTAATCGCCGAGTTGTCGTGCTTGACCGAGCGAATCAGGCCGTGCAGGTCCTGGTAGACCAGGCGGTCCGCACCGATCATCTTCTCGATTTCGTCGATCTCGCGACCGTTGGCGATCAACTCGGAGGCGGCCGGCATGTCGATGCCATAAACGTTGGGAAAACGCACGGGCGGCGCCGCGGACGCGAAATACACCTTGTTGGCGCCCGCCTCACGCGCCAGCTTGATGATCTGCTTCGAGGTCGTGCCACGGACGATCGAGTCATCGATGAGAAGGACGTTTTTCTTGCGGAACTCGAGGTCGATGGCATTGAGCTTGCGGCGCACCGACATCGCGCGTTCGGCCTGTCCCGGCATGATGAACGTTCGGCCGATGTAGCGGTTCTTCACGAAGCCCTCGCGGTACTTGACGCCGAGGTGGTACGCCACCTGCAGCGCCGCCGTGCGGCTCGTATCGGGAATCGGGATGACGACGTCAATGTCGTGGTCGGGAAACTCGCGAACAATCTTGCCCGCCAGCTGCTCGCCCATGCGCAGGCGCGCCTTGTAGACGGACAGGTCGTCGAGTATCGAGTCCGGCCGCGCAAAGTACACGTGTTCGAAAATACACGGCGTGTGGCGCGTCTCGCCCGGGTAATCGCGCGCATTGAGGACGCCGTCGTTCTCGATAAAGACACACTCGCCCGGCCTGACGTCGCGCAGGCGCCGGAATTGCAGCGCGTCGAGGGCGACGCTTTCGGACGCCACCATGAATTCCTTCTGCCCGTTCGCGTCGCGCTCACCGAGCACGAGCGGGCGAATGCCGTGCGGATCGCGGATAGCAACGATGCCATAGCCGATGATCATCGCCACGACGGCGTACCCGCCCCGGCAGCGGGCGTGCAGGGCCTCGACGGCGTCGAAGACGTTGTCGGCGGTCGGCCGGCCGTTGACGCGCATCTGCAGCTCGTGCGCGAACACGTTGAGGAGTACCTCGGAGTCCGAGTTGGTCGCCAGGTGCCGTCGGTCCTGCTCGATCAGGAGTTCGGCGAGCTCGTCGTAATTGGTCAGGTTGCCGTTGTGCGCGAGGCAAATACCGTAAGGCGAATTGACGTAAAAAGGTTGCGCTTCGGACGACTTCGAGCCGCCGGCCGTCGGGTAACGAACGTGCGCGATACCCACGTGCCCCTGCAGGCGCAGCATGTGCCTCTGCCGAAAGACGTCGCGCACGAGGCCGTTGCTCTTGCGCTGTTTGAGACCGCCCTCCTCGCTCCAGGTGACGATACCTGCCGCGTCCTGGCCGCGGTGTTGCAGCACCGTCAGCGCGTTATACAGCGGTTGGGCCACGGGCCGCGTACTAACTATTCCAACAACGCCACACATGTTCTCGTGTCTCTTCTATACCTCGACCGGCGTGTCGCCCGGCAGCGACTGCGCCTCCCCGTCCGGGACGATCAGATCGAGTCCCTCGGGCGCCATAATCTTGATCCAGTCCGCGACCGACTCGAGGTGAGGAATCAGGCGCGACTGCAACCACCAATCGTCATTGTCAAAGCCCGCAAACTGCGCACCGATGACAGCCACGGCCACGAGCAGGATACCCCTTGCCGCGCCGAACAACGAACCCATGAACCGGTCCACGCCGGACAGGGCGGACAGCTGCACGAGCTTCGAAATGCCCCAGCCGAGCAGCCCGCCAAAGGCAAGCACGACGCCGAACACGATGAGGCGGCCCACCCAGGCCTGCAGCTCCTCGGAGCGCAGCCAGTCCTCCGACACCGTGCCGACCGCGGGGCCGAAATACAGCGCCGCCCAGATCGCCACGAGCAGCGCAGCAATGGAAACGGCTTCCTTGACGAAGCCCCGGATGACGCCAATCACGATGGAAACGGCTACCGCGACGGCAATGATAATGTCGATGATCGGCATCAGGGATGTCGTCTGGAGCGGCGCACTCGGGTCAGAACGGATCGCGATAATATCATGGGTGCGGTACGACCTGTCCCTTGATATCCACCTTGAGCAGGCGCGCCGCCATGGCCTCGGCGGCCTGCCTGTCCTTTTGTGGTCCGATGCGCACACGGTGCAGCGTGCCCTGGTCCGTCGCCAGCTGGCTCAGGAACGCGGCGTAGCCCTGCTTGCGCAGGTCGGCAGCCAGCTTTTCGGCGTTGTCCTTGTTCGAAAAGCTGCCCAGCTGCACGGCCCACATGCCCGTCGTCGAGTCGGCCGCTTTCGTATCGGCGGCGGACGCCTTGTCGGCGGCGGGCGCCGTCTGTGCTGCGGGCTGCGGCTGGGACCGCGCGGGCTCGGGACTCGGTTCCTCCGACTGCGCGACGGGCTTCGGAGTTCCAGATTCGGCAGCGGCGGGCTCCTCGACCACTTCCGCCGGGGGCTCGTTTGACGTTCCGGCCGGCACCGGCTCGGTGCGATCCCGCTCGAGAACGACCGTTTGCGTCTTGCCCTCGTCCTGCCCGGGCAGGAGCACTCGCTCCGTGACGATCTCTTCCTCGCCGGGCGGGCCGTCGAGGAATATCGGCACGACAAGCACGGCGAAAATGACGAGCACCGCGGCGCCGATAATTCGTTCTTTCAAGGCACGTTCCATCATGGCAGGGGTCGCGAGTATAGCCGTTCGAGCACGGGGCCGACGACATAAAACGACCCCGTGACGAGTATTCTGTCACTTCCCGAGGCCTCGCGCCGCGCCGATTCGATCGCATCATCAATAGCTGCGGCGACCAGGCAGGGGCGCAGGGTCGCATTGGCAATGCGCCGGGCAAGCTCGTCCGCCGCGACGGCGCGCCCACTGAGCGCGGTCGTCGCGATCCACAGGTCGACGTGCGGGTCGAGCGCCGCGCTCGTGGCCTCGACGTCCTTGTCGTCCAGCATCGCGATCAGCGCAATGCTGCGGCCCGCGAACTCACTGTCGGCCAATGTATCCGCCAGCACGCCGGCCGCGGCCGGGTTGTGTGCGACGTCGAGCAGCCATTCGCAGCCCGCCGCGCTGATGCGCTGGCCGCGACCGGCCAGGCGCACGTGGGGAAGCACCGACTCGACAAGCGCCTTTTCCGTGGCCCGTTGCAGCCCGGCCACATCCAGTAGTGCCAGCACGGCGGCCGCATTGCCCACCTGGAAGTCCCCGACGAGTCCCGGCTGCGGTACACCCACCGTATCGAAATCGCGTCCGCGCAGGATAAGACGGGCCCCGATCGCGCCAGCGCGGTCGAGAATCGCCTGCGGCACGTCCAGGCCGCCATACACGACCGGCTTGCCGGCCCGCATCACGCCGGCCTTTTCGCCGGCGATCGTCTCGACGTCGTCCCCCAGCCAGTCGCAGTGATCCAGCGCGACATTGGTAATCAGCGACGCGCTCGGTTCGATGGCATTGGTCGCATCAAGACGGCCGCCCATGCCCACCTCGAGGATCCACACATCCAGTTGCGCCTTGCTGAACACGACCGCGGCAGCCAGCGTGCCGTACTCGAAATAGGTCAGCGGGACGCCGCCGCGGACCCTCTCGATCTCCGTGAACGCAGCGATGATGTCGGCGTCGCTGGCCAGCCGCGAAACGTCGCCATCGACGATGGCTATACGCTCGTTGTAGTCGACGATGTGTGGCGACGTGTAGGCTCCGACCGTCAACCCGGCCGCGTGCAGCAACGCACTCGCCATGGCGACGCTCGATCCCTTGCCGTTGGTTCCGGCGATGAGGAGCACGTGATCGGGCCGTTCGATATCGAGCCGCCCGAGCACGGACCGCACGCGATCGAGACCGAGTTCGATCTCGGCGGGATGGAGCGTCTCGAGCCACGCCAGCCAGTCGGACAGTGGCGAACCGGCAGGCAACATCGTGGGGCTGTCAGGCAGGGACGGGACTCGGGCGCTTTTCGAACTTGGCGAGCAGATCGCCGATCTCCTCGCGCATCTTGCGGCGGTCCATGATCATGTCGAGCGCACCATGGTCCAGCAGGAATTCGCTGCGCTGGAATCCTTCGGGCAGTCGCTCGCGCACGGTTTGCTCGATAACGCGCGGGCCGGCGAAACCGATCAGCGCGCCGGGTTCGCCGATGTTGACGTCACCCAGCATGGCGAGACTGGCCGACACACCGCCCGTCGTCGGATCGGTCAGGACCGACACGTAAGGAATGCGCTTCGCGCCGAGCTCCGCCAGAGCCGCCGAGGTCTTGGCCATCTGCAGCAGCGAGAACAGCGCCTCCTGCATGCGCGCCCCGCCGCTCGCGGAGAAGGAAATCAGCGGCATGTTGTTCTCCGCCGCGTGCCTCGTTGCGCGTGCGAAACGCTCGCCAACGACGGATCCCATCG
Source organism: Woeseiaceae bacterium (assembly GCA_041602775.1). Taxonomy (GTDB): domain Bacteria; phylum Pseudomonadota; class Gammaproteobacteria; order Steroidobacterales; family Woeseiaceae; genus UBA1847. Next base: position 79,452 of record JBFIFN010000009.1, on the reverse strand, counting down.
ATCCGCCCATGAACGAGAACTCGAACGCGCAAACGACCACGGGACGACCGAACAACGTGCCGGTTGCGGCCACGAGGGCGTCCTTTTCGCCGGTCTTCTTTTGCGCCTGTATGAGACGATCGCGGTATCTCTTGCTGTCGCGAAACTTCAGCGGGTCCTCGGGTTCGAGATTCGCTGCCAGCTCCTGCTGGGACTTCGGGTCGAGGAAAAAGTCGAGGCGCTTGCGCGCACCGATGCGCATGTGAAAATTACACTTGGGACAGACGTGCAGGTTGCGCTCGAGCTCATTGCGATACAGCTGCGCATCGCAGGCGCCGCACTTGATCCAGACGCCCTCGGGCACCGACCTCGTACGTCTTTCGGTGCTGATGCGCGAGGGCATCAATTTCTCGAACCAGCTCATGCGGTCATGATATCCGTATAGGTCGGTAACGGCCAGCGGCGGGAATCCCGAACCGGGCCGGGTAGTCCACGGCGACAAGCGTCAGGCCGTGGGGCGGCGCCGTCACGCCGCCCAGAGTGCGATCGCGGCGCTCGAGCACGTCGAGCGCCCAGTCGAGACGCTGCTCCCCCAGCCCGATCGCAGCAAGCGTCCCCGTAATGTTTCGCACCATGTGCATGAGAAACGCATTGGCGGACACGTCGACGAACACCCAGTCTTCCTCACGCGAGACCCGTATCGCGGTAACCTCGCGAGTCGCTGAGCCCGCCTGGCAGCCAGCCGCGCGGAAGGCGGAGAAATCGTGCTCGCCGACGAGTTGCTGCGCCGCCGCGTGCATGCGGCGCTCGTCGAGCGGCTGGTGCACCCACCACGCGCGATGGCGGTAGAGCGCCGAGCGCTGCAGACGGTTCAGAATGACGTAGCGATAGCTGCGGCCGGTCGCCGAAAAGCGCGCGTGAAAATCGTCGCCGACGCGTTGCGCCCACAATACGCTGACGTCGTCAGGAAGGTTGGTATTGGTGCCCAGCACCCAGCTGCGGTCGCTGCGCTCGGCGCCCGTATCGAAATGCACGACCTGGCCGGATGCGTGCACACCCGTGTCGGTGCGGCCGGCGCACGTGACGTCAACGTCTTCATCGGCAACCGTCGCAAGCGCCTCCTCGAGGCGTTGTTGCACGCCGATGCCGTTTTTCTGGCGCTGCCAGCCATTGTACGACGTGCCGTCGTATTCGATGCCGAGCGCGATGCGCATGCGACGGGAGGCTTAACCCGGCAGCGAGTCGAGCAGCTGCTGCGCCTGCTGGCGCTGGCCCTCGTCACCCTCGTCGAGCACCTCTTCGAGGATACTGCGCGCCCCCTGCGGATCGCCCATGTCGACGTAGGCGCGCGCCAGGTCGAGCTTGGTGCCGACCTCGGTCATCGTACGCGCCTCGTGCAGATCGTCGCTCATGTCCTCCGGACCGAGCGCCATCGTCGGCACCTCGGCCGTCTCGTCGTCCAGCGACGGACGGGGCTGTTCGACGGTGGCGTCGTCGCGCGGCTGCTCGACCGTGTCCCCGACTTCACTGACTTGCAGCGCTGCGGTCAGGTCGTCGAGGTCGAGATCGACGTCGGTCTGGGCCACGCCCGGCATTTCGCTGGTTTCGTCGAGACTGGCGCCGCCTGTGAACGCGTCAGGAGGCAACGCTTCGGTCTTCGCGAAGTCGAATTCCTCGTCGTCGCCCGGGGCGAGCATGGTCATGTCGTCGTCCCCGAGCTCGGTAACGTCGGTTGCCGTGTCTACGGCCATATCGTCACTGAGGATCTGGGTGTGCCCGGTCGCGTCGAGCAGGTCATCTTCCTCGGCCGCGTCCATCGTGGGCATGCGACCGGTCTCGTCGGGGGCGAGGCGCAGTCCCGTCGAACCGATATCGTCCGCGACGTCGCCGAGGTCGAGGTCGATCTCATCCCCGAGTCCGGCGTCGTCTGCATCGAACGCTTCCTGCACTCCGGTGGCATCGAGATCGATCTCCGGATTCTTGCCCGTGATCTCCGCGAGATCCTCGGACAATATCTCGTTCGTGCCGGTCTCATCGAGGTCGTCGAGGGAGGCAAGCTCGGTCTCGGCCAGGCCATCGACGTCCAGATCGAGTTCGTCGAGATTGATCTCGGCCGTCGCTTCCGCATCGCGTCCGCTGCCAGCCGCAGCCTCGCCGAACGAGTCGTCGAGCGACGGCAATTCTGACGTGTTGTCCATACCCGCAAACTGTTGCTCGATCGTCGGCGATTCGGTGGTCGCATCGTCCGGCGAGGGCATTTCCACGGTGGGCTCACTGCCGGGTTCCACGGCCTCCGTCGTTGCCGTTGCCGCGCTGGCGTCCTCATCGAACAGGAAGTCGAAACCGTCGTCGTCCGCGGCGGAATCGGCGGCGCCGAGATCCACGATATCAGCGGCACCCGCGTCGTCGCCGCCGAAATCCATATCGAGCTCGGCCGCCTCGTCCATGTCGGACTCGAAGGAGAGATCCACGGCCTTGGTCGCGCCCGCAACGCCGGCGCCTGCGAACAAGGCATCATCGCCCGCAATCTGCTGGCCCATGATCACGATCTTGTCCCATTCGGACGACTCGCCGCCGCCAACCGCGGCCTTGAGTCGCGTCGCCGCATCGATGAACGCGTCGCGATTGCCCCACACGAAGTAAATTTCGCAGAGCTTCGACATCAAAGCCTGATCGTTCGGATCCGACTCCAGCGCCCCGTTGATGAGGTCTGCGGCCTGATCGTAGAGGCCATAAGCCATGTGGAAATCGGCCTCGGCCAGCGGATCGGTCTGGTCGAGGTTGACGGCCGTTTCGCTGCTGAAGGTATCCTCGAGCGAATCGAACTGCCCCGTCGCGGTGGCATCATCGGGCGTCGCCGGCATCGGCGCTTCAAACGTATCGTCGTCCATGGGGCGAATGCCCGAGTCCTGCTCCACGACCACGAACGATTCGTCGGGCTTCGGCGCATGCAGCGTCTCCGTCGCCGACATCGCGCCGGCCGCGATTTCGTCGCTATCGAGCGTCTCCCAGGGCTGATCGTCGTCACCGCTGCGGCTGCGCCGCAGGAACCAGAGCGCAACGCCGGCGAGCAGCACGGCACCTGCGATGATCTTCAGCCACGCGCTGCCGAGGATATCCATGACGCGATCCATGAGACCCGGCTCGCTGGCGCGCGGCGTGCGCACGATATTGGTCGGCACCGGCGCGGGCTCGGCCTCCGCCTCCGTCTCGGCTTCCGCCTGGACCTCGTCCTCGGGTGGCGCTTCGTCCGGCGCGGTCTCGTCGATCGCCGCCGTCTCGCCGCGAATTTCAGCGAGTTCCTGACGCAAGGCGGCCAGCTCGTTGTCGCGAATCTCGATGAGCGACGGCTGCTCGGGCACGTCGGCCGTTTCGAGTTCGGCAATGCGGTTCTCGATTTCCTGCTCGCGGGTTGTGGGCTCGGCGGCCTCGAGATCCTCGGTGTACTCGGTGCCTGCCGCCTCCTCGTCGGGCGGCACGAGCGTCAGGCTGGTTTCGGTCTCGGGCTCGGCGGGCTGTTCCTGCACGCCGTATCCTGCGTCGTACGTGGTGTCGGTCGTCGTATCGGTCGTCGTGGCCGGCTCCTCGTCGGGCGCCGTGTCGTATGACGTGTCGGCGACGGTGGTGCTCCGGATACCCCGCTCGGCGCGCCACGTGTCGTTCTGCCGCTTGACCTCGGCGAACGCATCGCCGCGGCTGATCTGGAAGACGTCGTCGGCGCTGGGAATTCGCAGCGTCACGCCCGCTTTGAGGCGGTTTATGTTGCCTGCAAACGCATCGCGGTTCGCCTCGTAGATCGCCAGCATGGCCTGGTTCATCGACAGCCGGCTGTCCGGGCGCATGCGCTGCGTGATGCCCCACAGCGTATCGCCGCGGTTGACGAACACGTCGCTGCCGGACTGTGTCGAGTAACTTGGAGTCGCGGCAGGTCGCGGCGACGGCGCCGTATCGCGGGGCTGCGGCGCGGGCTCGCTGCGCGTCGGCGGGGTGACCGTCGGCTGCGGTTGCGGCCGCGGTTCGGCTCGTGGTTCGGGCTGCGGCGCAGGCGGTTCGCGTTCAATGCGTGCGCTGTCCGTCGGCGTCGCACGTCGCGGCGCTTCGACGGCCGGCGCCTCCTGCACGGCCGGCGGCGCGTAGGTCGGCGGGTCGAGCAGCACGGTGTATTCGCGCAGCAAGCGGCCTGCCGACCACTCGGCCTCGACGAGGAACGTCAGGAAAGGCTCGGTAATCGGCGAACGCGAGCGCACCTGCACGATGGGCCCATCTGGCCCGGTCGTAACGTTGAACTGCAATCCCTGCAGGTAAAAGGGGCGATCGATGCCGTAGCGTGCGAACGTCTCGGCCGAGGCGAGCGACACTTTCAGGCTGGCCAGTTCTTCGGGCGTGGCCGACAGCAGATCAATTTCCGCACGCAGCGGCTCATTGAGGGCCGAGTCCAGATCGATGTCACCGAGTCCGATTGCCCAGACCTCGCTCGACAGGAAGAAGACGAGTGCCAGCGAGATACGCGTAAGACGTCGCGACATAATGTATTTCTCCAAACCCCACAAAGCCCCATTTACGACATCCAGTCGGGGCTGATATTTGCTTGCGAACTATAGCCTAAAGATAGTTTTTTGCCAATTTTTCAGCAATTTGGACGCTATTTAGAGCCGCGCCCTTACGTATGTTGTCGGCCACCACCCAGAGGTCGATTCCACGCGGGTGAGAGATGTCCTCGCGAATCCTGCCGACGAAAACCGGGTCCGTCCCGGAGCTCTCGCTAACCGCGGTCGGGTACTGGCCTGTCTCGACGCCGTCGAGCACCTGCACGCCGGGCGCCTTACGCAGCAATTCGGCGACCTGTTTTGCCGAAATCTTGTCGCGCGTCTCGATATGCACGGCCTCGGAGTGCCCATAGAACACGGGGACGCGGACCGCCGTCGGGTTCACGAGAATATCGTTGTCGCCCAGTATTTTGCGCGTTTCCCAGACCATCTTCATCTCTTCTTTCGTATAGCGATTGTCGAGAAATACATCGATGTGCGGGATCACGTTGAAGCCGATCTGCTTGGTGGGCCCCTTGCGCTCCAACGGCCGGCCGTTGAGCAGGGTGGTCGTCTCGTGGACCAGGTCTTCAATCAGCTCCCGGCCTGCACCCGACACCGCCTGGTAGGTGCAAACGTTGATCCGTTCGATGCCGACCGCGTCGTAAATCGGCTTCAGGGCAACCACCATCTGGATCGTCGAACAGTTCGGGTTGGCGATGATGCCGCGCGTTTTGTAGCCGCCAATTGCCCCCTCGTTCACTTCCGGGACAACCAGCGGGATGTCGTCGTCGTAGCGAAACTGCGACGTGTTATCGATGACGACGCAGCCCGCCTCGGCGGCCTGCGGCGCATAGATCGCGGAGATCGAGGCGCCGGGTGAGAACAGTCCGATCTGTACCTGGGAGAAGTCGAACTTGGCCAGGTCGCCGACGCGCAATTCCTTGTTGCCGAACTGAACGGTCTTGCCGACCGAACGTTCGCTGGCCAGGGCATGGACCTTGCCGACCGGGAACTTGCGCTCTGCGAGTATCTCGAGCATGGATTCGCCGACGACGCCCGTGGCGCCGACGACAGCTACATCAAAGGTCTTGTTCATTGCTTGTTCGCTCGGGTGTCGTTGCTCGGGCCTGGTGGCCCTCTTACGGTTGGATGACGGGCGTCTCCGACAGTACGTCGGCATTTTGCGCGCGATGGCGCAACAAGTGATCGACGAGCACGAGCGCAACCATCGCCTCCGCGATGGGCGTCGCCCGCAGCCCGACGCAGGGGTCGTGTCTGCCGCGCGTCACGATTTCTGTCTCCTCGCCGGACTTGTCGATCGTCTTGCCCGGCTTGGCAATACTCGACGTCGGTTTCAGCGCGATGCTGACGAGCAGGTCCTGGCCCGACGATATGCCGCCGAGCGTGCCGCCGGCATCGTTCTTGCTGAAGCCCGACCGGGTCATCTCGTCGCGATGCTGGCTGCCGCGCTGCTCCACGGCATCGAAGCCGGCGCCGACCTCGACCCCCTTCACGGCGTTGATGCTCATGAGCCCGTGCGCGAGATCCGCCTCGAGCTTGTCGAACACGGGCTCGCCGAGCCCCGTCGGCATGTTGCGCACGAGCACGCTGATCTTGGCGCCGATGGAATCCCCCTCCTCGCGCAGCGCAGTCATGAACGCGTCGAGCTCGTCGAGCTTGTCCGGGTCGGCGCAGAAGAACGGGTTGTCGTCGATGATGGACAGGTCTATCGGCTCGAGACGAAGCGGCCCGAGCTGCGCGACGAAGCCGCGGATGTCGATGCCGGCACGCTCGGCGAGGTATTTGCGTGCGATGGCGCCGGCCGCCACGCGCATCGCAGTTTCGCGTGCTGACGAGCGCCCGCCGCCGCGATAGTCCCGAATACCGTATTTCTGCTGGTACGTATAGTCCGCGTGGCCCGGGCGAAACTTGTCCTTGATATCGCCGTAGTCTTTCGACCGCTGATCGGTGTTTTCGATGAGCAGGCCGATCGGCGTGCCCGTCGTCCTGCCCTCGAAGACGCCGGACAGTATCCTGACGCGGTCCGGCTCGTTGCGCTGCGTCGTGTGCTTGTTGCGCCCGGGGCGCCGGCGATCGAGGTCGACCTGGATATCGGCCTCTGACAGGGCCATGCCCGGCGGGCAACCGTCGACGATGCAGCCGAGCGCCGGCCCGTGGCTCTCGCCAAAGGTCGTTACGACGAATGATTGGCCGAAACTGTTTCCCGACACGAACTCACTTCCCGATCATTTCCAGGTCACTGCGGGCCAGCAGGAACACGCCCGCCCCGCCCTGCTCGAATTCGAGCCAGACGAAGGGCAGTTCCGGGTAGGCGGCCTCGAGCGCCGCCTGGCTGTTGCCGACCTCGCACACGAGTATTCCATTGTCCGTCAAAAATCGCGAGGCGTCTCGCAAAATCCGTTGCACGCTCTCAAGGCCGTCGTCGCCGGCCGCGAGGCCGAGCTCGGGCTCGTGGCGGAATTCGGCAGCGCGCGCGTCCATGTCGTCGGCGTCCACGTAAGGAGGATTGCTCACCACGAGGTCGTAGCGCGTATCCCCGAGGTCCTCGAAGAAGTCCGAGCGGACGAGCCGCACGCGCCCCTCGAGGCCGTGCTCTCGCACGTTGATTGCCGCGACGGCGAGCGCGTCGTCGGAAACATCGACCGCATCCACGTGCGCACCGGGAAAGGCAAGGGCCGTCGCGATAGCGATGCAGCCGCTGCCCGTACCCAGGTCTGCCGCGCGGCGCAAGTCACCGGGCGAGACCCACGGCGCGAACTCCGCGGCGATCAGTTCGGCGATCGGCGAGCGCGGCACGAGAACGCGTTCGTCGACAAAGAACCGCAGTCCGCAAAACCAGGCCTCGTTGAGGAGATACGCCAGCGGTTTGCGCTCGTCGATGCGCTTCGACGCCATTGCCTCGATGTCCGCCATGGCGTCGGCCGAAACGCCCATGGTGTACGCCGAGGGCGCGTCGTCGTGCGATAGTCCGAGCTTCGCGAAAACGAGCCACGCCGCCTCGTCGGTGGCATTGTCGGTGCCATGGCCGTAATACAGCCCGGCCGCCTCGAAGCGCTCCGCGATCGCCCGGATGAGTTGCTCGACGTTCATGCCGCGCGAATCTATCACCAATGGCCAGCGTATGCCTGTAGAATTGCGGCCACCATCACACGTCATTCTCCCATGAAATTCAGCAAGCTCATCTTTGCCTGCGCCATTGGCTTCGCGGTGGCGGCCGGCATCTTCCTGGCGCTGCAGATGAAGCAGCCAGCGCTGCCGTCGAGCGCGACGGTATTGCAGAATCCGAACCCGGTACCAGCCTTCGAACTCGTCGACCAACGCGGCGCACCCGTGGACGAGACAGTGTTCGAGGGTCAGTGGGACCTCGTTTTTTTCGGCTTCACGCACTGCCCCGATATCTGTCCGACGACACTTCAGGTGCTCGCCGCCGCGCAATCGGCGCTTCGTGAGCAAGGCGTCTCGCCGTTGCCCCGTATCGTGCTCGTGTCCGTCGATCCCGAGCGCGATACGCCCGAGGTACTCAACGAATACGTCGACTATTTCGGCGAGGGCAACCTCGGCATCACGGGCCCGCTCGAGGGCATTCGCGGACTCACGCAGGCACTCGGCATCTATTTCAGCAAGCAGGACAGCGACGACGGGAATTACCTCGTCGATCACTCGGCGGCCGTGCTGCTCATCGATCCGGAGGCCCGCTTCAGTGCGTTGTTCAGCGGCCCGCACGTCGTCGGCGATTACGTTCACGACCTGCCGATCCTGATGGGGGCCAGGTAGTGCGCATCGCCATCGTGATCGCCGCGCTGTGCCTTGCCGCCTGCGGCGCGCCGCAGGCGCCGGTCGTCGCCAGCGATGTAGAGATCACGCCGCCGTTGCCGGGCCGCCCGATGAGCGCCGGCTATCTTGTGCTCACCAACAACACGGACGCAGACGTACGCATTACGCGTGTCGCGAGCCCGCAGTTCGGCGTCGTCGAAATCCACGAGACGACGATCGAAGACGGCATTGCCCGCATGCGCGAGCTGGACGAACTCCTCGTCCCCGCGCGTGGCAGCGTGACGCTCGAACGCGGCGGCAAACACCTCATGCTCATGCGGCCCGAAGGCATCGGCGACTCGGTCCTGCTGCAATTCTTCAGCGATGGTGCGCCCCTCATCGAATTCGAATACCGTTACGGGGACAACTGATGCGAGCTCGCGCTTTTGTTTTTCTGCAGTACCTCCTCCCGCGTCACTGGCTCACCGCGGTCATCTGGCGCCTGGCGCGCATTCGGCATGTGGCGACCAAGGACTTCCTGATTACGCGCTTCGCGCGCGCATTCGACGTCGATCTCGACGAAGTCAAACTCGATGTTCCCGCCGGCTTCAGCACGTTCAACGAGTTCTTCACCCGCGAGCTCAAGGACGGCGCGCGCGAGATCGATGACGACGAAGACGCTATCGTTTCGCCCGTCGACGGCACGGTGAGCGTGGCAGGCGACATACACGGGGATACGATATTCCAGGCCAAGGGCATCGACTACTCGCTCGGCGACCTGCTGGCGACCGACCTCGACGAGGCGGCGCGCTACGTCAACGGGCACTTCGCGACGATTTACCTGGCACCTTACAACTACCATCGCGTCCATGCGCCGCTCACCGGCGAACTCGTCGCGGCCCGCTACGTGCCCGGCGATTTGTTCAGCGTCAATGAAGCGACAGTGTCACGGCTCAACGGGCTGTTTCGCCGCAACGAGAGGCTCGTCATGCATTTCCGCACGGCTGTCGGTCCGATGGCGCTGATCTTCGTCGGCGCCCTGAATGTCGGCAGCATTTCGACGCCGTGGACCGGCGAGATCCGCCCGCGCAAGGCCGGGGTCGTCGACGTCCTCGATATCAGCGCGCATCCGCAGCGCGTCGAGAAAGGCGATCTGCTCGGCTGGTTCAACATGGGCTCGACGGTGATTCTGCTGCTGCCGCCGGACGCTTGCGAATGGGACGATGACTTGCGCCCTGGCGAGACACTGCGTATGGGGCAGGAGATCGGCGAGCTCCGGGACCGTTCCGGGTGAGCGACTGGCGCCCGTCCTCGGGGCCGGACGTAGCCCGGCGGCGCGCCGCCATGACGCGCCGCCTGCGCGCCTATCTCGACGCTGAGGGCGTACTCGAAGTCGATACGCCGGCGCTGAGTCGCAGCGCCGTGAGCGATACACAGATCGAGAGCTTCGGTATCGAGTCGAGCATCGTCAGCCCGCAACCCCTGTACCTCCATACCTCGCCCGAGTTCGCCATGAAGCGGCTCCTGGCCGCCGGTTACCCCGATATCTTCTCCATTTGCCGCGTGTTTCGCGACGGCGAGGCCGGCCGGCGCCACCAGCCCGAATTCACCATGGTCGAGTGGTACCGGCTCGGCATGGGGCTGGACGAGATCATCGGAGACACGGTTCGCGCGATCGCCGCCGCGCTGCAAAACGTTGCGCCCGCCGGTGCGCCGCACGTCGTCGATTATTTCGACGTCATGAGCGAGACCTGCGGCATCGACGTGTTCGCCGCCGACGTCGGTGTGCTGGCAAAGGCAGCGGGCGCCGATGAGGCCTTGCAACGCGCCATCGGCGATGCGCGTGACGACTGGCTCGACCTGCTGCTTGCGACGCGCGTCATTCCGGGTTTCGCGAGCGACCGGCTGACCGTGATGCGCCACTATCCGTCGAGCCAGGCGGCGCTGGCACGCTGCTGCCCGCGGGATGCGCGCGTTGCCGATCGTTTCGAGGTCTTCCTCGGCGCCACGGAGCTCGCCAACGGCTACGTGGAGCTGACCGATGCGGCCGAACAAGCGGCGCGGTTAGCGGCCGACAATGCCGAGCGCGAGCGCCACGGCCAGCGGGTCAGGCCCGTCGATCAGAACCTGCTCGAAGCGCTTGGAGAGGGTCTGCCCAGCTGCGCCGGCGTCGCCATGGGGCTCGAACGCTTGCAAATGGTGTACGACAACACCGACGATATAGGCGACGTCATTACATTTTCTTTCGACGCATGACTGATTACGCGCTTCTCGATTCCCAGCTGCACGCCCTGCTCGACAACGAGCACGACGCCCTCGCTGCCGCCGCCAATTTCGTCGGCCTTCTTTTCAATGCACTCGATGACGTGAATTGGCTCGGCATCTATGCTTTGCGCGACGACGAGCTCGTTCTGGGACCGTTCCAGGGCAAGCCCGCCTGCACCCGCATTGCGCTCGACGAGGGCGTCTGCGGCGCGGCCGCCTCCACGTTGCAGACGCAGCGCGTCGCGGACGTGCACGCGTTCCCGGGCCATATCGTCTGCGATCCAGACTCGCGTTCCGAACTGGTGGTGCCGCTGTTCTCGCACGGTCAGCTGATCGGCGTGCTCGACATAGACAGCCCGCTGACGCGCCGCTTCTCGGAAGCGGACCAGGCCGGCGTGGAAAAACTCTGCGATTCGTTCTGCGCGCTGCAGGAAAAGCGCAAGTATTTTATTTGACGCGCGAGACGTATTCGCGCGAGCGCGTATCGACGCGGATGACCTCGCCCTGATCGACGAACAGGGGTACTCGGACAACGGCGCCCGTCGACAGCGTCGCCGGCTTGACGCCGCCGCTCGCAGTATCGCCCTTGACGCCCGGATCGGTCTCCGTGATCTCGAGTTCGACGAAATTCGGCGCGGTGATAATCAGCGGCGCATTGTTCCACAGTGTGATGCCGCAGACGTCGCCGTCCGTAATCCAGTCCTTCGCGTCGCCAACGGCATCGGCGCCGGCCGCAAATTGTTCGAACGTATTCGGCTCCATGAAGTGCCAGAATTCACCGTCCGTGTAGAGATACTGCATTTCCGTGTCCATGACGTCGGCAGCCTCGACCGATTCGCCCGACTTGAAGGTCTTGTCGACGGTCTTTCCCGTCTTCAGGTTCTTGATGCGGACGCGGTTGAAGGCCTGTCCCTTGCCGGGCTTCACGAACTCGTTCTCGACAATGACGCAGGGGTCGTTGTCAATGATGATGCGGAGACCGGAACGGAACTCGTTGGTGCTGTAGTTTGCCATGGTGCTCGCTTTTCGCTGTCGGGCCGCCGACCGGCGGCGAGGCGCTATGATACCGGAGTCGCAGTAGGGTTCCAGTTCAATTTTCCGCGGGATTCGGCGCTCTGCCGCCCCGAAATTTGATTCAGGTCACGGTTTTGGACTCCGGTTAGCGACTCCCTCGCGCGCTGGGTCTAGACTCCGTAATGGTTAACAGAATACGGACATCACGGGGGCGCGCCCCCCGATTTTCAGGGATCAGGATTTGAACGGGCGCCACAGTATTTCCATCGCCGTCTTGAGCCAGAATCAGGACGACGTCGAACGCATTAACGGGGCGCTGCGCGATGCCGGCCACGCCGCACATTGCCGCTGGGCCGCGAACCCCAACAGCCTGTCGGACACCCTTGCCGCCGAGCCGGTCGAACTCCTGATCATCAATTGCGATCGCTACTCCGACTCGATTCGGGCGGTCGTCAAACAGAAAGATCGCTACAACCCCGAAGTCCCGATCATCGCCATGCAGGAGAGTGCGTCCGAGGACGATATCGAAGCGGCGATGCGCGCGGGCGCCTGCGACCTCGTTTCTCTCGGCTCCCGATCGCGCCTGCAGTCGGTCGTCACGCGTGAACTGCGCGCGTTGCGCGTCGAACGCGCCCTGAACTCCACGTTGCAATCGGCAACCGAGTACAAGAAGCAGCTCAAGGACCACATGGCCTCGTCGGCGAGTTCCTATGCGCTGGTGCAGGAGGGCATATTCACGGAGGTCAATGATGCGTGGCTGCAGAAATTCAAGGTCGCTGACAAGAGCGAGTTGCTCGGCCTGCCGATCATGGACACGTTTGAGCCGGACAGCCAGGCCGCGCTCAAGGGAGCGCTGGTCGCCACGATAGCGGGCAGGTGGCAACAGGGTGAGAAGCTCGTCGTCAGGGCCCACATCGACTCGGGCGATGCCGAGGAAATGCACCTCGAGTTCCGGCGTATCGATCTCGACGACGGTCCGATGGTCCAGATTCGTATCGCGCCGCAGCTCAAGGTCGCGGAAGAGCCGACCAAGCTCGTCCACGATGCGCTGAAGCGCGACCCCACGACGTTGTTCTTCCATCGCGCGCAGTTTCTGGAGCGCATTGCCAAGCGCCTGCAGCGCAAGCCGGCGTCGGGCACGCATTGTCTGGTCTACGTCAAGCCGGACAACTTCAAGGAACTCCGCGACAAGGTCGGGATCATCCAGTCCGAAGAGATACTCGCCCAGTTCGCCGAATTCGTGCGCAAACGCATGCACCCGCGCGACGTCGCCGGCCGCTTCGAAGGCACCTCGATCATGCTCCTGCTCGAGCGCGGCAGCGCCCGTGACGCGCAGGTCTGGGGCCAGCAACTGATCAATCAACTGGAACAGGCGACGTTCGAGGTCGGCGATACGTCGACTCACATGACGTGCACGGTCGGCGCGTGTGGCGTCAGCGAAATCTTCAACGGCCTCGAGGAATTCATCGCCGCAACGCTGCGCGCCTACGAAGAAGGCAGAGCGGCTGGCGGCAATACGTCCTTCCTCGACGAAAGTTCGGACCACGACACCAAACAGCGCGAGTTCGACAAGATCTGGGTCAAGCACATCAAGTCCGCGCTCATGGACAATCGCTTCAGACTCGCACAGTTGCCTATTGCAGGCCTGCGCTGCGACTCGATCCAGATGTTCGACCTGCTCGTGCGCATGATCGACGAACAGGGCAAGTCGGTCCTGCCGTCCGAATTCATCCCGGCTGCCGAACGCAACAACATGATGAAGAACATCGATCGCTGGATGCTGGCGGCGGCGATAGACTTCTGCCGGAAGACGGATGCGGACCGCGTGTTCGTGCGTCTGTCTCGACAGTCGATCAAGGATGGATCGACAGCGGCGTGGATGCAGCAAAAACTCGACGAAGAGGCGTTCGACTGCTCGCGACTCGTCGTGCAGATTCCCGAGCGCGACTGCGCGAAGCACATCAAGCAAACGCGTGGACTGGTCCGGCACCTGCGCAAACTCGGCATCGGCTTTGCGATCGAGCACTACGGCGTCGATACCGAGCGTTTCCAGATCCTCGACATGCTCAAGCCCGATTACATCAAGATAGACGGCGAACTTATGCATACGCTGATGACCGACAAGACGATGCAGGCGGCCGTCAGCGCCATCGTCAAGGCGGCCGAAGAGCGCCATATCAAGACCGTTGCCGAGCGCGTGGAAAACGCCAATGCAATGGCCGTGCTGTTCCAGCTTGGCCTGGACTTCATGCAGGGGCATTACGTGCACGAGCCGGAAGTCGTTCTCGAAGATACCGACAGTGGCGTCAGGCAAACGCTGGACGAACTCACGTCGGCGCGGGCAAACTGACTCCCGCAAAAGTGTGACGCAGTTCACACTTCGCCAGTCGAACCACCCGCTAACGGTACGCGCGTCGCACACTCTACAATAAGGCGTAGCTACGAAGGCGCGCGGCGGCGCGTAACGCAGGACAACGGGGTGCACTCAGTGAGCAAAGAAAATCACACAGACGCGAAAGATCGCGCAACGACTCGACATATTCTCCCTCTCGTCGCGCTGGGCGGCGGCCTGGCCGCGGCGCCGGCAGCGGCGCTCGAACTCGGCGATGTTTCCGTCCAGTCGAGCATCGGCCAGCCGCTGCGCGCAAGCGTCGCTTACGCGCTGGCGCCCGGCGAGATGCTCAGCAGCACCTGTGTATCCGTCAGCGCCGGGCAATCTACCGGCGGATTGCCGGGTATCGGCAGGAGCACCGTGAGCATCACCGAGCGCGCCATCGTCATAACGGGCCAGACCGCCGTGCGCGAACCGATGCTCGGGGCGCGCGTGACGATCAACTGCCCGTACACGCCGAACCTGAGCCGCGAGTACATGCTGTTCGTCGATCCTGCCCCGCTCGCGGAGTCACTCAGCAGCACGCCGCCTGTCGCGCGGCCCGAGGCGACGCCCGCGCTGACGCCCGTCGCCGTCACCCCGCCCCCGCGACGGGCGCCCGTGAACGACACACCGATCGGGCGGTCGAGCACCTACCAGGTCCAGCCCGGCGATACCTTGTCCGACATCGTGCAACGGATCGAAAACCGCTCGATGAAGCTCTGGCCTGCGGTAAATACGATTTTCGCGGCCAACCCCGACGCGTTCATCGACAACGACCCGAACAAGCTCAAGGCTGGCGCATGGCTCACTATCCCCAGTCTCGATGGCACTGCGCCTGTCGTCGGCGCGGCCGGCGACGCGGCATCGTCCGCGCCGACCGATGCCGCGACGCCGGACAGCGCACGCGGCGGTCTCTACGAGCCTGGTGTGGCGGCCGAGACCACCATTACGGAGCCCGCGACCACGCCCGTATCGTCGGCGCCCGTCGAGGCCGCGCCGGCGAGCACGCTCGTCGATACTCCGCAGGACACGGTCGCAGCGGCAGATTCCACGGCCGACCTCAAACCTGGCGACGTCGTCTACGACTACGAACGTGCCTCGTCCGGCGAGACGGTCGTCATTCCCGACACGGGACTCGAAGGACCGCAAACCACGTCCACTTCGCCGAACGTGCCGACGGCCGTCGTCAGCACGGGCGCACGCAGCGAGTCGACCTGGCTGCTGGCCTCGCTGATCGGCGGCGCCCTCGTCGTCATCGGCGGCCTGGCCCTGTTCGGTCGCCGGCTGCGCAAGCGCTCGGCAGCTGTGCCGGTTGCGGCTGCGGCCAACGAAACGGCCGAAGTGTTTGCCGACTACGACATCGAAGACGACTCGCCGACCGAGGAAAACCTCGCACTCGATGCGGACCTCGAGCTCGGCACCGGTTTCGATCAGGGTGTCGAGATGGATGTCGCCGCGGCGGACTTCGGCTTCGCGGCCACGACGAACCTCGACATCGAGCTGCCATTCGAGCCGGAAGCTTCGGCCGGAGAGGAATCGGACTTCGTCAAGCTGGACCGCAGGAACGAGGGATCGATCCTTGAGAGCGAAGTGCTTCCGGAGGACGACGACTACGATATGTCGGTTATCGTCGATGCGACGAAGATGCCGCAGCCGGAAGAAGTCACCGCACGCGACCTGCAGGCCGTGGAAGTCGGCGCCGGAGACGACACCGGTATCGATGACAGTTACACGGTCAGCCAGGAAGCCCATTACGACATCCTCGAGCGGGACTACGAAGACGAGCTCACGGCGACGCAGGCATTGAACCAGGAAATCGAGCGCGCCGCGGCCGAACTCGCCAGGACCATAGACGAGCCGGGCGATGCGGAGGCCACGTCGGCGATGCCCGCGTCATCCGTTGCCGAACCCGACGCCACGGCCGAACTCCCGGCTCGCGACGATTCGGAGAAGACGGCCGAATTCGAAGCATCGTACGATCCGGGCGACACGAGTGCCGTGACGGTCAACATGTCGCACGAGGACAAGACTGCCGAATTGCCGGTCGCGAACGACGACGAAACCGCGGAAATGGAAATCGAGAGCGGCTCGGTCGATACCAAGCGCATGGGCTAGGCAGCCCAAGCGCAGACAAAAAAGGCCGGCGGGCCAAGATGCCTCGCCGGCTCTTTTTTATCTGCGCCTGAAACGGACCTACTCGATCCCCGCCAGGCGTTCCACCTTGCGCCAGCCCTTCGGCAACAGGCTGCCGCGCAGCGCCCGGTCGCCGTAGTAGTCGTCGAGGTCGTTCCACTTCAGCGTCATCTTGCGCGTGCCGGTGTACACCTCGAGGCTGCCATCTTCGGGAACGACGGTCGCGGCGACCATCTTTTCTTCCCCACTCTTGTACTTCGGCCCGGGAATATTGATCAGCTTGTTGCCCTTGCCTTTCGCGAGTTCGGGCAGCTCGTCCAGTTCGAACAGCAGCAAGCGGCCGATCGAACTCACGGCCGCAATCAGGCATTCCGTGTCCCCGGGCACTGGCGCGGGGACGACGGATTTGCCGCCTTGCGGCACGCGCAGGACTGCCTTACCCGCCTTGTTGCGCGAGACGAGATCGCCAAGCGACGCGATGAAGCCGTAGCCGGCGTCGCTCGCCAGCAGGTACTTTTGGTCGCTGTCGCCGATCATCGCGCCGCAGAATGCGCTGCCGTCGGGCGGCTTGAAGCGGCTCGACAATGGCTCACCCTGTCCGCGCGCGGACGGCAGCGTTCCGGCCATGACACTGTAAACGCGCCCTGTACTGTCGATGAACATGGCCAGCTGGTTGCTGCGGCCCTGAGCCGAGGCAAGGTAGTGGTCGCCCGACCGGTAGCTGAGCGTGGTCGGGTCGATCTCGTGCCCCTTGGCGGCGCGTGCGTAACCGGCCTGGGACAACACGACCGTGACGGGCTCGCTGGCCACGAGCTGGGTCTCGTCGAGTGCCTGCGCAGCCTCGCGCTCGACGATCGCCGTGCGGCGCTCGTCGCCGTAGGCCTCGGCATCCGCGAGAATCTCCTTCTTGATCAGCGTCTTCAGGCGCGCCGCCGACTTCAGCGTCTTTTCGAGCGTGTCGCGCTCATCGGCCAGCTCTTCCTGCTCACCCTTGATCCTGAACTCCTCGAGTTTCGCCAGATTCCGAAGACGCAGGTTGAGAATCGCCTCGGCCTGTACATCGGACAACTTGAAGCGCTTCATGAGCACGGGCTTCGGCTCGTCCTCCTCGCGAATGATGGCGATGACCTCGTCGATACTGAGATACGCGATCAGCAGGCCGTCGAGGATATGCAGGCGATCTTTGACTATCTGCAAGCGATGGCCGAGCCGGTTCTTCACCGTCTCCTTGCGGAACTTAAGCCACTCGCTCAGCAGCGACTGCAGGTCGAACATGCGCGGCCGGCCGTCCAGCGCAATCACGTTCATGTTGACGCGCAGGGTGCGCTCGAGTGACGTCGTCGAGAACAGGTGCGACATCAGCTGCTCGACATCGACGCCACGCTTCTTGCTGATGACGATACGCGTCGGCTCTTCGTGGTCGGACTCGTCGCGCAGGTCGTCCACCTGCGGCAACTTCTTGTTGCGCATCTGCGTCGCGATCTGTTCCTGGATTTTCGCACCGGAGACCTGGTGCGGCAGCGACGTGATGACGATATCGCTGCCCTCGAGCTTGTACGCCGCGCGCAGGCGCAGGGTGCCGCTGCCCGTCTTGTAGATGTCCCGGATATCGTCCCGCGGCGAGACCAGTTCACCGCCGGTCGGGAAATCCGGGCCCTTTACGTGCTTCATGAGCTGGGCCACGGTCGCCTTCGGATTGTCGATGAGGTGTACGAGCGCGCTGGCAACTTCGTTGAGGTTATGGGGCGGCACGTCGGTCGACATGCCGACCGCGATTCCGGTGGTGCCGTTGAGCAGCAGGTTGGGCAGTCGCGCCGGCAGCACAACCGGCTCCTTGAGCGTACCGTCGAAGTTCGGCGCCCAGTCCACGGTGCCCTGACCGAGTTCCTGCAGCAGGCTTTTCGCGTACGGCGCGAGACGCGATTCCGTGTAGCGCATGGCGGCGAAGGATTTCGGGTCGTCGGTGGAGCCCCAGTTGCCCTGGCCGATCACGATCGGGTAACGGTACGAAAAGTCCTGCGCCATGAGCACCATGGCCTCGTAGCAGGCCGAATCGCCGTGCGGGTGAAACTTGCCGATGACGTCGCCGACCGTGCGTGCCGACTTTTTCGGCTTGGACGTAGCCGACAGGCCGAGTTCGCTCATCGCGTAGATAATGCGGCGCTGGACGGGTTTCAGGCCGTCGCCGATCTGTGGCAGGGCGCGATCGAGGATGACGTACATCGAGTAGTCGAGGTAGGCGCGCTCCGTGTAATCCTTGAGTGGCTGCTGTTCGACGCCTTCGAGATTCAGTGAGTTCTGCATATCAGGCCCTTACACTTCGGCGAGGTTGCCTTTCGTTTCCAGCCAGTTGCGACGGTCCTTGGAGCGTTTCTTGGCCAGAAGCATGTCCATCAGCTGGTCGGTCTTGTCCGGCCCGCTGACTGTCAATTGCACGAGGCGGCGCGTGTCGCGGCTCATGGTCGTTTCCCGCAACTGCGCAGGATCCATTTCACCGAGACCCTTGAAACGCGTCACGGTGATCTTGCCTTTTTTCTTCTCGGCATCGATGCGATCGAGAATGCCTTTGCGCTCACCCTCATCCAGCGCGTAGAAGACCTCCTTGCCGGCGTCGATGCGGTACAGCGGCGGCATCGCCACGTAGACGTGGCCCGCGAGGATCAGTTCGCGGAAATGCCGCAGGAACAGCGCACACAGCAACGTCGCGATGTGCAGACCGTCGGAGTCGGCGTCCGCGAGGATGCAGATCTTGTGGTAACGCAGGCCGCTGATGTCGTTGGTGCCCGGATCCACGCCCAGCGCAACCGAGATGTCGTGCACCTCCTGGGAGGCCAGGATTTCGCTGGTGTCCACCTCCCAGGTGTTCAGTATCTTGCCGCGCAGCGGCATGATCGCCTGCGTCGTGCGATCGCGGGCCTGCTTTGCGGAGCCGCCGGCCGAGTCGCCCTCGACGAGGAACAGTTCGCAGAGCTCGGGCTCCTGCGAGGTGCAGTCGGCGAGCTTGCCCGGCAATGCCGGGCCCTGCACGATCTTCTTTCGTACGACCTTCTTTGCCGACTTCAGGCGCTTCTGGGCCTTGCCAATCGCGAGCTGAGCGATCTGGTCGCCGGTCTCGGGATGCTGGTTCAACCACAGGGCGAAATTATCCTTGACGACGCCGGCGACGAATGCCGCCGACTCGCGCGAGGACAGGCGCTCCTTAGTCTGGCCGGAGAACTGCGGGTCCTCGAGCTTCGTGCTCAGGACAAAGCTCAGCCCGTCCCACACGTCCTCGGGCGCGATACTGACGCCGCGCGGCAACAGGTTGCGAAAATCGCAGAATTCGCGCAGCGCATTGGTCAGCCCGGTGCGCAGCCCGTTGACGTGCGTGCCGCCTTGCGGCGTCGGTATGAGGTTGACGTAGCTCTCCTGCACGCTCGGGCCGCCATCGGTCGTCCAGGCGAGCGCCCAGTCGACCGCCTCGTTGTTGCCGGCGACGCTGCCGAAAAACGGCTCGGCCGGGAGCGTTTCGGCACCGTCGATGGCCTCGAGCAGGTACTCCTCGAGTCCACCGGAGTACTGCCACTCGACTTTTTCCTTCGGCTTCTCGACCTTGAGCGTCACCTTGAGACCGGGACACAGCACGGCCTTGGCGCGCAGGGCATGCTTGAGCGCCTTGAGGCCAAACTTCGTCGTGTCGAAATACTGCGCGTCGGGCCAGAACCGGATCGTCGTGCCCGTGTTGGCCTTGCCGACCTTGCCGACGATCTCGAGCTTGCCGCGCTTCTTGCCGCCGGCAAAGCTCATGTTGTATTCCTTGCCGCCGCGCCGGATCCACACTTCCAGGTTCTTCGACAGTGCGTTGACGACCGACACGCCGACCCCGTGCAGGCCACCCGAGTACTGGTAGTTCTTGTTCGAGAACTTACCGCCCGCGTGCAGCCTCGTGAGGATCAGTTCCACGCCCGGGATTTTTTCCTTGGGATGCTTGTCGACGGGCATGCCGCGGCCGTCGTCGCTGACCTCGAGCGAGCCGTCCCTGTAAATGGTGACGTCGATCTTCTTGCAATGGCCCGCCAGCGCCTCGTCGACGGAGTTGTCGACAACCTCGTGCGCGAGGTGATTCGGTCGCGACGTGTCGGTATACATGCCCGGCCGGCGCCGGACAGGTTCGAGTCCGCTGAGGACTTCGATGTCCGCAGCATCGTATCGCTTAGTCATTCAATCCTTTAGCCAGAGTCCGGATTGGAAGTGTGTGCCCGGCGGCATTCTAGCCTGAAATCCCGCACGCGTGCACACGCAAGAAGCGGTCAGTCGAGATCGGCGACCAGGGACTCGCGGATGTTGTCCGGCACGGGCCTGACTTCGACGCGGTAGCTTTCGTGGTCGATACCCGCGATCAGCGACGCCCCGTTCTTCAGCGCCTGCACCTGTTCGGGCGGCAGCTCGAAGCGCAGGAAATGCACGGCCGACGTCTTTTCTTCGGAATCGCGCTCGAGGTCCTCGTCGGCGATCGGGTAAACGCGGTCGAAGTCGGCCACCTGCACGTAAACGCGGTCCTCAACGCCCACGAGCTGCGCGAGCATGGCCTTGCGTTCCTCGATATCCGGGAACTCGACCATGAACGTCGCCTTCCAGTTGCTGCCATCGGGGATCAACGGATTATAGGCATCGAGCTCCTCACGGATGCCGTCGGCCTCGAAAATCTTCTCGATGCGCAGCATCTCCTGGACCTGGTATTGCATGGTCAGCCGATCCTCGAAATACAGGGCCGCGTTCGTGCCGAGATCGAGACGCCGGTTCTTCTTGTGCGCCAGCACCTTTTCCCGGAACGCCGGCCGCGCCTCGGCGTACTGCTCGAGACTGTAAAGATCGTCGCGCGATAGCTTGTTGCTCATATTCCGTAAGCTTTCCTGAGTAGACTCATGGGATTATTAGGATCGTGCTCGTCGAGATCCTGCACGATCTGCTCGGCGGCCATCGGGCAGTCGCTCGTGAAGTGATCGGCCCCGCCCTTCTGCAGCTTGCTGACGACCGGCCGCGCGATCTTCCGCGAAGTGTCGTGAAACTCCTTCTTCACGGCATACGTGCCGTCGTGGCCTGAGCAGCGCTCGATGACTTCGACCGTCGTATCGGGGACGAGTTGCAGCGCATCGCGCGTTTTCAGCCCGATATTCTGCACGCGCAGGTGGCACGGCACCTGGTAGGTCACCTTGCCGAGCGTCTTTTCAAACTCCGTCTTCAACGCGCCGTCCTTGTGGCGCAGCATCAGGTACTCGAAGGGATCGAACATCGCGTCCCGCACCTTGATGACGTCCGCATCGTCGGGAAACATCAGGGGCAGTTCCTGCTTGAACATGAGCGTGCACGACGGGATCGGCGTGACGATATCCCAGCCCTCGTCGACGAGTTTCGCCAGCGCCGGGATATTCGTTTCCTTGGCCTTCGCGACGGACTCGAGGTCGCCGAGTTCCAGCTTGGGCATGCCGCAACACACTTCCTTCGAGGCCAGTGTGACCGCTATGTCATTGTGCTCGAAGACGGCGACGAGATCCTCGTTGACGACCGGGTGGTTGCGGTTGCAATAGCAGGTCGTGAACAGGGCAACCTTACCTGACGTAGACGCGCTCGGTTTCGCGTTGGCGCCGTTCGCACCCGACAGCCGGGCAAGTCGCTTGCGCGCCGTCTTCGCATGGTATTCGGGCACTGGCGCGTTCCGGTGCACACCGAGTGCAGACTCGAGCAGCTTGCGCCCGCCCTTGCTGCGGTTGACGGCATTGACAGCCTTGACGACGACAGGAATACCGGCGAGCTTGCCGACCCTGTCGGTCGCGCTGAGAATTCGGTCGCGCCGCGACGCACCCTCTTTCCTGAAGCGCGCGGCTTTGGCGCGTAGCATCAGGTGCGGAAAATCGACGTTCCATTCGTGCGGCGGCACATAGGGACACTTGGTCATGTAGCACATGTCGCACAGGTAACAATGATCGACGACCTGCCAGTAGTCGGTCTTGGCGACGCCATCCACCTCCATCGTGTCGGACTCGTCCACGAGGTCGAAGAGCGTCGGAAACGAATGGCAAAGGTTGAAACAGCGACGGCAGCCGTGGCAGATGTCGAACACGCGTTCGAGTTCCTCGAACACCGCCTTGTCGTCGTAGAAATCGTCGGACCGCCAGTCGAGCGGATGACGGGTGGGCGCCTCGAGGCTGCCTTCTCGTTGGGTCATGGGACGTTAGCCGGGCCTTGCGACCCGGCCATTCCGGTTGCGTGTTAGTCGTCGAGCGTGTCGAGGGCTTTCTGGAAACGGTTTGCGTGCGAGCGCTCGGCCTTGGCCAGCGTCTCGAACCAGTCCGCAATCTCGTCAAATCCTTCATCTCGGGCCGTCTTGGCCATGCCGGGGTACATATCGGTGTACTCGTGCGTCTCGCCGGCAATGGCGGCGGCGAGGTTCTGGGCCGTCGAACCTATCGGCAAGCCGGTTGCCGGGTCGCCCGTTTCCTCGAGATACTCGAGGTGACCGTGTGCGTGCCCTGTCTCCCCTTCAGCGGTCGAGCGAAACACGGCTGCGACGTCGTTGTAGCCCTCGACGTCGGCCTTGGCTGCGAAATACAGGTAGCGACGATTGGCCTGGGATTCACCCGCAAATGCGTCTTTCAGATTGCCTTCGGTCTTGCTGCCTTTTAGTGACATCGGTCTTCCTCTCCAGAGTGTGGCTGTATTAGACGATTCGAATTTATTCTTGTAGAGCTACTCTATTGACCCCCCCGGGGGCTGTCAATCGTGGCCAGTACGTTGATTCAATCACTTGCAGGCGTTGATTGTTGCCTCGCCCGGCGGTAGCTTTACGACGCCGACCGCCGCAGGAAACCGACGTGACCGCCAGCAAGACATTCAATCTCGAAAAAGCCCTGAGCGACCTCGAAAACCTCGTTGAAGAACTCGAAACCGGTGACCTGCCGCTGGAAAAAGCAATGCAGAAGTTCGAACAGGGCATCAAGCTGACGCGCGGTTGCCAGGCGGCGCTCAAGGATGCCGAGCAGAAGGTCGAGATACTGCTGAAAAGCGCCGGGAACGAGAAACTCGAGGACTTCGACGTCGAGGACGATTAGCCGGTCCGATCAGGTCCCGGCGTCGTCGGCCGCATCGGCGAGCCAGCTGCGGATGTGGCGCCGCAGGTCGCCCAGCGGAATCGTGCCGTGCTCCAGGATCCGGTCGTGGAAGTCGCGGATGTCGAAACCGCTGCCGAGCGCGGCCTCCGCCTCGCGGCGCAGGGCCACGATTTCGAGGCCGCCGGAGTCGTACGCCGTGAGCTGCCCCGGCAGGATGGCGATCCGGTCGACCATCGCATCGGCCTGCTCGGGCGAGAAGCGCCCCGACTCGAGCATGTAGGCGACCGCCTGCTCGCGCGTCCAGCCGAAAAGGTGCAGACCGGGATCGACGACCATGCCGCGTGCCGGCCAGGCGCGGCGCAGGATCGGGCCGCTCGTCGTCGAGTAAAGCCCCATTTCTTCTGCCAGGGCCTCCGAGTAACGCGCCCAGCCCTCGCCGGGACCGGAGAACCAGATCAGCTTGGTCACGGCGTGCTTTTCTGCGCCGGCCGACGACGCCGCCACCTGCAGATGATGTCCCGGCCAGACCTCGTGAAATGCCGTCGTCTCGACATTGCCGCGCGACTGTGTCTCGGGTTTGTGTAATGGAATGCGGTAGCGCCCGGGGCGCTCGCCGTTGCCGGGCTCGTATCGCGCCGACCGCCCGGTGCCCTCCTCGTGCTCCGGGAACGGCACGACTTCGGCCAGTTGCGTCGGCATCCGCCCGACCCAGAGGGGCATGGCCCGTTCCGCGCGGCGCACCGCGTCCAGGGCGAAGGCCAGCACCTCCTCCTTGCTCGCAAAATCGTCGGCCGGATCGTTTTTCGCCGCGTCGAGGATGCCGGCAAAGTCGTCGCGACCATAGCTCGATTTCCCGAGCTGGATCACCCGTTCCCGGTTCGCCCTCACGGTTGCACGACCGACGTCGAAAACCGCCCTGCCGCTCCGGTCGAGGGTCGTGTAGGCACGCAGGCTCGCCTCGTAGCAGGCCTCACCGTTCGGATTAGCCGTCACCGAGAGCGCTTTGCGCGCCGCGGGCCGGTATTCCTCGTCGAGGTAGATCCGGTAGGCGCGCAGGGCCGGGTAGATCTCGGTCTCGACGAGCCGGCGCAGGTCGGCTGTGAATGCGAGGTCGTCGGCGCGCGTCGCCATCGAGTAATAGGGCGACTCGTCGACGGGCAGTTCGAGCACGCCGTCGAGCTGGCTGATGACGCGTTTGACCACGGCTTCCGGCGCCGTGTAGCCCTGCGCCACACCGGTCTGCAGGTTGCGCGTGGCCTGCTCGACGAGGCGCGGATACGCCGACCAGCGCCGCAGGGCCTGCTCGCGCTGCTCGGCGGTAGCGACGGATTGCAGCGTCGCGATCCGGGGATAAGCGAGATGCCAGCCCCCCATCTGGTTGACGTCCCACAGCTCAAGGCGGCAAACGCGCCGTTCGATCTGCGACCGCAGCTCCTGCCGCAGCAAGACATAGGTGACCCACTGCGGCGTACCCGCGAGGGTCTTCGCATCGATGGCCTCGATCTCGGCGTAAAACGCGTCCTCAGCGGCCTGCTGTCTCGCCTGCGCTGCCGGCGAGATGTCGCGAAGGCCATCGTGCCGCTCGATCTCCACGCCGGCGAAATACGCCTGTTCGGGTACCGTCTCGAGTGCCCACGAATAGTAGCGATCGGCGATGTCGTCTACGGCGGCTGCCGCTGAAACGGACGCCGGCCGTGGCGTGCTGCACGCCACGAGAATCGAGGACAGCAGCAACAGGATCAGCCGGACCGGCATGATGTCTCCGCGTTCGTTTGGACCAAGGGGCGGCTACGGTTGCAGCAAGGTCATCAGCGCCACGACCGTCGACTCGACGCCGGCCGTCACCGACGGCTCGGGCGCGATCTTGAACAGCGGCGAATGATGACTGGCGACAGGCGGGCCACCGGCGGCTTCGGCATCGAGGTCCGCCTGCGGGGTTCCGCCGATGCTCCAGTACACGCTGCGAATGTCAGGATCGACCGTGAAGTACGGGAAATCCTCTGCGCCCATGCCCTCCGGCGGACTCGCGTGCATCCTGGCCTCACCCAGGGCATCCACCCAAGCGTCCCGCAGCTGCCTGGCCAGGGCGGCGTCGTTGACGGTCGGCGGCACGCTCTCGTTTGAAACGATGACCTCGGGCAACTTGTCGTCGGGCAATCCGGCCGCCCGGCCGATGTTAACGGCGATACGTTCGATGCCCTCAAGCAGGATCTTGCGCGTCTCCTCGTTGGTATTGCGCACGGTCAGCTGCAGGTGCGCGCGGTCGGAAATGATGTTGTGCTTGGTGCCGGAGTGAAACGAGCCGACGGTTACGACGCCCGGCGAGCGCGGCGGCAACTCCCGCGATACGAGCGTCTGCAGCGCTACGACGATCTGGCTGCCGATCAGCACCGGGTCCTTGCCCGCGTGCGGGCTGGCGCCGTGCGCGCCCACGCCATGCACGATGATGTCCACCGTATCGGCGCCGGCATACGCGTCGCCCTCTTCCACCGTAATTGTGCCGGCCGGATCGCCCGCCGAGACGTGAAACGCCAGTGCAAAATCGGGCGTTCCGAAGCGCTCCCAGATCTTGTCGTCGCGCATGGCCCGCGCGCCGAGCACGCGCTCTTCGGCGGGCTGCACGATGAGCATCAGGGTTCCCGACCACCGGTTGCGATGTGTCGCCATGTAGCGCGCCGTGCCCACGAGGCTCGTGATGTGCACGTCGTGCCCGCAGGCGTGCATGACGAAGACCTCATTGCCCGTGATCGGGTCGATCTGCCTGGCGCGCGACGCGTTTTCGAGGCCCGACTTCTCCTCGACGGGCAATCCGTCCATGTCGGCGCGCATCATGACGAGCGGCCCGTCGCCGTTTTCCAGCATGGCGACGACGCCCGTGCCGCCGACGCCCTCGGTCACCTCGAATCCTGCGAGGCTCAGCTCCAGGGCCATGCGGCGCGCAGTCTCGTGCTCGACCGTCGACAACTCCGGGTTGCGGTGGAAATGGTCGAACAGCGGCGCGAGGTACTCGTCGTAGTCTTTCTGTACGGCGTCGCCGAGTTCGTTGCCGAGTGCTGGCAGTGAAAGAAGCAGTGCGAGCAGGCCTGCAGTGCGCTTGATCATCGGGTTCCCCCGCAAAGGTAACAAGCGCTCGATTGTGCAAGGGCCGCGTGCCGAAATCCAGTCGCGCCTCCCGACGCCGCCTGTGGGCGCCGGGAGTGGGGCGGCGTACGCGTCAGTCCGTCACGGGCCTGCCGTCCACGTCGACGAACTCGATCGGGCCGAACTCCAATGCGCGGATTTCGTCCTCGATACTCGCTCGGTCGCCGACGACGATCCAGACCATCTCCCCGGGCCTGACGTATTCACCGGCTGCCTCGACGACCTGTGGCAATGACAAGCCCCTGACGCTCTCCGCGTACGTATCCCAGTAGTCGTCGCCGTAACCGTAGCGGACCATTTGCGCGAGCGAAGTCGCCACGGCGCTCGCCGTCTCCCAGCGGCCCGGCAGGCTCAGCGTGTCCTCGGCCACGGCACGAGCCAGCTCATCGTCTCCGGGCGGGCGGTCCGTGCGGATGTCGACGAATTCCCTGCGGAGCTCCGCCATCGATGCCGCTGTCTTGTCGGTCTGTACAGGGGCATAGCCGATGAAGGCTCGCGGGCCGGCTCCATTGAGAATGAACGTGTAGGCGCCATAGGACCAGGACTTGTCTTCGCGCAGATTCATGTTCACGCGCGCCGAAAAGGCCCCGCCCAGGACATCGTTCATCGCCTGGATCGCGAATTCGTCGTCATTGTTCTTGGGCGGCGCCAGCTGCGCCGAGATGATAAGGCTCTGCTCGGCGCCCGGACGATCGACGATGACGACCTTCGCGGCATTGCTCTTCTCGACAGGACCGATGCCTTTCGCCGGCACATTCCTCGGCTCCCAGCGGCGGAACAGCGCTTCCAGCCGCGGCTGGATTTCGGCCAGCGTCGTGTCACCGACGACGAGCATGGTCGCATTGTTCGGGCGGAACCAGTTTGCATGAAACGCCACGAGGTCGTCGCGCGTAATGCTCGCCACGGACTCCTCGGTTCCGGAGCCGGTCAATGGCATGTTGTAAGCATGGCCCTCGTCATAAATGAGTCCCGGCGCGAGCCTGAGGGCCAGCGCATACGGCCTGCTCTGCTCGGCCTTGATGCCGGCGGAGACCTGCTTCTTCAGGCGCTCGAGTTCCGTCTCCGGAAACGACGGGTTCATGATTACGTCGGCGTACACCTCGAGCGAAGCGTCGAGATTGTCCTTGAGAAGGTTGAGCGTAACCGCCGACTGGTCGAGGTTGGCATCGGCGCTGAGTTCTGCGCCGAGCGCGGCGAGCTCATCGCTGATCTCCAGCGACGTGCGTTTCTTCGTCCCCTCGTCGAGCATGGTCATGACGAGATTGGATGTGCCGAGCTTGGCCGATGCATCCGCCGCGTAGCCCGCATCGAACAGCGTCTCGAAGCGCACAAGTGGCAGCGCATCGCGCGTCACGACGAGCACCTCGAGGCCGTTGCTCAGCGTGCCTCGCTCGAAGTCGTCGAAATCGACGTCGGGAAAGGCGTCGGGCATGGGTGGCCCGCTGCTGCGGTCGGCGCCAGCCGTTTTCGCGGCCAGCTCCGGGAACGGGTGGACTTCGAGCGTGAAGGAGCCCGCAGAGTGCCAGCGACGTGCCGCGTCGCGAACAGCTTGCGGCGTGGCCTCTTCCATGCGCCGCAGCGATGTCTTGTAGTGGGTCGGGTCACCGGCGTAGGTCGCGTGCCGCGCCAGCAACTGCGCCTTGCCGCCAAAACCGCCGATCTGCTCGAGGCCACGCAGGAGTTCGGCCCGGATCCCGGTCACGGCGCGGTCCACCTCGGCCTGCGTGGGCCCCTTGTCGAGGAAGCGTGCAAGCTCCTCGCCGATGGCCGCTTCGATCGCGGCAAGGTCGCCGCCCGGCTGGGCCGTCGCATCCACGCCCAGGAAACTGGCAATCTCGAACAGCGCCGGCGCCGCGTCGACGGCGGTCGCTGTCTGGTCTTCGTAAACGAGGCGCTTGTACAGCCGCGAAGATTTGCCGGTGGAAAGAATGGCGCCCGCGATCTGCAGCAAGTCCGCGTCCGGCGATGTCCAGTGAGGCCCGACCCAGGTCTTGAACAGGCGCGCCTGTGGCACGCGGTCGTGCATCGATACGCGCTTGTCGTGGCGGAGTTTCGGAGCCCATACCTCGTGCTTGACCACGGGCGGCCCCGGCGGGATGTCGCCGAAATACAGCTCGACCTTTTCGCGCGCGACCTCGGGCGTGATGTCGCCGGCGAGCACGAGCACGGCGTTGTTCGGCCCGTAATAGGTCCTGAACCACTCGTACACGTCCTCGAGCGAGGCGGCATTGAGGTCGTCCATGGAACCGATCGTGGACCAGGAATACGGGTGATCCGCGCTGAACAGGTTGGCCTGCAACAAGTCGTAGACCCTCCCGTACGGCTGGTTTTCACCCTGCCGCTTCTCGTTCTGGACCACGCCGCGCTGCTCGTCGAGGCGTTCCTGCGTCACGGCGCCGAGCATGTGCCCCATGCGGTCCGACTCCATCCACAGCGCGAGGTCGAGCGCCGTGGTCGGCACGTTCTGGAAATAGTTGGTGCGGTCGAGCCACGTGGTCCCGTTCTGGTCCGTGGCGCCGACAAGGTCGAATGGCTTGAAGAATTCGTCGTTGTAGTTTTCCGAACCATTGAACATCAGGTGTTCGAACAGGTGCGCAAAACCGGTCTTGCCCGGCTTTTCATTTTTCGAGCCCACGTGATACCAGATATTCACGGTCACGATGGGCGCTTTGTGGTCCTCGTGCACGATGACGCGCAGGCCGTTGTCCAATGTGAACTCGGTATAGGGGATATCGATGTCGGCAGCGCGTGTGCCGGTTGCGACACACAAAAGGGTCGTGACTGCCGCCAGCGCGGCTCGATGGACGAGGGTCATGGCATTTCTCCCGCTAGAGTGACAGGGGCGCCGGAAGCGCCCACGCGGTGCTCGAGTGTCCAACCGAGCGCTCGCAGGCGTCAATTCTGGCTATTACCTAATACTTCCTCAAGGAAAGGTGCGCGGCGAAGTCCGGGGCCGCTGCTGCCGCAACGTCCTCGGCGATGGCTAGACGCAGCAGCAGGCGCTGCGACGGGAAGCGATAGTCGCAACCCAGCGCCAGCTGGAACGTATTGCCACCGAGTTCGTCGAGCGCGGCGTCGAGGTAGGGGCCCTGCGCATAAACCTGCGTGGCCAGCGCCAGGCGCGGCGTCGCCTGCCAGCGCAGTGCGACACCGCCGTATGCCACACCGCGCTTTTGCAGCGTGGGCAGAACGTCGCCGTCGCCGAGCGCGAGGGCGCCGACAAAACCCGTGTAGGAAAGGGGTCGCGCCAGCAGCGTTGTCGACGCACCCGTATGAAGGCCGACAGCAAAGTCGGTGGCGCCGCTGCCGGTCAGCTTCTCCGGATCGCCGGTCGGCGCCTTGACGCTGGCTCTCAGGGTCGCGTTGCCGACTCGGAAGGCCGCGGAGATCCGCAGATCCCCGAAGCCCGACGAGGGCTCCGCCGCGTCGTACAGCGTCACCCCGTCCTTTTCGAAGTACAGCCGGAACTGGTCGCGGGGACCATCGCGCGTCGAATTCGACAGGCCGACGAAATCATGGAAGTCGTAAATGACCCGGTCGAGAAAGCCGCCCGAATACTCCAGGTAAGGGATATCGAGGCCGATTTCGACGCGCTCGCCGAGGCGTCGTCGCAGTGCCAGGTTGAGGGTCCTGAGCTCGGTATCGATGATGAGGACTTCGCCGCTGCGATCGGCTTCATCCATATCGTTGGCGATGTCAAAGGCAAAGTCGACGTCGACGCCTCCGGGCGCCGCGAGCTCGTGGGTCGCGAACGCCGGCAGGCCATAGACCTGCAGGAACGGGTTGTGATTGCGCAACGGGAACATGTCCGTCGGCCCGTCGTCGCCCGACGCAAGGCGGGGCGCGCAGAGAAGTGCCACGAGCAGGGGAGACACCGGCCGCATGGGGCGCATCTTGGCCCCGGAACGCCGGCCGTTGAATAGTCGATGTTACGTATTCGCGCCGCCGCTGCCCTGCAGCCGCGTGATCAGGGCGCGCAAAAATACCTTGTTGAAGCGCAGCTGGCAGGCCGACGACATCTGCTCCATCAGCGTCGAGCTGACACGCAGGATCGTGACCTGGTCCTCGGCGCGGATCGACGCCTGGCGCTTGGCGCCGCGAACGTAGCTGGTCTCGCCGAAGCAGTCGCCGTTGCCGAGCGTGCCGATCGTCTTGCCGTGCGCCTGTACCTCGACATTGCCCGCCACGATGATATAGAAACGGTCGTCGACTTCGCCTTCACGCACGATGTCCTCGCCGTCCTTGTATTCGTGCCAGTCGGAAGCGCGCAGCACTTCCCAGATCTCGGCGTGCGAGAATTCGTGGAAAAAGTGCAGCGAGCGCAGCAGGTCGAAGTGCTCCTGGTTATCGAGCGAATCGTATTTCTGCCGCAGGTCCTTGTAGACCCGCGTCAGCTCGGCCGCCATGGCATTGCCGGTCGAAAGGCGCTTGCCCGGCTCCTTCTGCATCGTCGTCATGACGACGTGCTCGAGTTCTTCAGGCAGATCGTCCCGGTACGTATGGATGGGCGGCGGTGTCGCATACACGATCTGGTGCAGCAACTTGGACAGGTTGTCGGCGCGGAAGGGCCGGAACCCGGTCAGCAGTTCGTACATCACCGCGCCGAGCGAATAGAGGTCGGAGCGTGGCGTCAGCTCTTCGGACTGGACCTGTTCGGGCGACATGTAACTCGGACTGCCCGCGATGCCTTCGATGCGCGACACCTCCGAATCATTCACGATCGCAATGCCGAAATCGATGATGCGGACGTCGTTGTCGATCGTCAGCATGACGTTCGACGGCTTGATGTCGCGGTGGATGACGCCGCGACCGTGGGCGTAGTGCAGCGCCTTGGCGCACTTGTAGATGATTTCCACGACGTCGTCGACGCGCAGGAGGTTGTCGGGGCGACAGTACGCGGCCAGCGTGCGCGCGCCCTGGATGTGTTCGGTGACGACGTAGTAACTGCCGTCCTCTTCACCGGCATCGTAGATCGGCATGATGTTGGGGTGCTGCAGCATGCCGACCATGTGCGCTTCGTTGAAGAACATCTTACGCGAGACCTTGGCGCGCTCGGCATCGACGTCCTCTTCGAGGTTGTAGACCTTGATCGCGACGTCGCGGCGGTAATAGGGGTCGTGAGACAGGTAGACGGTTCCCGTGCTGCCCTGGCCGATCTTGTTGATGATGACGTATTTACCGATCTTCTCGGGCACGTCACTCGGGCGCTGGAGTTTCGAAACCTTGGTCGCCATGTCGTCTCACAAATCAGGTCATGAGCCACCCGTACAAAGCCAGTGATAACGCGGCATAGACGGCAGCTACGAGGTCGTCCAGCATAATTCCCAGCCCGCCGTGTATTCTGTGATCCAAGTCCCGAATCGGCCATGGTTTGACAATATCCGCGGCGCGAAAAAGTAAGAAGCCGGCGAGGAATCCGCCCATCGTGGGCGGGGCCGCAAACAGAGTGATATACATGCCGGCAATCTCGTCCCACACGATGCCGCCATGGTCGTGCACGCCGATGCGCCGTGCGCTCTCGCCGCAGACCCACACGCCCGCGACGACAAGCGCCAGCGCCATCGCCGATTGAACATAAAGTCCGAAGTCCAGCGTCAGCCAGAACAGCAGCAGCCCGGGTATCGAGCCGAAGGTGCCCGGCGCGAACGGTGCAAGCCCGGTGCCGAAGCCGAATGCGAGGAAGTTCACCGGATCGGTGAATACCGTGCGCGCCTCGACCTTTGCATCCTTGTTCATGCGAAGTGACGGTAACCGCGGTCGTCGATCTCGACGATTACTCGCCCGCGGCGGCAAACGAGATCGCTGCCCTCCACGATACGGCCAATCGCCGTTATTCCGTCGATATCCGCAACCGCTTCGGCATCAGCCGTGAAACACAGCTCGTAATCGTCCCCGCCCGTCAGCGCAAAGTCGGCCGCCGCGTCGCCGCAGTACTCGCGGAGGGCGCGCGATAACGGCAGCTCGTCGACGTCGATTTCCGCGCCCACGCCGCTCGCGTCCAGCATCTTGCGCAAGTCGCCGACGAGGCCGTCGGACACGTCGATGGCGCCGCCGGCGCGACCGCGGAGGCGTCGGCCGAGGGCGATGCGCGCTGCAGGGCGTAGAAAGCGTCGCGCAAGTTCATGGTCGGGGCATCGCTCTTCGAGCAGGTGCAGGCCGGCGGCCGCATCGCCGAGCGTTCCGGACACGTACACGACGTCCCCGACGCGCGCGCCGCTGCGCAGCAACGCCGTGCCGGGCTCGACCTCGCCCGTTATGTGCACGGTCGTCACGACCGCATCGCCTTGCGTCGTGTCGCCGCCCACGAGTGCAACCCCGTGCTCGGCCGCGGCCTCGAACAGTCCCGCGGCGAACGCCTCGACCCAGGGCTCGTCCTTGTCCCACAACGTCAGAGCCAGGGTCATCCAGCGCGGTGTCGCACCCATCGCGGCGATGTCGGACAGGTTTACGGCGACGATGCGGTAGCCGAGATCGGCCGCAGCGATTGTGGATGGGAAATGCACGCCCTCGACGAGCGTATCGATCACCTGCACCTGCTGCAGGCCCGGCGTCGGCTCGAGAATTGCGCCGTCGTCGCCGATGCCTGCGACGATACCCGGCGTTGCCGCGTCGCGCGCAAAGTAGCGACGGATGATCGCGAACTCATCCACCGGCGTTGGCTTGCACCTCGATCGCACGCAAAGACTGCGCGGCCGCATCGAGGCACGCGTTGATGTACTTGTGGCTCTCGACGGCACCGAAGCGCTTGGCCAGGTTGACGCCCTCGTTGATGACGACCTTGTACGGGATGTCGGGGCGCGCGTCGAGTTCGTGCACACCGATCAGCAGGATCGACAGCTCGATCGGGTCGAGCTGCTCGAGCGGCCGGTCGACGAGGCCGGCGATCCTGGCTTCTAGGTCCGCCTGGCCGTCGCTGATCGCCGGGAACAGCTCGTCGAAGAACGCCCGGTCGATGCGCTCGTAAGCCGTGTCTTCCCTGAACTGAGCAACGAGTTCGGCCGTCGAGTGCCCGGCGATCTGCTTCTGGTACAGGGCCTGAACCATGAGTTCGCGGGCGCGGGTCCGGGCGCCGGCGACCTTGGGTTCCTGTTTGCTCATCAATCGATGCGGCGCAGCAGATTGACCATTTCGATCACGGCCAGCGCGGCTTCCTCACCCTTGTTGCCGGCCTTGGTCCCGGCGCGTTCGATTGCCTGCTCGATCGTATCGACGGTCAGCACGCCGTGACCGACCGGGATGCCGTGGCGCTGGCCCGCTGCCGTGATGCCCTTGACGCACTCGCCGGCTACGTAATCGAAATGCGGCGTGCCGCCGCGAATGACGGCGCCCAATGCGATGATGCCGTCCACGCGTCGCGTCGCTGCCACCTTGTCAACGGCCAGCGGCATTTCGAAGGCGCCCGGGACGCGCACCATCTCGATGTCGCCATCGACGGCACCGTGTTGGCGCAGGCAATGCAATGCACCCTTGATCAGCGATTCCACGATGAATTCATTAAAGCGCGCTGCGACGATCGCAAAGCGCGCGTCGCGGATAACGAGATCGCCTGCCGTGGTCTTGATCCGGTCCATGCCTGTGCCTAGACGTATTCGACGATCTCGAGATCGAATCCAGAAATCGCGTACATTTGCTTAGGCGCCGATAATACACGGATTTTGGTCAGCCCGAGGTCACGCAGGATCTGCGCGCCGACGCCGTAGGTTCGCAGCACGGCATCGCCGCCCCGGCGCTGTTCGAGTTCATCCCGGTGCATGTCGATGTTCTCGACCGCGTCCATGAAGTCGCGGGAGGTTTCCTGGTCGCGCAAGACGACGATGACACCGACCTCCTCCTTGGAAATGCGCTCGATGGCGCTGTGCAGCGGCCAGCCCAGTGACTTGCTCTTTACGCCGACGACGTCGCCGAGCGTATCCTGCAGGTGCACGCGAACGAGCGGCGCCTCGACCGAAGCCGGGTCGCCTTTCACGAGCGCAACGTGCACCGAGCAATTGACGTGGTCGTCGAAGCAATACATCGTGAAGTCGCCGTACTCGGTCTCGACGACTTTCTCGGCGATGCGCTCGACATTGCGTTCCTTTTCGAGACGATAGCGAATCAGGTCGGCGATCGTGCCCATGCGAATGCCGTGCTTCTTGGCAAAGCGCTCGAGATCGGGCCGCCGCGCCATCGTGCCGTCGTCATTGAGAATCTCGACAATAGCGGCCGCGGGCTCGAGACCGGCGAGTCGCGCGAGGTCGCAGCCGGCCTCGGTGTGTCCGGCGCGCGTCAATACGCCGCCCGGCTGCGCCATGACGGGGAAGATATGGCCGGGCTGGCTCAGGTGTTCGGGTTTCGCGTCCGGTGCAACGGCCGCCTGGATCGTCTTGGCCCGATCGTGCGCCGAGATGCCGGTCGTAATACCTTCCGCGGCTTCGATCGAGATCGTGAAATTCGTCGCGTGGTGCTGGTCCGTCTCGCTGACCATCAGTGGCAGGCGCAGCTGCCGGCAGCGTTCGCGCGACATCGTGAGGCAGATCAGGCCGCGGCCGTGCATCGCCATGTAGTTGATGTCTTCGGGCCGGACTTTCGACGCAGCCATGATCAGGTCGCCTTCGTTCTCGCGACTCTCGTCGTCGACCATGATGACCATCTTGCCGTCCGCGATGTCGGCGATGATGTCCTCGATGTCGCTGAACGGCGTCGCGTTCGGATGGGGTGTCGTGTTTTCAGGCATATCCATGGGCCTTGAGAAATTCGAGTGAGATTCCGCCACCATTGGCGCCCAGCAGTCGCTCGAGATAACGTGCCAGCAGGTCGACCTCGATGTTGACGACGGTGCCAGGCACATAGCCGTCGATGATCGTGACCTCGGCGGTGTGCGGGATGATATTCAGTTCGAAGGTATTTCCCGATACCTCATTTACGGTAAGGCTGACGCCGTCCACGCACACCGAGCCTTTTTTCGCCACGTAGCGCGCATAGTCCTGCGGGATCTCGATAGCCAGCCGAATCGAGCGCGCGTCGGCGGCCCGAGAGATGACGGTCCCCGTGCAATCGACGTGGCCGCTGACGAGATGCCCGCCAAGCCTTTCGCCGAGGCTGATCGACGGTTCGAGGTTGACCTCTGCTCCCTTCGCGAGGCCGCCGAGCGCCGTGACGTCGAGGGTCTCGACCGACACGTCCGTGTCGAAGCCGTTCTCGTGCAGCGCGACGGCGGTCAGGCAAACGCCATTCACGGCAATGCTCTCGCCGGGCTCGAACTCGTCCCAGTCCAGGCCGTCCGATTTCACGGTCAGGCGCACGTCGCCGCCGCGTTTTTCCATGGCACTGATCGCGCCTTTTGCCTTGACGATTCCTGTGAACATCAGCCTAGGTCCCCGGCCTTGCCGTAATGCGCGTGTCGTCGCCTATGCGGCGCACGTCCTTGATAGTGAGCGACCGGCGGTCCGCAAGCGCCTCCCATGCAGGCGTCGCGAACATGCCGCGCGTGTTGGACCCCATTATGTGGGGTGACTGGTAAATGACAAGCTCGTCGATGAGGTCTTTTTCGAGCAGGTAGCCTGCCACGCGGTGCCCGGCCTCGACCAGCACCTCATTGATCTCCAGTTCGCCCAGCGCCGCGAGCACTTCGAAGACATTGACAACGTCGCCGTGCGCGCCGAAGACCATGACCCCGGCGCCGGCCGCAGCCAGCGACGCACCATTGCCGCCCTCCGTGCAGCACACCAGCGTTTCCCCGGGCTGCGTCAGCATGCGGGCCTGCGGCGGCATCCGCAGCCGGCTGTCGAGGACGACCCGCAGCGGCTGTCGCCCGCGCGTGTCGATGTCCCGCACGGTCAGCAACGGATCGTCGGCCAGCACAGTGCCGATCCCTGTCAGGATTGCACCCGAACGCGCACGCAGCGCCTGCACATCGTGCCGCGCCTCGGGCCCCGATATCCACTGGCTCTCGCCGCACGTCATCGCCGTGGCGCCGTCAAGGCTCGCCGCCACCTTGAGGCGCACGAACGGCCGCCCTCGCGTGACGCGAGCGATGAACCCCTGGTTGAGGGCTGCGGCCGCCGATTGCATGAGTCCGACCTCGGTGTCGATGCCGGCTTCGAGCAGCCTCGCGAGGCCACGCCCGGCGACCGCGTCGTAGGGATCCTGCATCGCGAGGATCACGCGGCTCACACCTGCCTCGACCAGCGCATCGGCGCACGGCGGGGTCTTGCCGTGATGGGCGCAGGGCTCCAGGGTGACGTAGACGGTCGCGCCGCGCGCCGCATCGCCGGCGGCCTCGAGCGCGTTGATTTCGGCGTGCGCCTCGCCGGCCAGAGCGTGCCACCCTTCGCCGACGACAGCGCCGCCGCGAACGATCACGCAGCCCACCATGGGGTTCGGGTGAGCGCTGAAGCGGCCGCGCGCCGCGAGTTGCAGCGCGCGGGCCATGTGCGCACTGTCGGCAGCGCTGAACACGTTCAGGTCTTCTTCTTGCCGAGGAGTTCGGGCAACAGGGACATCTGCTCGCGGCTTGCGGCCGTTTCGGAGATGCGCTGCAGGCGCTTGATCTCGTCTTCGAATTCCGTGATGTCCTGGAACCGTCGATAGACAGACGCGAAGCGCACGTAGGAGACCTCGTCGAGTGCGCGCAGCTCCTCCATGACGAACTCGCCGATCAGCCGCGACGGCACTTCGCGCTCTCCCATGGTGCGCAGCTTGTGCA
Organism: Woeseiaceae bacterium; assembly: GCA_041602775.1. Taxonomy (GTDB): domain Bacteria; phylum Pseudomonadota; class Gammaproteobacteria; order Steroidobacterales; family Woeseiaceae; genus UBA1847. Next base: position 42,471 of record JBFIFN010000009.1, on the reverse strand, counting down.
CGAGGTGGCCGATAGCCTCTTCGAGCTGATCGGACGGCACGGGGCGTTTTTCGAGTGCACGCACCATGCTGCTGCGCAGTTTGTCTTCGTCGAAAGGCTGGCGGCTGCTGTCGTTCTTGACGACGCGGGGCATGACGAGTTCGGCGGCCTCGAACGTCGTAAATCGCTCGTTGCACGCAAGGCACTGCCGGCGGCGCCGGATCTGCCGGCCTTCGCCGGCGAGGCGCGAGTCTATGACCTTGGTTTCGTCATGGCCGCAGAACGGACAGTGCATCGGGCGTCACGATCGGGAACTAACCGTAGACCGGGAACCGCGCACAGAGCTCGAGAACCTGGCCACGAACACGCTCGATCGTCTCCTCGTTGTCAAGGTCGTCCAGTATATCCGCTATCCAGCCGGTGAGCTGCCGCGTTTCGTCCTCTCGGAACCCGCGCGTCGTGATGGCCGGCGTGCCGAGGCGCAGGCCCGAAGTCACGAACGGCGAATTCGGATCGTTTGGCACCGAATTCTTGTTGACCGTGATGTAGGCGCGACCGAGGGCGGCGTCGGCATCCTTACCCGTCAAGCCGTGGCTGATCAGGCTGACGAGAACCAGGTGGTTCTCGGTGCCGCCCGAGACAATGTCGTAGCCGCGATCGATGAGGACCTCGGCCATAACCTTCGCGTTTTTCAGCACCTTTTCCTGGTAGGTCTTGAATCCCGGCTCGAGCGCCTCCTTGAGCGCAATCGCCTTGGCCGCGATGACGTGCATCAGCGGGCCGCCCTGCGTACCGGGGAACACGAGAGAGTTGAAGCGTTTCGTGAGCGCGGCGTTCTCGCGGGCGAGGATCAGGCCGCCGCGCGGGCCGCGCAGCGTCTTGTGCGTCGTCGTCGTGCAGACGTCCGCGTGGGGGATCGGGTTCGGGTAGACGCCGGCAGCTACGAGGCCGGCGACATGTGCCATGTCGACGAGCAGGTAAGCGCCGACGCTCGACGCGATCTCGCCGAAACGCGCCCAGTCGGCCACCTGTGAATAGGCAGAGAATCCCGCAACGATCAACTTCGGGCGGTGCTCTTTCGCGAGACGCTCGACTTCGTCGTAATCGATGAGCCCCGTCTTAGTGTCGATGCCGTAGGGGATGACGTTGAAGAGCTTGCCGGAGAAGTTCACGGGCGACCCGTGCGTCAGGTGACCCCCTTCGTTGAGGTTCATGCCCATGATCGTGTCGCCGGGCTCACAGAGCGCGTGGTAGACGGCCCCGTTCGCTTGCGAGCCCGAGTGCGGCTGCACATTGGCGTAGGCTGCGCCGAACAGCTTCTTGGCGCGCTCGATGGCGAGCGTCTCGACCTCGTCGACGAACTCGCAACCGCCGTAATAGCGCTTGCCCGGATACCCCTCGGCGTACTTGTTCGTCAGGCGCGATCCCTGGGCCTTCATGACCAGCGGGCTCGTGTAGTTTTCCGAGGCAATCAGCTCGATATGCTCTTCCTGTCGCTGGTGCTCCCGATCGATGGCCCTGGCCACGTCAGGATCAAAGGACTCGATGGTTTTCGAGGTGTCGAACATCGGGGATTTTCTCCGGGGAGGGGCTGCAAAAGACCGGCATATTACAGGTTTGAGGCTCTCATTGGCACCGTCTCTAAAGGGATCAGCTACCATTTGTTCAGGTCTCCGCGAAGGATTGCACGACGCGTGTCCAGGCGCGGGCGAGGTTGCGCCGGTTATAGCCTCCGCCGCCGGTGCCGATGATCCGCCCCTCGCAGTGCTTGTCCGCCAGCCGGCACAGGCAGGCCGCGGCATAGGCGTGGGCCTCCTCGCTCCAGGCGAGGTGGGTGATCGGGTCCCCGGCGAGGCTGTCTGCGCCGCACTGCATGAGGATGAACTCGGGCGCCTGGACATCGAGGTACTCCTCGACGTGCTGCCACGCACGATGAAACACGGCATCGTCAGCCCCGGGCGGCAAGGGGATGTTCAGCTTGGTGCCCCTGGCCCTGCCGCGGCCTGTTTCGTGCGCATGCCCGGTCCCTGGGTACAGGTAGCGCCCGTCCTCGTGGATATCGGCGAAAATGAGGTCGGGGTCCTCCTCGAAGCCGTAGAACACGCCATCGCCGTGATGCGCGTCGATATCGACGTAGGCGATGCGCCGTAAGCCGAAGGACTTGCGCAGGTACTCGACGGCCACGCCACAGTCGTTGAACACACAGAACCCGGCTGCGCCGTCGCGCGCCGCGTGGTGCAGGCCCGCGATCGGCACGAAGGCCCGCCCGTGGTGCCCGTGCATGATCTCATCGACCGCGCATAGCACGGCGCCGACCACGTTCGACGCCGCGTCGTAGATGCCGCGGACCGCCGGCGTGTCGCCGTGATCGAGGAAACCCGTGCCCTCCTCGGACATGCGCGACACCTTGTCGATGTAGTCGGGCGTATGAAACAGCGCGAGTTCATCGACGAGTGCCGGACGCGCGTGGCCGTAGACGATGGCGTCGCCGAGCCCCGCGAGCTCGAGTTCGTCGTGGAACGCGTCGTGCCGGTCGGTCCCGAACGGGTGCGGATCGCCGAAGCCGTAGGCCGCGATTTCCTTCCCCCTGTACACCAGCACCGATCCGCTCACTCGCTGCACCCGACGTACTGCTCGTGCGGCAGCATACCCAGTTTCCGGGCCGCGCGCCTCTTCGAGGACCGCGGCAGGTGCGCGCAATAGACTCAGCGGTAGCATTTGGCGAACGCCGGCCCGATAATGCGCGCTCCCGACATTCTGCAAGGCAAACATGGCGCAATACATCTACACCATGAACCGCGTCGCCAAGGTCGTGCCACCAAAGCGCTACCTGATCCGCGACATTTCCCTGTCGTTCTTCCCCGGCGCGAAGATCGGCGTACTCGGCCTCAATGGCTCGGGCAAGTCGACGCTGATGCGCATCATGGCCGGGCTCGACACCGACATCGACGGCGAGGCGCGTCCGCAACCCGGGATCAAGATCGGCTACCTGCCACAGGAACCGGAACTCGATCCGAACAAGGACGTGCGCGGCAATGTCGAGGAAGGCCTCGGCGAGACCATCGAGCTCCTCAACCGCTTCAACGAAATCAGCATGAAATTCGCCGAGCCGATGTCGGATGACGAGATGAACGCGCTGCTCGAAGAACAGGGCAAGCTGCAGGACAAGATCGACGCCGCCGGCGGCTGGGAAGTCGACCGCAAACTCGAGGTCGCGGCCGACGCGCTGCGCCTGCCGCCGTGGGACGCCGACGTGACCAGGCTGTCGGGCGGTGAACGCCGCCGCGTCGCCCTGTGCCGCCTTCTGTTGTCCCAGCCCGACATGCTGCTGCTCGACGAGCCGACCAACCACCTCGATGCCGAGTCCGTCGCCTGGCTGGAACGCTTCCTCGACGAGTACCCGAGCACGGTCATCGCCGTGACGCATGATCGCTACTTTCTCGACAACGTGGCGGGCTGGATTCTCGAACTCGATCGCGGTCACGGCATCCCCTGGGAAGGCAACTACTCGTCGTGGCTCGAACAAAAGGAGGCGCGGCTCAAGGTCGAAGAGGCCAGCGAAAAGGCGCGCAAGCGCGCCATGGAACACGAACTCGAATGGGTCCGGAGTAATCCGAAGGGCCGCCAGGCGAAATCGAAGGCGCGCCTCAAGCAGTTCGAGGAACTTTCGTCGGCCGATTACCAGAAGCGCAACGAAACCAACGAGATCTACATCCCGCCCGGGCCGCGCCTCGGCGACGTGGTGCTCGAGGTCGAGAACCTCAAGAAGGGATTCGGCGACAAGCTTCTCATCGACGGCCTCAGCTGTCAGCTGCCGCCCGGCGGCATCGTCGGCGTCATCGGCGCCAACGGCGCGGGCAAGACCACCTTCTTTCGCATGATCACGGGCGAAGAGCAGCCGGACGAGGGCACGCTGCGGCTCGGCGACACCGTCAGCGTCGCGGCTGTCGACCAGTCGCGCGACGCACTCGACGACAACAAGACCGTGTGGGAAGAAATTTCCGACGGCCTGGACCTGATCACGGTCGGGAACTATGAAACCTCGTCGCGCGCCTACGTCGGACGTTTCAATTTCCGCGGACAGGACCAGCAGAAGAAGATCGGCCTGTTGTCGGGCGGTGAACGCAATCGCGTGCACCTCGCAAAGACGCTCAAGTCGGGCGGCAACCTGCTGCTTCTCGACGAGCCGACCAACGATCTCGACGTCGAGACCCTGCGCGCGCTCGAAGAGGCGCTACTCGAGTTCCCGGGATCGGCCATCGTGATTTCGCACGATCGCTGGTTCCTCGATCGCATCGCCACGCACATCCTCGCCTTCGAGGGCGACTCGAATGTCGTCTGGTTTGCCGGGAATTATGCCGACTACGAGGCGGACAGGCGGCGGCGGCTCGGCGCGGAAGCGGACAGGCCGCACCGTATCAAGTACAAACGTCTCGACGCCTGAGTTGTTTTGAACAGACGGGCGCGCTGCGCTGTCTGTGAAAGGTGACATCATTCATTTTAGAATTATGTCAAGCTCAGATAGCGGGCACGGCGCGAAGGTGCATACTGAAGTTGCTGATCTACAAAAAATAATACAGAGCGATATGGCAATCGTAATTGATAGAGATCAGGGGATTAAGAGTGAACTCGAGGACCGCATCGGACTCGAGTGCCCCTACTGTGGCGTCTTCGCCCACATGCAGCCACAGTCCGTTCCCGACGCTTCGTCACTGTTGCGCGACAAACCGAAGCATGTCGGTCTCGTCTACAAGTGCGATGCCTGCAACGCGCCCGTATTCCTGCGCTTCGCAGTGCGCGAGTACCAGGACAACAAGGTCGAGCTGTATCGTAATTTCGTCGAGCTGGAGAGGCCCAAGGAGCGTTTCGCGTTTTCCTACCTGCCGAAGCACACCGAGGTCTTGTTCCGCGAAGCCCTGAGCTGCTACTCGAACAACAATTTCAATGCCTTCGCCTCGATGTGCCGGCGCGCGTCGGTCAGCGCTTTCTTGGCGCTCGGGGAGGGGGGCAAACTGCGTGCATTCGAGGAAGTCATGACCGCGCAGGACATCGCGGGCATCGATGACGAGGCCTTCGCGCCCATCAAGGCCGTGCTGTTCGGCGCCGGCAGCCACGAAGACCTGCCGTTGCTCAACCGGGCCCAGGCGGGCCTCCTGCTCGAGGTGCTCAAGGACATGCTCTACCAGTGCTTCGTGCGCCGCGGCAAACTCACGCGCGCCATCAAGGTGCGGCGCTTCTTCGTCACCGAGGCCGACAACGACAACCTCGCCTCGGCGTAATCGGCGGCGCGGCCGATTTCGCGATCAATCAGACTGGAACGATATGGCGTGCACGTTCTCGAACGGATGTACGTCGACGCGCCGCGTCATCGGGTCGTAGAGAAACAGGAATTGACCCGTGGTCCCCAGCAGCGTGGCCGTCTTGGTCGTACCGCCCTCCTCGAACGTGACGTCGATCACGCGACCGCCGCCGTTCTGCGTATCTTCCGCCTCGAGTGTCGCGTACACGAATATGAACACGCCGACGAGGGCGATGACGGCGATGTTGTTGATGAGCCGGTAGCGCGGCGACCCGTACCATCCAAACCAACGGGTCTTGCCGCGCCGCTCGACGCGACGACTGTAGGCGTTGTCGGCCTGAACCATCAGGACTGCCAGCACGACAAGAACCCATGTGAACGGCTCCTTCAGCGACGCTATGAGGAAGTCCGTGACCTGCGCATAGTTGAACACGTTGACGCCGAACTGGCGCAGAAAAGCCCATGACCAGAACATGCCGACGACGGACGCGGCCACATAGACGGCCGAGACCAGCAAGGCCGGGTGTTCACGGAGAATCGCGTCCAGGCGGGTATTGAGGTCGTCACTCATGTCACATCGGGCCCTTCAACGAATAGTTATCAGCCGACGGCGACGCGGGCATTGCGAAACATCCGCATCCACGGACCGTCGTCACCCCACTCATCGGGGTGCCAGGAGTTCTGACGCGTCAGAGCGACGCGTTCCGGGTGCGGCATCATGATCGTCACACGGCCGTCTTCGTTCGACAGGCCGCAAATGCCGTCCGTCGAGCCGTTCGGGTTTGCCGGGTAGCGGTCGGCAACCTCCCCGTAATTGTCGACGTAGCGCATCGCCACGGTGTACGACGCCGCGTAACGCGCCGTATCGCTGTCGAACACGGCCCTGCCCTCGCCGTGCGACGTCGCGATCGGCAGCCGTGACCCCGCCATGCCGTCGAGAAACAACGACGGGCTCTCGACGATTTCGACGAGACTCAGGCGCGCCTCGAACTGCTCGGACTTGTTGCGCAGGAAGCGCGGCCAGTGCGCGGCGCCGGGCACCAGCTCCTTGAGCTGCGCCAGCATCTGGCACCCGTTGCAGACGCCAAGCGCGAACGTGTCGTTGCGTTCGAAGAATGCGGCGAACTGGTCGCGCGTGCGCGCATGGTACAGCACCGACTTGGCCCAGCCGCCGCCTGCGCCGAGCACGTCACCGAAGGAAAACCCCCCGCACGCCACGATGCCCTGGTAGTTCTCGAGCGAATCGCGACCGTCGAGCAGGTCGCTCATGTGCACGTCAACCGCGGCGAATCCGGCGCGCATGAACGCAGCCGCCATCTCATACTGGCTGTTGACGCCCTGTTCGCGAAGCACGGCGACACGCGGCTTGCCGGCGCCGCGGTAGGCGCGCGCGATATCCTCGTTCGGATCGAAACGCAGGCGAACGTTCAGGCCCGGGTCCTTGTCGTCGAGCACGCGATCGAATTCTTCTTTCGCCGTCGCAGGGTTGTCACGCAATGCCTGGATCCGGTAACTCATCTCGGACCATTCGCGCTGCATCGTGGCGCGCTCGAGTTCCAGGACGAACTCCTCGCCGCTTTTTACGACGAGTTTCGCCGTGTCCGTGACGAGACCGACTGCCTCGGGGCGGATGCCATGGCGGTCCAGTACCATCTGGACCTGCGGGAGTCTTGACTTGGCCACCTGCACGACCGCACCCGGTTCCTCGGCAAACAGGTGCCGCAGCAATTCGACGCGCGATCCCGATAGCGTCAGGGTAACGCCGAGACGGCTCGCGAAGATCATCTCCGCCACCGCCGCCAGCAAGCCACCGTCGCTGCGATCGTGGTACGCCAGCAGCATGTCGCGCGAGCCCATTTCCTGGACCGCAGCAAACAGCCCTTTGAGCAAACGGGGGTTATCGAGATCGGCTGTCCGGCCGCCCGTACGCCGGTAGGCCTGTGCCAGGCACGAGCCTCCCAGCCGATTGCGGCCCTCGCCGAGATCGAACAGCAGCAGGTAGCTCGGTTCGTCGGTCTTTCTGAGCTGCGGCGTGAGATGCTTGGTGACGTCGGTGACCGGCGCGAACGCCGATACGATCAGGGAAACCGGTGCTACCACATTGTGTTCGCCGCTCTCGTCCGACCAGCGCGTGCGCATCGACATCGAGTCCTTGCCGACCGGGATGGCGACGCCCAGCTCGCGGCACAGTTCGTCACCAACGGCCCTGACCGTGTCGAACAGATTGGCGTCCTCGCCCGGATGCCCGGCGGCGGCCATCCAGTTGGCGGACAGGCGGACTTTGGCCAGCGACTCGATCGGCGCGGCCGCAATGTTGGTGATCGCCTCGGCCACGGCCATGCGCCCCGACGCCGATGCGTTCACGGACGCGAGCGGCGTGCGCTCGCCCATGGCCATCGCCTCTCCGGTCGTGCCATCGAACCCCGATGCCGTGATCGCGACGTCGCTGACCGGCACCTGCCAGGGACCGACGAGCTGGTCACGAACGCTCAGTCCGCCGACCGTGCGGTCGCCGATGTTGATCAGGAAAGATTTGTCGGCTACGGCCGGGAACCGCAGGACGCGCAGCGCTGCTTCTTCGAGGTCAATGCCCTCGAGATCGAGCGGCTCCTCGGGAGCCGGCGTGCGCCGGACATCACGTTCCATCTTGGGCGGATTACCGAGCAGCATCTGCATTGGCATATCGACGACGCGGTTGTCGAAATCGCGGTCGGTGACGGTCAGCCGTCCGTCATCGGTCAGCGTGCCGATGATCGACACGGGACAGCGCTCACGATCGCACAGGGACCTGAAGTCGTCGATACGATCTTCTGCGACGAGCAGCACGTAGCGCTCCTGCGCCTCGTTGCACCAGATGCCCATGGGCGACATGCCCGGCTCAGCGTTGTCGACCTCGCGCAGCTCGATTCGCGCACCGTGCTTCGAGTGATCCACGGCTTCCGGCACGGCATTCGACAGGCCGCCCGCGCCGACGTCGTGAATCAGGAGAATGGGATTGTCCTCGCCCATCTGCCAGCAGCGGTCGATGACCTCCTGCGCGCGACGCTCCATTTCGGGATTGCCGCGCTGGACCGACGCGAAGTCGAGTTCTGCGCTCGACGTGCCGCTCGCGAGCGAGGACGCGGCGCCGCCGCCGAGACCGATGAGCATGGCCGGACCACCGAGCACGACGACCCTTGCGCCCACGGGCACGTCAATCTTGTTCGCGTGCTCGGCGCGGACATTGCCGACGCCGCCCGCGATCATGATGGGTTTGTGGTAGCCGCGAATTTCGGTGTCTGGCAGCCCGGGCAGACGAGTCTCGTAAGTACGGAAGTAGCCCGCCAGGTTCGGCCTGCCGAACTCGTTGTTGAATGCCGCGCCGCCGATCGGGCCTTCGATCATGATCTCGAGCGGCGTCGCGAGGTGATCGGGGATCGGAAAATCGATTTCCCACGGCTGCTTCCAACCCGGGATACGCAGGTGCGAGACCGTGAACCCGGTCAGTCCGGCCTTGGGGCTGGCGCCGAGGCCCGTCGCGCCTTCGTCGCGGATTTCTCCGCCCGAACCCGTGGCCGCGCCCGGAAAGGGCGAGATGGCCGTCGGGTGGTTGTGCGTCTCGACTTTACAGAGAATGTGGATGGGCTCCTCGACGGAGGTGTATTCGCGCGTCGCGGCGTGCGGCATCAGTCGCTGGCCGCGCCACCCCTCGAAAACGGCGGCGTTGTCGCTGTAGGCGGAGATGACGCCGTCGGGCGTTTTTTCGGTCGTCGACTTGATCATTCCGAATAGCCGCTTGTCCTGCGGTTCCCCGTCGATGACCCAGCTCGCGTTGAAAATCTTGTGGCGACAATGTTCCGAATTGGCCTGCGCGAACATCATCAGTTCGGCATCCGTCGGGTCTCGGCCTAGCTCCCGGTAGCTCTCGACGAGGTAGTCGATCTCCTGGTCCGACAACGCCAGCCCGAGATTCGTGTTCGCGGCGGCGAGCGCTTCGCGGCCCCGATTGCCCAGCTCGACGATCCCCACAGCCGCCGGTTCATGCGCCTCGAACAGCGCTTCGACCCCCTTTTCGTCGGGGAACGCGGCCTCGGTCATGCGATCGAAGAGCAGCGGCGCGAGCACCATGGCCGCGTCGTCGCCTGCATTGCCCTTGAAGCGGATGCCATAGCAGATGCCGCGCTCGACGCGGACCACGCTGTCGATGCCGCAGGCCCTGACGATATCGGTGGCCTTCGACGACCACGGCGAAATCGTGCCGGGACGCGGCACGACATAGATCCGTCTCGCGCCGCGTGCGAGCTTTGCGGGCTCGTCGCCGGACAGCAGCAATGCATCCAGCCGGCGTCTGTCCTCGGCGCCCGGCGCCGCACGAGTAGCGACAAAATAGGCGAAGCGTGCCTCGACGGCCTCGACGCGCTCGTCGGCGCGCTTCAGGGATCGAGTCAGTTTGGCCAGGCGAAAATCCGAGAGCGCCGCCTGTCCGGGCAGTTCCAGCATGTGGGTCGGGGACCTTGTAGAGGGGTGGCAACTATGGGAACGGGATGATACCAGAGCCCCCGGCGCCGACCACCTACTTGTTGCTGTCTCCCGGCGTGTAGACCGGCATCGGGAACTGCGCGACGTTGCCGCCCTCGAGCTTGGAGATCTTGGCCGTGCCCTGCTTGTCGACCTCGTCGATGCGAATGATCGAGTGCATCGGCAGGTAGGTTCGCCGCACGTCCCTGAACTCCGATTTTATTTTCTCTTCGGTCGGATCGACGACGACCGTGGTCCTCTCGCCGAACACGAGTTCCTCGATGACGATGAAGCCGAACAGGTCCCCCTGGCCGACCGAGCGGGCGTACACCTCGTAGACCTGGCCCTGGCTCATGAAAACGACTTTGAAAAGCGGTTGTTTGCTCATTTCACACGCGAGTCTAGCGAAAACCGGCAAGTGGGGCCGCTTTTTCCCGGTATCAAGGGCTTACAATCCGCCGCGAGGCCTTATTATGTGAACTGGGTACCAGTCTAAATCCTTGATTTGGCCCAGAATTGGGCCAACTCCGAGAGGAACGCCATGCCGCTGACGATCAAAATCATTTCCAAGCACCGCGATCTCGTGGGCGACGACCACGTGCGCGAGTTCCACGAACAGGGCGGCACCATCGGTCGTTCGCTGCAAAACGACTGGATCCTGCCGGACCCGGACCGTTACATTTCGGGCCGCCATGCCACGATCGATTACCGCGGTGGCATGTATTACCTGGCGGACATGAGCAGCAACGGCGTGTACATGAACGACGAACGCGAGCCCATTGGCCAAGGTAACCCGCGTCGACTGTTCGACGGCGATCGCATGCGCATGGGCGATTTTGAGTTCGAGGTCGAGATCGACAAGGGTGAGAGCCTGGCGATGCCGCTCGAGCCCGAGGAGCCGTCGATCGGAACCGGCGGTTTCGAACAGTTCGTGGACGAAGAAGTTCTCGAGACCGGCATGCAGCTGCTCGACGAGAACGAGATCACGGGCGATGACGAGTTCCAGTCGGTGCTGTTCGGCAAGGCGCCGGAAAAGGCGCCCGATCCGGAACCGGAACGCGACGACGCACCCGCGAACGACGCATCCGCAGGCGCTGAGCGCGTTGGCGTCTCTGCCGAGGACCTGTTCGATTCGTTCCTCGACGGGCTGGGCATCAGCCGCGTCGAACTGCACCCGACCGTGAACCGGCCCGAGATGATGCTGACCGCCGGCCTGGTCCTGCGCGAGCTGGTCGAAGGTGCGACGCAGCTCCTGGCGGCGCGTGCCAACCTCAAGAACGCGTTCCGCCTCGAGCAAACGACGCTCCTGCCCCGCCACAACAACCCGTTGAAATTCTCCGACAACACGGTCGAACTCATCAAACAGCTGCTGGTCGGCGATGAGGGCGAGTACCTGGGAGCACGTGACGCCGTGCGCGAGGTCTACCGCGACCTGCTCAATCACCAGAATGCATTCCTCGACGCCATGAACAGCGCGTTCATCGACTTTGCCGACCGGTTCGATCCCGACGAGCTGCAGGAGAGTTTCGATCGCACCCTGGGCGGCAAATTCGCATTCCTCAACAAGGGCAAGTACTGGGGCCTGTACCGCGACCTGTATCCGATCATCACCGAAAAAGGCGGCGGGCGCTTTCCGCAGATGTTCGGCGAGGAATTTGTCAGGGCCTACGAGCGGCAGATTGCCGAATACCGGCGACTCGAGCTCGAGGGAGCGCGCAAACCCGCGTCCCCTTCAACGGCAGATCAGCTCACCGAAGAAGACTTCGCCAAGACACAGAAGCTCGACGGGCCACCCGTCGTCGCCGAGTCGGCAGGCGCCGACCAGCCCTTCAACGAGAACAGCATCATCCAGGAGATGCCCGCTAAGGCCGCCGATGACCTCGATCAGAGCTTCATCGAGGAACTCGAGGACAGCCTCTCTGAGGAGATCAACCGCGACCAGCTGAAGGGCTAGACGATCCTCGTCCAGTAGCAGTTTGCGTCGGGGAAAATGTCCCCGATGCGCTGCTACGCGCGTGTCAGCCGCGGTTCTGCCGGTTCTCGATCAGGTCCTCGACCACTGACGGATCGGCCAGCGTCGACGTGTCGCCGAGTTCGCCGTAGTCATTGGCCGCCACTTTCCTGAGAATGCGGCGCATGATCTTGCCCGAACGCGTCTTCGGCAGTCCGGGCGCCCACTGGATCAGGTCCGGTTTCGCGATCGGACCGATTTCCTTGCGTACCCACTGCTGCAGCTCGCCGCGCAGCTCGTCGCTGGGCTCCTCGCCTTCCATGAGCGTGACGTAGGCATAAATACCCTGCCCCTTGATGTCGTGCGGATAACCGACGACAGCGGCCTCGGCGACCTTGCCGTGCGATACGAGAGCGCTCTCGACTTCGGCCGTACCCATACGGTGACCGGAGACGTTCAGCACGTCGTCGGTGCGTCCCGTGATCCAGTAGTAGCCGTCCTCGTCGCGCCGCGCGCCGTCGCCGGTCGTGTAATAGCCCGGGTACGTCGAAAAGTAGGTCTCGATGAAGCGCGGGTGATCGCCGTAGACCGTGCGCATCTGGCCGGGCCAGCTGTCCGTGATGACGAGATTACCGGACACGGCCCCCTCGAGCGTCTTGCCGTCAGAATCGAGCAGTGCCGGCTTGATGCCGAAAAACGGCCGCGTGGCCGATCCCGGCTTCAGGTCGGTGACGCCCGGCAGCGGCGTGATCAGGATGCCGCCGGTCTCAGTCTGCCACCACGTGTCGACGATCGGGCAGCGGCCCTCGCCGACGACGTGGTAGTACCACTCCCACGCCTCGGGGTTGATCGGCTCGCCGACCGAGCCCAGCAGGCGCAGCGATTTGCGCGAGGTCTTCTTGACGGGACCGTCGCCTTCTCGCATCAGGGCGCGGATCGCCGTCGGCGCCGTGTAGCAGATATTGACCTTGTGCTTGTCGCAGACTTCCCAGAAGCGCGACGACGTCGGGTAGTTGGGCACGCCTTCGAACATGATCGTGATCGCGCCGTTGGCCAACGGCCCGTAGACGATGTAGCTGTGTCCCGTGACCCAGCCGACGTCGGCCGTGCACCAGTAGATGTCGCCCGGGTGATAGTCGAAGACGTACTCGTGCGTCAGCGACGCATACACCATGTAGCCGCCCGTCGTATGCAGGACACCCTTCGGTTTGCCCGTCGATCCCGAGGTGTAGAGGATGAACAGCGGATCCTCGGCATCCATTTCTTCGCACGGGCACTCTGCGTCCACGCCGGCCTCGACCTCGTGCAGCCATGCATCGCGTCCGTCCACCCAGTTGATGTCGGCGCCCGTGTGCTGGACGACGAGTACCTTCTCGAGCGTCTTGACCTCCGGATTGGCCGCTGCTGCGTCCACATTGTCCTTGAGCGGCACAACCTTGCCGCCACGGACGCCCTGGTCGGCCGTGACCACGATGTTGGACTCGCAGTCCACGATGCGTCCGGCCAGCGCGTCGGGCGAGAAGCCGCCGAACACGACCGAGTGCACGGCGCCGATACGGGCACAGGCGAGCATGGAGATCGCCGCCTCCGGGATCATCGGCATGTAGATCGTGATCCTATCGCCCTTCTTTGCGCCCAGCGCCTTGAGCGCATTGGCAAATTTGCTGACGCGCTCGTGCAACTCGCGATACGTGATCTTGGCATCGTTCGCGGGATCGTCGCCTTCCCAGATAATGGCGACGTCATCGCCCTTCGTATCGAGGTGACGATCGATGCAGTTGTAGCAGGCATTCAGCGTGCCGTCGTAGTACCAGCGAATGTGGACGTCGTCCTTCGCGTAGGAGACGTCTTTCACCTTGGAAAACGGCTTGATCCAGTCAATACGCTGAGCCTGCTCGGCCCAGAACGCTTCGTTGTCCTTTACCGATCGGGCATACATCTCCTCGTAGCCCGCCTTGTCGATGAGTGCGCGTTTCTTGACCGCTTCGGGAACCGGGTAGATGTTATCCATGATGTTTGCCCTTGTTGTTAGTTCTGTTTTGCCTGCAGGAGCAGGCGCTGTGCCTGGAGGAGATGCGGCCGGTCGATCATCGTGCCATCGAGGCCAACCGTGCCCGCACCCGGGTTTTCGCTGAACGCCTGCACAATGCGCTCCGCGCGTTCGATTTCCTCGGCCGTCGGCTGGAACGCAGCATTGATGACCTCGACCTGGGCCGGGTGTATGGCAAGCATGCCCGTGAAACCGTCACGCCTTGCGTTCGTCGCATAGCGTAACAAGCCCTCATGGTCGCGGAAATCCGTGAAGACCGTATCGATCGCCGCCACTTCCGCCGCCGCAGCCGCAAATAAACACATTGATCTTGCCATCTCGAACTGCGGGAGCCATTCGCCTTTAGTCGAACGGTTGGCGCTGGCGCCCACGGCGGCGGCGAGGTCCTCCGCCCCCCACGTCAGTCCCGCGAGGCGGGGCACCGTGCCCACATAGCTGTGCAGTGTAAACAGCGCCTCGGGATGCTCGGTGCAGAGCACGATTATCTGCGTACTGCCGTGCTCCAGATTGTGGTGGTTTTCGAGGACGTCGATGCGCTCCGACACCCTGACGGCATCGTGCGCATGGCGCGCCTTGGGCAGGACGATTCCGGCTGGGCGCGAAGGAACGACAGCTTCGAGGTCCATCTCCCAGTGCTCGGTGTCCACCGGATTGATGCGCACCCAGGCGTCGTCCCTGCCGTTCACGTATTCCGCCGTCAAGGAGCGCGCCGCGGGCTTGGCTTCGGGTGCAACGGCATCCTCGAGGTCGAGGATCAGTGCGTCTGCACCGGCACCGGCGGCCTTTTCCATCTTCCGCTCGGAGTCCCCGGGCACGAACAGGAAACTTCGGCTCACGCGGGTTTCCTGAGCATGAGCGCCGATCGTTTGCACTCGCCGACGAGCGTGTCGTGCTGGTTGTAGGCGCGGTGCGCAAAGGTGACGATGCCGTTGTCGGGACGCGACTTGCTCGCACGCGTCTCGAGCACCTCGGTCTCGATGCGAATCGTGTCGCCACAGAACAGCGGGTGCGGAAAGCGAACGTCGTTCCAGCCGAGATTGGCGACGGTCGTGCCGTGCGTCGTGTCGTTGACCGAGATGCCGACCATGAAGGCCAGGGTCAGGCAGCTGTTCACCAGCGGTTTGCCGAACTCGGTGTTCTTCATGTACTCGGCGTCGAGGTGCAGCGGCGCGGGGTTATGCGTCATCGTGCTGATCAGGACGTTGTCGGTCTCGGTGATCGTGCGGCGCAGCGGGTGATCGAAGGTCTGGCCGACCTCGAATTCTTCGAAATACAGTCCGGGCATCGTTGGCTCTTCATGTTGTTGCCGGACCCCGCATTGTGCCAGTCTCATGCACGGCAATACAGTGGCGTGCATAATGCCGCATCGTTCGGGCGTAACGCGCCAAAGGATGACGACATAAAGATCTCGAGACGCGATTTCAGCAAGGCCGGCCTCGGCGCATTGTCGCTCGCCGCGCTGGGCGCCCCGCCGCTGGCGGGAACCTTGATCCGCAAACCGATCCCCTCGTCGGGCGAGATGGTGCCCGTCATCGGGCTCGGCACCAACCGCTACGGGCGCCGGGAGCGCGACGTCCTGCTTGCCGCGCTCAGGCGCTTCCATGAACTCGGCGGTACGTTCGTCGACACGGCGCCGATGTACGGGCGGTCGGAAGCCGTCCTTGGCGACCTGATCGAGGAGCTGGATATCCGCGACGACCTGTTCATCGCCACCAAGGCCGACGAGGATCCCGGCGGTGCCGCGACCGATGCACAGATGCGCCGTTCACAGGGCGCGCTGCGGACGAAAACCTTCGACCTCATGCAGGTGCATAACTTGCGCGGCACGCGCGAGGCGCTCGCAAAGATGCGCGAGTGGCAGCAGGACGGCCGGATCCGCTACATCGGCATTACCACCTCGCGCGAGGCGCAGTATGCCGAGTTCGAAAAAATCATGCGCAGCGAAGACCTCGATTTCATCCAGGTCAACTACTCGCTCGAACAGCGCGAGGCGGCCGCACGTATCCTGCCGCTGGCCGCGGATAACGGCGTCGCCGTGATTATCAACCGCGCCTTCGGCGGCGGCCGCATATTCGAAAAGGTGGGCGACAAGCCCCTGCCCGACTGGGCGCAGGAATTCGGCTGTGCGAGCTGGGCGCAGTTCCTGCTCAAGTACGCGATCGGCCACCCTGCCGCGACGCTCTGCATCCCGGGCATGACCAAGGTGCACCACGTCGACGACAATTTCGGCGCCGCCTACGGCCGCCTGCCCGATGCCGTCGAGCGCAAGCGCCAGCAGGCCCTCTTCGATGCGCTGTAGGAGAGCCTTCAGGCCCGACTGTCTGGACTAGAGCCCCTCCTACGGCGCCGATCGGGCCTGAAGGCCCTCCTAGCGCGCGCAATCACATCGCTTTGGCGCGCTCGATCGCTTCCGTGATCAGGCGCCTGGCGTCCTCGGCGCCGTGCCAGTCGCCGATCTTGACCCATTTGCCGGGCTCGAGGTCCTTGTAGTGCTCGAAGAAGTGTTCGATCTGGTGCAGCGTGATCTCGGGCAGATCGGAATGCGTGCGGATGTGGTCGTAGCGCTTGGTCAGCGCGTGGGACGGCACAGCAATGATCTTTTCGTCCTGCCCGGCATTGTCCTCCATGATCAGGACACCGACGGGCCGCACGTTGATCAGGCATCCCGGGATGAGTTCGCGCGTATTGATGACGAGCACGTCGATCGGGTCGCCGTCCTCGGACAGTGTATGCGGCACGAAGCCATAATTGCCCGGATAGGCCATGGGCGTGTAGAGGAAGCGGTCGACGACCAGCGTGCCGGCATCCTTGTCCAATTCGTACTTGATCGGCTGACCGCCGAGCGGCACCTCGATAATGACATTGATGTCCTCGGGCGGATTATGGCCGATGGCGATGGCGTCGATACGCATGGTCCTGATCCTGCATGCTGGGTCACAGAGGGCGAGCATTCTACCGGGAATTGCCGTTTTTGCTATCTTTGCCCTATGAGCTTTGCTCGCCTGCCCGCCGCCTTCAAAACGCTGGTCGCCGCGATCGTGTACCTCGGCCTCGCCGTGCCTGCATTGGCGAGTGGCGAGGAATCGCGTTTCGAGATCACGCCGTACGCGGCCTACCGCGTTGGCGGCACCTTTGACGACAAGAACAGCGATGCCAGCCTCGAACTTCGCGAGGCGAGCGCCTGGGGCCTGGTCGTCAACGGTCGCGTCCAGGTGGATACCGAGTGGGAATTCCTCTACTCCCGGCAGTCAACGGAAATCGCGGCGTCCGGCCTCGCCAATCCACAGGCGCTTTTCGACATCGACGTCGATTTCCTGCACTTTGGCGGCACGTACCTGTTCGACGGCGAGCGCGTTCGGCCGTTTGTCGCCCTGACGGTCGGGGCGACGCGTTTCTCCCCCGGGCTTCCGGGTTTCAGCGCGCGCACCTACGCGTCGGCGTCGCTCGGCGCCGGCTGGAAATTTCGCGTCGGGGAGCACATCGGCCTGCGGCTCGAGGCCCGCGGCTTCGGCACGCTCATCGACAGCAGCAGCCGGCTGTTTTGCGCGAGCGATGGCGGTGGCGCGTGCCTGATCGTCGCCAGGGGCGAGGTTCTCTACCAGTGGGAAGCGCGGGCCGGGTTCTCGATTCGCTTCTGAGCAATCAGGCGCTTCGGCAGGCTTTCTTGCTGTCGTCGTCGCAGTTGCAGTCGCCACACTTGCGCAGACGCTGGTTTGCCTCCGGGTCGTGCTTCGACAGCCAGATCTGGAATACGGCCCAGGCGGCGCAGAGCGCGATGAAAGCCAGTATTCCGGCGAGGTAAGTCATGCCGCGTTCCTCATGTCGAGCTGAACAGGCCGGCGAAGCCCATGAACGCCATTGATAATACACCCGCGATGATCAGGTTCATCGCCGTGCCCTTGATCAGGGCCGGGACATTGGACAATTCCGACTCCTCGCGCAGGCCTGCGAGCAGGACCATCGCCAGCGTGAAGCCGAGGCCGGCGCCGAGCGCGTAGATCACGCCTTCCCAGAATCCGTAGCCGCGGTTGGTCGCGAATATGGCGAGACCGAGAATGGCGCAGTTGGTCGTGATCAGCGGCAGGAAGATACCCATGGCACGGAACAGCGCGGGGCTGAGCTTCTTGATCAGCATCTCGATGAACTGCACCGTGCTCGCGATCACGACGATGAAGCAAATCAGCCTCAGGTACGGCGCATAGACGAGGATGTAGGTGTTCAGTACCCACGCACAGACCGCCGTCACGAGCATGACGAAGGTCGTCGCGAGCCCCAGCCGAAACGAGGTCTCGAGCGAGTTGGACACGCCGAGGAACGGGCACAGGCCGAGGAAATAGGCCAGTACGAAGTTATTGACCAGCAGCGCGCTGACAAAGATCCACAGGAAATTCTCCATCAGCGACTGCTCCTCTCGGCTGCGGCGACGTCCTCGAGGAACTCGTCTTTCTTGTACTTGAACCAGTTGAAAAACAGCAGGATCACGCCGAGCGTCAGGAAGCCGCCCGGCGGCAGGATCATGACGACCCAGGGCTCGAAATTCTCGCCGAACAGCTTGACGCCGAACAGGGCGCCGTCACCGAGAATCTCGCGCACGGCGCCGAGCGAGAACAGCGCGACGAGGAAGCCGACGGCCATGCCGAGCGCGTCCATGACGGCCAGCTTCGTCGGGTAGCGCGACGCGAAGGCCTCCTGGCGGCCGAGAATAAGGCAATTCGCCACGATCAGCGGGATGAAGGCGCCGAGTTCCTTGTGCACCTTGGGCACGATCGCGAGCAGCGTGTAATCCACGATCGTGACAAAGGTCGCGATGATGATGATGAAGCAGGAAATGCGCACCTGCTTCGGGATCAGGTTGCGGAAGCTGGACACCAGGAAGCTGGAGCCGACCAGCACGAACATCGACGCCATGCCCATGGCGATGGCGTTGATCGCGGAGTTGGTCACGGCAAGCATCGGGCACATGCCGAGCACCTGCGCGAAGACGGGATTGTCGCGCCAGATACCCTTGATGAATTCGTCGTAGGACTCGTTCTTCTTCATGGCCCTGCCCCGCTGCCGCCCTGGCCTTTCGCCTCGAGCTCGGGCTCGCTGCCGGATGGCGGCAACTGGCCCGCCCAGGCCGCGTGCGTCTCGTTGATGATGCGTACGACCGCTTTCGCCGAGATCGTCGCGCCCGTGATGGCGTCGACGTGATTGTCGGCCGTCTTCGTGCCTTTCTTCACGGCGACGATCTCGGGTTCGATCGCCAGTGAGTAGAACTCGTCGACGAAGTCCATGTCCTTGTAGATCTTGTCGCCGAGGCCCGGCGTTTCGCGGCTCTCGAGCACCTCCATGCCGACGACGAGTTTCTCGGCTGGCTTGTAGCCATACAGGATCTTGATCGTGTCCTGGAAACCGGGTCCGGCGCCCGGCATCGCGTAGCCGACGAACGCGCCCTGCTCGTCGTATCCGCCATAGACGACGGGCTCGTCCTTGTCGGGTTCCGACACGACGATCTTCCCGTCGCGATACACGAACGGTTGCATGTCACTGACCCCGGGCAGCACCTTGAACACGGCTTCGCGCAGTTCGCGCGCCTTGTTCTCGGTGATCGTCTGCAAGGTCGCTTCGTAGATGCCGATGATTGCGACGCCGGAAATCAGGCCCGCAATCGCCAGTGTCATTACGAGGCGCAGCGAGCTGGGGCTGCCCTTGTCGGGAACGGCACTCATGCCGTCTCCTTGCCGCGGCCGAAGACGCGCGGCTGCGTGTAGCGGTCGATGAGCGGTGTCGCCGCGTTCATGAGCAGGATCGCGTACATGACGCCCTCGGGCAGGCCGCCGTATACGCGAATCAGCATGACCAGCACACCGATGCCGATGCCGAAGATCCAGGTCCCGCGCGGCGTCGTCGGCGACGTGACCGGGTCGGTGGCCATGTAGATCGCGCCGAGCAGCAGCCCGCCCGAGAACACCGAGAACAGCGGTGTCGGGAAGCGCTCCGCATCGAACAGGATGAGGATGGCCGAGAACACCGCGACCGTCAGCAGGATGCTCACGGGGATACGCCAGTCGAGCGCGCGACGAATCCACAGGTACACGCCGCCCAGTATCAGCAGCACGCCACTGGTCTCGCCGAGCGAGCCGCCGATCTTGCCGAAGGCGAGTTCGGTCAGCGGCGTGACTTCCTGTTCGAACTTCATGAGGCCGAGCGGCGTGGCGGCCGTCGTGGCGTCGGGTGCCGCCTGCATGAACGGCCAGGCGAGATTCGAGGAATAGACGCTGAAGAATCCTTCGTCCGTCAGCGGCGTAACCCAGGTCGTCATCGCGATCGGGAACGTGGCCAGCAGGAACGCACGGCCGAGCAGCGCGGGGTTGAACAGGTTGTGGCCGATGCCGCCCCAGATCACCTTGCCGAGCGCTATGCCGATGTAGCCGCCGAGGAACGCCATCCACAGCGGCAGGCCGGGCGGCAGAGTCAGGCCCAGCAGCAGGCCGGTCAGCACGCCGCTGTTGTCGAGCAGCGTGCGGCCTCGCCTGCCGCTCGGCGAGAACATCCATTCCGCGAGCACGGCGCCGGCAATCGAAGCCACGATGATGAGCGCCGCGGCGAGGCCGAAGTACCACAACCCGGCCGCAGTTGCCGGCAGCAGCGCGATGATCACGTCGCGCATGACTTTCGGCGTCGTCATGTCCTGGCGAAGCAGCGGCGCGTGGAACAGCAGCAGGCGCGGGTCGCGTTTGCTCACTCGGCCGGCTCCTTGCGATGCGTGAGATCGTCCTTCGCGGTACGGATCAATTGTACGATCGGGATGTTCGACGGGCACGCGAAGGTGCAGCAGCCGCATTCAACACAGTCGAACACGTGGTAGTCCTTCATCTCGTCGTACATGCGCGCACGCGACAGGCGGGCGAGCCGCGACGGGTTGAGGAAATACGGGCAGGCCTCGACGCAGCGGCCGCAGCGGATGCACGGGTATTCCTTGCGTGCCGACGTGGGCGCGTCGGTGAACACGAGCACGCCGGAGCAACCTTTGAGCACGGGCACGTCGAGACTCGCGATAGGCCTTCCCATCATCGGGCCGCCCATGACGATTTCGCGCGTGCCGGGCTTGAGTCCGCCGCAAAACTTGACGACGTCGCGCACCGGCGTGCCCAGGGGTACGACGAGGTTGGCCGGATAGGTCACGCCATTCCCGGCGACCGTGACGATGCGTTCGATCAGCGGCATGCCGCGCAGGAAGTAATCGGCGATTGCGACGATCGTACCGACATTGTTGACGTTGACGCCGACATCGCGCGGCAGCTGCCCGGCCGGTACCTCTACGCCGAACACGCTGCGGATCATCATCTTCTCCGCACCTTGCGGGTACTTGACCTTGAGCGGGACGACGCGGGTGGGCTGGCCTTCGGGAATGCGGCTCTGGATTGTCCTGATAGCGTCGGGCTTGTTCTTCTCGATGCCGATTACGGTTTCCTCGGCGCCGAGCTTTCGCCGCATGATCTCGCAACCCTCGAGCAGTGCGTCCGGCCGCTCGAGCATGAGACGGTGATCGGTTGTCAGGTAGGGTTCGCACTCGGCGCCGTTGACGAGCAGCTGGCGGATCGTCGTGCCCTCGGGCACCGAGAGTTTGACGTGCGCGGGAAACGCCGCGCCGCCCATGCCCACGATCCCCGCCATCTGCACGGCCCTGATGAAGTCGTCGAGCGACAGGGATTCCCAGTCGATGGGCTCACCGGCCTCAACCTGCTGCGTCGCGAAGGGATCCGCCTCGATGCCGATCGACGGCGTGAAGCGGCCATCGACACCGCGGAAGTCGCCGACCTTGGTGATGCGGCCCGTCACGGGACTGTGCAGCGCCGTCGAGACGAAGCCGCCCGGCTCCGCGATGATTTCACCTCGACGTACTTCCTGGCCTTCCTTGACGACGGGTTTGCTCGGCACACCGATGTGCTGGCCGAGCGGCATCACGTAGTGCTTGCCGAAAGGCACGCGCTGTATCGGCAGGTGTTCCGTCTGCTCCTTGTGGTGCGCCGGATGCACCCCGTGCTCGAACCCCTGCCGCAGGAAACGCAGCGCTTTCACCCTTTCTTCCTCCTGGCGAGCTCGAGCAGCCGGCTCTTGAGCTGCGTTGCCAGCTCCGTGCGCGTCTGTTGCCGGATCCCGGCAAGCTCGGCCTCCGAGGATCTTCTCAGCGCCTCGAGTTCCTCGTCGTGTTCGGCCTGCACGGCCGCGCGAATCTCGGCGTCGACTTTCTCGGTGAACGGCGTCACGTTGCCCGCGAGTTCCTGCAGCACCTGCCAGTTGTCGGCGCAACGATCGGCCACGGCGGCCATCGCCGGCGTGTCGAGCGCGTCCGCGAAGCGGCCCTGGCCGCGCGCCCAGTCGACCGGCGTCGGCATTTCGTCCGCGTCTTCGGGGTTCCCTACGAGACTGATGCGCGTGCCGAACACCCCGTCGGCGCGCGGATCGTAACGGAACAGCGGCAGCACCCTCGCTGCGACGGCCAGGCGCGCCTGCTCGACGACCTCTCTCGTGGCGAAGCCATCGCGCATCGGGCTCGGCGCGTACGCCTGGATGAGTGCCGGTCCCCTGAAGCCCAGCGCCTCTGCGACGCTGTTGCCGAAGTGCGTTGGGTCTGCAATCGACGTCTGGGCGACGTAGGCGTTGCGCTGCGCGAGCGCGAGCATGCCGACACCGGCGCGCGGGTTGTTGGTCGGCGCACCCACGAGACCGAAATCGAGCGCGCTCATGAGCAGCACTTTGACGGGCAGCCCGGAGTTCAGCAGCCACATGAGCTGCGCGAGTCCGCGGCCCGCGAGCATGTCGTCGCTGCCCAGCAACAGCAGCGGCGGACACGGTTCGAGTTCCTCGTCCTCGAGGTCCTGCCAGCGCAGGCCCGCGAGCTTGTTTCTTTGCCAGTCGAGCCCGTCGGGCCGGTCGCATTCGAGACGCGCGAGGCGCAGCAGGCGCACGAGTTCGGTCGTCTCGTCGAGGTGCCCCTCGACGAGGCCGGCCGCGAGCTGCGTGGCGTCGCCCGTCATGTCGACTAGGACTGGCGCCTGGAATGGATTGCGCGGGAACGTCGCCGCCCAGGCCGATGTCGTCTCGCCCGTCACGGCGAGGCCGTAGCGCGCCCTGCCGAGGCCGTGCTCACCTTTGACGAGCCCCTCGTGGGCCGCGGCGATGCGGCGCGACAGGTCGACCAGTCGCAGGACGTAGTCGGTCTCTATGCTGTGGTCGCCCTCGGCCTGCGTGACGCGTTCAGCCAGCATTGCGAGGTCGACGCGCGGGCTCGTGATGGACTCGAGCTGCTCGGAGATCGCATCGAGGTCCTCGACCGGCAGCGTGCCGGACAGCGTATTGCGGACCAGCGTCGCGACCTCCGCGCCAGCCTCTTCGAACTTGTTGGCGAAGCGCTGCGCGATGGGCTGCTGGTGATACTCGATGGCCGCCAGCGCGAGCCGCACCGCGATCTTCTCGCCCGAGCCGGGCTCAGCCGCATCGCCACCCGCCAGCGCAAACTGACAGTAGCGCGACAGCATCGCGGCCGCGGTCGGGCCGACGTCCGGGTGTTCCGCAGCGCGCTCGACCGACGCGCCGGCCGTGTCCGGCGTCGCGGCGAAGGTCTCCCACATCGCGCGGTCCGACTCGAGCCTCGCCACGTCCTGCGGGCTACTGCGCAGTGCGCCCGGTTCGCAGACCGCGACGCAGCTGCCGCAGGCCTTGCAGGCGTCGGGATTGATGACGATCGACAGCAGTTCGGCGCTGTCCTTCTGCTTCGCTTCGGGTTCGTGGAAGAAAGGACTCGTGACAGCGACCGGCAGGCTGCCAAAGATCTCGACGATGCGCGCGACGCCGTCCTGGATGGCCTGCTTGCGATCGTCGGGCAGCGGCGCCTTTTCGAGCAGCCAGCCCGACGCTTCCTCGAGCATCGGGCCGAATGTCGTCGGCGGTTCGTCAGCTTTCTTGTTGGCGCTGATGATGCGACCCGCGAGCTTGCTGGCCATCTGCCGCACGGCTTCCGCGCCGGTCGCGCTGATTCCCGCATCGAGCAGCGCGGCGGGTGTCGCGGCGGCAACGCCAATCGCGCTGTCCGGGCAGCTCGTCCAGCACTTGCTGCAGCCCGTACACAGGGTCGGGTCGAATACCGGCATCTTCCTGCGCCAGCCACTCATGTCATTGAACGTGGCGCTCAGCGGCGGCATGCTGCCCGTCGCCATGTAGGGATCCGCCGTGAGGCTATCCGTCGCGCCTTCGCGATACAGGACGCCCGTCTGGTCCCAGAAGCGCGGCAGGCTCGAGACGCGGTCGTCGCTGCGACCGAGTTCGCGGACGACAGGCGGTACCTTGCCGTCTCGGCGCGGCGGTGAGCTGTCAACCTCGGCGACGTCGGGTTCAATCAGTTCCTCGAAGCCGCGCTGGAATGCCGTCACGCGTTCATCGCAGTCGTCAACGCGTTGCGCCTCGAGCTGCGCTCGTCGTGCGCTGCTCGCGCGGCGCGCCTTGACGTCAAGTATGGAGGCCTGGCTCAGCGCGCCGAACAGCGCCCCGAGCAGCACTTCGTCGGCGTGCTCCACACCGTCCGGAACGACGAACACGCGCCGCTCCCCGTGCAGGATCACGCGGCGTGTAGCGAGGTCGAGGGTGACGTCGGCTCCCAAACCGTCGCCCGGATCCTGCAGCTTGTTGCCGCCGTGCACGAGCCAGTCGCTGCGCAACCTGGACGTCTCGCCCGACGCCTCAGCCGGCCTGGCACGGATTCGCCCGTTCTCCAGCGAGTGCAGCAGCGTAGCCGCCGCGCCGAGCAAAGTATCACCCTCCGCCGTGCGGCGGATCTCGATCGTGAGCGCCTCATTGACGCCTGCGGCCGCATCATTAGAGCGCACGCCGAGCCGGGTCGCATGAGGATAGGCTCTGCGCAGGGCATCCAGCAGCACTTCGCGTTTCGGATGTGCACCCCCTGCCTCGTCGAATGCGAGCCCGAGGTACACCGGCCCACGCGTATCCGGCGGCTCACCGGTGCACAAGGCGACCAGGTCGGCACGCCGCAGCGGCAGTCCGCCAACGCCGTACACGACCGACCGGCATGCCGCGCGGCCATTGCCCGCAAGGTGCAGGCCGGCCCGAATCTCGCGCATCAACGGAGGCTCGCCAGCCAGCGGCGCATCCGTACGTTCCAGCACAAACACTGTCTCGGCATCGCCGAGTGCTTCTGCGAGCGCCGCGGCGGGGAACGGACGCAGCGCGTGAATGCCGACAACGCCAACGCGCAGCTTGTGCTGCGCACGCATCAGGTCTGCGGCGGACCGCGCAACTTCGACAGCTGCGCCCATGGCGACGAGCACGATCTTTGCGTTATCGCAACGGTAGCTAGATAGGAGTTCATGCATGCGACCCGTACGCCGGTCGAGTGCCTGCAGCGCATCGTTCAGCGAGTCGCCGACAAAATCATCAAAGAACGGGCGCCGTGCCGCGGCGCCGAGTGCGAAGCTCGTCTCGTCGAAACGCGCGCCCGTCAACATCGGCTCGTCGAGGTCATGCCAGGGCGGAAGGCGACGGCGGGTCGCTCCGAACAGTAACTTCTGCGCCTCGGTCGGCGTATCGATCATCTCGCGCGGCGCACCGAGCAGGCCGGAGACCTGGCCCGGCGAGAGCATGCGAACTTCCTGTGCCGCGAGCGCCGTTTGTTCACCGTCCATGACGACGATGCCTGGAACGAGCGTCTCCTCGGCGACGCGGCGAGCGATGAAGGTAAAGTCCACGGCTTGCTGCACGTTATGGGCGAACAGGACGAAGCAACCCGAATCGGCGCTGACGTGAATCGCGTCATGGCCGCTGCCGGACGCGCCGCCGTGTGCGGCCGTTGCGCGCGCGCCCACGTGCAGCACGAGCGGCGCATGGCGACCGGCTGCAGACAGCAGCAGGTCCGTGGCGCCTGCAATATCCTGCCCGGACAGGAAAGCCGTTGCCCGCCGCCCGGCCAACGCCAGGCCGGTTGTGGCCGCGACGATGCCGCGCGGCCCCTCCGCCGTGTCCGCCGTGAGCGTTTGGCCGAACAGGTTGGTGCCGCCTCGCGCCAGTTCGCCGAGCCACGCCAGGTCTGCGGACGTCGACGGAGACCCGCCGCCGAGCACCGCGTGGCTGGCAATGGACGCTTCCGCGAGCGCGACGGCGGTGTTGCCGTCGAGCACGGTTTCGAGGCCTTCGTCCCGGATGTCCGTGCCGGCCGGGGCGCCGAATGTCTTGCGATACCACTGGATCGCGATGTCACGCAGCGCACTCATCCAACGTTCTCCACGGACCTGGCCTCCTGCTCCTCGAATTGCTCACGCTCGAGCCAGACGATGGCGCGTGTCGGGCAACGAAAGGTTGCCTCGGGTGCGGCCGGGCCGCCGGCCGAGTAGTCGATAACGGGCAGGTTGTCTTCCATGCGAATCAGTCCCGGCGCGGCGTCGGCCGCGCAACGACCGCACGCGTCGCAGGCCGTCGCACACAGCTGCGTCGCCGCCTCCCCGGCCAGCGGGATGTTGCACTGCACGAACAGCTTCTGGTTCATCGGCACGAGTTCAAACAGGTCCCTCGGGCACGCGGCCATGCAATCG
This sequence comes from Woeseiaceae bacterium, assembly GCA_041602775.1. Lineage (GTDB taxonomy): Bacteria > Pseudomonadota > Gammaproteobacteria > Steroidobacterales > Woeseiaceae > UBA1847. The sequence continues at coordinate 16,111 of JBFIFN010000009.1, read as the reverse complement.
GGGCAGGCCCGACACTTGTCCGTGCTCACCTGCGGCAGCCCGTTGGCGTTCATGTGAATCGCGTCGAAGGTGCAGGCGCGCTCGCAGTCGCCGAGGCCCAGGCAGCCCCACGAGCAGCCTTTGCCACCGCCCGACACGATGGCCGCGGCGCGACACCCCTCGAAACCGCGATACTCGGCGATCGTATGCGCCTGCCGCTGTCCGCCCGCACATTTCAGGCGCGCGACGCGCTTCTCGCCGCGGCCCGCGTCGACCTGCAGAAACTCCGCGATATTCTCGAGCGCTTCATCCGTGCTGACCGTGCACTTCCCCGCCTCGACCTTGCCGGCGACGAGTTTCTCGGCAAACGCGAGGCAGCCGGGCTCGCCACAGGCGCCGCAGTTCGTTCCCGGCAGCAGCTCGTTGGTCGCCTCGATGCGCGGGTCCTCGTCGACCTTGAGGAAGCGCTGCGCAATAGCGAGTATCGCGCCGAAAAACAGGCCGATACCCGTCATGATTGCCGGTGCTGTCAGCACGCTGCTCATCAGTTGAAGGGTGCCGCCCGCGCCATGAGTTCATCGAGACCCGGCTCATTCAGGTCGAGCGGCTTGCCGGGATGAATGCACTTGGCCGGGCAAATTTCTGCCGCCCTGACGAGATCGGAGTAGGTGCCGGCACGCGGGTCCTTGAGGTAGGCCTGCTTGTCTGCGTTGTACGCGAACATCATCTTGTTGATGTTGATGCAGTCGTCGCAGGTCGTGCACGCATCGGTGTCCAGCCACGGCTCGTCGAAGCTGACGTCGTCGTCCTCTTCCTCGGCGGCCGCCTCGGCTTCGGGCGCAGCTTCGGCCGGCTCGGCTGTCTCTGGCTCAGCGGCAGGAGCCGGCATCGTCGCCGGGGCCATTTCACCGACCATGCTCGACAGGTCGGCACCCATGAGGACGTCCACGAGCTGCCCCATCGCTTCGCCGGCTGCCTCGGAGCGCGCCTCCTCGAGCTCCTGTGCGTGCGCCTTGAGCAATTCGTCGCGCTCGGCTTCGGCGGCACTGCGCGCGTCCTCGAGCACGCGCTCGACGGCTGCCTCGACATAGAAGTTGTGCACACCAGCGAGCTCCTGGAGCGTATGCCAGTAGTTCAGCCGGTCCCGGCATGCGAACACGAGCGCTCGCGAAATTACGAGGCGCACGAGCTCGCCGCTCTCGTCGATGCCCCAGACAAACGGCACCTGCCGGTCGGCCCCGGCCTCGCCGGCCGCCAGGTAATCGGCAACCGGGACCAGGTCGGACGACTCGAAGCCGCCCGGCACGACGCGGAAGTGATCATGCAACGCCGGCATCAGCAGGGCGTAGTCGGCAAACGTGAATGCCAGCTCCATCTCCTTCTGCTCGCCGTCGGCCGTCGAGTATGTGAACGTCTCCACGGGCCAGTCGTTCTCGGCCTGCGGATTACCGTCGAAGCGGATGCGCTGTGCGGCATGGTCGCCGGCGTCCGGGTTGACGAGAACGAACGGGTGAGCGCGACTCTCCAGCGCGGCGCTGGCCACGAACCAGGGATCGAGAATCGGCTGCTGCGCCTGCGTCTGCGTGCCGCGGTTGATCAGGTGCAGACTCGCGCGGTTGCTGTCGAGCGCGCACTGGAAACCCGCCAGCATGTCGGCGTGACGCGCGGCCGAGGCCTGTGACACGACCACCTGGCGATGGCCGACGCCGAAATAGGCCAGCTCGAAGCGATAGGCATCGAAAGGCCCTTCCCCCTGTGCCGCGCCGGGGTTGTCGTAGGCACGTACCCAGCTGACGACGTGCACGGGCATCCTCGAGCTCAGGAGGCGCGAGAACGCCGACAGGCCGTCGCAGGCCAGGTAGTCTGCGGAGACGCGCGCGACGACGCGCGTCACGTGCTGCAGCTCTGCATCTGAAAACGCCTGCCAGTCGAATTCCGCAAACCACGAATCATGGATAGCGGGGTCGTACCTGTCGTCGATTTCGAGGGCCGCAATGCGCAGTGCAGCGAACAGCCCTGCGTAGCGCGCCGCGTCCCCGGCGAACAGCTCGGCAGCCCGGGTGCACGGGTCGTCGCTGGCAACGATGTCGACCGTTTCGAGTTCGGCGAAGTGCGGGTTGTCAACCTGCCCGACGAAGCGGACGAGGACCGGGTCATCGTCCCAGCCCCGCAGCGCAGCGAGTGCGCCCTCCAGCCGGGCACGACGCTCTGCGTCCATGGCCACCGAGCCCTCGGCGCGTGTCTTTAGCATGCCCGAAAGTTTGCCGGCATCGAGCAGGTCCGCTGCGGCACCCGCGGTCCCCGCGCCGTTACCCCTGGCCGCTTCGACCTGCAGCAACGCTTCGAGGGCGCGCGCCTTGCGGTCGATCTCCGCACGCAATTCGGGGCGGAGCCGGGCGTCCTTGTGCACCACCGCGTGCAGCAGCAGGTGCAGCGGCGCGTCGGGGCCGTAGCCGAGGATACGGCTGCCCTCGTGGAAGGCACCGCGCAGTGTCGCGAGGTTCTCCTCGAGGGCCTTGCGGCCATCGCCGCCCAGGCCGAGCCGCTCCGCCATTAGCGCCGCGGCCTCGTCGAAGAGCGCAAGCCCGTCGACGAAATCCGGACCGCTCAGGGCCTCCCGAAAATAGCGTTCCAGCCACGGCAGGTTGTCCCTGAGAATCTTCGCGCTGTCCTCGCCCGGCGCGAACTCCTCGACAGACGCCGCGAGGTGGTCGGTCAGCGCCAGCGCAATCGGCGTATCCGCGGCAGCATCAGCCGGGGCGAGATACAGCGGGTACTCGTAGCGTATCGTCGACGCGTCCCGGTAGGGATGCAGAAGCGCGGGCAACAGGGTGCCGTCCGGCGCCTGCGTCTCCGCGGCCGCCGAGGGCTCGCCGTAGTGAAAGCGTCGCAGCAGTCTGACCAGGGTCGCCTGGTCGTCCTGCCGGCTGTCCGTTACCGAGTTCATCGTCGTTCCCGGGTCAGATGGCGAAATGGTCGAAGGCTTCGTTCAGGCCGGCCAGCCGTTCCTGAACGGACATTTCCATGCCTCTGCTCGACATGATGTCGTATCGCGGCGCGTCGGGATTCCGGTAGAGAATGCCGAGCGGCAGCACCGAGTCGTCGGCAGCAACTTTCAGCGCCGCGGGAAGATCCGAGGGATCGTGCTCCGCCCGGTTCGGGAACTGCTTCAGGACCGAGTCGGGCAGCTGGACACCGTTCTCGTGCGTCAGCAGCTGCATGCGGGCAGGCTCGTCCTGCAGGGTCTTGCCAATGGCTTCGACATAGACCGGGCAGCGCTGGATAATGCGGACGAACCCGGTTCCCTTGTGCTGGTGCGCCATCTCGATGACCTGGTGGCGCAGCTGCGCGTTCCAGTCGACGATCTGGGCAACGAAAGACACGTTGGTGACGCCCAGCGTGACCGTCAGCGGGTTCATCGGTGGCAACAGCGTGCCGGACGGATGCGTGTTGGTCGGAATGTCCAGCGGCGTCGTCGGCGACGTCTGCTTTTTCGTCAGCCCGTAGATGCCGTTGTCGAACACGAGCATCGTGATGTCCATGTTGTAGCGTATCGCGTACAGCCAGTGCGCGGCGCCGATCGAGAAGCAATCGCCGTCGCCAGTCGCGACCCAGATATCGAGATCCGGGCGCCGCGACTTGATTCCGCAAGCCACCGGCAGCGCGCGGCCGTGGAGTCCGTGGAATCCGTAGGTCTTCATGTAATGCGGCAGGCGGCTCGAACAGCCGATGCCGGATACCGCTACGGTCTTCTCCGGCTTAAGCTGTGCGTCGCGACAGACGCGATGCACGGCGGCGAGAATGCCGTGGTCACCGCAGCCCGTGCACCAGCGCGGCACCGCGCCGGTGTAATCTTCGAGCGTAAAATAGCGATCCTTGACCTCGAGAGACCAGTCACCTTTTAAACCAAACATCAGTGCACTCCTTCCAGCTTGTCGAGGTGGGAATCAATGACCTTGCCGATGCGTCCTGGCGACAACGGGTGACCCGGCACCACGGACCAGCAGTCGATGTCGAGCAACGTGTGGGCACGAAGGACCAGAGCGAGCTGCGCATAGCGGCGCCGCTCCTCTGTCATCAACGGCGCTTCCGGATCGTCACTGTAATTGAGTTCGATCGTCATTACTTTGCGGAAGCGCTGGAAGATCTCCTTGAGCCCGGGCTCCAGCGGCGACAGGAAACGCAGGTGCAGAGACGACACTTTCTTGCCCTGCGACCGCGCGAGATCGACGGCCTCCTCGATGGCGCCGAGCGTCGAACCCCAGCCGACGATCAGCAGGTCGCCGCTGTCGTCGCCATGCACCTCGGGCGGCTTGAGCGTCTCGGCCAGTGCGGCGAGCTTGCGGCTGCGCATGTTGCAACCTTCCTGGTTGGACGCCGTATCGTAGGCGATCTTGCTGTTGCGGTTGTGCGCCAGCCCGGTGAGGATGTACTCACCGCCCGGCATGCCGGGTATGGGTCGCTGTGACAGGCCCGTCGTCTCGTCCCAGTCGTAGGGCGGCACGTCGGCATCCCACTTCGACTGGTCGAGTGGCGGCGGGAACCAGTCCTCGTCGACCGCGGGCCGAGGTATGGGCTGTACGCCGGTCGCGAGATTCGCGTCGGTCAGCAGGATGACGGGCGTTCGGAACGACTCGGCCACCCTGCGGGCGAGACTGACGTAGTGGAAACACTCGTCGATCGTGGCCGCGGCGATGACGACCTTGGGCGAATCGCCCGGTGCACCGTACAGGCTCGTCAGCAGGTCGCCCTGCTCTATCTTGGTCGGCAAGCCCGTCGACGGGCCGCCGCGCTGCACATCGACGATGACGAGCGGGATCTCGGCCATGACGGCCAGGCCGATCATCTCGGTTTTCAGGGCGACACCGGGACCGGACGTGATCGTGCAGGCCGTCTGGCCCGCGTACGAGGCGCCGATCGCGAATCCGATGGCGGCGATCTCGTCTTCGGCCTGGTGCACGAAGCCGCCGGTCAGGTGGAAATCGTCGGCCAGGTAGTGCGAGGCCGACGTGGCCGGCGTGATCGGGTACATCGCAACGAGTTCGATGCCCGAGGCCATGACGCCGAGGCCGACCGCCTGGTTGCCGTTGACGACGATGGCCTGCTCAAGCCGCTCGTCATCGGCCGAGGGAATCTCGAAGCTGTAGTCGAGATTCTCGCCCGCGAACGCGTAACCTGCGTCGAACAGGTCGTGGTTGGCCTTGATGACCGCGTCGCCTTTCTTGCTGAAGGTCTTGGCGATTTCTTCCTTGGCCTTGTCGACGTCGCGGTTGTAAATGCCGCAAACCATGCCGAGCACGAACATGTTCTTGCCGCGCCGCGGGTTCTCGACGATCTTCAGGCATTCCTTTTGAATCGGCAGTTCATGGACCACGAGCCCCTGTGCGGCGAAATCCTGCAGGGCTTCCTGGTACTGCGCGCGAATTTTCTCGTCGGGATCCTCGGCCCACATGCTCTCGAGCAGCACGACCGTGCCCTTCTTGTAGGCGCCGTTCGAGATGCGCGAATACAGTACCTGCTCGTTGAAAGCGACAACGAGATCCGCCTGGTTGCCCATGTTCGTGACGTACTTGGAGCCCATGCGCACGCGAATGCCGCTGGCGCCCTGCCGCTCGCGCGCGGGCGGCTGGATTTCCGCGGGGATGATCTCGACGGTCCAGACCCCGTTGCCCATCTTGCCGCTGACGAGACCGAGTATCTGGCCGCATTTCTGTGCGCCCTCACCGGAGTCGCTGACGATTTCACAGATGTGCTCGCCGATGGTCAGCGGCCCGTCGCCCTGGCGCTTCGCGACCTTGTCACCCTGCTCTGCCTTGGCCTCGTCGATCTTCTCGCGGAATTCCTCGATCGCGTCCCAGCGCGCCTCGCGCGCCTCGTCGAGGTCATGCGTGTGCAGCGAACGCCGCAGGTCGTAACCGAGAACCTTGCGCAGGTCACGGGGAACGGCGAGCTTGACCCACCACGTCTTGTCGCGCTTGAACAGATACTTGGTATCACCCTGGGTTTGTGTGCCTGACATGCCTGACTCCCACTGGAAGAGCGCGGAAAAACTGTACCTTTTTCCACTCGTGTGGCGGTTATCACACAGGGTTCAGGGGTGATCAATCAGTACAAACGCATATAAGGACAAACGCAATTAAGTGAGGCAAGAATGCCTGATCTGGTGTATCTTTCAGCCACCGGCCTGTACCTGCCCCGAGCAGGCGCGCCCCGCCCGGCCGCGACGGCCGGCAGCAGGCCGGTTCAGTTGAGCAGCACCGCCGCGACGAGCAGCAGCACCACCACGAGCCCCTGCAGCGCCACGCGCTCCCACATGAAGCGCTCGGCGTGCTGCTGGTCGTATTCGCCGCCTTTCGCCATTGAGCGCAAGCCGAGGCCCAGCACCACGACCGTGGCGATGAGCGCGCAGATGACGAGTACACCGGGTATGGACATCGCTACCTCCTTTGCCGTTCGAAAACCGGCCGGGATCGCATTCCACATTACGCGGCGCGCGCCGCGGCACAATCGAGGCAAATACGGACTCCCCCGGGTCGGCACAAGTACGGATACAGCCGCGCGCCGCCGCCGCCTATGGTCTGTATCGAGGAGTCCCGGCCATGAATGAACGAAACCCCAATATGCCCGAAAGCGTCGTCGCGATCGCCGACAGCGGTTATGCCACCTGGGCTACCGACGACGTCGATGCCGCGTTTCGCGCCAAATTCGATGAACACCGGATCCCGGTCGCCGGCATCCGCAGCGTCCGCGTCTGGGGCCTGCAGGTCGACGACGAGCGCGAACTGCCCGGGCACGAACGCACGAGCATCCCCGACGAGGAACTCTGGGAAATCAACCTCGAGGCCAGGGACGGTTCGCACTACGAAGTCGATTCGAGAAAGCTGAAGGCCGCTGACTGAGGCCGAAGACCGGGACCGGTTGTCACTGCGTCCGGGACAATACCCCCGAATCCATAGCCGAAGGCGTGTGAGGGGGTATTGTCCCGGACGCCTTGCGCTACTCAGGGCCCGACCATCGGCCTCAGTCAGCGGCCTTCAGCGCTTTCAGGTACGCGGCGATGGCGGCGCGGTCCTGTTTCGTCAGTTCCGCCATGTTCTCCTGAACGGCGACCATCGGGCCGCCGACCGTGTCGAATTCGGGAGTGAAGCCGGATTCGAGGTAGTACTCGATATCGGCGGCCGACCATTCGCCGATACCCGATGCGCCGGGCGTGATGTCCGGGACGCGTCCCTTGCCCTCGGGGTTCGGTGCACCGGACAGCCAGCGGGACTCGATCATCCCGCCGAGGAAGTCGCGCGGCGTATGGCACTCGCCGCAGTGCCCGGGGCCCTCGACGAGGTAGCGTCCGCGCTCGGCGTCGGGACCCGCAACCTCGACGACCTGGTCTGCGTCGAGGTAGAGCCGTTTCCACAAGCCGATGCCGCGGCGCATGTTCCACGGCATGCCGAGTTCGTGGTCGGGTACGGTGCCCGCCACGGCAGGCAAGGTATCGATGAACGCCTTCAGGTCGATGACATCCTCGATGCGCATCTTCGCGTAGGACGCGTACGGGAACGACGGGTAATAGTGCCGACCATCCGGCGCAACACCGCGCAGCATGGCGTTGACGAAGTCGAGCCTCGACCAGCCGCCAAGACCGTCCGCATGGGGCGAGATATTCGGCACGTGGAATGTGCCGTAGGGCGACTCGAGCGTCATGCCGCCGCCCAGAACGAGCTTGTCAGGGCCTTTCGCCCGGCGCCCGTTCACCGGCGTCGCGTGGCACGACGCACAGCCGCCCGCCCAGAAGATGCGCTCGCCGGCGGCCGCATCGCCCGCATGGTCGATCAAGCCGTCGGCCGGAATCCTCGACGGCTGCGTGAGCAGCCATACTGCCAGCGGCACGAGGATCAGGGTCGCGACGGCAATGCGGCGCATGTGACCGGTGCCCTAGTCTTCGTCCTCGATGCGATACGTGTCGTGGCAGTTCTTGCAGGCCGCGAATACTGCACCGAGGACGGGCTTGCCCTCTTCGAGCGTTGCAGGCGCCGCATCGAGCGCGGCCGCCGTGGCGTCGGCCCAGTCCTGCAGTGCCTCGTCGAAGCCTTCGCGATCGGTCCAGACCGCCGGCGTCGCCTTGGTATCACCCGTGTCGCTGCCCTCGGGGAACAGCCCGCCGAACTTGCCCGCGACTTTTTCGAAGGTCTTCAGGGACTTCTCGGCGGTCGCCCAGTCGTATTCCGACTCACCCTTGAGCATGGCGCCGACCGGCTTCGCCGCGTCGAGAACCTTCTCCATCAGCTCGTGGCGTTCGTGCTGTGGACTTTCACCAGCAGCTGCAGTCAAGGCAATAGCAGCTGCAATAACGACAAACAGGGATTTTTTCAACATCATCTGGTGCGACTCCGGGGGCTGCAAAAGAGCGGTCACTATAGCCGCAAACGGATCGCGGGCAAAACGGCCGGGACGATCGCCGGCGCGCTGCGCCGCGAGGAGCACGCGTCCGTTTGACAGCCCGCAATTCCGGCAATCGCTATCCGGGCCGACCGTCTGCGCGTGGCCGCAAGAGAATGGGCGTGTAAATGACCATATAGGCGAAGAACGAGGCCATCCACAGGACACCGGAGATCAGCACAACAGATGGGTAATCGAGCGCGAGCACGGCGAATCCGAACACGCGCACGACGACCGCAATGGTGAGCAGGCTGTAGGCCAGGGTAACCAGGGCGTGCGCCTGCAAAGGACGGCCAGTGTGCCCGAGCGCCGCTCTCGTCATGACCCCGAGGACCATGGTTCCGGCAGCCCCGGCGCCCAGCGCATGCTGCCAGTGCGCGGCCCAGGCGAACTCGCCGGCGAGCCAGGCAAGTTTGAGCGCCAGGCCGATCGGCAGCCACAGGTAGGCAATGTGAAGCACCCAGACGATCGGCTGCCTGGCCGTGCGCCAGCCCGACCAGCCTGACAAGCGCCAAACGTGCAGCGTTGCGGCCAGAGCGACAACGATCATCGTCACGGAACTGGCGGGGATAAGAATGTCGCACAGGAGGACAGCGACCATCGTCCCGAGGACGAGGCGCTCAACCATGGGCGTCGAACGCAACGAGTGTCGCTCACCTATCGCGCGCAAAGCGTTACCGGTAAACGCGGGAATGATGCGCCCGCCAATGATAGTGATCATCACCAGGACGGTATTCATGGCTGCCAGCATGGCACCACTGGCCAGCGCGGAGTTGCCGCTGGTGATGGCGCGGATAAATGCCGCATCCGCTGCCCAGAACATCGCGAGGAGACCCAGTAGCGGCAGATTACGATTAGCGGCGCGCAACAACGAAGGCGCAATGGCCAGCACCAGTGCCGGCACGAATGCGAGCTCTCCAACAGCGAGTATCCAGCCGGGGACCGTCTGCCCGAGTGCGAATACGACCCGTCCCGCGAGCCACAACAGCACCAGGGCAACCAGCCCTGCACCCGCAACGGCACGACGGCCGGTCCAGCTCGGCACCGCGGTCAACAGGAAACCACCGATCGCGGCGCCAATGAAACCGAAGATCATCTCGTGTCCGTGCCAGTGCTGCGCCAGCAATCCGGCGACCGGTGCATTGCCGTTGCGGTACATCCACACCCACACAAGGATCGACGCAGCGGCGTACAACCCGCCAAGCAGGAAGAACGGCCGGAAACCATAAGCAAACAGCGGCCAGGGCCCGGTGTCTTTGGCGGTCATCACGACAGGAGGGCGTTGATGACACCGAGTGGATGGTGCGTGCGCGCAATCGTGAACATGGCCGCATAGGTCAACAGCGCGGCGCCGAAACAGACTGCGCTGGCGCGCGGCGTGCGCGCCCGTTTGAGTGCCAGGCTGCCGAGCACGATATAGACGAGCAGCAGGCAGAGCTTCGCCCACAACCAGCCGTTGGCGTACATAAGCGGCGGCAGGATGGCGAGCAACATGAGGGCGGCCGACAGCAGCACGATATCGATGCCGTAGCTGAGATACCGCGCGGGCGCTGCCATGCCCCAGCCCTGTCCGGCCTGGACCGCAATACCGCGAAGCAGGAACAGGCCGCCGCTCGCAAGAACGGCGGCCACGTGTACCAGCTTGATCTGGGGATAGAATTCGATCATGCCGATGATTCGACGCCCGCTGGCACTTCATCACGCGACCTGCGCGGACCGAGCCACAGGCGCAGAACGAACCACGCGAGGGCGAGTCCGCCGACGCTGAAGATAATGTCTCCGGGCACGCGCATCCAGACGATCATGTCGATGATGGGCCGCTGCAGGAACTCTGCCGACCGAGCGTACCAATAGCCATTTTCGATCGCGGCGACGAGCTGCAGCGTTCCGAGTGGCAACAACGTCATGACGGACATGGCAGCAAGTCCCACGTTGAATGACCAGAACGAAACCTGCAGCGTGCGCTCGTTCCATTCAGCCAGTGGTTTGAGACCTCGCAGGCAGAAGAGCATGAGGCCGATACCGAGCATGCCATAGACACCGAAGAGCGCCGTGTGACCGTGCAACGGCGTGAGATTCAGCCCCTGCATGAAGTACAGCGCCAGCGGCGGATTGATGAGGAAGCCAAACAGTCCAGCGCCAACGAGGTTCCAGAAAGCAACGGCCGTAAAGAAGATGATCGGCCACCGATAGCGCCGCATCCAGGGCGTGGCGTGACCGAGTTTGAACGTGTGATAGGCCTCGAATCCGATAAAGGCGAGCGGTACGACTTCGAGTGCCGAGAAGGAGGCACCCAGCGCGATAACGGCCGTCGGTGTACCGGTGAAGTACAGGTGGTGCAAGGTACCCAGTACACCACCCGCCAGGAATACGATCGTGGCAAAGAGCACGGCCGCCGTGGCCATATTGACGCGCAACAGACCGAGACGCGTAAACAGGAATGCAATTACGGCCGTGGCGAAGACCTCGAAGAAGCCTTCGACCCACAGGTGTACAACCCACCAGCGCCAGTACTCGATCATGGAGATATGCGAGTGTTCGCTCCACATCAACCCCGCACCATAGAACAGGCCGATGGCAATCGTGGACAGAAACAGCAGCGTAACGATCGGGCGCGCCTCGCCACCGCGGCGCAGCGCCGGCCACAGCGCCCGACCGACTAACAGGAGCCAGATTCCGAGACCGATGAAAAGGAACCATTGCCAGAATCGGCCCAGGTCGACGTACTCCCAGCCCTGGTGACCGAACCAGAAGTTATATTCTATTCCGAGTTTCTGCATGACGGCGAACCATTGACCGGCAAATGCTCCAACGACGATGACCAGCAGGCAGGCCCAGAGGAGATTTACGCCGATGCGCTGGAACTTGGGCTCATGGCCCGATATTGCCGGTGCAATGTAGAGACCGGTGCCGAGCCAGGCCGTCGCAATCCACAAAACCGCGAGTTGCGTGTGCCAGGTTCGCGTCAGTGAGTACGGCAGCACATCACTGATCGGGATGCCATAGAACTGCTGACCCTCGACCTGGTAATGCGCGGTAATGGCGCCGAGAAGAATCTGCACCAGGAACAACGCAATAACGACCCAGAAATACTTGGCGGTGGCGCGCATCGACGGCGTCACAGCAATCGAGGCCAGCGGATCGCTGCTCGGCAGCGAGGCAGCCCTGTCGTCCTTGCCACCGTGTACCGCGTAATACCAGCCGAGCAAACCTATACCAGCCAGCAGGAACAGGATACTGAATACTGTCCAGAGGTAAGCGGACGCCGGCGCCACGTTGCCGACAAGCGGTTCTGCGGGCCAGTTGTTCGTATATGAGATAGCTTTGCCCGGTCGCTGAGTCACGGCCGCCCACGCCGTCCACCAGTAAAATGCCGTGAGCGAGCTACGTCGGTCCGGGTCCGGAACGGTGTCATTCTTCATGGCATAGGCTTCGCGCAGCGCCGCGGTTTCTGGATCAGCGCTGAACAGGCTGTCGTAGTGCCTGCGGACGACCGCAATCGCCAAGGCTCGATCCCGGTCGATCGTTATCGTGCCATCGGCCTCATTCCAGGTATTCTTGCGCATGAATTCCTGCAGACGACGTTCGAGTAGCGCCTGCTGGCCGGAATTCAGCGCCTTGTAGTTGTCGGCACGCATATCGTCTCGCGCCCAGATGTCCATCGTGGCGACGGCTTCGCGATGCAGCCAGTCGGCCGTCCAGTCGGGGGCGACGTAGCCGCCATGACCCCAAATCGAACCCAGCTGGTGGCCACCAATGGATTGCCAGACTTGCCTGCCCCGCTCGATGTCAGCGCGCGTGAAGACGACGTTGCCGTCATTGGTGACAACGCGTTCCGGCATGGGCGGCGCCTGGCGATGAATTTCGCCGCCCATGAAAAGCAGGATTGAAAATGATACGACGAGCAAGCCGACCAGGCCCGTCCAGAGATTCCTGATATTGGACATTTCGCACCTCCAGCGAATGATGGAGGCATGCTGCCCGATCGGGGACTGACGCGCCCTGATCTAGATCAAGACCGGCCGCAGGTCCGGTTCACTTGGTTCTTTTGTATCGCGCTATCTGCGCGACGCGCCACCGCGAAAGTCGTGCATGCTGCGGCTGACGCCGAAAAACGCCATCAGCGCGTCGAACCAGCGGACGGGCAGCAGGCGGCTCGGCCATACCGAGTAGACGAACCACGGCATGACCAGCCGGCGCCGGTTCCTGCGAATGGACGTGACGACGCGATCCGCAACGGCCTCGGGATTGAGGATCGGCAGCAGCCACGAGAAGCGGGTGCTGGCGCCGTCGAACATGCTCGTGTTCACGAAGAACGGACACACGACCGTCGTTACGATGCGGCTGTCCGCTTGCTGCAGCTCCATGCGCACGGCTTCGTCGAAGCCGACGGCGGCAAACTTGCTCGCGCAGTAATCCGTCAGCCTGGCCGTGCCGGCGAGACCGGCGGCCGAAGCGATGGTGACGAGATGGCCGCTGTCGCGCTCGAGCATGGACGGCAAAAACGCCCTGACGGTCCAGAACAGTGCGAGTGTGTTGACCTGGAAGGTCCGCTCGATCTCCTGGTCGGACAGGTCGAGCAGGTTTTTGCCGGACACGATGCCCGCATTGTTGACCAGGATGTCGACGGGGCCGCTTTCCGCAAGCGTGCGGGCGGCTACGGCGCTGATCTCGTCGCGCCGCGTCAGGTCGCAGGTGAACGCATCCGCCTCGTAGCCGGCATCTTCGAGCTCGGCGCGCAGCGCGGCGAGCGCCTTCGCATCGACATCCCACAGCGCCAGCCGGGCACCGGCGCTCGCCAGTTTGAAGACCAGGGCCCTGCCGATACCGCCCGCCGCGCCCGTCACCAGGGCGCGCTTGCCGTCAATGTCGGTCATTGTGTGACTCCTGCAATCGTGGTACCGGACGCTATGCCCGGGAAGTCTCGTGAGTTGCCATGCTATCACCGCCCGGCAATCCGGCCGTGCGCAGACGGCGCGTCCCGCGCGACGCTGACACCCGCGCAGTGTGCGACAATTGGAAATCGCCAGTCGGAGATACGAAAGATGGCGCTTGATCGCGTTTCAACCGGTTCTGCCGCGCAATCGGCGGGCGCACTGTGCGGGTGTCAGCGTGGCGCTTGCCGATTATGACGGTGATGGTGACCTCGATATACTCGTCGGCAACTGGCCGAACCAGCCCGGAGCAGGCTTCGAGGAGAATATCCTGATCGAAAATCGCTTCGCGCAGGGCAACTGGATCAGGGTGTCGCTGGAAGGGGGTCCGTCGAACCGCTCAGCGATCGGCGCATTGATCGCGGTCGAGACCTCGGCGCAAGGCAGGACGCTGCGCCAGGTGCCGGAAGTCAGCGCTCACTCCGGGTGGCGAAGCCAGGGCGAACTCACCCAGCACTTCGGTCTCGGGGCCGCGACGGTTGTTTCGAAGATCGAGATCAGCTGGCCGTCAGGCCACGTCCAGACCATCCCGGGACCACCGATCAACCGGGTTCTCAGCGTGCGCGAAGGCCGCTGAGTGGATAAGGCCACCGCGGACCGCGAAGTTACCGGGCTGCGGCCGCCAGCTGCCATCGCCATCGTCATTGCAGTGTCTGCGGCCGCCTTCATCGGCGAGGTCGCGGCCGCTGACTACCTGCCCTGGGGGTCCGAGGCGCGCGGCGTGCTCGCCGTCATGCTGGGCGCGATAGCGGCGGTCTGGCTGACCGTAGGAAAAGGCGGCACGCTGGCCGACCTCGGGCTGAAGCGGCCGAAAAGGTGGTGGACGGTGCCCTTCTGGGTGCTCGGTATCTTCGTCGTCTTCGTCGCGGCGCAGGGCCTCGTTCCGCAACTGCTCGCGCCGTTCTTCGACGTGCCGGCCCCGGACATGTCCCGGTACGACTTCATTCGAGGCAATGCGCGGGCGGCCGTTCTGATGGCGCTACTGCTGCCTCTGACGGCGGCGATTCCCGAGGAACTCGTCTATCGCGGCTTCCTGATGAACCAGTTCGAGCGCCTCTACGGCGGCATGCCCGCCGGCGCGGTTCTCGCCGTGCTTTCCCAGGCGCTCATTTTCGGCCTCGTGCACTTCCAGTGGGGGCCCGGCGGCATCGTGATGACAACGATCATGGGCCTCGTGTGGGGCGTCGCGTTCCTGTTGTGCGGACGGAATCTCTGGATCGTCATCATGGCGCACTCGGCCGCACATGTTGCCCTGATCCTGCAGCTGTATGCGACGCCCGCGGCGGCGGTGTAGCTCCTTCGGGATGCGGACGCGCAGCTACCGCTCCGGCGCCTACGGCGCCGGCCTATCACCACGCCCGAGACCGCCCGGGATACGCGGATCTAGTTGATCGCACGCTCCACGATGTCGTGGACTTCCCGCCCCAGTTCGCGGGACGGAATGACGACGACTTTCTTGCCGGCCAGCTCCGCCGAGTAACGCGGCGCATCACTGGCGTGCTCGTAGGCAGCGCCGAGGGAGAGAATCATCTTCTGCGCATCCGCCTGCGACAGGTGGTTCCCTTCCACGAGTTCCTTGAGCCCATCGAGCTTGCCGTCGTGTATCCATGCAATTCCGAATCGTTTCGGGGGCTTGCCGAGATACACGTAAGCCTCGTGTTCCGCGGGAACGACTTCCAGGTGGTCATTGACCTTGCCGGCGAGTTCCTCCAGCGGGGCCTTCATCTCGTCGAGTTTGGCCTTGGCCTCGTTATCGGCGGGCAGCGGGGGGTAATCTGGCGTGCCGCCGAACCATTTGTCGAACATACCCATAGTTACCTCCTTGCTTCGGAATTAACAGCGGGTCTCAAGCGCTCGGCTGCGCGCAAGCGCAGGCGCGCTCGAACTTATAAACATACAGCATATGTGCCGGTTTTCAAGCTGGTGATAACCGAGCTGGACGAAGCGAGGCTCGGACAGCCGGCAGCCGAACGATCTTCTTTCGATTCGCTGCGATGACGCGCGTGTTGCGCGTACCGGGATCAGGCCTTCACTCGAATTCCATCGCCTCAAAAACCATCCCTGCATTGCGTGCCGCCAGTTCCTCGAAGGTGTCGAGGTGAGAATAAGCCGACTGGTCTATGTCGTACGCGTCGGCCAGCGTACCGCCCTCGTCAAGCAGTTTCTGCACTTCTGCGCGCAGAAAAGTCAGATAGTCCTTGGTGTACCTGGTCACTTCGTCCACGTCCGTCGGCACGCCGTGTCCCGGTATCACGACCTGCGGCTCGAGCGCCAGGAAGCGCTCATAGGTATCGAGCCAGCCCTTCGTGTCCGTATTGTCAAAAATCGGCAGCAGGCGCTGATGGAACGCCATATCGCCGGAAATGACCAGCCGTTGCTTCGGCAACCACACCTGGATATCGCCAGGGCTGTGACCCGGACCCAGGTACAGGACTTCGATCCGCTCACCGCCCAGTTCGATAACATACTGTTGTTCGAAGGTAATGTCGGGCAATACGACTTCGGTGCCCTCTGCCCTGTCGCCGTTGTAATCCTGCATCCGGCTGAGCAGTGCGAAAGAGCCCTTCTCGATTTCTTGAGCTGCATCGACGTGGGCAATCACCGGGACATCCTGTTCCTGCCAGTAATTCGAGCCCAGTGCGGCGTGGCCCTGACCATTCTCGAGAATCACGTAGCGAACGGGCTGATTCGTAATTCGCCGGATTTCCGCGTCAAGCGCCTTGGCCAGGAGGTAGCTGGCACCGGCATTGACGACAACCACGCCC
>JBFIFN010000008.1:0-93702 GCA_041602775.1 Woeseiaceae bacterium | reverse complement strand
AGCACCGCTACATGAGCGACTGATAACACCGCCGGCGGGAAAATGGCGCCGGCCCGGCGGGTTGCGTCTGAAAAAGCGCCGCTTTGCATTGCTCGTCGTTCATTTGGACCAGCCAAACTGCTCTCCTCGCGCCTTGATCGGCGCTTCTTCAGCGGCAACAGGGCCCGCTTCGAAAGCACAAGCAGGCCCTCATCCAATGAAAAAGGGCTGGAGCCAAGCACCGTGCTGTGCTTTTTTTCCAACCCTTGTCGTCGTCCCGCCGTTGGATAATAGACGGTATTCAAGTCTACCCAATCACCCCGGACGAGACAATGACTCCGCCGACTCAGTGCAAGGCCGGGCGGTCCTCCCAGCGAATCGCGACACCGGGCGAACTCGCGGCCTCTGCCGCGATGAACAGGTCGCCGACGGCGACGAGCGTATCGCCCGAATACACGAGCGGGACCCGGTCGCGCATCCACGGCACGACGCCTTCCGCCTGAAGCAGTTTCTTGAGTTTGCTCGTATGTGATTGACCGTCAACGCGAATCTTCTCTCCGCCCTTGCGGTATTCGAGCCGCAGGCGGGGCCCCACCAGGCTCGCGTCGAGGCCGCGCTCGGCGCCGGGCTCGAAATACAGCGTGCCGAGGCCCCCGCCGAGTTCGAGGCGGCTGCCCGTGATCGAGCCCTCGGGCAGGGACTGCGGCAATTCGTCGGGCAGCAGGTACAGCGCGTCCCGGTAACGGCGTGCCGACCCGCCGGGCCACCGAACCTGCGGCTGGGCGTCGCCACGGGCACGCAGCACCTCGTCGAGAATGGTGTCGAGCTGCTGCGCGGTCGGCACGGTCAGGCCGCGTGCGCGCAGCGCATAGCGGATGAGGTTCTTGCGGCGGTCTCGCGGCAGGTCGAACAACTGTTGCACGGGCAGGCGCCCGGACTGTCCGCCCAGCGTCTCGAGATCGATCTTCGCGAGGTCAACGAGCAGGCCGCTGGCTTCACCCGAATGCAGGGCCGAGCGCTGCAGTCGCGCCGCGATGTCGGGCCAGCGCTGCTTGAGGCGCGGCAGGATTTCGTGGCGCAGGAAATTGCGGTCGAAGCGCTTGTCGGCATTGGAGGGGTCTTCGATCCAGCGGATGTCGTGACGCTCGGCGTAGTCCCTCAGTTCCGCGCGCTCGAAATTCAAGAGGGGCCGTACGAGCCACGCCGGGCCGAATCGACGCACCGCGCCAATGCCGGCAATACCTGCAGGGCCGCTGCCGCGCACAAGGTTGAGCAGCAGGGTCTCGGCGTGGTCCTCGCGATGATGTGCGCTCAGCAACCAGTCGCCGGCCCGCACCTCGGCGTGCAGGGCCGCGTATCGCGCATCTCGCGCTGACGCTTCGGGCCCCTTGCCGGACTCGAGCTGCACCTGCACCTGGCGATGGTGGAATTCGATGCCTAGGCTGGCGGCGAACTGCTCGCAATGCCTTGCCCACTCGGCGGATTCTTCCTGCAAGGCATGGTCGATGTGGACGGCGACGACCGGCAGATCGGCGCCGGCCAAGGCGTGCGCCAGCACCGACGAGTCCAGGCCGCCGCTGAAGGCTACGACGTAACGCGTCGGGCGCCCCGCATGGGGCTCAAATCCGGCGAGTGTCTCGAGCAGGCGTTCGCGCGTGAAGGTCACGCTTCTTTGAACTGCCCGAAGCCTGCAATCCGGCGCCGGCGCTCTTCGAGCAGCTGCTCCGTGGGCAACTGCTCGAGCTCGTCAAGATGCTTCAACAGCGCATTGCGGATGACCTCGGCGGCCTCTTCCGGGTTGCGGTGCGCGCCGCCCAGCGGCTCCTGCAGGACCTCGTCGACGAGACCGAAGTCGTTCAGGCTCGACGCCGTGATGCGCATCGCCTCGGCGGCATCCTCGGCCTTTTCGGCGCTCTTCCAGAGGATCGACGCGCAACCCTCGGGCGAAATGACCGAGTAAATTGAGTACTGCAGCATCAATAGGCGGTCGGCAACGCCGATGGCCAGCGCTCCGCCAGAGCCGCCCTCGCCGATGACGACGCTGACGATCGGCGTCTTGAGACCCGCCATGAGGTAAAGGCTGTAAGCGATGGCCTCGCTCTGGCCGCGCTCCTCGGCGCCGACGCCGGGATACGCGCCCGGTGTGTCGATGAGCGTGACGACAGGCAGGCCGAATTTCTCGGCCATGCGCATCAGGCGCTGCGCCTTGCGGTAACCCTCCGGTTTCGGCATGCCGTAGTTGCGCCGCACGCGGTCCTTGGTGTCGCGTCCTTTCTGGTGGCCGATGAACACGCAGGCGCGCCCGTTGATCCGGCCGACCCCGCCCACGATAGCCGGATCGTCGGCGTACATGCGGTCGCCATGCAGTTCCTGGAAGTCCGGCGCGATGATGCCCAGGTAGTCGAGCGTATACGGGCGCGACTCGTGGCGCGCCACGCGCGCAATCTGCCACGGGCTCAGCTTGGCGAAGATATTGCGGGTCAGCGACTCGCTCTTGGCCTTGAGCCGCGCCACCTCCTCGTTGATGTTGATTTCCGAGTCGTCGCCGACGTACCGCAGCTCCTCGATCTTCGCTTCGAGTTCGGCGATCGGCTGCTCGAAATCCAGGAATTTCATGTCCATCAGTTCAGCTCGCGGGTCGGCGCGTACAGTAATCGCACATTATTGTTCCCGAGCAGTTCCGTCAACTTGTCGCGCAGCTCGCGGCTCGGCCTGACGGACCACTCGGGGCCGAGCGACAGGCGCGCCGCGGCGTTGTCGCCGATATAGCGCACCGAGACGTCGCAACTGCCCTCGCGAAACGGCAGCAACAGGTCGTGCAGCTTGACGAGCAGGTTCTCCCCCTGCCCGTTCGGCGCGAGGCTGAGGACGAGGCCCCTCGCGCGCGACTCGATGACGCGGTCGATGTGCAGGACGTTCTTCGCATTCACGGTCCAGCTGCCGATGAAATCGTCATAGCGCAGCGCGCCCGTGACGACCACGATTTCATCCTTGACGAGCAGGTGCCGGAACTCGTTGAAGGCCTCGCTGAAAAAGCTGATTTCCATGCGCCCTGTGTCGTCGTCGAGTACCACGCTGACACGATTGCCCCGCTTGCGCACGTCGACGATGAGCCCGGCCACGGTCGCCTCGCGCCGCGACGCATAGTCACGCTCGCCCCTTGCGGTCTGCGGCGGCGGCTCCGCCGTGATGTCGGCGAGTCTGCCATCGGAAAAATACCGGGCATCGTGCCGCACGGCGTCGAACGGATGTCCGGTCAGGTAGAGGCCGAGCGCCTCCTTTTCGGCGCTCAGGAACTGCCTTTCCTGCCACTCGGCCAGTTGCGCGGGCTGGTGCTCGGGTTCGTCGCCGACGGGCTCGAGGCCGAACATGTCATTCTGTCCCGCTGCAGCAGCGCGCGCATGCTGGTCCGCACCGCGCAGCGCGTCCTCGAGCTGGTGCATCATGCCGCGGCGCGTTTCGCCGAAGCCGTCCATCGCGCCCGCCTTGATCATGGCCTCGATCGCACGCCGGTTGATCTTCTCGTGGTCGGCGCGGCGGCAGAAATCGGTGAGGTCCCGGAACGGCCCGCGGGTGTCGCGCTCGAGGACCACGGATTCGACGGCCCCGCGGCCGACGCCCTTGATCGCGCCGAGGCCGTACAGGATCGTGTCCGGTTCCGATACGCTGAACGCATAGGCCGAGCGATTCACATCGGGGCTGTCGAGGCGCAGACCGAGCTGCCGGCAATCGTCTTTCAGCGTGACGAGCCGATCGGTGTTCTGCAGGTCGGCGCTCATTACGGCGGCCATGAACGCGGCCGGATAATGCGCTTTGAGATAGGCCGTCTGGTACGACAAGACAGCGTAGGCGGCCGAGTGCGATTTGTTGAAACCGTAGCCGGCGAATTTCTCCATGAGATCGAAAATGCGGGTCGCCGTTTCTCGCGCGACGCCGCGTTCCGTTGCGCCGTCGACAAAAATCTCGCGCTGTATTGCCATTTCCTCGGGCTTCTTCTTGCCCATGGCGCGCCGCAGCAGGTCGGCGCCGCCCAGCGTGTAGCCTGCCAGCACCTGCGCGATCTGCATGACCTGTTCCTGGTACAGGATGACGCCGTAGGTCTCCTCGAGTACGGGCTTGAGATCGGGATGCAGGTAATCGATGTCGGCCTTGTTCGCCGCATGCTTGCGCGTAATGAAATCGTCGACCATGCCCGACTGCAGCGGCCCGGGCCGGAACAAGGCGACGAGTGCGACGAGATCGTCGAATTGGTCCGGCCGCATGCGCTTGATGAGGTCACGCATGCCGCTCGATTCCAGCTGGAACACGGCCGCGGTCTGCGTGCTGCGCAGCAGTTCGAAGGTCTTTGCATCCTGCTCGGGAATGCGCGCGATGTCGAAATCGAGATCCGGATAGGTCTCGTTGACGATGCGCACGGCCCAGTCGATGATCGTCAGCGTCTTGAGGCCGAGGAAGTCGAACTTGACCAGACCGACGGCCTCGACGTCGTCCTTGTCAAGCTGCGTGACGACGTTGGTGCCGCCCTCTTCGCAATACAACGGTGCGAAATCGGTCAGCGGGCCCGGCGAGATGACGACGCCGCCGGCATGTTTGCCCGCGTTGCGCACGAGTCCCTCCAGCGACTTCGCAAGATCGATGATGGCCGACACTTCTTCGTCGTCGCGGTACATCGCGGCGAGTTCGTCGGATGCCTCGAGCGCCTTGTCGAGCGTCATTCCGATTTCGAACGGCACCTGCTTCGCGATGCGGTCGACAAAACCGTACGGCTGGCCGAGCACGCGGCCACAGTCGCGGATGACGGCCTTCGCCGCCATCGTGCCGAATGTAATGATTTGCGAGACGCGCTCACGGCCATAGCGTTCGGCCACGTAATCGATGACGCGGTCGCGGCCTTCCATGCAGAAGTCGACGTCGAAATCCGGCATCGACACGCGCTCGGGATTCAGGAAACGCTCGAAGAGCAGGTCGTGCTGCAGCGGATCGAGATCCGTGATGCCGAGCACCCAGGCGACGAGAGAACCCGCGCCGGAGCCTCGGCCGGGCCCGACGGGCACATCGTTTTTCCTGGCCCAGCGAATGAAGTCGGCGACGATCAGGAAATAGCCCGGGAATCCCATGGACCTGATGACGCCCAGTTCGACGTCGAGTCGCTCGTCGTACGGGGCGCGAAACCGGGCGCGTTCTCTTTGCGGAATCTCGCGGGCCTCGAAGAGGCGTTCGAGCGCGGCGTTCAGTCCGCGTTTCGCCTCCGCGACGAGGAATTCCTCCTCGTTCTGTCCGTCTGGCACCGGAAACGCCGGCAGCACGCTCGCACCGAGCTGCAGGTCGAGGCTGCAGCGCCGTGCGATTTCGACCGTGTTCGCCAGAGCCTCGGGCACGTCGGCAAACAGTTCGGCCATTTCCCCGGGCGTGCGCAGGTATTGCTGGGCGCTGTAGTGTCGCGGCCGCTCGCTGTCGGCGAGCGTGCGGCTCTCCCGGATACAGACGCGTGCTTCGTGTGCCTCGAAATCGTCACGGGACAGAAAGCGCACGTCGTTCGTCGCGACGACGGGCGTTCCGGTGGCGCTGGCTAGCTCGAGACTGGCGCGCACGCAGTCCTCTTCGCCGGGGCGCCCGGTCCGGACGAGCTCCAGGTAATAGCGCCCGGGAAACACGACGCGCCAGCGATCCAGCAGTTCGCGGGCCTGCTCCGCGTGATTGGCGTGCAACGCGTGCCCTACGTCGCCCTGCAGACCACCGGACAGGGCGATGAGGCCCGCACAGCTCTCGGCTGTCAGCCAGTCGCGCCTCGCCATGGGCTCCCCTCGATGCTGCCCGTCGATGTAGCTGCGCGTGACGAGCCTCGACAGGTTCCTGTAGCCGTCGTTGTTCTGCACGAGCAGCAGCAGCGTAAATGGCCGGTTGGGCTCGGCATCATTGAAGATACGCAGGTCCAGGCCCACAACGGGCTTGACGCCTGCGGCCATCGCCTTGCGGTAGAACTTGACGAGGCCGAAGACGTTGTTGAGGTCCGTCATTGCGACGGCCGGCATGCGCGCCTCGGCGCAGGCCTGCATGAGCCCCGGAATACGGACCGTGCTGTCCACGATCGAGTACTCGGTGTGAACGTGCAGGTGGACGAAATCCGGCGCGCTCACCCCGCGGCCCTCACCGGCGCGAAACTCGCTCTGTGCTGCGCGCAGGGGCCGTGCCGCTGGAGGCGTTCGAGGTGAATGCGCGTGCCGTAGCCCTTGTGGCGTGCGAACCCGTACTCGGGATAGATTCGGTCCAGGAACTCCATGATGCCATCGCGCGTCGTCTTCGCCAGTATCGAAGCTGCAGCGATGGCGGCTATCCTGCCGTCGCCACCGACGACCGCTTCGCCCTCGAGGCGGATGTCGCCGAACGACAGGTCGGGCAAGCGGTTACCGTCCACCTGAACGCCGATGGGCGTCACGTCGAGCCGCCGGATCGCGCGGCGCATCGCCAGCATCGTTGCGGCGAGAATGTTGACCTCGTCGATTTCACTGGGCTCCGCCCAGCCGACCGCCCACGACAAAGCTCGCGCACGGATTTCGGCGGCGAGCCGCGCGCGCCGCGCAGCGGACAGCTTTTTCGAATCATCGAGGCCCGTGATCCGCTCGCGCGGATCGAGGATCACGGCAGCGGCAACGACCGGGCCCGCGAGCGGCCCTCGGCCAGCCTCGTCAACGCCGGCGACGAGTCCGTTCAGTTCAAACAGTGCTGCCTGGTGCATGCTTGGTGGATGGTGCCCCGTTCAGTGCCGAGCCAGAGCGACGACGGCCTCGGCGGCAAGCTGATCAGCGTCAAGTGCCAGCTCCTGCCGCAGTCTATCAAATCTCTCGCTGATGACGCCCCGGCGCGAAGCGTCGCCGAGCAGCGCGAGGACGGCCGCGGCAATCGGGCCCGGCTGCGCATCGTGCTGCATGAACTCGGGAACGAGTGGCTCCTCCATGAGCAGGTTCGGCAGCGTGTAATGCTTCAGCCTGATGCGAAACACGTGCTTGCCGAGCCAGTAGGTCAACGGCGCGAGCCGGTACGCGGCGACGGCGGGTTTTTGCAGCAGCGCCGCCTCGAGGACTGCCGTGCCCGAGGCCTGCAGGACGACGTCGGCGGCCGACATCGCGATCTGCGCTCGCCCGTCCACCAGCGTGAAGCGGTCAGCAACGCCGGCAGCGTCGAGCTGTGACTCGAACAGCGGGCGAAGCCTCGCCGCTGCAAGCGGCGTCACGAAGTGCACGCCGGGCCGTTCCCGTCCGACATGCGCGGCCGCCTCGGCAAGCGTAGCGCCGAGTCGCTGCACTTCCCCGACCCTGCTGCCAGGCATCACCGTGACGACTTCGTCGGCCGACAGGCCGAGAGAGGCACGGGCCGCCGCCGTATCGACGCGAGCCGGTGCCGCGGAGGCTTTCGGGTGTCCGACGAACACGGCATTGACGCCGAGCGCCTCGTACAGGGGCGGCTCGAACGGCAGGATACACAGCACCGTGTCGGCCGCCTTCTTCACTTTTTTGGCGCGCCCTGCGCGCCAGGCCCAGATCGACGGACTGACGTAGTGCGCCGTGCGTATGCCGGAGCTGCGCAGTTTCTTTTCGAGACCGAGGTTGAAGTCGGGCGCATCGATACCGACAAAAACGTCGGGGGGCGAGTCGATCCAGGTTCTTGCCAGGCGACGTCGCAGTCGCAGCAGCCTCGGGATATGCCGCAGCGGCTCGATCAGGCCCATCACGGCCAGCGATTCAGAGGGTTCCCATTGCTCGCATCCGGCTGCCACCATCTCGGGGCCCGCCACGCCTTCAAAAGTCGCATCCGGAACAATCTCCCGCAGGGCCCGAATCAGGCCCGCGCCGAGCGCATCGCCGGATGCCTCGCCAGCAACCAGTCCGATCTTCATGCGGAAAGTCTAGCGCGTCAGGCCGCGTTCCGACGAACGCAGCGATTCGAGAAACAGGTCCAGTTCGGGCTGCGTCCTGGCCAGCTCGGCGATTTCCGCGATCGCTTCTTCCTTGCGCTTGTTCTGCCGGAACGTGATGCGGTATGCGTTGCGAATATTGCGAATCTGCTCCGGTGTGAAGCCGCGTCGTTTCAGTCCCTCACTGTTGACACCGCGAACGGCGGCCGGCTGGCCCGACACGGTCGTGTACGCCGCCACGTCGCGGTTAATGCCGGAGTACATGCCGAGAAACGCGTGTGCACCGATCTTGCAGAACTGGTGTGCGCCCGAGAACCCGCCGCAGATGACCCAGTCGCCCACATGCACATGACCGGCCAGCGTCGTGTTGTTGGCCATTATCGTGTTGCTGCCGACGATGCAGTCGTGAGCGACGTGTACATACGCCATGACCCAGTTGTCGTCGCCAACAATCGTCTCGCCTTTGTCCTGTGTCGTGCCTCGGCTGAAGGTGCAGAACTCGCGAATCGTATTGCGATCGCCAATGATCAGGCGTGTCGGCTCCCCGGCGTACTTCTTGTCCTGCGGGTCGTCGCCGAGCGACGCAAACTGGTAGATTTGATTGTCCTTGCCGATCGTCGTCGGTCCGTTGATCACGACGTGGCTGCCGATCCGGGTACCGCTGCCGATCTCGACGTCGTCGCCGATAATCGAGTACGGGCCGATCTCGACATCTGCGGCGACGTCTGCCTTGTCCGAGACGATTGCCGTTGAATGAATCATTTGCCTTCCAGTTTCTTGACGCGCTTTTGCAACGCGTCAATGCGACGCAGCCGGGCCACGAACTTCGTCCAGCCGCGCGCCGGCTCGGCGGGAAACACGCCGCTGTAGGCGCCGGGCTCCTTGATGTCGTGCGTGACGACCGCGCAGGCGAGGACGATAACGTCGTCGCAGATCGTGACATGGCCTACGCTGCGTGCGGCACCTGCGAACTGGCAGCGCTTGCCGATCGTCGCGCTGCCCGCTATGCCGGTCAACGCCGCGAGCGCCGAGTGTGCACCGATGCGAACGTTGTGCGCGATCATGCAGAGATTATCGATGCGCACGCCATCCTCGATCACCGTATCGTCGATGGCGCCGCAGTCGACAGTCGTATTTGCCCCTATTTCGACGTCATCGCCGATCGTGACGCCGCCCACCTGCGGCACCTTGACCCAGCCGTCCGGTGTTTGCGCGTTACCGAATCCGTCGGCGCCGAGCACGACGCCCGGATGAAACAGCCCGCGATTGCCGATACGCACGGCGCGCGCGAGCGTTACGTTGGCGACGAATCGGCAATCGTCACCGACGACGCATTCGGGACCGACGACCGTACCGGGGCCGAGGTACACATTTTCCCCGATGACGCTGCGCTCGCCTACCACGACGTTGGCCGCGAGGTGCGCGCTCGACGCAACCGTCGCACTGTCGTCGACAACGGCTGACGCGTGTGCCCCCGGCGCGAACGTCGGCGCGGGGTGCAGGATCGCGGCCATGCGCGCATAACAGGCATACGGATCTTCGTGCAGGATTGCCGCAACCGGGCAGTCCGCGGCGTCGTCCGGACGCAGGATGACGGCGCCCGCCTTCGTCGATGCGAGCTGATCCTTGAACGCGGCACCGGACAGGAAGCTCAGGGCCTGGCCGGTCGCATGCTGCAGGGACGCGACTTCGCTGACGACAATGTCAGGATCGCCGATCAGCTCGCAGCCAAACCGTGTGGCAAGTTCCCCGAGACTGACCGGCATCTGGATCGACTTACTGCGTGTTGGTGGCCTGGTAGTTGGCTTCCACGATTCGCAGGACTTCCGCTGTAATGTCGACGGTGTCATTGCGGAATAGCACGACGTTGTCGAGAACGACGAGATCGAAACCCTGCGCCTGGGCGTAGTCCTGGACTTCCTTGGCCATCGAACGCTGCAGCAGTCCGTACTCCTCGTTCTGCCGCAGGTTGAGGTCCTCCTGGAATTCAGTCTGCAGGCGCGTCAATTCACGCTGCAATTCCCGCAGGTCCTTCTCGGCATTGCGTCGTTCGGTTTCGCCCATGACGGCAAAATCCTTCTGCGCCTTGGCCTGAAGATCCTCGAACTCCTTTTTCTTTGCTTCGAATTCACGCTGGCGAGGCGCGAATTCTTCCTGCAAAGCATCCATCGCGGCCTTTGTTTGCGGCGCCCTTTCGATCAGGGCTGGCAGGCTGACGACGCCGATCTTGATTTCCTGTGCAGCTGCCGGCAGCGCAAACGCGCCGAGCATGGCGATTGCCACTACTGCCTTGACCACCTGTTGCTTCACGAACTTCATAAAACCATCCATATCTTCAAAAAGCCTGTCCAATGGAGAACTGGAATCGCTCCAGCTCGTCTCCGTAGTATCTGTCGTTACCCTTGTAAGGGTTCAGCGGATACGCGTAACTGAACCGGAACAGTCCCAACGGCGCCAACCACTGCACACCGATGCCGACCGACGAGCGCAGCTCGTCGAAGTCCGGCTTGTATTCGATCGGTGCGCCCAGCTTGTCCGTAAACTGCACTTCGCCCGTGTTGAACACGTTACCGACATCGTAGAACAGGCTCGCCCTTGCCTGGCTCGCCCACTTGTCGGGAAGCGGCAGTATAAGCTCTAGCTGACCGGCAACCAATACGTTGCCGCCGTAGGGTCGACCGAAACTGTCGCGGGGACCCAGGTAAGATTCCTTGAACCCGCGCACCGACTGGGGCCCGCCACCGTAAAATTGCTTGTACGGCGGCAGCGCCGTGGTCTCGCCGAGCGCCTCGCCGATACCGAGCTCGGTATTCATCCGCAGCGTCCACTTGTTACTCCACAGCGGAAAATACTTCGTCAGGCTATAGCGCGCCTGGTAGTACTCAACGTCGCTGCCGGGGACGGCGAAAGACATGAACAGCTGCTGCCGCGTTCCACGGTTCGCAAAGATGGCGCGATTGCGGCTGTCGTAGCTCCAGCCAACGAGCAGCTCGAGCGCATCGAACTCGGTGCCGAAGAAGCTGCCGCCAACGCCCGATTCCTCGATGAACACGTTGCCGTTGTTCCTGACCCAGTCCTGCGCCTGCTGCGTGCTGTTGGTCGACGACAACAGCTCCGAATGCTGGAAGTTCATGCCGAAGTTGATGCGCTGGTACTCGGTGATCGGGAAACCGTAATCGACCGATGCGCCGGCGCTGGTCGTCGAGAAATCCGACGCCGCCGATGTGAACTGCGTGATGTCGCGGTAGTTCAGGCTGATCGTGCGGCTCACGCCGTCCATGGTGCGATACGGGTCAGTATGCGAGATGCTGTAGAGCTTCTGGAATCGACCCGAGTTCAGCTGCACGGCGACACGATTGCCGGTGCCGAGAAAATTGGTGTGCACGATGCTGCCGTTCAGCATCACCTTTTGCGATTCCGAATAACCGATGCCGCCCGAGAATTGCCCGGGCATGCGGTACTCGAGATCGAAGTTGACGTCGACGAGGTCCGGGCTCCCGGGCACGGGCTCGTTTTCCACTTCGACACGCTCGATGTACGGCAGACGCTGCAGCAGGATCTTCGAGCGGTCGACCAGCCGGTTGGACAGGTACGCGCCTTCCATCTGCCGTATTTCTCGCCGCAACACTTCGTCGTCAACCTGGTTGACGCCATTAAAATTGATGTTGCGGACGTACACGCGATTCTGTGGATTGATGTAGAAGGTGATTTCCGCCTCCTTCGTCTCGTGATCGAGTTCGGGAACGGGCTCGATCTCGGCGTTGGCGTAGCCCTCTTCTCCGAGGCGGAAGGTCATCAGCTCAGCGGACTGTGTCAGGAGGTTCTGATTGAACACGGATCCCGGCTGCGCCAGAACGAAACGGCGCAGGAAGATCTCGTCGACGACCATGTCACCAACGAGCTTGACGTCGGAAATCGTGTAGACCTCCCCCTCGTCGATATTGATCGTGACGAAGATGTCTTTCTTGTTGGGCGAGATAGCCACCTGCGTGGACTCGATCTTGAAGTCCGCGTAGCCACGGTCCATGTAGAAGGAGCGCAGCGTCTCGAGGTCGCCCTCGAGGGACTCCTTGGCGTAGCGATCGTCCTGGCGGATCCACGACAGCCAGTTGGCCGTGTCGAGTTCGAAGTTTGCGCGGATCTCTTCCTCGTCGAACGTGTCGTTGCCGACGATGTTGACCTGCCTGATCTTGGCGCGGTCGCCTTCCTTGACGGTGACGAGGACGCGAACCGTGTTATTCGGTCGCTCCTGGATATTGGAGCTGATGACGACGCCGTACTTGCCGCGATCGTAATACTGTTCGCGGAGGAACATCTCGACGTTGTCGAGCACGGAGCGATTGAACGTGCGGCCGCGCGCGAGGCCGACCGAGCGCAGCGAATCCATCAGGTCTTCAGTCTTGATGTCCTTGTTGCCCTCGATCTCGAAACTCTCAATCGACGGCCGCTCCCGCACGGCCACGACCAGCGTGTCGCCGTCACGCCGGATCTCGATGTCATCGAACATCTCCTGGCTGTACAGGGCGCGAATCGCTTCGCCGATCCGGCTTTCGTCGATCGTGTCGCCGATATTGATCGGCAAGTAATTGAATACGGTACCTTCGGAAATGCGCTGCAGTCCCTCGACACGCATGTCGCGGACGACGAATTCGCCGGCTGCCAGCGACGCCAACGGCAGCAGTGCCAGCAAAATCAGAAGTGTGTGTCTCATCTGCAGTCTATCCATTCGTCCCGGTCAGCCCAGGATTCTCGCAATGTCGTTGTAGAATGCGAAGCTCATCAACAGGAGCAGCGCGAGTATGCCAATTTGTTGACCGAGAATCTGCGCACGCTCGGTGAGGGGACCGCCCTTGATGGCCTCGGCGACCTGATAGACGATCTGGCCGCCATCGAGGACCGGAATCGGCAATAGATTGAGGACCCCGAGGCTGATGCTGATGATGGCCAGGAACCCGAGGAAGTCGCCCAGGCCCCGCTCGGCCGATTCGCCGGCGAACTGAGCGATATTGATCGGGCCGCTGATGTTCTTGAACGACACGTCGCCGGTCACCATGCGGCCGAGCATCCGCAGTGTGAACAGCGTCGACGTCCAGGTCTTGTCCAGCGCCACGGCGAACGATTCGCCGAGCGTGTAGTCAACCCGGTAATAATAGTGTTCGCCCATGTTGCGGTTCAGCCGAAAACCGATCAGGCCGCGCCGCTCCGCGCCACTGTCCTGCTCGGCCAGCGTCACGCGAGCCTGGCCCGCCTGCCCGCCGCGCTCGTATCCCACGTCAACGGTTTCGCCCGGTCGGGGCCAGATAGCGGCAAGTAACTCGCCCCAGAAGCGGACGGGCTCGCCCGCAACCGACGTAATGCGGTCGCCTTCGCGCAGTCCCGCTTGCTCGGCAGGTCCTCCCGGCGTCAGTTCTCCGACGACGGCGCGCGGCTGGCCGATATCGAAGCCCAGCCCTTCGAACAGGACGCCGGGCTCTGTCAGCCTTGCGGCGTCGTCACCCACGTCGATGACCGCGCGGCGGTGCCCGCCGTTTTCGTTGCGCACGGTCAATGGTACGCGGCCCGTTGCGACCATGGAATCAAGCAGTGCGACCAGTGCCTGTTCCCATGAGCGGGTTTGGGTATCGCCGACGGCCTCGATGCGATCGCCGAACTGCAGGCCCGCTCGGTCCGCGTAACTCCCGGGCTCGACGTCTCCGATCACGGGCGTCAGGCCGGAGTCGCCCGGCATGAACAGGGCCCAGTAGGCCACGATGGCGAACAGGAAGTTGAACAGCGGGCCTGCGACAAGCACGGCGATGCGCTGCGGTATCGGCCGCTGGTTGAATGCGCGGCCCTCGTCCCGGGGATCCACGGGGCCTTCACGACTGTCGAGAAAACGAACGTAGCCGCCGAGAGGAATCGAGGCGATGCAGTATTCCGTGTCGTCCTTGCCGGCACGGCGGGACCAGATCGGCTTGCCGAAACCGATGGAGAAACGCAGCACTTTCATACCAGCCCAGCGGCCGACGATGTAATGCCCGAACTCGTGAATCGCGACCAGCACGCTGATCGCGACGACGAATGACAGCAAGTTGGTCAAGGCGCTACCCACGGACTCCATTTCCTTGTTGACTCATACACCTGGTCGCAGTTCCCGCTGCGTTACACGGCAGGCTACCGGACACGACATGAACGCGCTCTGAACGCACGCTCACGCGATCCCGAGGGCCGTCAGCCCGAGCGCGAACAGCGGCGATGCCGCCGCGACAGAATCGACACGGTCCAGCACGCCGCCATGCCCGGGGAACAGGGACCCGCTGTCTTTGACGCCCGCCGTGCGCTTGAACATGCTGACGGTCAGGTCACCGACGATCGAGATCGCGGCGACGGCGAGGAAAAAGGGCAGCAGCACGGCGATGTCGAGTCCCCGCCAGACGGCCGTGGCGACGGCCAGTACGGCAACGAGCACGAGGCCCCCCACGACGCCCTCCCAGGTCTTGCCCGGGCTGATGGATGGCGCCAGCTTGACGCGCCCGAAAGCGCGCCCGGCGAAGTATGCGCCGCCGTCGGCAAACCAGACGATCAGCAGCACCGCGATGAGGTACTCGACGCCGAGACGAATCAGCGTGTACAGCGCGACGAAGAGCGGCACGAGCACGAGCAGGCCGCAGATCCAGCGCACGGCCGCAGGGATCGGCGTCGGGAAGCGCAATGCCCAGAGAAACGCGATGAACCACCACAGGCACGCCAGTTGCAGGATCAGCGCGGCCTGCCCGGGGGTCGCCTGGTGGACCAGCGCAAGACAGGCGGCGACGATCGCCGTGTAAAACGCGCGCAGACCGGTGCTGTCCTGGCCGAGCAGCCCGGACCATTCCCACGCGCCGGCGAGCATGAGCAGGCCGATGATGAACTCGGCGTAGCGTGGCGGCATCGCAAAGAGCACGATGGCAACGAGAACGAGCGCCGCCACCGCGGTGATAACCCTCGTCCTCAGCATTCTGCCGCCTCTACCTGGTCGCCGGTCTGCCCGAAACGTCGCTGCTTCCGGGCAAACGCCGCCAGCGCGCGGTCGAATTCGGCCTTGTCGAATTCGGGCCACAATACGTCGGTAAACCAGAGTTCCGCGTACGCGAGATTCCAGAGCAGGAAATTGCTGATGCGCTGCTCTCCCCCCGTGCGAATCAAGAGGTCGGGGTCCGGCACGTCGGCAAGCTGCAGTTGCCCGGACACCATGTCCACGTCGATCGCATCGGCGTCGATTTCACCCGCGACGGCCCGGCGCGCCAGCGACCGCGTCGCCCGCGCGATATCCCAGCGTCCGCCATACGCCACCGCGATGTTCAGAATCAGCCCCTTGTTCTGCGCCGTCTTGCTAACGGCCGCCGCCATCTTGCCCCGCAGACCTTCGCTCAGCTGGTCGAGCGCGCCAATGAATCGCAGCTGCACGTTATTACGATGCAGGTCGGCCACTTCACGTCGCAGCGCCTCGACGAACAGGCCCATGAGACTGCTGACCTCGTCCTCGGGCCGGCCCCAGTTCTCGCTGCTGAAGGCAAACAGCGTCAATACCCGGACGCCGCGCTCTGCGGCCGCCTCGACGGTCGCCCGCACGGACCTGACGCCGGCCCGATGCCCGGCGTGGCGCGGCTTGCCGCGCGCCCTCGCCCAGCGCCCGTTGCCGTCCATGATGACGGCAACGTGCAGCGGGACATTGTTGGAATCAACCTGCACGGCGACGGGGAGACGGGTCAGATTTCCATGAGGTCCGCCTCTTTGGCGGCGAGTATGTCGTCGATCTGCGCGACGTACTTGTCCGTGATCGCCTGGATATCGCCCTCGGCGCGGCGCTCCTCGTCCTCGCCGATCATCTTCTCCTTGAGCAGTTCCTTGACGTCGTGCATCGCATCGCGCCGTATATTGCGGACCGCGACGCGGCCGCCCTCGGCCTCCTGGCGCACGACGCGGATCATGTCCTTGCGCCGTTCCTCGGTCAGTGGCGGCAGCGGCACGCGGATGACGGTGCCCGCCGATGCGGGGTTGAGGCCGAGGTCGGAGCCCATGATCGCTTTCTCGATGACCGACACCATGTCCTTTTCCCACGGCGTCACTGTGAGAGTGCGCGAGTCCTCGACACCGACATTCGCCGCCTGGTTGATAGGTACCTGGCTGCCGTAGTACTCCACCGTGATGTGGTCGAGCAGGCTCGTGTGCGCCCGGCCCGTGCGGATCTTGGTCAACTCGGTTTGCAGCGCGGCGACGCTCTTCGACATGCGCTCGCCCGCATCTTTCATGATTTCCTTCAACACGCTGTTTCCCTCTCCTTCGAATGTCGTCGGGCTAGGCCGAAACGAGTGTGCCGACACGATCGCCCGCCATGGCCTGTACGAGCGCGTTGGCTCGCGTCAGGTCGAAAATCCGAATCGGCAAATGATTATCGCGACACATGACCACGGACGTCGCATCCATGACCCTGAGCTTGTCCGCAATGACCTGGTCGTAGGTCACGCTGTCGAAGCGTCGCGCGTCCGGGTTGCGAGCCGGGTCCGCGTCATAGACGCCGTCGACCTTGGTCGCCTTGAGCAGCACGTCGGCCCCGATCTCGATCGCACGCAGACTCGCCGCCGTATCGGTCGTGAAGAACGGGTTTCCGGTTCCCGCTGCCATGATGACGACGCGGCCCTTCTCGAGGTGGCGAATCGCGCGCCGCCGTATGTAGTCCTCGCAAACGGCATTGATGCGCAGTGCGGACATGACGCGCGCATGCACGTCGAGCGACTCGAGTGCGTCCTGGATGGCCAGCGCATTCATGACCGTTGCGAGCATGCCCATGTGGTCGCCAGTAACGCGATCCATGCCGGAGCGCGCGAGACCCTCGCCGCGAAAGATATTGCCGCCGCCGACGACAATCGCGATCTCGACGCCGGTCTTGCGGGCCGCGGCGATCTCTGCCGCGATGCGCTGAATGACTTGCGGCTCGATGCCGTATTCCAGTTCCCCCATCAGCGCCTCACCGCTGAGTTTCAACAACACGCGACGGTATTGAACCGGACTGTCATTCATAGAGCGCCCCTCGGCAATAACGGCCGTTGATTCTAACGTAATCCCCACCGGACCACACCGGAATCAACGGCTTACGCGTTCTGGCTAGCTGCCGCCCTGGACCTGGGCCATAACCTCTTCGACGAAGTTGTCCTGTTTCTTCTCGATGCCCTCGCCGACCTCGTAGCGTACGAATGAGACGACCTTCGCGTTCGCGGCTTTCAGCAGCTTGCCGACCGTGACA
Source organism: Woeseiaceae bacterium (assembly GCA_041602775.1). Taxonomy (GTDB): domain Bacteria; phylum Pseudomonadota; class Gammaproteobacteria; order Steroidobacterales; family Woeseiaceae; genus UBA1847. Next base: position 76,549 of record JBFIFN010000008.1, on the reverse strand, counting down.
TCCGGGTCCTTGACGAACGGCTGCCCGACCAGCGTGATTTCCTTGAGGAACTTGGCGACGCGGCCCGTCACCATCTTCTCGACGATCTCGGCCGGCTTGCCCGAGGCCTCGGCCTGCTCCGTGAATATGCGTTTTTCGGTTTCCAGCGTTTCCGCCGGCACGCCAGACTCGTCGATGCACACCGGGTTGATTGCCGCCACGTGCATCGCGATATCGCGCGCCAGCGCCTCGTCACCGCCGTCGAGCGCCACGATCGAGCCGATGCGTGCGCCGTGCGTGTAGAAAGCCAGGGGTCCATCCGCCGAGACGACCTGGGCGCGGCGCACGGAGATATTCTCGCCGACCTTCTGCACGAGCTCGGTTCGCGCCGCTTCGATGCTGCGACCGTCACCGAGCGACTGCCCGGCGAGCGCAGCGACGTCGGTTTCGCCGGAAGCGAGCACTGCATCGGCCACGGCTTCGGCGAACGCAACGAAGTTCTCGTCCTTGGCGACGAAGTCGGTTTCGGAATTGACTTCGACGATGGCGGCCTTGGCACCGTCCTGCTTTATGACGATGCGACCGTCAGCCGCAACACGGGCCGCTTTCTTGTCCGCCTTCGCGGCGCCCGCCTTGCGTAGCGCTTCGGCTGCAGCGTCGAGATCGCCATCGGCCTCCACGAGCGCTTTCTTGCACTCCATCATGCCGGCGCCGGTGCGCTCGCGCAGCTCTTTTACCTGGGATGCCGTAATCGCCATTACTTTTCCTCCGCCTTCTCGTCCGGCTTTTCCGCGGTCTTAGCCTCGGTCTTCGCCTCGGTCTTAGCCTCAGTCTTAGCCTCGATCTTAGCCTCGGCCTTCGGCTCGTCCTTTGCCTGGTCTTTTGCCTCGGCTTTGGCCTTGTCGTCGGCCTTTTCCCTGGCTTGCGGTTTGTTCTCGGCTTTCGCCGCGGATGTCTTTTCGGCCGCTGCGTCGGCCTTGACCTCAGCCTTGTCGTCGGCCTTTTCGTCGGCCTTCTTGTCGGCCTTGTCGTCGGCCTTGTCGTCGGCCTTGTCGTCGGCCTTGTCGGCAGCTTTCTTCGCCGGCGCTTTCTTCTTGTCCGCTGCAGCGGACTTGCTTGCCGATTTCTTGGCGGCCGCCTTCTTCCGGGCCCCGGCAGGAGACTTGGCCGCCTTCTTCTTTGCAGCCGACTTTTTCGCCGTTTTCTTCTTGCTCGCCTTCTTCGGCTTGCCTTCCTCGTCGAGCTCGACGAATTCGTCTTCACCGAGGGCGACTTCGGGCAGCGATGCCTTGCCCTCGAGCACTGCGTCCGCGATGACCGCGGTATAGAGTTCAATGGCCCGCATGGCGTCGTCATTGCCGGGGATGATGTAATCGACGCCATCGGGGGAACAGTTCGTATCGACAACGGCGACCACGGGGATGCCGAGCTTGCGCGCTTCGCGAATCGCTATATCTTCGTGGTCGACATCGACAACGAACAGCACGTCGGGTAGCGACCGCATCTTCTTGATGCCCCCGAGGCTGCGCTCGAGCTTTTCCCTCTCGCGATTGAGGCCGAGGATCTCCTTCTTGGTGAGTCCCTCGAAGCCGCCCTCTTCGGCCATTTGCTCGAGCGCCATGAGACGCTTGACCGACTGGCGAATGGTCTTGTAGTTGGTAAGCATGCCGCCGAGCCATCGCTGGCTCACGAAGGGCATGTCGCAGCGCGCCGCATGCGTGCGCACGGCCTCGCGCGCAGCGCGCTTCGTGCCAACGAACAACACGGTGCCGCCATCAGCCACGGTCGCCTTGACGAACGCGCCGGCCTCCCTGGCCATCGGCAGGCTCTTTTCGAGATTGATGATGTGGATCTTGTTACGTTCGCCAAAGATGAACGGCGCCATCTTCGGGTTCCAGTAACGGGTCTGATGACCGAAATGCACGCCAGCCTCAAGCATCTGGCGCATGGTTACGTCTGCCATGAGAGTATCTCCGGGTTAGGCCTCCGCATATCCCGGCCCGCAACCCCTTTTTTGGCAGGGCACCCAGCGAGCAGTGTCGATATGCGTGTGAAATAGTGTCGCCAGGCGCAGCTGTTGCTCCTGACGCGCGCGCTTTATACCATAGCGCGCCCGCCACGGTAACCCCTATATGACTGTAACGATCAAGACCCCTGAGGAGCAGGAAAAGATGCGCGTCGCGGGCCGCCTGGCCGCCACGGCGCTCGACATGATCGGGGATTATGTAAAACCGGGCGTTACCACGGGCGAGCTGGACGAGATTTGCCACGAGTACATCACCGGGGAACTCGACGCCATCCCCGCGCCGCTCAATTACCGCGGCTTTCCGAAATCGATCTGCACCTCGGTGAACAACGTCGTCTGCCACGGAATCCCGGGCGACAAGACGCTGAAGTCGGGCGACGCCATCAATATCGACATCACGGTCATCAAGGACGGGTTTCACGGCGATACGAGCCGTATGTTCATGGTGGGTAAGGAAAACATCCTGGCGAGTCGACTGTCGAAGATCGCTCACGAAGCCATGTGGCGCGGCATCCGCGAACTCCGGCCGGGCAAGCACCTCGGCGACGTCGGCGCCGCCATCCAGACGTATGTCGAGGCGCATCGCTACTCGGTCGTCCGCGAATATTGTGGCCATGGCATCGGCCGGGCGTTTCACGAAGATCCCCAGGTGCTCCACTACGGGATTCCTGGCACGGGCATGGAGCTGCGCGAGGGCATGACGCTAACCATCGAGCCCATGATCAACGCCGGCAAGGCCGGCGTTCGCCTGCTGCCGGACGGCTGGACCGTGGTCACCAAGGACCGTAGCCTGTCCGCGCAGTGGGAGCACACCTGCCTCGTCACGAGCGAAGGCTTCGAAGTACTCACGCTCGGCGCTGGAGAACGAAATTAAGTCGATTTATCAATGAACTACGAGGCTATTCGAGAATCGTTGGCAAAAGCAGGCGAGGACTTGCGGGCGCGTTTTTTCAATGGCGAGTCAGTCGTGGATCTCGTCCACGCGCGAGCGGCCCAGATCGACAAGGTCCTGGTCGACCTGTGGCGCGATCACATCGAGGCAACCGGCACCGCGCTGGTCGCCGTCGGCGGCTATGGCCGCGGCGAGCTGCACCCCTGCTCCGATGTGGACATCATGTTGCTCCTGCCCGACAGGTTGCCGGACGGCGCAAAAGAGCGGCTGTCCGCATTTTTCACGGCCCTTTGGGACATCGGGCTCGAAATCGGGCACAGCGCGCGTACGGTGGCGCAGTGCCGCGAGGAAGCAGCCGCCGACCTGACGATTGCGACCACGCTCCTCGAGGCGCGCCTGCTCGCGGGCCCCGAAGCGCTGTTCGCTGCGATGCAGGGCGAGCTCTCGGCCGAGAAAATGTGGCCGTCCGACCGATTTTTCGAGGAAAAGCGCAAGGAGCAGATTACGAGGCATCATCGCTACCACGATACGGCCTACAATCTCGAACCCAACGTCAAGGGCAGCCCCGGCGGCCTGCGTGACATCCAGATGATCGGCTGGGTCGCCAAGCGACACTTCGGCGCGACGACGCTGGCCGAACTCGTCGATTACCGCTTCCTGACGCCCGTGCAACTGGAGCGCCTGGAGGACGGCCAGGCCTTCCTGTGGCGTATCCGCTTCGCGCTGCACATCCTGACCGGACGCCGCGAGGACCGGCTGCTGTTCGACCACCAGAAGAAACTCGCGGCGATGCTGGGTTACGAGGACGCCGTTTACATGCTGGCCGTCGAACAGCTCATGCAGCGCTACTACCGCACGGTCATGGAACTCAGTCGACTCAACGAAATGCTGCTGCAGCTGTTCGAAGAGGCGATCCTGATGGATCCAAACGCGCCGGCCGAACCGCTGAGCGATCGATTCGAGGTCAAGAACGGCTTCCTGCAGACCGTTGACGACGAGGTTTTCCGACGTGATCCGTCCGCCCTCCTCGAGCTCTTCCTGGTACTCCAGCAAAATCCGGACCTGCGGGGCGTCAGCGCACTGACGGTCGGGCTCATCAAACGCAACCTCAATCTCATCGATGACGAGTTCCGGCAGAACCCCCGTAATCATCGGCTGTTCCTGTCGATCCTGCGCGCACCGGAGGGCGTGACCCACCAGTTGCGGCGCATGAACCTGTACGGCGTGCTGGGGCTCTATATCCCGGCGTTCGGCCGCATCGTCGGGCGCATGCAGTACGACCTTTTCCATGCGTACACTGTGGATGAGCACACGTTGTTCGTCGTCAGCAACCTGCGGCGCTTTGCGCTGTCCCGGTTCGATGACGAATTCCCCGACTGCTCGGAAATCATGCAGTCGCTGGAGCAACCCGAGATTGCTTACCTTGGCGGACTGTTTCACGACATCGCCAAGGGCCGCGGCGGCGACCATTCCGAACTCGGCGCCGTCGACGCGGAGGCTTTTTGTCTCGAGCACGGTCTCAGCCAGTATGAAGCCGGGCTCGTCGCATGGCTCGTCCGACATCACCTGGCGCTGTCGATGACCGCGCAAAAAAAGGACATCCACGATCCCGACGTCATCAACGAATTCGCCGCGCTCGTCGGCGACCCGCTGCATCTCGACTACCTCTACGTGCTGACCGTTGCGGACGTTCGCGGCACCGACCCGAAACTCTGGAATTCGTGGAAAGCGCAGCTGTTCCACGACCTGTACGTGCTGACGCGGCGCGCGCTGCGCCGGGGTCTCGAAAACCCGATCGACCGCGAGCTGCTGCTGTCCGAGAAAAAAACCAAGGCCCGCGACATCATGCGTGGGCGCGGCATCCCCGACGAACGCATTGACGACGTCTGGGCGCTGCTGAACGAAAATTACTTCCTCCGGCACCGGGTGAAGGAAATCACGTGGCATACGGAATGGCTCACCGATTCGGATCCGCAGTCGGAGATCGGACTCATCGATGTGCGACGCCGCAAGACGGGCGACGGCATCGAAGCTGTCCTCTACACTCCCCGAGAACGGCGCACCTTCGCGCACGCAACGGCCGTTCTCGACGAACTCGGCATGACGATCATGGACGCGCGAATCGTGCCGCTCGACAACGACCGCAGCATCGTCACGCTCGTCTTCATGGAACAGGACCCTCGCGTCGAGAGCGACGAGGCCCGCATCAACAAGGTGCGCCGGGCTCTGACACGTATTCTTACGGCGCCCAGCGACAAGGTGCTCGACGTGACGCGCAAGGTGCCGCGCCAGGCGCGCATGTTCACGACCGAGACGACTGTCGACTTCAGTCTCAGCGCTGCAGGCGACGCCACGGTACTCGAACTGCGCGCGGCCGACCGCCCGGGGCTCCTGAGCACGATCGGCCAGGTGTTCATTGAACAGGGCATTGATATCGAGGCCGCAAAGATCGTGACTATTGGCGAGAAGGCGGAAGACGTATTCTATGTGTGCCGCGAGTCCGCGGGCGGCGCGCTGGACGAGGTACAACAAAAAAGGCTGGGCGATGCACTGCTCGACCGACTGGGCGAAAGCGCAACCTGACGAAGAGCGAGAACCATGGAACACCTGGAAAACATCATCGAGGATGCGTTCGAGCATCGGGCGCAAGGATTCAACGATCGCGCCGCGGTCGAGGCTGCCGTGCAGGAAGCCATCGACCTGCTCGATACGGGCAAAGCGCGAGTCGCCGAAAAGAAAGGCGGCGCATGGCACGTGAACCAGTGGCTCAAGAAAGCCGTGCTTCTGAGTTTCCGCCTGCGCAACAACGCCGTCATCGAGAGCGGTCACAGCCGCTTCTTCGACAAGGTGCCCATGAAATATGCCGACTACACGGACGACCAGTTTCGTGCCGACGGCGTGCGCGTCGTGCCGGACGCCATCGTGCGAAAGGGCGCCTACGTGGCGCCTGACGTCGTGCTGATGCCGAGCTATGTCAATATCGGCGCTTACGTCGACAGCAGCACGATGGTCGACACCTGGGCGACTGTCGGCAGCTGCGCGCAGATCGGCAAGAACGTGCACCTGTCGGGCGGTGTCGGCATCGGCGGCGTGCTCGAACCCGTCCAGGCGGGCCCGACGATTATCGAGGACGACTGTTTCATCGGCGCACGGTCCGAGGTCGTCGAAGGCGTGATCGTGGAACAGGGTTCGGTGCTCTCGATGGGGGTTTACGTCGGCCAGAGCACGCGCATCTACGACCGCGAGAGCGGCACCGTGAGCTACGGCCGGATTCCCGCTGGGTCGGTGGTGGTGCCCGGCAGCCTGCCGTCGGCCGATGGTGATTATTCGCTGTATTGCGCGGTCATCGTCAAGCGCGTCGATGAGAAAACGCGCGCCAAGACCGGGCTCAACGAGCTGCTGAGGAACCTGGACTGATGCTCACGGTCTTCGGCATCAAGAGCTGCGATACGTGCCGCAGGGCACGCAAGTACCTTGCGGAGCACGACATCGAGTTTCGCTTCCACGACGTCCGTGACGACGGGCTCGACATCCAGATGCTGGAGCGCTGGGCGACGCGGCTCGACTGGGAAAAGCTCATCAATCGCAAGAGCCTGACCTGGCGCAAGATCCCTGAAGTGGATCGCGAGGGCATGACGCGTGAGCGCGCGTTCCTGTTACTCCTCGACCACCCCACCCTGCTCAAGCGCCCCGTGCTCGAAGCGGAGCGATTCATGGCGGTCGGGTTTTCCGAGAAACGCTTCAGCGACTTTCTGAACGTGGCAAAGTCGTAGCAGGGGCACTCGCCCCGATCGGGCCTGAAGGCCCTCCTGTACCACTAGCCGATGCGGCCCGTGATGTAGTCTTCCGTCAGCTTGTGCTGCGGGTTCGTGAACATGCGATCCGTCGTGTCGACCTCGACGAGGCGCCCGAGGTGGAAGTATGCGACGCGTTTCGACACCCGTGCCGCCTGCTGCATCGAGTGCGTCACGATCACGATCGCGTAATCTTCGCAAAGCTCGTCCATCAGGTCCTCGATGCGCGCCGTGGCGATCGGGTCCAGCGCCGAGCACGGCTCATCCATGAGGATCACCTCGGGATTCACAGCAATGGTCCTGGCGATGCACAGCCGCTGCTGTTGGCCACCGGAGAGGCTCGTACCCGGTTCGTCGAGGCGGTCCTTCACTTCCTTGAGCAGTCCCGCGCGGTCGAGACTCGTGTGCACGATTTCGTCGAGCTCCGTGCGGTCGCCCGCGAGCCCGTGAATGCGCGGCCCGTAAGCTACGTTGTCGTAGATGCTTTTCGGGAACGGATTCGGCTTCTGGAAGACCATGCCCACCCGAGCGCGCAGCGCAACGGGATCCTGCTCCTTGCGATAGATGTCCTTGCCGTCGAGCGTGATCGTTCCGGTCACGCGCGCCGACTCGATGGTGTCGTTCATGCGATTGAGGCAGCGCAGAAAGGTGGATTTGCCGCAGCCCGACGGCCCGATCAACGCAATGACCTCCTCTTTGCCGATCTCGAGCGACACATCCTGGATCGCGTGGTTATCGCCGTAGTAGACATTGACGCTGTCGGCGACCATGTACGGCAGTCGGGCGCGAATATCGCCGACGGTCGTGCCGCCGAAATCTGATTCCCGCCCCGTTTCCCGTCCGGACGCGCGCGTGCTCGCGGCCTCGGCGACCCTGGACTCGGTCGGCTCGGGATTTTCGGGGGACGGCTCAGTCATTGCATTCATTCTCATACAGGTCACGGCCTAATTTCTACCACTTGCGCTCCATTCGCTTGCGCAGGATGACGGCGGTCAGATTCATCAGGAGGAGGAACCCGAGGAGTACGATGATCGCGGCGGACGTTCTCTCGGCAAATGCCCGCTCCGGGCTGTCGGCCCACAGGTAAATCTGCACGGGCAGCGCCGTGGCAGGATCGGAAAACCCGCCCGGGACGTCGACGATGAATGCGACCATGCCGATCATCAGCAACGGGGCCGACTCGCCGAGCGCGCGGCTCATGCCGATAATCGTCCCTGTCAGCATGCCCGGGAGTGCCAGCGGCAACACGTGGTGGAATACGACCTGCATCTGCGACGCCCCCAACCCCAGGGCCGCTTCGCGTATCGACGGCGGCACGGCCTTGATGGCCGCCCTCGATGCGATAATGATCACGGGTAACGTCAGCAGGGTAAGGACCAGGCCGCCGACCAGCGGCGCCGACCTCGGCAACGCCGCCCAGTTGATGAACACCGCAAGGCCCAGCAAGCCGAAGACGATCGACGGAACCGCGGCCAGGTTATTGATGTTGACCTCGATGAGATCCGACCAGCGATTGCGAGGCGCGAACTCCTCGAGGTAGATCGCCGCCGCCACGCCGATGGGAAACGACAACAGGATCGTCACGATCAGCATGTAGAACGAGCCCATCAATGCGCCCTTGATACCGGCCAGTTCGGGTTCGCGCGAATCGCCGTTCGTGAACAGCGCGGTATTGAATTTCAACGCGACTCGACCGTCAGCCTCCAGCGCCCGCACCCACTCGATTTGCTTGTCCGAGATCGGTCGCAGCGCCTCATCGAGGTCTGCGTCGATATTGCCCTTGACGAGCATGTCCACGTTCGACGAGGCGGGCACCCACAGCGTTTGCGTCGTGCCGACCAGGTCCGGGCGTGCCGCGACGAGGTCACGCAGCTGGTAACCGGCCCCGATGCTGACGATGCGATAGAGCTCACGGCGTTCGCTGCGGCCGGATACCTGCGGCACCAGACCACGCAGCGCGTCGCGCACGAGCCCGTCGAAATCGGCATAGGCGAGATCGAGTTCGCCGGTCGGCGCGAGGACGTCGGCCGACAGCTCGACATCGAGTTTGAGGAACGTCTGCCGGAACGCCGATGATCCCTGGCCGATCAGCGTCGCGAAAAATATGCCCAGAAACAGCACGCCGACGGTGGTCGCCAGCATGCCCAGGATCTTGAACAGGAATTCGTTGCGCCGGCGCCGCGCGAGCCCCGCTTCGACCTTCTGCCGCGTCGACTGTTCTTTGCCCGAAGCCATCAGTCGTATTGCTCCCTGTACTTGCGGACGAAGTTGAGGCCGATGACATTGAGGAACAGGGTGACGACGAACAGAAAGAGCCCGAGCGCGAAGGCGGCCAGCGTCTTGGCACTGTCGAACTCCTGGTCACCGACCAGCAACGTAACGATCTGAACGGTCACCGTGGTGACGGCCTCGAACGGGTTCGCCGTCAGGTTGGCGGCCAGTCCTGCCGCCATGACGACGATCATGGTTTCGCCAATGGCTCGCGACACGGCGAGCAATATGCCGCCGACGATGCCCGGTAGCGCGGCCGGTAATATGACGCGGATCATCGTCTCGGAACGTGTCGAGCCGAGGCCGAGAGCGCCGTCCCGCATGGCGGTCGGCACGGCATTGATGGCATCGTCCGACAGGGACGAAACGAGCGGGATGATCATGATCCCCATGACGATGCCCGCGGCAAGTGCGCTTTCCGACGCCACCTCGAGGCCGACAGACTCGCCGACACGACGTAGCCAGGGCGCCACGGTCAGCGCTGCGAAGAACCCGTAGACGACCGTGGGAATGCCGGCCAGCACTTCGAGGAGCGGCTTGGCCGTCGCCCGCACGCGGGCGCTCGAATACTCGGCGAGGTAAATCGCGGTCATGAGACCCACGGGTACGGCGACGAACATTGCTATCGCGGTGATCAGGAGCGTGCCCGTGAACAGCGGCACAGCCCCGAAGCTGCCTGACGAACCCACCTGGTCCGCGCGAATCGCCGTTTGCGGACTCCAGTTCAGGCCGAACAGGAACTCCGTCAGCGGCACTTTCTGAAAGAAACGCAGGGCCTCGAACAGGACCGACAGGACGATTCCGATCGTCGTGAAGATGGCGATGCTCGACGCGGCGATCAGGAACCACCGTACGACCTGCTCGACGCGATTGCGCGCGCGCAGTTCGGGCCGAATCTGGCGCCACGCTTGTGCGCCGCCCAGTCCGGCCACCCCGAGCGCGAGAACGGCAAGCAACTGCCCGCTTTTGTGCTGGTAGGCGAGCAGCTGATCAGCGGCCGCACGCAGGGTCTGGTCGACGTCCACCGAGACGACGTCGCCCGCCGCAAGGTTGCGAATATTATTGATGAGCAGGTTGAGCTCACCCTGGGGCAGCGACCGGTAGGCCTCGGGCAAACCCTTGATCACGAGCGCGACGATCAGGCGCGGTTCGACGGCCAGCCAGGCAAGCAGCAGGGCCAGCGCGGGCAATGCAACCCAGATCGCGACGTAGTAACCGTAGTAGCCGGGCAACGAATGCAGCGCCGGGCCGTGCCCCGGCCCACCGACCAGCGACAGCGAACGCCCACGCCCGAAATAGAACGCGGCGATGGCCATGAAGCCGAGCAGCAGGATAAGCGTCGTGGTTTGCATTGTCGCGGTGCGAATGAACGGCGGCGACCCGAATCGGGTCGCCGCCTTGCTGGTCGCTATTTTAGCTGGTTATTCCGCTGCCATCGACAACGGTGTCAGGTCGCGGACGGCGGCCGCCACTTCGCGGCGCTCGTCGTCGGGCATCGGGATCAGTCCGCGGTCGGACAGGTAGCCTTCTTCGCCCCAGGCGCGCTCGCTCGTGAATTCGCGCAGGAAGCCGCGCAGGCCCGGAATCACGTCGACATGCGCCTTCTTGGCGTAGAAGTACAGCGGGCGGGAGACCGGGTAGTCGCCGTCAGCAATCGCATCGAAGCTCGGCGCTACGCCGTCGACCAGCGCGCCCTTCACCTTTTCCCGGTTCTGATCGAGGAAGCTGAATCCGAAGATGCCGAAGGCTGCGGGATTGGCCTGCAGTTTCTGCACGATCAGGTTGTCGTTCTCACCGGCTTCGACGAACGCACCGTCCTCGCGGATCGTGTGGCAAATCGTCTTGTAACGATTCTTGTCGCTCTTCTCCAGGTCGGCGATCCAGGGCGTCGCCTTGCAGCCGCCTTCCATCGCGAGCTCGACGAACGCATCGCGAGTGCCGGACGTCGGCGGCGGGCCCAGCACTTCGATCTTGGCCGCGGGCAGGCCCGCGTCGATGTCCGACCACTTCTCGTGAGGATTGTCGATAAGCTCACCGTCGGTGTCACCCGGTACTTGCTTGGCGAGGGCGAGGAAGATCTGCTCGCGCGTCAGTTCGACCGTCGGCGAGCTGATCGCGTTGGCAAATACGATGCCGTCGTAGCCTATCTTGACCTCGATGATTTCGGTGACGCCGTTCGCGGCGCAGGTCTCGATTTCCGACGTCTTGATCGCGCGCGATGAATTCGTGATATCCGGGTAGTCGACGCCGACGCCGTCGCAGAACAGCTTGAGCCCGCCGCCCGAACCCGTGGCCTCGATCTTCGGCGTCTTGAACTCGGTGCCGCGGCCGAATCGTTCAGCTACGACGGTCGCAAACGGATAGACTGTCGACGAGCCGACAACGTAGACGTAGTCACGACCCGACTGTGCGCCTGCAGGCGACGAGAATGCGATAGCTGCAAGGGCAGCGAGCGCAAGAAGGTTACGGTGAATACTCACAGCGAGTTCTCCATATCTCTGGTCTTGGTGCGTACAGCTTAGGGCGCAATTGTTACCGAATTGTTGCAGAATCCGGCCAATGACGACCGAACTCTCCGACCCGACAATCGACCTGCTCTGCGACCTGATCCGGCGACGCTCGGTGACGCCCGTCGACGACGGGTGCCAGGACATCATGCGGGCGCGGCTCGAGGCCGCCGGTTTTGCCTGCGAAACGCTGCAGTTCAATGACGTCACGAATCTCTGGGCGCGGCGCGGCACGGATTCGCCGGTCCTGTGTTTCGCCGGGCACACGGACGTCGTACCGCCCGGGGACGAGGCGCAGTGGGGATCGGATCCCTTCGAGCCGACGTTTCGCGACGGCCTGCTGTACGCGCGTGGCGCGGCGGACATGAAAAGCGGCCTCGCCGCCATGGTCGTCGCCGTAGAGGAATTCCTGGCGGCGCATCCGGATCACGCGGGCAGCCTCGCGTTCCTCATCACCAGTGACGAGGAAGGACGCGCGCGCGACGGTACGCTGCAGGTCATGAAGACGTTGTCGAAACGCGGTGAGCACATCGACTGGTGCGTGCTCGGCGAGCCCTCCAGTCAGCGCGAACTCGGCGATATCGTGCGCATCGGCCGTCGCGGCTCGCTGAGTGGCATCCTCACCGTGAAGGGCGTTCAGGGCCACGTCGCCTACCCGCAGCTCGCCGACAACCCGATCCGCCGCTTCGCCCCGATACTGGCGGAACTGCACGGCATCCACTGGGACGATGGCAATGAGTATTTCCCGCCGACGTCCTTCCAGGTCGTCGACCTGCGCGCCGGCGTCGGCGCGCCCAACGTCACGCCGGGAGAGCTAAGCGCGCGCTTCAACTTCCGCTATTCGACCGAATGGACCCACGAGACCCTGCAGGAGCGCGTCCAGGCTGTCTTCGACGCGCACGACATCGAGTACGAACTCCGATGGCACCTGTCGGGCAAACCGTTCCTGACGCCACCGGGCAGGCTCATCAATACCGTGCACGAGTGCGTTTTGGAGATTACGGGGCGCGCGCCGGAACTGTCGACGGGCGGCGGCACATCGGACGGTCGCTTCATTTCTCCGGCCGGGACCGACGTCGTCGAACTCGGCCCCGTCAATGCGTCGATTCACAAGGTCGACGAACACGTCCGCGTCGCGGACGTAACGACGCTGACCGCCTTGTACCGGCGTATCATGGAACGTTTGCTGACCTGACGATCAGGTGCGGCGGAGATTGTTCCAGGCACCGGCGATCAGCAGACCGCCGAGGCCGATGATCACCCAGCTCGGCATCGACAATCCGAACAGCCGCCACAGGACGTCCGCGCACTCGCCCGACCCCTTGAAGATCATGGACAGCGCGTCGAACAGCGCAAAATTTTCCATGATGTATTCGAATCCCGGGCCGCAACCGGGAACCTCTTCGGTCGGCAGGTTCTGCAGGTGCACGTGCCAGGCGGCAACAGCGACGCCAAATCCGGCGGTCAGCACGACCAGCGCCGCATAGACGCGCGCACCGACCCTGCCGGGACCGTGCAGTGCGCCGAGGAGGAACACGGCACCCAGCGCTATCGTCGCGATGCGCTGGAACACGCACAGCGGACAGGGGTCGAGCAGCAGCACATATTGCGCATACAGGGCAAAACCCATCATGCCAGCGCAAGCAAGAAAGCCTGCAAAATTGAGCAGGCGGCGACCGGGAAGCGTCATCAGTTCTCGTCGGGGTGCGTCGTTTCGGGATTGCCAGTATGACGAACATCTTTGCCCTGCACCATATAGATGACGTACTCGCAGATGTTCTTCGCGTGATCGCCGATGCGCTCGAGCGAACGGGCACACCAGGTGACGTTCATGACCCGCTTGATCGAGCGCGGATCCTCCATCATGAATGTGATGCACTGCCGCTGGATCGCTTCGTACTCCTCGTCCACGCGTTCATCCTCGCGCACGACGTCCCAGGCCTCGTCAACGTCCAGTCGCGCAAAGGCGTTCATGGCATCGCGCACCATGTGCGCGACGTGCTGCCCGAGCGTCTTGAGTTCCCGGTAGGAATCGGACGGCCGGTCCATCGCAGCGAGCTTGGAGGCGAGAAACCCGATCTTTTCCGCTTCGTCGCCGATGCGCTCGAGGTCCGTGATCGTCTTGATGATCGCGACGATCAGTCTCAGGTCACTTGCCGCCGGCGCGCGGGTCGCCAGTATACGGCCGCACGCCTCGTCGATTTCGACCTCGAGGTTGTTGACCTTGAAATCGTCGTGCGCGACCTTCAGCCCGAGCTCGCTGTCCCCGCTGACAATCGCTGTAATCGCATGCGATAGTTGCGACTCGACGAGGCCACCCATGGTGAGAACCCGGTTGCGCAGGTCCTCGATATCCTTGTTGAAGCGTCGCGAAATATGACCGGTTAGTCGGGAAGTTTCCATAGTAGCCTCGGCTGCAATCAGTCGAACCTGAATTCTACGTCAAGCCGCATTGGGTTGTAACGAGCCTAACGGTCTCTCAGCTGTGTGACAGGGACACTGTGGGCTCAACGACGACGCGCCCCGCAGGAAAATGACAGCGAAACTCGCTGCCCTTGCCGGGTTCACTGCTGATGTGAAGCTCGGCATCGTGCCGAAGCAGTACGTGCTTCACGATGGCGAGCCCGAGGCCCGTGCCGCCGTCATCGCGGCTGCGTCCCTTGTCGACGCGGAAGAATCGCTCGGTCAGGCGCGGAATGAACTCGGGGTTGATGCCCTCGCCCGTGTCCGCGACGGCCAGGTCGGCGCCATCGGCACTGGAGCGCCAGGTCATCGTGATGCTGCCGTCAGCCGGCGTAAACCGAATCGCGTTCGACACCAGGTTGACGAGAACTGTCTCAATCTCTGCCGCATTGCCTTTGAGGCGCGCCGTCGACTCGGCATTGACATCGATGCGGGCAATGTCGGCGTGTCCCTCGAACGCCAGCTTGACGTCCTGCATCAGCGCGCCGACGTCGAGCGGCTCCTGCGGCCCGGCTTCGCCGGGTCCCTCGAGCCGCGACAATTCGAGCAACTCGCCGAGTATCGTCTGCATGCGCCGGGCCTGCCCCCGCATCTGCTCGAGCGGTTTCGCCCAGCCTTCGGGCTTGTGCTCGTCGTCGGCCAGACTGTCGAGGTAACCGGAAATGACCGTGAGCGGCGACCGCAGCTCGTGCGAGGCATTCGCGACGAAATCGCGCCGCATCTTGCTGAGTCGCATCCGTTCGGTCACGTCGCGCATCAGCAGCAGTTTCTGATCCGCGCCATAGGGGACGACACGGCAGTTCAGCCACTTGCCGTCCACTACCGGGGACGCTATGTCGACGGAGTCGCGACGGCGGTCGTCGTGCAGCAGCTCGGTCAGCTCTGGGTCGCGAACAATGTTGTCCACACGCTGTCCCCTGTCCTTTTTCCGCTTGAGACCGGCCAGCTCCTTGGCCGCACGATTGCATGCGATGATTTCGTTGTCGGTGTTGAGAATCACCGCGCCATCCGGCAAGGCATTGGTCGACTTGCGCACTTCCTTCAGCAGCTGCCGGTAGCTGTGCTTGCGGCGTCCCGACTTGTCGTGCTCGTAATGGAAGCGGGAATAAAGCTGCGGCCATATGCCTTCGCCCATGCGAAAACGGTCGCCTTCCCCGGTACGCAAGGCGCGTTCGAATTCGAGCAGCTGGCGCACCTGCCAGGCCAGCGCCGCAAGCGCCGCGACGAGCAGCCCGGTCAACGGCGCACCGTAGAGCCAGCCGATGACCGCACCTGCTGCAAGAAAGAGCAGTACACCGACAATAAACTTGCGCGCCGTATCAGACATCGCGAACCGAGAACCGGTAACCGGCGCCGCGTACGGTCTGGATGTATCCGTCCGCCCGCGCGTCGGACAGGGCTTTGCGGAGCCGCCGGACGTGCACGTCGACGGTCCGTTCCTCGACGTACACGTTGGCGCCCCAGACGCGATCGAGCAGCTGCGCGCGGCTGTAGACGCGCTCGGGATGGGTCATGAGAAAATACAGCAACCGGTACTCGGTCGGTCCCAGCCGGATTTCCGTGCCCGACGCGAGCACGCGATGCGCGGCCGCGTCCAGCTGCAGCAAGCCCGCGGAAACGATCTCGTCGTCAGGCGCTCCCGCCCGGCGCAATACGGCCTGGATGCGGGCAACGAGCTCGCGCGGCGAGAATGGCTTCGTGATGTAGTCGTCCGCGCCGCCCTCGAGGCCGGACACCTTGTCTCGTTCCTCGGCCCTGGCGGTCAGCATGATGATCGCGAGGTCTTCGTAATTCGGGTCGCGCTTGAGCATGCGCGTCAGTTCGAGTCCGCTGCTGTCGGGCAGCATCCAGTCCACAAGCGCGAGATCGGGTCGATTGTCGGCAAGCAGCTCCCTCGCCTCGCGGCAGTCGGCGGCTTCCAGTGTCTCGTAGCCCGCACGTGTCAGGTGAAACGCGATCATTTCTCGAATTGCCGGTTCGTCCTCGACGATGAGTATCTTCTTTGCGGACATTCTGGCTCGGGGTCGTCAAAAACCGCACATTTCAACAGCATTATATTACAGGAACGTTAAGGCCGGCTTTGTTCCGGCCTCTCCGCAACCTTGCTGCGCAGGTAAGCGGGCGCGATATCCTGCGGCGCGATGGCGGCGCCGCCGTCGACGACAACTCGGCCGAGCGGCAGCAGGAACTTCGCCCGCGGGTGCAGCACGGCGCTGGTACTGCCGATACGATCCTCGTTGGCGGCGAGCAATGCCGGGTAGCGTTGCCAGCCGAAGCCAGCGGCGATGCGTCGATCGGCACCGGCCTCGTCGAGTTCCTCGATCGGCGTCTGGGTGTGCAGCGTCTCGTCGAAAACGGGCACGGGCAGTCCGTTGCGATCGCGCCGGAAGGCGCCGAGATACACCTCGTTCATGTGCGCATCCTGCGCCACGACAACCTCGGAGCCGTCGGTCGCATCGAAAACCTCGGCAGCAACGGCGGCCAGAGAGGACACGGGTGCGATTGGCGTCGAGCTGCCATAGGCGAGTCCCTGCGCCACCGACGCGGCAATACGCATACCGATAAAGGAGCCGGGGCCGTTGCCGAGCACGATGGCGTCGAGGTCAGCGCTATGCAGACTGGCGTCGTGCAGCAACTCGCGGATCATCGGTACGAGCAGGCGCGTATGCTCCTTCGCCTGCTCCGCGTGTCGTTCGGTGACACTGTCATCCACGGCCAACGCGACGGAACAGGCCAGTGAGGAGGTATCGATGGCCAGCAACTTCACGCGACTTCTCCCTGTGCCTCGCGCGCTTCGAAGAATGCTTCGACGTCGGCGCGCGCCTCGGTCGCGGGCATCGGTGCCAGGCAATCAAGAAACTTGCCGCCGTAACGTTTGCCACGGATGCGCGGATCGCACAGCACGACAACGCCGAAATCGTTGTCGTCGCGCAGAAGGCGACCGGCGCCCTGCTTGAGCGCAAGCGCAGCCAGCGGCAATTGATGGTCCATGAACCCGTTGCCGCCTTCGCGGCGAATGAATTCGAGGCGCGCCATCATGAGCGGATCGGCCGGCGAGGCGAACGGCAGCTTGTCGATAGCCACGATGCTGAGCGCCGGGCCGCGCACGTCGACGCCTTCCCAGAAGCTGCCGGTGCCGAGCAGGACCGCGTCGCCGTGCTGCCGAAAGCGCCGCAACAGGTCGTCGCGCGGCGCGTCGCCCTGCGCCAGAAGCGGCCGGCCGCCGAGCACGTGCCCGTGCGATTTGAACCACTTCTTCGCGTTGTTCAGAGCCCGGTGGCTCGTGAACAGGCAAAACATGCCTCCCGTCGTCATGTCGAGCAGCGGCGTTACGCTCTCGAGCATGGCGTCCGTATGCCCGGGGTCGGATGGCTGCGGCAGTCCGGGCGGCAGCCAGATCAGGCCGTTCCTGTCTACGCGGTACGGGCTCGGAAACGTCAGGCCGCGCACGCCCTGCAGACCGATGCGCGACACGAAATGCGAGAAGTCCTCGCCGACGGCCAGAGTAGCCGACGTGAATACCCATGACTGGAAGCCGTTGTCGATGAGTGCGTTCAGCTTCGACGATACGTCCAGCGGCGTGAGGTGCAGCCTGAGACTGCGCGGGTTGACCTCGACCCAGCGTAAACCGTCCCAGCTGTCGTCGCTCGCGAGGACCGCCAGACGCTCCCCCATCGCGAGCAACTGCTCGTGCAGTTTCTCGAGCTCGACCGAGGCGTCACCGAGTTCCCCGATCGCCACCTGCATGTCGTGCAGCGCGTGTGACAACGTATCAAGTGCATCGCGCAGGTTCGTAATGACCTCGCCGAGTTCGTAGCGGCCTTCCTTGCGCGGCGCATCGGCGCGCAGCGTTCGCACTGACGTCTGCAGCTTGTCGACGCGACGGTTCAGCTCGGCCTGCGCGTAGGGTAGCGTCGCGGCCCTCAGGTCGTCGAGC
This sequence comes from Woeseiaceae bacterium, assembly GCA_041602775.1. GTDB lineage: Bacteria > Pseudomonadota > Gammaproteobacteria > Steroidobacterales > Woeseiaceae > UBA1847. The sequence goes on along the minus strand of JBFIFN010000008.1, from coordinate 58,680 downwards.
AGCCGTTCGAGTTCTCGCGTGCCGAGCGCGACGCCGAAGAACTGCACAGCAAGATCGGGTATCTGGTGGGCCTCGTCGATAATGACGGCTTCGGCGCCCGGCAGAAATTCGACGAAGCCCTCCTCCTTCATCGCCAGGTCCGCAAGCAGCAGGTGATGATTGACTACGACGAGGTCGGCCTCCTGGGCTGCCTTGCGCGCCTTGGCGACATGGCACTGCGAATACTCCGGGCACTGCTGGCCCAGACAATTGTCGGCTGTGGACGTCACCAGCGGCCAGACCGGCGAGTCCTCCGGGACTTCGATCAGTTCCGCCCTGTCGCCACTGACGGTCCGGTGCCGCCACGCGTTGACGGCGGCCAGATCGTCACTGATCGAGGCCGCGGGCTCGGTGACCTGTGCCAGCCGGTGCAGGCACAGGTAGTTGGCCCGTCCTTTCAACAGCGCTGTCGTCACGGGCCTGCCGACCGCCTTAGAAACGAGCGGCAGGTCACGATGGTACAGCTGGTCCTGCAGGGCCTTCGTGCCCGTGCTGATGATCGTCTTGCGACCGGACAGCAGCGCCGGTATCAGGTAAGCGAATGTCTTGCCCGTGCCGGTTCCTGCCTCCACGATCAGGCGCTCGGCACCCCCAATTGCCTCGGCGACAGCCTCGGCCATCCAGCCCTGGCCGGCGCGCGGCTGGAAGCCCGGCAAATGGGCCTTGAGCGGGCTCTCGGGCCCGAAATACCGGCTCAAATCGTTCACCGTGCAAGGGTACACACATATCGCGCGGGGCGGCACCGCAATTACAGGGGGAAATCGCCAGCTTACGAAGCCGGTCCGGGCGCGTCGGTGCGGCGCCAGCCGGATCGTCGACATCGCGCTGGTCAGCCTGATCATGGCCAGCGTCGTCGCTGTAATCCTCGAATCGATACCGGCGATGCAGGCCGCCTACGGCAACGCGTTCGCCCTGTTCGAAGCCGTGACGATCGCGGTTTTTTTCCGTCGAGTACCTGCTGCGAGTAGGGTCCGCTGTTGAGCTCTCGCCGGCCGATGCTGCACGCCCGGTGCGCGCAATCCGGCTGCTGCGTGTCCTCAAGCTGACGCGCTACTCGGCCAGCAATCCCTGGCGCAGGCCTGAGCGCGCTGCGGAGGGCCGAACCATGCTCATCCTAAGCCGACGTGACGCCGAATCCCTCCTCATCCGGCCCGGCGACGAAACCGACCAGAACATGACCATCGCGGACCTGTTTCAAAACGGTCCCATCGAGATTCGAATATTTTCCGCGAACAACGATCGCGTAAGAATGGGAATCCAGGCGCCGACTGCCTTATCGATATGGCGCCAGGATGCCAAACCCGCCTGAGCCGCCCTGCTCGACAGTCGCATCCGTATTTTCCACATGACAACGGTGTCATCGTAGATTTGGCGCATCAAACCTGCGCCCCGGGCTCGATTGCACCCTATAATTCCGAAAACAAGTAACAGACGGCCGAGCGACTCGGCCGTTTTTCCATTAGAAGAACCGGGAACTCTCCACCATGACCACGAAACTCGAAGCGCTTCAATCCTGGGTCGACGAGGTTGCAGCCCACACGCAGCCCGAAGCCGTGCACTGGTGCACGGGCTCCGATGAGGAATACCGGGACCTTATCGAACAGATGCTGGCAACCGGCACGCTGACCACGCTCAACCGGAAGACGCACCCGAACTGCTACCTGCACTTGTCGAACCCGAACGATGTCGCGCGTGTCGAGCACCTGACTTTCGTGTGCACCGAGAAGGAAGATGACGCGGGGCCGAACAATCTCTGGATGCCGCCGGCCGACGCGCACCGTCAGATGGATGGGTTGTTCGAGAACTGCATGAAGGGTCGTGTCATGTACGTGATTCCCTACTGCATGGGGCCCATCGACTCGCCCTATTCGCGCTGCGGCGTGGAGATTACCGATAGCCCGTACGTCGTCGCCAACATGAAGCTCATGACGCGCATGGGCACCCCGGCGCTGGACCGTATCGAAAGCGACGGCACGTTCGTCAAGGGCCTGCATTCGACGGGTGAGCTCGATCCCGAGCGGCGCTTCATCATGCACTTCCCCGAGGAGCTCTCGATCAAGAGCTACGGTTCCGGCTATGGCGGCAACGCCCTGCTCGGCAAGAAGTGCCACGCGTTGCGTATCGCCAGCTACCAGGCGCGCCAGGAAGGCTGGCTCGCCGAACACATGCTGATCGTCGGCCTCGAGAATCCCGACGGCGCCGTGCACTACATCGCCTGCGCGTTCCCGTCGGCCTGCGGCAAGACCAACCTTGCCATGCTGATCCCGCCCGAGAGCATGAAGGGCTGGAAGGCCTGGACGCTCGGCGACGACATCGCCTGGCTTCACCTCGACGAGTCCGGCAAGATGCGCGCCATCAACCCGGAGTCAGGGTACTTCGGCGTAGTGCCGGGCACCAATCGCAAGACGAACCGGAACGCGTTCGACATGATCCAGCACGACGCGATCTTCACGAATGTCGCGACGACCGAGGACAACCAGCCCTGGTGGGAGGGCAAGAAAGAAGGCAAGCCGGCGCGCGACTGGCAGGGCCGCGCTTACGACGAGACCGCAGGTCCTGCAGCGCACCCGAACTCGAGGTTCACGGTGGCCGCCACGAACAACCCGAGCTATTCCAGGCTCGCCGAGGCGCCCGAAGGCGTGCCGATCTCGGCGATCGTTTTCGGCGGACGGCGCAAGCAGGTGGCGCCGCTCGTCTTCGAGGCAAAGAGCTGGGAACACGGGGTTCTCGTCGGCGCCGGCACGGCGTCGGAAACAACAGCGGCGATGGTCGGCGACGTCGGCGTCGTGCGCCGCGACCCGATGGCCATGAAGCCGTTCTGCGGCTACAACTTCGCCGATTACTGGGCCCACTGGCTGTCGTTCCCGGAGCGGTCCGAGCACCTGCCCAAAATTTTCCACGTCAACTGGTTCCGCCAGAATGACGACGGCGATTTCCTGTGGCCGGGATTCGGGGAGAACATCCGCGTACTCGAGTGGATCATCGAGCGATGCGAACACCGCGCGGGCGCCGAGGAAACGCCGATCGGCTTCCTGCCCCACATCGAGGACCTGAACACGACCGGCCTCGATATCGAACGCGAGACCCTCGAGGAACTGCTGACGGTGCATTCGGACCAGTGGCGCGACGAGATGACCTCGGTGCTCGAGTATCTCGAGAGCTACGGCGACCGCCTGCCCGACGAACTTCGGCGGCAACAGAAACGCGTCGCCGACGCGCTGGATGCGCAACTCGCAAAGGCCTCGTAACGCGGCGCCGAGCGAGGCCGCGCAGCCGGGTCAGTTGATGGCCTTGTAGTAAATAGCGAGATTCGAGCCGGCCTTTTCGGCCCGGCCGAGGCCTATCGTGCCCTCGTCGCCGAGCTCCGTCGTGTCGCGGCGCACAAAGGTCTCTTTGCCGCGCGTGTTCTGGATAAACGTCCCGTTCGTGCTCTGGTCGACCAGCACGAACTTGCCGCGGCGCATTTCGATTTTCGCATGGATGCGCGAGATCAGGTTGCCCTTGACCACGAGGTCGTTGTCTTCGGCACGGCCGAGCGCGATGGACTTGCGCTTGTCCGACACCTCGATCGTCGAGTCGCGGAAATTCAGCAGCAGCTTCGAAGCCCGCCGGTCACGGCTTTCCCATTCGATGGTGGGCAGCATGCTCGTCGCTTCCTCAGGCTGCCAGACGAGTTCGTACAGCGCGACCTCGTCGAGCCGGCCGCGCACGGTCGCCACGTCGATCTGTCGCGTCTGCTTCCTGAGGTCGGGGCTCATTTGCTCGACCGTAAACCCGGAAATCACGATCTGCTTCGCCTTGGCCTGGGAGGTCATGCGATTCGCCGTGTGCACCGCGGCCCCGAAAATATCGTTCTGCTCCTGCACCACGGGTCCGTAGTGGCAGCCGATGCGGATCGAGACGGGAATACCGTCCTCTTTGGTTTCCGAGGTGACGCGCGATTGCATCATGACCGCGGCGCCCATCGCATCGTCGACGGTTTCGAAGGTCGACATCACCTCGTCACCGATGGTCTTGATGACCGTGCCGTTGAACTGGTGAGTCGCGTCTTTCATGATGTCGAGACAATGCGCGACCGTCTCACTCGCCTTGGTGTCGCCGAACTTGTCATACAGTTGAGTGCTGCCGACAACGTCAGCAAACACGATTGCGACTTCAAGGTCTTTTGCCATAACGCGGCTCACAGCTTACTGGCCCAAGCGGCTAATAATACTACTATTTCTTAAACTATTTCTGTGCCACGACGTACGCGATCCACGCCAGGTCGGCCTCGCCCTTCTCGTCAGGCGTGAACTCACCATTGCCCTCGCCGTCCTCGTCCTCGCCTTCCCAGTAAACCGTGGCGGAGCGGAATCCTGCCTCGAGCAGCAGCTCGCGGATTTCGGGAGCATTCCACAGGCGCCACTCGTAGGTAAACGCCTTTTTCATCTTCGATCCGTCCTTGAAGTGGAAGTGAATGTGGCAACGAATATAGTGCGTGACGGGGTGAAACCTGGCCTGGTGCCAGACGTAGGTAAAGCCGTGCTTCTTGTGCTTGGTCTTCTCCTTGGTCTCTTCCTGGGCCTCGGGGCCGCCGAACATGTCGCAGAAGAATACGCCATCGTCCTTCAGCGCCTCGTAGGCGCGCCGAAAGTAGGCGCGCAGCTTGTCGCGAGTGTCGAATATGAAGTAACTGAAATTGAACGCCGCCAGGAGATCGACCCTGGGCGTCTCCACGGTCATGACATCCGACTCGAGCAAACTGACCCGGGCGCGATCCTCGGCGTCAAGTCTGCCAACGCGATGCTTCCGTCCCCACTCGAGCACGGCAGGGTCGATATCGACTCCGATGGCCTGGTATTCCCTGCCCTGGCGCACCCACTCACAGGAGGCACTCGCCGTGCCGCAGAAATCTTCGCGGAACAGGTAGGCGCGACGCCCTGTCAGGGTCCGAAACGTCGTCTGCAGGAATTCGATTTCGTTCTCGACGTTCTGTACCGAGAGTTCGTACAGGTCGTGCTTGTCGGCTTGCTCGGCCATGGTGGGTTGCTGGCTGGCGGATTTGGCGCTCATGTAATGCTCGCACTCTCGTTCGTCTCGGGGCCGTGCATTGTAGCTGCCCCGGCCGCCGCAGTCATGGCGTTTAGTGCATCGACAAGCACTTCGCTGCCGGCGCCCTCGCGGTGCGCGCGCTCGCTGATGTAACGGCGCCAGGCGCGCGCGCCGGGTCGGCCCGCGTAGAGCCCGAGCATGTGCCGCGTAATGCTGTGCAGTGACGCGCCCTCGGCCATGCAGGCGTCAATGTAATGCAGCATCTGCTCGACGACGGTGCGCCGCGACGGCGCCTGCCAGGCGGCGTTGCGATGCGCCTCGAGCTCGGCGAGGAAATAAGGCCGGTGGTAGGCCTGCCGGCCGATCATCGCACCATCGACGTGTTCCAGCGCCGCATCCACGGACTCGATACTCGTCAGCCCGCCATTGATGACGATCTCGAGTTCCGGGCACGCCTCTTTGAGTCGGTAGACGCGCTCGTAGTCCAGCGGCGGCACGCTGCGGTTCTCCTTGGGGCTCAATCCCTCGAGAATCGCGATGCGCGCGTGGACGACGAATTTGCGACAGCCCGCGTCCGCGAGCGTCGCGACGAAGCGCTGCAGGAAGGCATAGGAGTCCTGCTCGTTGATCCCGATGCGCGACTTGACGGTGACCGGCGCGTCGGATTCCCGCTGCATGGCCGTGAAACACCGCGCTACGAGTTCCGGGTCGGCCATCAGGCAGGCACCGAAACGGCCGCTCTGCACGCGGTCGCTCGGGCAGCCGACGTTGATATTGATCTCGTCGTAGCCGCAGGCAGCGCCCTGTGCCGCCGCCTGCGCCATCCAGTCCGGGTCCGAGCCGCCCAGCTGCAGCGCCACGGGGTGTTCCTCTGGGCTGAAGCGCAGGAGGCGAGCCGCATCGCCGTGCAGGATAGCCGCTGCCGTCACCATCTCCGTGTACAGCAGCGCGCTCGGGCTCAGCAAGCGCATGAAATAGCGGCAATGCCGGTCCGTCCAGTCCATCATGGGGGCAACAGATATCATCCGGACACTATAGCGCGCCCGGAAAACTGTAAAAATACTTGGTGCGGCAGGTGCGCGCCGTTTTACAATGGGGTGCAGAGAGGACCCTTCCTTGGTTTATCAAAACGTCGTTGCAGAGATCGAGAGCCTTCCCGACGGCCCGGAAATCGGGGCGTTGTTCGATTTCGACGGCACGATCATCTCGGGCTACTCGGCCATCGCCTTCTTCCAGGAACAGCTCAAGCGCGGCCACATGTCGCCCCGCGATGTCGTCGAATTGATCAGCGTCATGGCCAGTTTCGGGATCGGGATCCTCGGGTTCCCCGCGCTGATGCTGGCGGCCTCCCAGTTCCTGCGGGGTGTGCGCGAGGACAGCTATTCCGCCTTTGGCGAGGAGGTGTTCAAATCGCACATCGCCCGCCAGATCTATCCAGAGACGCGCGCGCTCGTCGAAACGCATTTGCGCAAGGGCCACACCGTGGCCATCATCTCCTCGGCGACGCCTTACCAGGTGGCACCCGCGGCCCGCAGCCTCGACATCGAGCACGTGCTGTGCACGCACCTGCAGGTGGAAAACGGTGAATTCACAGGCGGTGTGGTGCGTCCGATCTGTTTCGGTCCGGGCAAGGTCATTGCCGCCGAATCGCTGGCCGAGGAGCACGGCATCGACCTGTCGAAGAGTTTCTTCTACTCGGACAGCACCGACGACCTGGCCCTGCTCGAGCGGGTCGGCAACCCCCGGCCGCTCAATCCGAGCGGCAAACTGCTGGCCATCGCGGAACGACGCGGCTGGCCAGTGCGACGCTTTGCCAGTCGCGGCCGGCCGATGCCAAGCGATCTGTTGCGCACGGCCATGGTGCCGGCCAGCCTCATGGCCTCGTTTTTTGCCGGCCTGCCGATCTGGGCGCTGACGGGTTCGCGCCGCGACGCCATCAACTTCAGCCTGTCCGTGTTTGCCGACCTGGCGAGCGCGCTGATCGGCCTCAACCTGCGCATCAAGGGCGAGCATCATCTCTGGTCCCACCGGCCGGCCGTGTTCCTGTTCAACCACCAGAGCAATGTGGATATGGTCATCGTGGCCCGACTGCTGCGTCGCGACATCAGCGGTATCGGCAAAAAGGAAATCGGCGACATCCCCTTGATCGGCCGTATCCTCGAGTTCTCGGGCGTCGTGCTGATCGACCGCAAGGACCACGACAAGGCCGTGGAGGCGCTCGGCGCGCTCGTCGACACGATGCGTATCGAAGGCAAGTCGGTATGCGTGTCGCCCGAGGGCACGCGTTCGATTACGACGAAGCTCGCACCTTTCAAGAAAGGCGCATTCCACCTGGCCGCGCAGGCCGGCGTGCCAATCGTGCCTATCGTCATTCACAACTCGGTCGACGTTATGCCGAAAGGATCGGCGATCTACCATCCAGCCACCGTGGATGTCGAAGTCCTGCCGCCGGTCGATACCGGCCAATGGTTGTCGGAGACCATCGACGATCACGTCAACGACGTTCGCGATATGTATCTGCGCGCCCTGGGCCAGGATCGCGATGGCCATATCGTCAAGCCGCTCAGAGCCGTGAAGAACTAATGGACCAACTCAGCCCGCAAGACGCCCAGTTCCTGTACATGGAGTCGAAGGACAACCATATCCAGGTGACGGCGGTCGCCATCTTCGACCCGACGACCGTGCCTGGCGGAAAGACCGTGCGCTTCAAAGATATTCTCGCGCACGTCGAAGGCCGCCTGCACATGAACCCCCTGTTCCGGCGTCGTCTCGTCCGCGTGCCGCTGGAACTCGATTTCCCGTACTGGGTGGATGACGAGCACTTCGACCTCGAATACCACGTGCAGCACGCGCGCCTGCCCGAACCCGGTGACTGGCGACAATTTTGCATCCAGCTGGCCCGTTTTCACGCACGGCCGCTGAACCTGTCCCGACCGCTGTGGGAAATGCTCGTGATCGAGGGCCTCGACCGCGTCGAGGGCGTTCCCGAGGGCTGTTACGCCATCGCGACGAAACTGCACCATGCCGCCGTCGACGGCGCGTCGATCGTCAAGTATTTCGGCGCGTTGATGGATATCGACAACAAGGGCACGCCGGCCGTGCCCCTCGACGCCGTGGAAGCTACCCACAGTCCGCGGCCAGGCATCTTCGAGATGGCGAGCCGGGCTGTCTGGAATACCGTGAGATCCCCGATCGGCATGACCGATGCCGTCATGCGCTCAGCCCCGGCGGTGTATCGCTGGGTGCAGGATTCGCTGTCCGCGCAGTCGGCCCAGCAAACGGTGCCCAAACCGGTCCCGGACACTCGCTTCAATTGCAATGCGTCCCCGCACAAGATGTTCGACGCCACGACGGTACACCTCGACGACCTCAAGACGATTCGCGAGTTCGTGCCGGGCTGCACGATCAACGACGTCGTGCTCGCGATTTGCGGCGGCGCATTGCGCAAATACCTGAAACACCACCGGGAGCTGCCCGCCGATTCGCTCGTTGCCTGGGTCCCGATCAATGCGCGCAGCGGCCATGCGAGCGAGCCGGACGGCCCCGGGAACCGGATCACGTCGATGACGACGCCGATCTTCACGGACATCGAAGACCCGATCGTGAGGCTCAGGACCATTCATGCCGCGACGCAGAAGAGCAAGGAAGCCCGCGCAGGCGTTTCGGCTCGCCTGATGACCGACCTGAGCCAACACGTACCCGCGGCGACGATGGTGACAGCGGGACGGCTCGTTCTGCGAGCAGGCATGGCCGCCAATATCTGCAACCTGTTCATTTCCAACGTGCCGGGTCCGCAGGTGCCCATGTTCATGAACGGAGCCCGGCAAATTGCGACTTACGGGATAGCGCCGCTTGCCGACGGCATGGGTTTGTTCATTGCAACCCCGAGCTACGACGGCAAGATAACCTTCAACGTCACGTCGACCCGTGAAACGCTGCCGGACATTCGGTTCTTCGTCGAGTGTATCGAAGCGTCGCTGGCCGACCTGCTCAAAGCGGCGTCGCGCACGGCGATGAGTAAGAAGACGATCAAGAAGGCGCCGCGCAAAAAGGCAACCGGCAAGAAAACAAAATCGAAAAAAACGGCCGGCGGCGCCAAGGACTGAGGCACAAGCCTCTTTACGGCACGTCAGGTAATGGCGGTCAGATATATTGCCGACGCCACCGTGAAGTAGACCAGCACGCCGAGAATATCGTTGGCCGTCGTGATGAAGACGCCGGTCGCGACAGCGGGATCGATGTCGAAGTGATTGAGCACGAGCGGAATCGTCGACCCGAGCGTTGCCGCAATCATCGTCACGAGAAGCACCGACAGTCCCGCTGCGGTCGCCAGCCGCACGGGCGCCTCGAAGGACGTGAATTGCGATACCGCGACGACGATGAGGCCGAGCGCGACGGCGATCAATGCGCCATTGATCAGCGAACCCAAGAGCTCCTTGACCACGCGTCCACCGAGATCGCCGATCCAGAGGTTGCCCGCGGCAAGGCCCTGCACGGTGACCGTCGAGGCCTGGATGCCCGCATTGCCGGCCATGGCCATGACGACCGGGATGAAGCTGGCGAGAATAGCAGCCTGTTTGAGCTGCTCTTCGAAAGAGCCGACGACGGCGCCGGCCAGCACCGCACCGACGAGACCGCCCGCGAGCCACGGTAGCCGGCCCCGTATAATACGCCTGACCGAATCGTCGGGCAGCGCATCGGGTGCCAGGCCGCTCATGAGCATGATGTCTTCCTCGGCCTCGTCCCGAACGATCTCCTGCAATTCCTCGACCGTGATGCGGCCGATGACGTGGTGCTCCTCGTCGACGACCGGAATGGTCTGCACGTCGTACATTCTCGCGAATTCGAGGACGTCTTCCTGGTCGGCATCGGGATGCACGAAGACCGGCACCTCGCGCATAATGTCGCGGATCCTGGTCTTCTTCTTGTTCAGCAGCAGGTCACGGAGCTGTAGGCGACCGACGAGCTGGCGCGCCTCGTTGACGACGTAAACTTCGTAGAACGACTCGATCTCGGCCGCCATCTTGCGCACCGCGCGCGTCGCGGTCCTGACGTCCCAGTCGTCGAGCACCGCGACGAACTTGCTGGTCATGACCTCGCCGGCCGTGTCTTCCTCGAACTCGAGCCTTTCGCGCAGATCCTGGCCGGCGGACAGTCGCCGTAGCACCTGCTCAGCGATGGGCGAAGGCAGGTCGTCGAGGAGTTCTACGGCATCGTCTTCCTCCAGGCCCTCGGTGATTTCCGCGATGCGGTCGATGTCTTCGTGCTCGACGAGATTGGAGCGCAGGTCGATGCTGACCTCTGCGAGCACGGCCGACGCGAGTTCGGTCGGCAGCCAGCCGTACAGGCGGCGCGCATACTTGATCGGCAGGTAGATCATGAGGTCGCCGACGTCGGCCGGCTCCCAGGCGGAAACGACACCAAGGACTTCGTCTATTGCGCTATTGCGCGTGAAGTCTTCGATCAGGGCGAGCAGCTCGCGATTGGCAGAGGCGGCTTCGCCGGCTTCTCCGCGAATCCAGTGCCTGCTCAGCTGCGTGTTGCCATTGTCGAGGCTGCCCGGCATCCCGATCTCCCACTTCGCGCGCTGTCGCGCGCATTGCCTGTTGGGGGCAGACCTTACTGTATTGGCAGGCCGGGATAAACTGTTTCCGGGGCCCTGGCCGGCGATCGCGACGCTCGTGGTCATGCATCTGTTGCCCGACCTGAACTCGGCTGCTGAACCGCAGTCGAAGTACAGATGCCGGACACGACGCATTTTTGTAAGAGGCTGTTCCTGCTGTCTGCCCTGCTGCTTTCCTCGGCGACGGCCGGCGCGCGGTACGTGGAAGCAGAATCCGTCGGTACAACCCTGCAGATCCGCTTTGCCGGACCACTCGCGGAATCCAAAGCGGATGCCGTCGTTCGCTGGTTGCAGGACGTTGCCGCCGACCTTACCCACGTTTACGGGCGCTTTCCGCTCGAGCAGATAGGTATCGTCGTCATTCCGCGTCGCAGCGGCTCACGCGAATCGCGATCGCCGGTGCCGTTCGCCCGCGTGACGCGCAGCGGTAAAGAAACGATCGAGCTTTACATCGACGCCGATCGCCCGATCGGCGAGTTCTATGCCGATTGGACCCTCACGCACGAATTCAGCCACCTCATGCTGCCGCGCATCAGCTGGAGGCAGCGCTGGATCTCCGAGGGTTTTGCAAGTTACTACCAGAATGTCCTCATGGCGCGCGCCGGCCATTATTCAATACGCAGAGCGCTGCGAGAACTGACCGCGGGATTCGAGCGCGGGCGTGCATCCCGGCCAAGTCTGTCACCCAACGAGGCGGCTCGCGAAGGGGTCCGGCGGGCGCGCTACAAGATCTACTGGAGCGGTGCCGCAATTGCCCTGCTGGCCGACGTTGCACTGCGGGAACAATCGGCGGGCGCAGAATCGCTCGACGTCATTCTCGGCCGTTTCCAGCGGTGCTGCCTGCCGTCGCGTCGTACCTGGTCCGGACAGGAGTTTTTCGAGAAACTGGATACGCTGGCCATGGCGCCCGTATTCATGCCCCTGTACCGGCGTTACGCGAACGAACCTGGATTTCCCGACGTCGGCAATATTCTCGCCAAGCCTGTCGTCCGGGAGGATATTTTCGCCGTGCGTATATACCCGAATTGACCACTGGCGAGAGTGCGCCGCATAGTCGAATCTGGTGTCGATCAGACGCCTGAGGAAACCACGGGGAGACTGCGATGATACCGACACGACGCGCGCTGTTGTGGCTCACGCCGACCCTGCTCTTGACGGCCTGCGGGCAGGGCCAGGTCAGTTTCTCGGACGATGTCCTGCCGATACTCGATCGTTACTGCATCAACTGCCACAGCGGCACCGGGGAAGGTGCGCAGCGCAGCGAATACCTGGTGACCGACTACGACGGTGTCATGAAGGGGACGAAGTTCGGGCCGGTCGTGGTTCCGGGCAGCCGCTTGTCGAGTTCGCTCTACCTCGTCGTCGCAGGAAAGACCGCGCCCGAAATTCGCATGCCGCCTCACAACGAGGAATCGCTTGCCACCGGTCGCGGCGTAATGCTGTCAGCCGACGCGATCGAAACGATCGGCCTCTGGATCGACCAGGGGGCCAGGAACAACTAGGTGAAAGCGGATAGCTAGTGCGCCTGCCGGTCATCGTCCGGCATCGCAAAGAATTGCAGTTCGCCCAGTTCACCCTCGAGCGACCGCAGCTTCGCTGCGGGTTCATTGCGCAGGCGGTCGGCGATCTTCTGTGCCTCGCTCATGTAATGGCGGTACAGCTGCTTCCTGAGCGGAAGGGACAGTGTCACAGGCTCGCCCTGCTTCGCCGCAAGCGCCGCGTCGAGCGAAAACTCGGCCAGCGCCGCAGACCCGTGCTTGTGTGCCCAGGTGCCCGTATCCAGGTCGAAGTTATACAGTGACAGGAACCGGTGACCTTCGCGCGCGAGGAAATGCACGGCTTCGATGACGTAATTCGCCTCGGCGTCGTCCATGACCCAGTGCAGGCCAACGCGGCACCAGCCGGGCTTGAGCCCGCAAAGCCCCCGCCGCACGGCGACGCGGTATTTCTCGGACGTCGCCTCATCGATGTCGAGCAGGCGATGGCCGTAGGGTCCGGCACAGGAGCAGCCGGCACGCGACTGGATCCCGAACAGGTCATTGAGCAGGACGGTCAATAGTTTGTGATGCAGGTACTTGCCGCTCGCGCCCCGGACATTAAATGAAATGATGCCCACTCGGCTCTCCGGATCGGGGTTTCCGAGAATCTCGATGTTGTCGTCCTGGCCCCAGCTCCTGAGCGCGCGACGCGAGTACTCGTTCTCGCGCCGGTGTATGACATCAGTGCCGACGGCGTCCTTGATCTGGAATACGAGCCCCGCCTTGAGCGTCTGCAACACGCCCGGTGTGCCGGCCTTCTCGCGCTCCTCGATGTGCGTGATGAAGTCCTGGTCGGCCATTCCGACGTAGTCGACCGTGCCGCCTGCGCTGACACTCGGCGGCAGGTCCCGATCGTATATGCGTTCGTTGAAGACGAGCACACCACTCGAGCCGGGGCCGCCCAGGAACTTGTGCGGCGAGATAAAGATCGCATCGATGCTGGGATCCTCCCCATTACCCGCCGGCGCGGGATTCATGTCGATATCGACGTAGGGGGCGCACGCGGCAAAGTCGAAGCAGGCAATCGCGCCGTGCCTGTGCAGCAGCGCCGTTATCTTGCGCACATCGCTGCGCATTCCGGTGACATTGGATGCGGCCGAGAACGAGCCGATCAGCTTGCGGCCCTGGTACTCCGGCCGTTGCAAAAGCTCCTCGAGATGCGCCAGATCGATTTGCCCGGACGCATCGAGCCGGACCTGGACCGTGGTCGCGATCGACTGGCGCCACGACAATTCATTGGAGTGATGTTCGTAGGGGCCGATAAACACGACGGGCTGCGTTTTCGCGATCGCTTCCTGGTCGAGCAGTTCCCCCAGGTTGCGGCGCGTCGCGGGCGCCAGGGTAACGCCGATTATCTGCTGCAGCTTGTCGATGGCGCCGGTCGCGCCGGTGCCGCAGGCGATGATGCGGCCCTGCGGGCCGGCGTTGACCGAGTCCTTGATGGCCTGCTCGGCCTCGTGCAGCAGCTGGCTCATGCTGCGACCCGTAATGTCGTCCTCGGTGTGGGTGTTGGCGTAGACGCGCTGCAATCCCTGCAGATAGGACTCGACAAAGCGCAGGCAGCGACCCGATGCCGTGTAATCGCAGTAGACCATCAGCCGTTCGCCGAATGGCGTTTCGAACGTGGAGTCGACGCCGACAATCTGTTGACGTAGAAAATCAGGACCGAGTCTGGTCTTCTTCATGGATTGAACCTGGAGAGCTGCAGCGGCGATGCCGCGTCAAAGACGCATTATGCATCAATACGATAGTTCGAAGCGCAGCCCGAGGACGAGCGCATCGCCGCGGTCGCGGTTTGCGGCCGGATTCTGCACGTACTGGATATCGGGCTGCAGGACGAGGTGCTCGCCGAGCGGCAGGCGATAGGTCAGTTCCCAGGCCGTCTCGCGCGCACGGGGGGCGGACCCGCCCTGCTCGAGCCAGCGACGGTAGGGCCCGCCCGCGCCCCCCGATGCCACGGCCACGCCGACGCGGTCGTCAGGACGCGCGCCCAGCGGCGAACGCGTCACGAGCCCGGCTCCGGCGTAGTCCGCGAACACGTTCACGTCGGCTGCGGCGCGGCCATAGCGGACGAACCACTCGAGCGGGCCGTAAGAGGAATCGAGCCGTCCCTCTACGCCAAGGTACCAGCCGTCGCTCGCGGCCGGCGGTCCCGTCTCGAAGGGGCGTTCGAAACGCTCCGTGTACGCCCAGTATCCGCCCCACGCACGCATCGATTCATCCAGCGGCCGGCTGAACTCGGCAATCAACAACGCACCTTCGTCGCTGTCGAGCCTGACGCGATTGCTTGAAGGATCATTGGCGTCGCCCGGCACGCCGTCGAGAACCGCGGCGCTCAGGCGACCGGAACCGACACTCACACTGCCGCGCAGTGTGAGTGCCGAGACAGGGAAGATGCCCGGCCCATTGCGGCCGGTCTGGCCGATGTCCGCGCCGATTCCGTGGGAACTGTGCAGGAAGATCGCGCCGGCCCCGTTAACGTCGAATTCCGAGTTCAGATCGTAGAGCCCGGCGAGCAGGGACCAGCGCTCGCCGCCGAACGCGAACCACGCCTCGAAAAGGCGCCAAGCCTCGTAGGCTTCGATATTGCTCACGACCTGCAGGTCCCCGACGAGATCGCTCGAGAACAGCGTGCCGTTGTTGTAAAGACCGCCGAGGAACAGCGTGCCGGTTCCCGGCGTTGCGCCGAGATCCGCGCGCAGCGTCACGTAGAGGTCGTCGAGATACCGCGTGCCGGTTGCAATGCCGTCGGATGAGTTGCGCAACAGGTCGCCCCTGTAGGTCGCCGCGAATTCGACGGGGTTTTCGGCGAGGGTCGCTGGCGGCGCGAGCAACAACACGCAGGCGAGCGCCCGGGAAAGGCGCGCGAAGGGGGTTGTCCCCCCAGGGAAACCGACGGGAGCAGGAAACATGTCGCGATTGCATCCGCGCTTGAGACGGAAGTCAATGCTAAATGCTATTTAGTCTCATTCGAAGCACCTGGCTTCCGGCTCCAGCCGGCACCGTCCGGTCACGTACCCCCGACGGTCTCGGCGATCGAGGTGGCGATTGCGCTCGGCACGCCGACGTTGGCCGTGAAGGCGCGGTAGCCCGAATCCCAGAAGTACAGCTGCATGCGCCACATCTGGCCATAGTGAAGGACTTTCGTGCCCGACCCTTCACGCACGACGAGGATCTCGGTCGGCAGGGCCGCAACGTGATCTACGCCCGGGTATGGCGATTTCTCGCTCTTGCCGTCCCTGCGAAAGCGCGAGTTGATCCGCACCATGCGGTCCTCGATGTAGGGATTGGTCACGCCGATGTAGACCGCATCGTCGCGCAGCTTGATCACCGCAAGTTCTTCCCAGCCTGTCGAGTCATCCGCTCCCGAGACCGGGCGCGCAGCGATCGCCGCTCTGACGGCCTCGACGACGGCATCGATGTCGGCGGAATCGTCGGCGAGGATTTCCAGCTGACTTTTCTCGAACGTGCGGAACTTCGCCATCATGCGCGCAGGACCGTCGCCCTTGTACTTGTTGTAGTGCTTTTCCTTGCGCATCGGGTCACGCTGCTCGCGCAACGCAGTTCCCGGAATCACTGACACGAGCTCGCGAATCTCTTCGGCGGCCGCTCCGGCAGCTGCCAGGAGCGCGTCGTAATTCCCGGAGTCGGCGTAGAACACCATGGCATGCGCAACCGTATTCGCCATGTTGACGAACGTCTTTTGCTCTTCGCCGGTCGTGTACAGCGCCACACGAAGAACCTGGGCCGACACCGTGCGCGGCGACTCGTCCTTCGCCGCAGCGGCGTAGGCCGGCGACGTCAGGACATAGATGCGAGCCCTGTGCAGGTCGTCGGGCAATCGCACCTCGTGCGTGGCATGCAGTTCAAGTTTCGATGTCGCAAACGCGGCGTCAAGCGCCGATGCTGTTTCATCGAACGACACGTCCGAAACGTACACGGTCTCGAATATGCCGATGTCGTCGACGGCCGCATACGAAAACGGCGCTGTCAACAGCGCCGTCATCGTGACTACGGCCATCAGGATCCTGGCCTTCATCAGTAACTCCTAGAAGCGATACGCGAATTCGAATTCGAGCTGGCTCATTTCCAGCGTGATCGGCTGCACATCGAAAGTATTGTTGCCGCTGACCTCCTTCGACGGCGCGTACATGAACGAGAACGACATGATGTGGTCGTTTGGCCGACGGTGCGTCCAGCCGACGGTCATGTGCTGTTCCATGACGCCCGGCGCCAGGATATTGAACAACACTTCTGACGACGGGATCGGCTGTTCGCCGTAGCTGAAGCCGAAGCGCCAGGTATTGTCCTCATCCGCGGCCCACTCGAAGCCGACCTTGTACACCGTCATGTCGTCCCAGCCGAAACCGGCGCCGTTCGGGCCGCCCAGGCAGCCATCCGATGACGTCGCCAGAGGATTGGCCGTGAAGCACTGCGTCAACAGCGGCATGATCGGGTTGTGAACGGAATCGACGTCGCTGTAATTGATGCGCTCGACGTCAAAATTGACGCGCATGGCCTCGCCGGCCATGAACGACAGACCTGCCTTGATGGCCGACGGTATGTCGAAGCCGCCCTGCTCTGCGTACAGGTCCGAGTACTTGTCGAACTCGCTCATCGACATCTTGGACTGGTAGGCGAGGCCGAAGCTGAGGCTGTCGGAACCCGTCCACACGCCCGCGGCAACACCGAAGCCCGTTGACGTGTCGCGCCCGTTGTTGGTCAGGCTCGTGACGGCGGCCGCAGCCTGTTGCTGCGCCTGCGGCAGGGCCACGCCCTGCTGCAGCAGGCCGGCGAACGTGTCGGCGAAGGTCTTCGTGAATCCCGTGAACTGGGCGAGGCCGTCCGCTTCGAACACCTGTGCCGCTACGACGGGGCCGATGCCTACGACGAACTGGTCGTTGACCTTGAACGAATAGTTGACGCTGAGAAACGCCTGCATGAGGTCGACGCCGGCCTTGCCGCCGCCGTACACCCCGGGGAAAGTCGATGGCGTGCCGCCCTGCCCCGTCGGATCGAGGCTCGCCGTCTGCCCGCTGTCCCATTCCGTGTTCATGCCGCCGCGGCCGTAGAAAATGAACGACAGCGCACTGCGATTATTGAGGGCCCAGTTCTTGGCCACGTAAGGAATCGGGAATGCCTCGTTCTTGCTGTCATAGGTGCCGGCGCCTAGCGCGAACGCGCCGCCAAATCCGCCCGACAGGCTGTCGCGCGCCGTGTAGGAACGCATCGGACTGAAGATCGCCATGCCCACCTGCCACTTGTCGTCGGCGAAAACGCCCAGCGCCGGGTTGGTCGCCGTCGCAATTGCACCGTTGCCGGCGGGAGAGGCGACACCGGCGCCGCCCATACCCTTCGACTCGGTACCCACGCCGTGCGTGAAATAACCGTTGGTGGCCAACGCGGCGCCACTGAAAGCAAATAACCCCGTCGCCAACAGAGCGGCCGTGGTCTTTCTTACTGTGTTACTCATCATTACTCCCCTGCGTTTTGCAGAATACGTCGTGTAGGGTGTGCATGACTCTCGGCGCCTCGTCGCCCGCCAGCGAATAACTGACCGATTGTGCCTGCTTGCGCGAGGTGACGATGCGCTCGCGCCTCAATACGGCAAGGTGCTGCGACAACGCCGATTGGCTGAGCCCGAGAATGGCCTGCAATTCGCTGACGTTTTTTTCGCCTTCTGCGAGCTGGCACAGGATCATCAGGCGCCATTCGTTGGCCATGGCTTTGAGGAGCTCGACAGCGTGCGAAGCCATATCATGCAGCTCGCCGAGCTTCTCGACGTCCTCGGGCAACAGGGCGGTCTTCTCGTCGGTATTCAAGCGCAGCCGCCGAAGCCTTCAGCGTCCATCTTGGCTTCATAGGGTCCGGACACGTCACTGCCCGCGACCAGTGATCCCTTGACCGAATCCCAGTCCTCGGGTTTGAGGATGATCAGCCAGCCCCGCTCGTAAGGGTCTTCATTGGCGAGGCTCGGCTCGGCCACGAGCTCTTCGTTGACCGCTACAACCTCACCGCCGGCCAGCGACTTGGCGGGGCCGACCCACTTGCCGGATTCCAGGGTGCCGCAGGATTTGCCGGCGCGGACGCTGCGGCCCACTTTCTTCGGTGTGTAGGCGACCAGTTTACCGGCCATCGCCGTCGCGACGGCGGTCATACCGATCTTCACGGTGCCGTCACCCACCTCGGAAAACCAGATGTGGTTGTCGACGTCGTACAGCAATTCGTCAGGAAGGTTACATCCCCGTACAGATGGCATCGCTAAGTCTCCTTATGCCTTGTGGTTGCCGTGTCCTGCGCTGCGCGTATCGGTCTGGACGAGCAACAAAAATCCCCCAGGCCGGCCACCTGCAGTTTGCCGGTTATGAACAAATACAGGTGCTTGGATACCAGAGCCATCATACTTAAGCGATCCGTAATATCCGCATGCTCAGGCTGCAGGGTCACGAGATTGTAGTGATAGGCGACCTCGCGGCAGGTTTCGCGGCACGCATTGAAACTCGGATCCCCCGTCGCGCCCTGGCGGTGGAGCGCCAGCAGTCGAAAGCCCTCGCGCTCATCGCGTGTCGGCTCCTCGCCCCTGGCGGTCACCCAGTGTTCCAGCACTTCTTCGCTGGCCCGCAGCAGGCGCTCGGCTGCGGCGCCCGGGTCGGCCGTCGACGGCGGCTCGTCGAAGATCGACTCGAGCTCGGCGAGTGTCCTCATCCGAGGCCTTTTTCCTTGAGGAAGCCGATCGAGTCCGACACGTTTTCGTGAACGCCCACTTTCCTCGGCTTCAGGCCCAGCGCCATGCCGAGCAACTGCGTGAAGTACAGGATCTTGATGTCCACTGTCTCACCGAGGCTCTTCTCGGCGCGAATCTGGTGCATCTCGAGCCCCGAGTGGCACGTGGGGCATTCCGTGGCGATGACGTCGGCGCCCGCCATCTTCGCCGCCTTGAGGATATTCAGCACGAGCTTGGTCGAGGTGTCGCTGTCGGACAGGGTGTGGGCACCGCCGCAACAGGCCGTCTTGAGCGGAAATTCGACGTTTTCGGCGCCTGCCGCCGCGAGCAGGTCGTCCATGAAATGCGGTTTGGACGTCGATTCGCTGCCCGGGCCCTGGTCCTTCTCCGGGAAGATGTGGCGCGGGCGCGTGTACATGCAGCCGTAGTAGTTCGCGACCTTGATGCCCTCGAGCGAATTCCTGACACGTTCGCGCAGGCCCTCTTCGCCAATGGCTTCCTTGATCCAGTCGAGCGCATGTATCGTTTCGACCTGCCCCGACTTGTAGGTCTTGTGGCCGGCTTTCTGCGACAGGCGATCGACGACCTCGGCGGACTCGTCGTCATTGGCGAGATCGTACTCGGCTTTCTTGAGATTGTGGTAACAGCCGTTGCAAGGCGCCATAACGACGTCCATGTCCATTTCGTTGGCGGCCGTCGACATGACGCGCGATGACAGGTATGTCTGGATCTTCGGGTCGATGTTCTTGACCTCCATCGCCCCGCAGCAATTCCAGTCCTTTACCTCGACGAGATCGAGGCCAAGCTTTTTGCCGACCGCTTTCGTCGAACGATTGTAGGCATGGCCGCTGCCCTCGAGCGCGCAGCCCGGGTAATAGGCGACCTTCTTGTACTTGTCCTTCTTAGTGCTCATCAACAGTCCTCGTCAGGCCGCCACGTCGCGCTTGGCCGTTTCGACCAGTTCGCCGAGATTCAGCGCCCGCTCGCGTTTTTCGTGTTGTTCATCGATGTACTCCTGGATCGCCGCGGAGGCCTTCGACCAGTTTTTTGTGCGCGGCGCAACGAGCGTTGCCAGGCCCATGCGCGTGAGCAGCCCGACCGGCAGGCCTTTGAGCATGCGCTTGACCATCTCGACCATCCACGGCTGCACGAGCGCCTGTCCCGTGCGCTTGAAGAAACGCTGCATCGTGCGGCTCTCCTCGATCTTGCCAGTCTTCACAATCTGCTCCGTAAAGACCTCGTCAAAGTGCATCGATGGCGATTTCGGCGTGTGACCCTTGAGCTCAAGCCAGTGCGCCGTTGCTTTCATGACGCCCTCCGGGAACACGTCTCGCGGACAGGCGTAGGTGCATTTGTTGCACGAGACGCACTGCCAGATGATGTCCTTGTCGCGCAGCAGTTCAGCCTCGTAACCCATTCGGATAAGGTAGATCCAGTAGCGCGGGTTGAAGTCGTTGTTGATGGCGTTGACCGTGCAGGCGTTGGTGCATGAACCGCACTGCCAGCACCTGTGAATTTCCTCTCCGCCCGGCAGCGCAGCGATCTCGTCCTGCAGGTCCTCGTTGTAATCGCTGACGACCCGCGTCTCGATGAACGTGCTCCAGTGACCCGACACGTCCACCCCGTCGAGCACGAGCTGGTCGTGTTCCTTGAGGTTCTCAGGGCGAATCAACGATTTTTCATGGATAGGCATGCGGGCGTTCCGTCTAATTCAGCGAAGTGTCATCGATGAGATAAGCCTCGCCATCGATGGATTTCAATCGTGTGCGGCCGTTGCCGGGCTGGACGCCATCGAGGCCGAGCAGGCGCCGCGTATGCTGCATCGGGTCCTCGGGCGCCGTAAAATCGGCGCGCAAATAGGAGCCGCCCTGCTCGCAGATGTACTGCGCATACACCTGGGCGCACAGGACGTCGACGTAATAGAGGACGTCGCGGAAGACACCATTGTCACTCAGGAACTGAGACAGCTCCTCTCGCAACATGATGAACGTCCCGTATTTGTCGGCGACGCGGATGGTCACGCGATCGATATCGTCGGCGTGCCAGATTTCCCGGAGAACGCCCGTATTGGCACTGGCATCCCAGATCCACCGATTCATCATCGGCACGCGCTCGGGGTCGGCGTTATGCAGCAGTTCGGCAGCCAGGTCCCGAACCCAGCGATGCCTATTGTCCTGTGGAAACGCGTCGCAGAAATGGCCGACGCGATTATCGATGTGCTCCGATTCGTCGAACAGCTCGATAATTCGCTCCCGCATCGCGCCGAATTTTTCCTCGTTGAGCCACGCGCTGATCCGTCTGCGTACCGTCGCCATGAAAGTGCACAGGCCCTTGAAGGTCTCGAGATCGAGCGCCTTGACGTCGTTCTCGACCAGCGCCTGCCGGAACATCGTGCTCTTGAGCTTGACGGCGTCGATGTAGCGCTCGACACCGCCGTGTTCTTCACTGCCCGCGACCATGGACTGTAGCGCGCCACGCAACAGCTCACCCGAGAGATCGAGCACCGGACGCTCGAATTCATGGGGCTGCAGTGCGGACTTCGACGCCACCGTGGATTACGCGGACTTCAGCTTCTGGTCGCCGGACAGCACGGCCATCGCCGCTGCATGTCCCTGTGCGATCGAGTCGTCGATGGTTTCCGGGCCCGTGGCTGATCCTGCCACGAAGATGCCGGGGCGCGACGTCGCGCCCATGTCGCCGTAGCGGTTGGCGACGTCGATGTAGCCGTGTGTCTCGAGATCGACGCCGAAAACTTCCGAGATCTTCGGATTGTCGACATTGGGGTCCATGCCGATGGCGTGCACGACCATGTCGAACGGAATCGTAATCGGCCGCTTGACGAGCGTATCCTCACCCTTGACGATCAGCTGCTCGCCGTCCGAGGTCACTTCGGCAATGCGCGCCTTGATGTACTTGACCTTGAATTCTTCCTGGCTCTTCCAGTAGTACTTGGTCTCGTACAGTCCGAAGGTGCGGATGTCCATGTAGTAGATGTACACGTGGCAATCGGGCAGTTCCTCGCGAATTTCCATCGCCATGTTGGCCGACACCGTGCAGCATATCTTGGAGCACCATTCACGTCCGATCTGCCGATCGCGCGAACCGACGCACAGCAGGATCGCGACGCGCTTCGGCTTACGCCCGTCGGACGGGCAACGAACGCCTTGCCCGGACGAGATCATCTGCTCGACCTGCGTCGTCGTGACGACGTCGGGGTAGGTACCGAACCCCCATTCCGGCTTGTTGACCGAATCGAAGTGCGTAAAGCCCGTACACAGGATGACCGACCCGGCATCAATGGAATCGCCGTTCGTCAACTCGGCCGTGAAGTTGCCGGGCTGTCCGTCGAAGCGGCTCACCGAAGCGCCCGTGATGGTCTTCACCGATGGCGCACCCGCAACGCGGTCGACCATGCCGCCGATGGCGTCCCTGGCCCACTCGCCCGTCGGTACGAGCTTGGCGTAGCCGGAGAGGATCGGCGCACCGCCGAGCCGGTCTTCTTTTTCGACGATGACGCACTCTCTGCCAACGGTCGCGAGACTGTGCGCCGCCGCGAGCCCGGCGGGGCCACCGCCAACGATCAATACCGGCTTACTCATCTCTTCTTTCACTCCTTCGGCTGTAGGAGCGGCTTCAGCCGCGCATCGGGCCTGTGGGCCCTCCTACGTTTGCTTATTCGGCTTTGTGGTCCACGGCCTTGTAGCCGGGGCCGGAGGTGATCATCAACCGCGGGTCGTACAGGTTTTCGCCTCTACCCGCTTCGACTTCCTTGAGGTAATCCTCGAACTCCTTCTTTTTCGCCTGCCAGTCGATGCCGAGTTTCTCGAACAGCGTTTCCGTCGGCGAGGCATGCCAGTGCGACTGCACGATCTTGTAGGGATGAGCACCGCAGACCAGGGCAGCGAACTGCACGTCAGCAAGCACCGGCAGCTCGACCGGCTTACCTGCGGCGGCACCGATCCACTGGTTCTTGTCCAGCGTCGTGATGCACCCCGTATCGTGGCCGACCATCATGTCGGCGCGGGCCTCTTCCTGGGCGACGCGCAGCTTGCGATCGATGGCGAAAGAGCGCGTGAATTCACGCTCGGAAATAATGTGGCGGAACCCGAAGCCGCAGCAGTCGTACCAGGTCGAATAGTCGATGACCTGGGTGCCGAGCGTTTCGAGAATGCCGGTCGTGACGGCGACGCGGTTGCCGTCGAGGATATCGTCGTCGTAGATCGCGTCCTGCGGCACCATCTTGTAGACATGGCAGGCAGGATGCACGGTCGCGCGGATGTTGCCGCAGTCGATGACCTGGTGTTCCTTGATACGGTCGCGCATCACGTGGACCCACTCGGAGTAGTGCACGATCTCCTCGGGAATCAGCAGCTTGCCGTCAACGAGGCGGCCCAGCTTGCCGAGAATGGTCTTGACGCGGTCGCGCAGCTTGGCCGAGTGAACCAGGTACTCGCGTACTTCCTTGTAATTGCCGAAGGAAGTCCCGCAATGCACGAGCGGGAAAAAGTAGCCCTCCGGCAGTCCCTGCGCCTTGGCCGAGACATAAGCCTGGTGGAAATTGCGCAGGAAGACAGCGGCGAGACTCTCGATGTTGCCGATGCCCGAGCCGTGGTAATTCCAGGCCGTACAGGACGTCTGGTCGGTCTCGTCGAGGTAACGAATATCCATCTTGTTCATGAGCCACAAGAGGGACGCCGGGTAGCCGGGGATGTTGCCACACTGACCGCAGGACTTGTGGTGCCAGAGCTGCTGCGTCGGCACGCGCTTGTCCCAGCCGTACAGGGTCTTGACGATGACCGGCTCGTGCTCGTCGTTGATGCGGTGCACGACGATTTCGCCGTCTTTCTCGAGTTCCCACATCGCGTCGCGTACGTCCTCGACGCGATCCTTGTTGGTGAGCATCGAGCGCTTGTTGACGATCTGGTCGACCCAGACGGTTGCCGTGTGGGCGTCCTCTTTCGACAGGTTCGAGTCGACCCACTCCGACCCGTGTCCTGTAAATCGTTCTCCGCCGTTACCTGCCATAGCTTGCCTCCGGTCAATTCATGTGTAGGCGCGGCTGCAGCCGCGAACAGGGCCTGAAGGCCCTCCTACGAATGTTCAATCATCCTGCTCGTCGAGCCAGTCTTCGTAGTCGTCACGTTTCTCGTCCATGATATCCATGATGACGTCGAAGAGGTTCTCGTCGATGGTCTCAAGACTGTCGAGAACCCCGGTCTCTTCCCAGATGGTGTACAGCTCGACGGACGTCTTGAGGTTGACTTCCCACGCGGTTTTCGTCGTATGCAGCGTGGGCATGGGTATGGCCTTGCGCAACGTCGCCAACGGCGCATCGACCTTGGAAATATTCGGGCCCCAGTCGGCGAAGTGCTCCGGGTTGATCATGTCGGGCGACAGCTGGTTGCCCGTCGATATGAGTTTCAGCATGACGCGGCTGAATGGCCGCAGCACGCTCTTGGCCGACTCCATACCGTGCTTGATGGCGGCTTCGCGCATGAGCATGACGAGACCGCCCGGCGAATTACCGAACGGGCACCGGGCCGCGCAGGTATAGCACTGGGCGCAGGACCAGATTTTCTCCTGCATGGCGTCGTAGATGCCCTCGAGATTTTCCGTCCACAGGAGCTGGACGATTTCGCGGGGACTGAAGTCGTAATAATGCGCGGCCGGGCACGTCGCCGTGCAGATACCGCAGTTCAGGCAGCCATTGAGTTCGTGGTCGTAGCGCAGGTCCGACTGGATATCCTGGAAGATCTCCTCGAGCTGGGACCGGTCAACGGCCGGCGTATCCGATACGGGATCACCGATGTATTCCTGGACTCGCGACGTGGCGGAGTGAGACATGGACTCGACCTCTTGCAATGTCAGTAGGACAGAACCCGGCAGTCACCTTCCATGACTTCCTCGATCAGGTGAGCGCCGCCGACGATGCCCTCACACTCGGGGATCAGGTCGTCCTTGGTCATGTCGAAGAGATCGAGATTCGGCGAACAACAATAAAACTTGGCGCCGGCCTCGTGCGCGTCCTGGATGAAGCTGTAAACGGACTTCGGCGAGCCCTCTTTCACGAATAAATTCTCGGCGACGCCCTTTTTCATCAGGCGCCCGGACGTTGCGGTGCAAATGACGTCGACGTCGTAATCCATCGCCGCCGCGACGGTGGCCTGGAAGATCGGAGCCCCGAGTTCCTCGCCGTTCCGCGGATCGGTGTTCGCCATTACGATAATCAGTTTTTCAGCCATGTCATTGATTCCCCTGCGGTCTGCGGGCAAAAGCCAAACAGTTCATTAGCATATACTAAACTATTGGTGCGTCCAACTCCCGCGCCGCCCGTGGCGAGGCCATCAGGGAGGTGCACTGCACGAGTCCGGTCATGATGGGCACGAGCTCGTCCTCGAGGACGGGCTGCAGCGTGCGCAGCGCCTCCAGCGGTCCCGCGGGATCGTCCGGAACCTCTTCAAACTCCATGATCAGGTCCTCGATCATGCCCAGCTTGATCCCGGGGTTGCCGGAAAAGCCATAAGCATTATCGGCCACCTGCCAGACCGCGGGCCGGCCATGCATGTCCTCGGCCAGAACGACGGCGTCATCCGGCGGCACGGGCCAGTCCCGCATGTACACGACCTGGTGGAAGCGTTCGGGAAGGTACCCGTTGAGGGCATCATCGCGCACGCGCGCTGCCGTCAGGATTTCGAAACTCAGGTCGCGTTTCTCGGCCCTGCCCCCGGCGGCGAGCGCGAGGATCTGGGCACCGAGACCCATTCCGATAACGGGTGTGCCCTCGTCGAGGCGCTGCCGCGTCAGCTCGACTTCCGCCTGCAAGGTCGGCAGGTCGCGCCCGCCGGCCGCGCCCCAGGGGCCGCCGCCGAGCAATACCAGCGCATCTGCCGGCAATTCCGCCGCCGGCAGCTTGCCCGCAGCAAACGGCCGATAGTACTGGAAGCGGATGCGCCGGCCTTCGAGATGGTCTTCCATGAGACCCAGGTACTCACCCGCCGTGTGTTGGATGACGGCGACGACGTTCATCGGGTCGGCTCCCTGCACGGCCAGGAGGAACGCGTCGTCGGGATTCTTGCATTGCGCCACGCGGGTTACGCTCCCTCGCGTTTCGCCAGGGCGTCGCTCAGCGAGGCGATGAAGTCCTCGGGACCGGCGCTCAGCATGTCGATCGCCGACTCGGCAAAGAAGTTCTTCACGGTCGTCTCGATATCATCGAGGCGCGTGCCAGCGAGAGCGGCTTCGAGATCGAAGACGACTCGCGGCGGCGTGACGAAGAAGTCCCCCGTGATCAGGACCCTCTGGAGAATGCCGAGCGTCGGCCCTTCGAGCTTGAGGAAGCTGTTGACGGTCCCGCCGAGCCCTGTGAACGTACCTTCGAGCAATTCGCCGCCGCGGCCCGGGTTGTCGATTTCGCGCACGAACTCGTCGGTCCCGATTTCCTCGTCGAAGTGGCGACTCGCCAGCGCTTCCTCGTCGGCGGTGATCTCGCCGGGCACGGCTTCAATGCCGAGACCCCGGCTGAAGCCGCTGACGAGGGCGTCCTTGATCGCATCCATGTCGGGCAGCGCGTCACCGAGCAGTTCCTTGAGCGTGACGACACGTTGTTCGGCGGAATCGAGATCGTGTTTGGCGACCTTGGCCGCCGGGATGTTCAGCGCTCGCACCATCTGTGCCGGGTTCATGTCGACGAGCACCGTGCCCTGGTAGATCAGGATGTCGCCGTCGAAGAACCCGCCCGTGCCGCTGATCTTGCGTCCGTCCACCTCGATGTCGTTTCGCGGCCGGAACTTGGCGCTGACCCCGAGCTCTCTGAGGCCCGCGGCCGCCGCATTACAGATCGCGGCCGCGACGTCCGGCAGGTTGGCGATTCCGAGGGACGCACGGTGAAATACGAGTTCCCAGCCCAGCTGTCCCTCGTCGAGGTATATGGCGCCGCCCCCCGTGACGCGGCGCACTACGCCGATACCGTTTTCGGCACAGTAATCGAGATTGACCTCACGACTGAGATCCTGGTGCCGGCCGATAAGCGCGGTCGCCGGGAAACGCATGAAGCGAATGGTGTCGGGCACCTTTTCCTGCTGGCGCAGCTCGATCAGCGCCGGGTCAAAAGCGATGTTCGCCCGGCCCTCGCGAACGCCCGTGTCAATGATGCGAAACTGGCTAGCCATGCGGCGCCGCGATCACTCGACGGCGACCGGGATGTCGAGCTGCCTGCGGATCTTCTTGAGATCCTTTTTCTTCGGCTGGAACGGGTAACTCGCGATGTTGCTGGGCGGCGAATCACCGTAAGGACGATCGCAGGCCGAGATGTCGTCCTGGAACTTGCCCGGGCAGCCCGACGTGCGGAACGCTATACCGTCGTCGATGACGTCGTTGAGTTCAGCGTCGCTGATGCCGTAAGCCCGCACACGCCCCTCCTCGTCAAACCGCATCTGGTCGACGCGCACACCGCGGTAGTCGATCAGGTAACGGGCCAGCTGCACACGACGCCACTGGTCCCGCGGCGTTGCGGGCAGGTGATCCATGAGCGACCCCTCTTCAGGGAAGAAGCAGAACATGTGGCTGTGACCGCCCAGATCGACGAGATCCTGCACGAGCTTCAGGACCTCGTACTCGGTTTCGCCCATGCCGACGATGATGTGCGCGCCAAACTTCTCATGCCCGAAAATGTCCTTCGCCTCGAGCAGCGTGTCCCAGTACTTTTTCCACTTGTGCGGCGACTGCACGCCCTTGCCGCGCGTGCGATCAAAAATCTCCGGCGTCGCCGCATCCAGCGCGACGGTGAAGATGTCCGCCCCGAGATCCTTACACTTCTGTACGTCGTCGCGAGTCATCGTCGTCGGGTTCGACAGGATCGATACGGGAATCGCGTCCGGGTCGATACGGTCGGTCCACTGCTCGAGTACCGTGAACGTGTCTTCCTCGGAACGCGGGTGCGTGATCATCGAAATGCACATGCGGTGAAACGGGCTGGATGCAGGGTCCTTCGCCACAATGTCGACGATTTCGGCCATCGGCACGGCGGGCCAGTCCACGCGGATGAAATTTCGGTCCGCGTAGTCGCGATCGGCTTCGCGATGGCGCGCGAGGCCGCAGTACGCGCAGTTGGCGCGACAACCTTCCGGGTAAGTCAACAGCAGGTTCAGGCAGCGCGTGCACTCGCAGCCGTACATGCGGCCGCCCATGATGCCCAGCGTGATCGCCGCAGCATTGGACAACTGCACGTACTCGGGCGACATCATGTGTGGTGCGAGGTAGTTATTGTTGGGCAGGTATACGCCTTCCGGAGGGATGTCGTTGGCCTTGACGTGCTTGCCGTTACGCCGGTCCACCGGCGTCTTGCCCGGCAGGCGCGGTTCCATGGCATCGAAGGCATTGTAGTCGTGGACGCTGCCCACCGACGCTGGCGATTTCTTGTTGTCTATGCAACCCATCTCTTCAATCCTATGCGGCGAACGACGCCCGTAAGCGGGTTTTCAGATCACTGCCGACCTTGATCGAGCAGCAGGAGTGCGCCTGCTCGAAGGGCCGTCCAATCGTATGCGCGACGGACACGGCACCGTCGGCCGGGAACGCGATACCGTCGAGGCCGGCCATGATTGCGTAAGCATCCGTAACGCGCTTGTGCATGCCGGGCGGCCGCGCGCAGCCGAGCAATACCTGCTGGTCCGCAAGCCGTTCCCGGGCCTCGAGGAAGATGCGCCCGACGTCCGCAGTTTCCGGCGTCACGAACGTGCCGGGCTTTGCGTAGAACGGCATGATGACCACGAGCACGAGCGCGTTCACGTCATAGCGACTGACCATGTCGAGCGCGTTGGCTTCGCCGAGAATCCGGCCGTAATGCAGGCCGATGACGATATGCGGCGTCACCTCCATCGACGTCGACGTCAGCGCCGCGAGGGTTTGCTCGAAATCCTCGACGGGCCGCTTGAGCTTGTACACCTGTTCGACGGTCTCCTGCGCGCCGATGACGTCCATCATGACCGTATCGACACCGGCCGACTCCATGTCTCTCGCCCGCCGTTCGTCGAGCAGCGCCGTGTGCACGGCGATCTTGAGGCCCGGAAAGTCGTGTTTCAGTCCTTCGACGACGGGCATGTAGCGGCCGTAGGGGATCTCGTTCCTGCGATTCGAGCCGCCCGAGAGCAGGAAACCGTTAAGCTCCTGAGTCGCTATGAGGTGGCGCACCTTCTCGTCGAGCATGTCCGGAGACGTTGCGGGGATCATCGGCTCGAGAATCTTCTTCTGGCAGTGATCGCAATTGAGGCCGCATTCGCCGGCCGTGATGGAAAACGCCGGGAAACTGTTCTTGCCGCAACCCTCGAGCTCGCTGCTCTCGTATTCCTTGAATGTCGGCGTGGAAAAACGAATCGGACGTGAGACGACCCGGTCGGCGTGGCGCTCGAACCCGGCCACGAGCGCCGCGTCGAACTCGGCGTCCTCGAGGTCCTCGATGTCCTTTATTGCATCCAGCCAGCCCATAGTCCTGTTTCCTTACGCAGCGGCGAGCAGTGATCGTATCGCGTCGCGGACCGGACCGCGATTGGGCGCGTCCGCAAGCGTCGTCAACCATGCGTCCTGAACCTCATCGTCGTCGATCAGATCGCACTCCATGGCCGCCAGGTAATCCGTCGCCGCTGCCGGCAGGCGTTCAGGGATCGCCCGGCCGCAGATGCGTCCCCACATTCCGGCCCAGTAACGGGTCAGTGTCCACGGATTATAGCCGCCGCCGCCGAGGATTACCGTCGGCAGGCCTTTGCCGATCAGGCGGTCGACGACGTCCCAGAGCACGACGTTGGACAGCTCCATCTTCGACAGCGGGTCGCCGGCCAGGCAGTCGGCGCCACAGCAAAGCACCAGTGCATCGGCCCGGCTGCGCTCGAGGAGCGGCATGGCGAATTCGTCGACGATCAGCTCGAATTCGCTGTCGTTGATGCCCGGCGGCACGGCGAAATTCCAGGCACCCTGGTCCGGGCGTGAGTGGGTGCCGCTGAAAGGCCAGCGCTCGGCCTCGTGGATGGAAATCGTGACGACCCGCTCCTCCTCGAGAAAGGCGTCTTCGACGCCGTCGCCGTGATGCGCATCGAAATCGATGTAGACCACTTTGCCTTTGCCTTCGCGTAACAGGGTCAGTATGGCGAAGACCGGGTCGTTGAAGTAGCAGAAACCGCTGGCCCGGTCGGCCCGCCCGTGGTGCGTCCCGCCGGAGGGATGGAACACGACATGGCCGCGGCAAGCCAGTTCGGCCGACAGTATCGATCCCCCGACGGTCATCGAGGCGCGCTCGAACAGGCCCGGGAACATGGGGTTTTCTAGCGTGCCCACCTGGTAACGCTCGCGTACGTCGGGATCGACGGTGCCTGTGGCGTTTGCGTATTGCAGCGCGCGTACGTACGCACGACTATGGAATTCGAGTAACTGGTCGACCGTGGCCGGCCGGCATTCGCGAAACCGGGTGTCGTCGAGCCAGCCGAGTAGTCGTAAGAGATCGACGACGGCCGCGTGCCGGACGAGATTGAGCGGGTGATTCGAGCCGAAAGCCGGCTGCCGAAAGATGTCGTTACCCACGTAGAAAGGTGCGGCGTCAGGCATCGGGCGACAATATTATAGTTCACTAATAAAGACAATCCTGATAATCTAAACTGCGTTTCGGCGCTGCCCCCGAACCACCGACGAGGTAACGACACATGTCCGCTGAAGAAAAAAGCATGTCCATCATTGTGACCAAGGGGTCACTCGATTGGGCCTATCCGCCGTTCATTCTTGCGACGACGGCGGCTGCTATGGGTCTGCCCGTCACGCTGTTCTTCACGTTTTATGGCCTGCCGCTACTGCTCAAGAAACTGAACCTGCAGGTTACGGCAGCAGGCAATCCGGCCATGAAGATGCCCATGATGGGAATGCACATGGGTTTGCCGAACCTCCTGACGGCCATTCCGGGCGTCGACGCCGGCTGCTCGGTCATGATGAAAAACCTGATCAAGAAGAAAGGCGTCGCATCGATCGAGGAACTCCGCGAGATGGCCGTGGAAGCCGAAGTACGCATGATCGCCTGCCAGATGACCATGGACCTGTTCGAGTACGAAAAAGAGGATATGATCGACGGCATCGACATCGGCGGCGCAGCCACTTACATCGAGTGTGCAACGCAGGCCGACATCAACCTGTTTATCTAATTGCAGAACGGAGAACCATCCATGGCTGATGCAACCCTTGACGCAAAGGGGCTCAACTGCCCCTTGCCCATTCTCAAAGCCCGCAAGGCGCTCAAAGACGTCGCCGAAGGGGGCACCCTGGAAATTCTCGCTACGGATCCCGGTTCAGTGGCTGATTTCGAAGCATTCTGCCGCCAGACCGGCAACGAACTGCTCGAGCACGCAGAAGATAGCGGCATCTATCGCTTCCTGATCAAGAAAGTGGCTTGAGCCCGGAGCGCGGCGCGCGGCTCATGCCGCTCTGCCCGCATACCTCGACCGGCTGGACAGAGCGTCAGTGCCGGACAGGCGGTGCAGCACGAATACGGGGCGCCCCGCGGCCTCGGTCTCGTCGACTCCCTTGCGAACATCCATGGCGACGCTCGGCATGATGCGTGCCTGCGTCCCCGCCCAGGCGCGGGACACGGGCCAGTGCACGTGCCCGCAGAGCAGTCCGACGACCTGTGGGTTTCGAGCCACAATCGACTTCAGCGCTGCCGCTTCTTCGGGCCGGCGGTAGCCGCCGACGTAATGGTCGCCAACGTCGAAGGGTGGATGATGGATAAAGAGCAAGGTCGGTCGGTCGGGCCGCGCGGCGAGGGTCTCGTCGAGCCACGCCTGTCGCGCCGCGCAAAAGCGTCCCTTGCGCTCGCCCGCAAGCGTCGAGTCAATAGCGACGAGGCGCGTATCGAAGGTGTCGATCGCGTAATGCAAAAAGGGCCCTGACGTGGGCAGAAACTCCGCGTCGCCGAACGCGCGGCGCAACTCTTCGGCGTCGTCGCGATTACCGGGCACCATGTACAGCGGCGCACGCAGGGGCGCCAGCAATTCCCGCAGCCAGGCGTACTCGTCGGGCCGGCCGTGCTGCACGGTATCGCCGGTGAAGATCACGGCGTCCGGCGATTCGAGATTGATGGCGGCGACGCAACGTTCGAGGCAATCTGCCCGCAGCTGCGCGGCGGGCAGCTCCGAAGAGGGCGACAACAGGTGCGTGTCGCTAATATGCGCAACGAGCATTAACGCTGCCCGCGCTCGATACTATCGTAGTATTGCCTTAGCACGGCGACGACTTCGTCGCGGCTGAATTCCGGCGGAATCGTGTCGCCCCTGGCGAACATCTCGCGAAGGCGAGTACCCGATATGGCGAGCCTGTCGTCGGCTGCGTGCGGGCAGGTCTTTCCTGTCGCCATGCCATTGCACTTGTAGCAGTAGAACGTGATGTCGATCTTGAGCGCTTCGGTTCGCAAACTGCCCGCCGGCAGCGAGTCGAAAATGTGGTGCGCATCGAAAGGCCCGTAGTAGTCCCCGACGCCGGCATGGTCGCGGCCGACGACGAGATGGGAGCATCCGAAGTTCTGGCGCAGGACCGCATGCAGCAATGCTTCGCGCGGCCCCGCATAGCGCATTTCGATCGGGTAGCCGGCCTGGACGATCGTGCCCTCGACAAAATAATGCTCGACGAGCGTATCGATCGCCCGAACGCGAATTTCGGCCGGGATGTCCCCGGGCTTGAGCGCGCCGAGCACCTGGTGAATCAGGACCCCGTCGCAAATCTCGATGGCGATCTTCGCCAGGTGCTCATGGCTGCGGTGCATCGGGTTACGCGTCTGGAACGCCGCCACCTTCGACCATCCTTTCTCGAGGAACATGGCGCGCGTCTCCGCCGGACGATGGTAGAGCCCGGCATAGGTCTCCGGGAAATGCCCCTCCGACAGCGCGAACACCTTGCCGCCCAGGTTGACCGGACCCTGGCTCATGACTTTGTCCACGCCCGGGTGTGCGGTGTCCGTGGTGCGGAATACCTGTGAGCACTCGAACGCCCGGTCGATGGCGTATTTCTCCTCGACGCGCAGGATGCCGAGCAGTTCGCCCGTCTCACCGTCTTCAAGCGCCACATCCTCGCCGATGTCGATGCTGTCGCCGAGCGCCTGTTCGCAGGACAAGGTGATCGGTATCGGCCAGAACAGCCCGTTGGCGAGCATCATGTTCTCGCAGCAGCCGCGCCAGTCGGCCTCCCCCATGAATCCTTCGAGCGGCGTGTAAGCGCCCATACCCAGCATGAACAGGTCGGAAACCTCGCGGCTGGACAGGGGTACGCGTTTCAGGCGCCCCGCGCGCTGCGCCTCTTCCGCCCGTTCCGTTTTTGGCAACAGCAGGGGCTTGAGCGAATCGGAGCCATGCGGGGGTACGAGACTGACCATGATGTTCTACCTGTATTGACGGTTAAATGAGCGCGAGACCACCCAGTACGAGAGCGGCGAGCAACGCCGTTTGTATCACCATGACGCCGACGGGCGCCGGACCGACGTCGGTCAGCGCTTTCAACGACGTCTTGACCCCGAGCGCCGCAACGGCGGTCAGGAGACACCAGCTCGAGATCGGCGTCAGCAGCGTATGCACGCCTTGCGGAACCCAGTTCATGCTGTTGACGATCACGAGCACGACGAACGCGACGAGGAACCACGGCAGCAGCGGCCGTTTATCGGGCGAATCGGCGCGGCTGCGGTGCGTTATCAGCGAGATGACGACGACGACCGGCACGAGGCACGCGACGCGAATCAGCTTCACGAGCGTCGAGATCTCCCCGCTCTGGTCGGAAATGATGTATCCGGCGCCCACGACCTGCGCCACATCGTGGATCGTCGCGCCGAGGAACACGCCGGCCGTGACGTCGTCGTGCCCGAGATACGTCACGAAGACGGGATAGACCACCATCGCAATCGTGCTGAGCGCGGTAACGCCGGCGACGGTCAGGATCGTGTTGCGCTCGTGGTCCTTGTGTGACGGCAACACCGAGGCGATGGCCAGCGCCGCCGAGGCGCCGCAGATCGCGACGGCGCCCGCCGACAGGACCGACTGGTCCGCCCTGAGGCCGAAAATGCGGCCGACGAGCGCGCCGAGCAGGATTGTCGCGACGACAGTCGACAGTATCAGCGCGACGACCGGCCAACCGAGCGCCATGACCTCGCCGGTCGTGATCCGCAGTCCGAGTAGCGCGACGCCGATTCGCAGGATATTCCGGCTGGCAAAGTAGATGCCGGCCGCAAACCGCTCGTCTTCGGTCAGGAAATTGAACGCCATGCCGAACAGCAGGGCATACAGCATTGCGGGTCCGCCCAGCTGATCGCTGACGAACCTGACAGCCAGTGCGATTGTCGCGCTCAACAGCAGGCCGGGCATCATCACCCGCGCCGTGTCCTTCGTCCCTGTCATTCAAGATCTCTTGCGCGCCTGGGCGCATTTTCCAACATCGAGCGCGTGACGCATTATGCGTATCTGCTATTTCAACTTGCAACATCTGGCCGCATCAACGGCTCACATCGATGCAGCCGAGATCCTCGGCCAGGACGACATCCCCGTCGAATCGCTCGCGGACGAGCGCGACGTTATCGTCGAGGGCGGCAATGCTGCGCGCCATGAAATGGCTCAACACGAGCCTTC
This sequence comes from Woeseiaceae bacterium, assembly GCA_041602775.1. Taxonomy (GTDB): domain Bacteria; phylum Pseudomonadota; class Gammaproteobacteria; order Steroidobacterales; family Woeseiaceae; genus UBA1847. The sequence goes on along the minus strand of JBFIFN010000008.1, from coordinate 24,090 downwards.
CGGGCGACGCTCCAGCCGCGATGTCCCCGATCACGCCGGGTGGCGCATGCAAACGCCGGCCGACGCCCGTGACGTCCTCGCGTACGACCATGTGCATGACGAGCACTGTCGCGCCTTTCGCGAACTCCACGAAGGCGGGGTCGCTGCCGTTCTGGTCGGAGGAAAACACGAGAGTCTCGTCACCAATGCTGACGCGGAAGGCCACGGTCGGCACGATCGCGTGGGGTACGCGCAGCGCATCGACGCGCATCCGGTCGCCGAGGAAGGCCACGGCCGGCTCGCCCTTCGCGATTTCCCGGGGCACGAGCATGGGCTTGCCGCTGGTCCCGTTCAGGAACGACCCGAGATACGCGTAGGCGCCGCCGTCGCCGAACAGGGCGTTGAGGAAGCCCTCGAGACCCGGGAAAGCGCCGTCGCCGTCGGGACCGGCAATCGGCAGCGCCCGTTTCCGGGGCGAGAAACTGCCGGACTTGATCAATGCCGGGAAATCGGCCGAATGATCCGTGTGCAGGTGACTCAGGCCTATGAAATCAAGGTCTTCGAATCGCGCGCCCGCCTCGCCGAAACGCAGGAAAGTGCCGCCGCCCGCGTCGATCAGTGCGCGCGCCCGGCCGTCCACCCAGACCAGGTAGCCCGTTGATGCCCTGCCGTCATCGGCGATGGGGCCGCCGGAACCGAGCACCTGGAGCACGACGCCGGCACCGGACTGGCAGCCGCCCGCCGAGGCCGTTGCCGGTGCAGTCGCGGTCACGAGCAAGACCCAGTAAAGCACCGGCAGTCCCAGCGTCTTGGTGAAAGTGCGTATTGTCACGCCCGGCCTCCCCGCGTATCCGTATTTACCAGCATACATCAGGACCCCGTCTTAAATTACGTTTCCCTAATAGAGGGACGCCGGATGGCCAGCAACGCGAACACGATCGCCGTGGTTGGTATCGGAAACAGCCTCCTCACGGACGACGGGGCCGGTATCCATACCTTGCAGCGGTTTTCTGCCGAGAACGCAGACGATGACGTGCATTGTCTCGATGGCGGCACGGTCGGCCTCGCGTTGCTGAATCGCCTGGGTGGACTGCACGGCCTGATCGCCCTCGACGCGATGATTCTCGGCAAGACACCCGGCTCCGTCACCGTCCTCGAAGGCGAGGACATGGATGTGCACCTGCGCCGGCAGCACGGCAGCGTTCACGAACTCGGGCTCTCTGACCTCCTCGATGCCTTGCGGCTGCAGGGCGAATTGCCGGAAAAACGCGCCCTCGTTGGCATCGAGCCAGCCGAAATGGACTGGGGCACCGAACCGAGCGACGCCGTCTCGGCGGCTCTGCCCGAGGCGACCGGGCGCGTCTCGGAGCTGGTTCGCCGGTGGCGCGACGAGGCGCTTACGGCGGTGCTGCAATGACAGGGGCGCAGGGTCAGGAGGCGGGTCGGACACCTTTTTACGGCAACGTACGTCCGTTACTCAACGAAGTTCTGCACGCCGTCGATCGCCTGCTCGATACAGGTGAGCCGACGACGATCGACCTCGCCGGGCTGCCATTCGGCCCCGGTGAACTGGAGCACCTGGAAGCGACGCTCGGCGAAGGCGAGCTTGCTGCCAGGCTGGATGCGCTCGGCACGAGCCGCATTCGCGAAACGGCCTACCCGGGCGTGTGGTGGCTCGAACACCGCAACGCCCACGACGAGGTTGTCGGCCGTTACATCGAAATCACTCGAGTCCCTGAAATCTTGTCGTCACAGGATGCCGACATTGCCGCCGGCCGTGCTCGCCTGGTGGAACAGTTCGAGTAACCGCTTTGCGGGAGGAGAACAGCATGAAGAAAACACCGACCGTCGGGGAAATCTTGCAAGCGAAGGGGGTATCGCGACGCGGATTTCTCAAGTACTGCGCGACGACGGCGTCGATACTCGCGTTGCCGCCGAGCATGATTCCCCGCATCGCCAAGGCCATCGAAGGCGCCCGGCGGCCGTCGGTTATCTGGCTGTCGTTCCAGGAATGCACGGGCTGCACCGAGTCGCTGACGCGCTCTGCATCGCCCACTGTCGAAGGACTGATCTTCGACGCGATCTCGCTGGACTACCATCACACGCTGCAGGCTGCGGCCGGCGACCAGGCCGAGGCTGCACGGCACGCCGCGATGGAAGAAAACGACGGCGGCTACCTGGTCCTCGTCGACGGCTCGATCCCGCTGGGCAACCCGGGCTACTCGACGATTGCCGGCATCAGCAATGTCGACATGCTGAAAGAGACCGTGGCCGGCGCCGCGGCCGTTGTCGCAATCGGTTCCTGCGCCGCGTTCGGCGGCATACCGGGCGCCGACCCCAACCCGACCGACGCCGTGTCCGTGTCGGAGCTCGTGACCGACAAGCCCGTGGTCAACGTACCCGGCTGCCCGCCGATCCCGATGGTCATGACGGCCGTACTCGCACAGTTCCTGACCTTTGGCACGCTGCCGAACCTCGACAAGCACGGGCGGCCGATGACGTTCTACGGCACGACGATTCACGATCGCTGCTACCGGCGGCCTTTTTACGAGCAGGGCAAGTTCGCCAAGACCTTCGACGACGAGGGCGCGAAAGCCGGCTGGTGCCTGTTCCGCCTCGGCTGCAAGGGCCCGATCACGTACAACTCCTGCGCCACGACCAAGTGGAACAGCGGCACGAGTTTCCCGATCGAAGCGGGCCACCCCTGCCTCGGCTGCTCTGAACCGGACTTCTGGGATAAAGGCGGCTTCTACGAACCGCTCTCCACGGCCCGCTTCGGCAGTGGCGCGCAACTCGCAGGCGCTGCCGCCGCCGGCGTGGCACTCGGTGCCGTCGCCGCCGCGGCCGGTCGCAGCCACCAGAACAAGTTTGCCAAGGAGGAATGATATGGACCTTCTGGAATTCGCACGCGGGCCGGCACTGGAATGGGCGGCCTACATCCTCGTCGCAGGAACGCTCTGGCGCATCGTCGGCATCGTCCTTCTGAAGGAAAAAGTCGATCACTCCGAAGCGCGCGGCCCGAGCGGACTCGGCTCGGCACTCAAGGTCATCTACTCGCGCAGTTTTACGGCCGAGCCGTTCAAACCCGCGACGCTGTACCCGAAGATGCTGGCTTACGTCATGCACCTCGGCCTGTTCGCGGTGGTCCTGCTCTTCGTTCCGCACATCCTGTTCTTCGAGGGCTTCCTCGGATTCAGCTGGCCCGGGTTGCCCAACAGCGCAATCTACGTGCTCGGCGTCGCGGCCGTCGTCTCCGGCATCGCCCTGCTGGTGCGTCGCCTGACAAGCCCGGTACTAAAACTCATCTCGAACTTCGATGACTACTTCAGCTGGTTCATGACGATGTTGCCGCTCGTCACGGGTCTGCTCATTCCTGTCAGGCTCGGCCTCCGTTACGAGACCTGGCTTGCCATTCACATCCTGAGCGTCGCGGCGCTCCTGATCTGGCTGCCGTTCGGCAAACTCGGACACACGTTCCTCGTCTTCATCACGCGCGGCACGACAGGCATGGCATTTGAACGCAGGGGGGCGAAAACATGACCACTGTAGACGGCAGACACGTAATCGACCGCGAGGCGGAACGCCTCGCCTACAAGCCGCCCGAGATTCGCCACGACAAGCAGGGCGACATGCCGGACGAAAAACGCGTCACGATGGCGATGCACCATTTCGTCAAGAACTTCAATACGCAAACAGCGTCCTATCTCGATGGCTGCCTGCATTGCGGCATGTGCGCCGACGCCTGCCACTTTCACGTGCGCACGGACGACGCGCGGTACACGCCGATCTGGAAACTCGAGCTATTCAAGCGCGCGTACAAACGCGAAGTGGGACCGTTCGCATTCTTCTATCGCCTCTTCGGGTTCAAGCCGAAGATCACGGTCGAGGATCTCGAAGAATGGCAGCACCTGATTTATGACAGCTGCACGGTCTGCGGACGATGTTCCCTCGTTTGCCCGATGGGCATCGACATTGCGGGCCTCGTCTCGATGGCGCGGCACGGCATGTTCATGGCCGGATTGATTCCCCATGAACTGCACGAAGTCGCCAAGCGCTCGGCGGAGACCGGCAGTCCGCTCGGCATTACGCCCGACAAGTTCGAGGACCGCATCGAGTGGATGGCCGACGAACACGACGTGGAGATTCCCGTCGACGTCGAAGAGGCCGACGTGCTCGCCGTGATGTCCTCGATCGAGATCCAGAAGTACCCGCAGTCGATCGCGGCGACGGCCAAGATCCTCAATGCCGCGGGTGAAAAATGGACCTTCCGTCTCGACGGCTTCGAGGCCACGAATTTCGGCATGCTCTCGGGCAACCCGGGCTGGCAGAAAGAGTCCACGATGAAAATCATCAACGCGGCCGTCAAGATCGGCGCGAAACTCGTTGTGCTGCCCGAATGCGGCCACGCCTACATGGCGTTGCGCTGGATGGGCGCAAACATGTACGGCAAGCCCCTGCCCTTCCGCGTGCTGCACATTTCCGAGTACCTCTCGGAAGCCCTCGACCAGGAGAAGATCAAGGTCAAACACGTCGATACGAGCGTGACCTACCACGATCCCTGCCAGGTCTCGCGCCGCGGCGGCGCGACAAAGGCGGCCCGCAACGTGCTCAAGCACCTGGGCGTGGACTTCCGCGAGATGGAATTCGGCGGCGACTACAACTGGTGCTGCGGCGGAGGCGGCGGCGTCGTCACGATCACCCGCGCAGACCCGCTTCGCCGGCGTGTCTTCAAGCTGAAGATGGACCAGGTCGAGAAGACCGAGGCGGACGAGCTGCTATCCAGCTGCGCCAACTGCCGGCAGAGTTTCGACGACAGCCAGGAGTACTTCAACTGGGATTACAAGATGGGCAGCCTCATGGAGATGGTGGCTGAAAACCTCGAGGAGGTGCGGTCATGAACGCACGTGTTGTAGTAGACCCCATCACACGCATCGAGGGGCACCTCCGTATCGAAGCGCAGATGGACGGCAACCGGATCGGCCAGGCGTACTCGTCAGGCACGATGGTGCGAGGCATCGAGATCATCCTGCAGGGCCGCGACCCGCGCGACGCCTGGGCGTTCGCGCAGCGCATCTGCGGTGTGTGCACCCTCGTGCACGGCATCGCCTCGATTCGCTCCGTCGAAAACGCGATCGGCGCCAAGGTGCCGGCGAACGCCGAGCTGATTCGCAACCTGATGATCGGCGCGCAGCACATCCACGACCATGTCATGCATTTCTACCACCTGCACGCCCTCGACTGGGTGGACGTCGTCTCGGCGCTGAGCGCCGACCCGAAAGGGACGGCGGCGCTGGCGCAGTCCCTGTCCAGCTACCCGCGCTCGTCGGAAGGCTATTTCCGCGACGTGCAAAAGAAGGTCAAGGACTTCGTCGAAGCCGGGCAGCTCGGCATTTTCGCGAAAGCTTACTGGGGCCATCCCGAGTACAAGCTGCCGGCCGAGGCCAACCTCATGGCCGTGGCGCACTATCTCGACGCGCTCGAGTGGCAGCGTGACGTTGCCCGCCTGCACGCGATATTCGGCGGCAAGAACCCGCATCCGAATTTCGTCGTCGGCGGCGCGCCCTGCCCGATCGACCTGAATTCGGACTCGGCGATCAACTCCAAGCGGCTGGCCGAGGTCCAGGACATCATCACGCGGATGAAGTCCTTCGTCGAACAGGTCTATGTCCCCGACACGCTGGCCGTTGCGAGTTTCTACAAGGACTGGTTCTATCGCGGCGAGGGACTCGGCAATTTCCTGTGCTTCGGCGACCTGCCGGCGACAAGCATGAACGAACCCGATTCGTTGCTGTTCCCGCGCGGCGCCATCCTCAATCGCGACATCTCGACGGTTCACGATGTCCCGCTGGACGATCCTGACGGCGTCCAGGAGTTCGTTTCGCACTCCTGGTACGACTATTCGGGCGGCAAGGAAGTCGGGCTGCACCCGTGGGCAGGAGAAACCACGCTGAACTACACGGGCCCGGAACCGCCGTACGACCAGCTCGATGTCAATGCCGGGTACTCGTGGCTCAAATCACCACGCTGGAAAGGCAACGCCATGGAGGTCGGACCGCTCGCGCGCGTGCTGATGCTCTACGCGAAGGGGCACGAGCAGACGCAGCATCTCGTCAACACGACGCTGGCGCAGCTCGAGTTGCCCACGCGCGCGCTGTTCTCGACGCTGGGCCGCACGGCGGCGCGTACGCTCGAGACGGCGATTCTCGCCGACGGCATGCAGATGTGGTTCGACTCCCTGATTGGCAACATCCGCGCCGGCGACACGAAGACCTTCAACGAGGACCTGTGGCTGCCGTCGAGCTGGCCGAAGAAGTGCCAGGGCGTCGGCGTCATGGAAGCCCCGCGCGGTGCACTGTCGCACTGGATCGTCATCGAGGACGGCAAGATCGCCAATTACCAGGCTGTCGTGCCGAGCACCTGGAATGCCGGGCCTCGCGATCCCAACGGGCAGCCGGGCGCCTACGAAGCGGCGCTGGAGGATGCGCACGACATGCACGATCCCAAGCAGCCGCTCGAAATCCTGCGCACGATTCACAGCTTCGATCCGTGCATAGCCTGCGCCGTCCACGTGACGGATCCGGACGGCGAGGAGCTCGTTCAGATCGCGGTGCGCTAGTTACGCGGCGTGCACACGACAGGCGGGGCCGGGCGCTGTCCGGTCCCGCCTTGTAGCGTCAGTCGTTAGCGTAGTACATGGGCCCGCCACGATAGGCCGGGAAGCCGTAACCGTAGACGTAAACGACATCGATGTCGGCGGCACGTTGCGCGATGCCTTCGGCGACGATCTTCCGTCCTTCGCTGACAAGCGCGCCGACGAGCCGCCTGACGATCTCCTCGGCGGCGATCTCGCGTCGCTCGATGCCGAATTCCAGTGCCGTCTCTTCGATCATGCCCTGGACCACCGGGTCCGGAGACGGCTTGCGGTTTTCGTCGTAAGCATAGTATCCCGCGCCCGACTTCTGGCCGAGGCGTCCCGCCTCGACGAGCAGGTCGGGCACGCGGTAGGTTGCGGGATCGCCCCGCTCCGCTTCGGGCAAAGCCTGGCGCGCCTTGTAGCCCACGTCCAGGCCAGCGAGATCGAAAACGCGCAGCGGTCCCATCGCCATGCCGAAGTTTTCCATGGCCGTATCGACCTGTTCTGGCGTCGCGCCCTCGAGCAACAGCAGCTGGGCCTCGCGCGCATAGGGTTGCAGCATGCGATTGCCGATGAAGCCATAACAGACGCCGGATATAACGGGGATTTTGCCAATGCGCTTGGCCAGCTGCATGCAGGTCGCCAGCACGTCGTCGGCCGTCTTGTCGGCACGCACGACCTCGAGGAGCTTCATGATGTGTGCGGGGCTGAAGAAGTGCAGGCCGATGACATCCTGCGGGCGACGGGTTGCCGCCGCAATCGCATTGACGTCCTGGTACGAGGTGTTGGTCGCGAGGATCGCCCCTCGCTTGCAGGCTGCATCGAGTTTCGAAAACACCTCTTTCTTGAGCAGCGGATCCTCGAACACGGCTTCGATCACGAGGTCGACATCCGCGAGCGACGCGTAATCGGTTGCTCCGGAGATCAGTGCGAGGTTTGCCGCGGCCCTGTCCTCGTCGAGCTTGCCGCGCCGCACGCTGCCCTCGTAACTGCGCCTCACCATGGCAAGACCGCGTTCGAGGGCCGCGTCGTCGATTTCGACCAGCGTCACCGGGATGCCGGCATTGGCGAAACTCATCGCGATACCGCCCCCCATCGTGCCGCCGCCGATGACGCCGACCGACTTGACCGGCCGCGTCGCCGTGTCTTTCGCCAGTCCCTCGACCTTGGACGCCCGGCGCTCGGCGAAGAACAGGTGCCGCAGTGCGACCGACTGTTCGCCCTTCATGAGGTCGAGGAATCGCTCGCGTTCGAAACGCAGGCCGTCGGTGAAGGACATCGTCGCCGCGGCCTCGACGCAGTCGATGATGGCCTGCGGCGCGACCTGGTTACGCGCCTTCCGGGCAAGCGCTGCCCGGTACTCGTCGAACACCGTCGCATCGTAGTCGGGCACGGGCTGCTCACCGCTGCGGCGCGCCGTCGCCCCGCTCTCGAGCAGCTCGCGGGTCCACGCGAGCGCTGCGGCACGCAGGTCGCCGTCGACGATCCGGTCGATGAGACCCAGTTCCCGGGCCTGCTCGGCGGGTATCGGCACGCCGGACGTCATGAGCTCCAGCGCCGCGCGCACACCGGCAAGACGCGCGGTCCTCTGCGTGCCGCCGGCCCCGGGCAGCAGGCCGAGCCTGACTTCGGGTAATCCGACTTTGGCGGATGCCAACGCACAGCGGTAATGCGTGGCCAACGCCGCCTCGAAACCACCGCCCAGCGCCGTGCCGTGAATTGCCGACACGACGACCTTTTCCGCCGCCTCGATGCGATTGCAGACGTCGGGTAACCAGGGTTCTGCGAGTGGCTTGCCGAACTCGGAGATATCGGCACCCGCGATGAAGGTACGGCCTTCGCAGACCAGCAGCACGGCCTCGCTGGCGTCGCCGGCGGCGGCGTCGAACGCCTCGAGAAGGCCCTTGCGGACGGCGTGCGATAGCGCGTTCACCGGCGGATTGTCGATACTGATCACGCCGATCTTGCCCGTAAGTGCGTATTTCACGGGAGAGGTCATCCTCGCTCCTTTGCAAACGGTCGCGCGCTCGGTATCTTTGACGGACAACCATGATGTACCGGCAGCTGACAGAACAGGCGGAAAAGTACCTGCGGTCGCTCTACCAGCAGGACAATATCGCAGGCGAGCTGAAACGCAAGCTGGCAGACCTGTTGGCTCGCGGCGAAGCGAATGCGGATGCCGCGTGCAGGGCCCTGCGGCTCAGCCGGCGCACGCTGCAGCGGCGTCTCAAGGCCGAGAAGACCAGTTTCCAGAAAATCCTCAACGAAGTGCGCGCCGAGCTGGCCGTCAAGTATCTCGAGGATGCGCGACTGAAGTCGCTGGAAATCGCAATGCTGCTGGGTTATTCGAGCCTGAGCTCGTTTACGACGGCCTTCAAGGGCTGGTACGACATGCCGCCTGCCGCGTACCGCCAGAAGTTCCTCGCCGCGTCCTGACCCGGAAGCGTCGGCGTCAGGCGTTCCCCACGGCCAGCCTGACGCGATCGCGACCCGACTGCTTCGCCGTGTACAGCGCTTCGTCGGCGCGGGCAATCAGGGCTTCCTCCGTCATACCGTGCTCGGGCGCCGTCGCAACGCCTGCCGACAGGGTCACGTGCAGGGGTCCCTTGTCGGTGTCGATGTGCAGTGCGCGCGTGCCGCGGCAGGCGTCCAGCACGCGCTGGCGAGCCGTATTCAGGCTCGCGCCGGGCATGATCACGAGGAACTCGTCGCCGCCGTAGCGATAAATCAGGTCTTCTTCGCGGAACGACTGGTGCAGCTGTTGCGCAAGCAACACGAGGACCTGGTCGCCGACGTCATGACCGAACTCGTCATTGACGCCCTTGAACTTGTCAAGATCGAGCATGATCAGTGACAGCTGCTGCTCGGCGCGCGATGCCCGCCGCAATTCGCGCTGCAGGCTCTCGGCCAGGAAGCGGCGGTTATAGAGCTTGGTCAGAGGATCGCGTATCGAATCCTCCTGCAATCGCATCCTGAGCTCTATGCTCGACAGGGCCGGGCCCAGGCGATCGGCGATGCCCCTGAGGACCGAACGATTGCGCGGCGCATCAGCGATCCCGACCGCGGTATCGGTGATCGGAGCATGCAGGGTCAGCAGACCGATCGGTCCGTTCTGCGTCATTACCGGAACGCACAACTGGTGGCCCTCGCCCGTGCCGTTGTAGTGGTGGCAGCGGATCGACGCATCAGAGATACCGACCTCGTGCATTTCGCCGCGCCGCATGGCCCAGCACTCGTGTTTCTGCAGTGATTGCGACAGCAGGTGCGCCTCGTTGCCCCAGGCGATGACGCAGTGAGCGCCATGCGTCTCCGAGAGCCGGTACAGTGCCCCGCTTTGCTCCGCGAAAAGGGCCCGCACGTAGGCGAGCAATACGTCGTAGGCCTCCTCCTTGGTCTGGGAAGCCTGCAGATAACTGCCCAGCTCACTCAGCATGGCGTTCTGCTCGTTCAGCCGGTCGAGCTCGGAGACCCGGGTCTTGAGCTCGGCCGTCAACTGGCTGGTCCGTTCCTCCGAGGCCTTGCGTTCCGTGATGTCCCGCAGCATTCCGACGAACAGCTGGCGCCCCTCGAGCCGCAACTCGTTGATCGCCAGCTCGACGGGGAACTCACTGCCGTCGCGCCGTTTCGCCGTCAGCTCGCGGCTCGAACCGATAATGCGTGCACGGCCCGTCTCGACGTAGGACTTGATGTAATGGTCGTGGTTCGCGGCGTGCTCCGCCGGCATCAGCTGCTTGACATTGCGGCCGAGCAACTCGTCGGAATCGTAGCCGAAGATCCTCGCCACGGCACGATTGCATGACTCGATGCGACCGGTATGGTCAATCGTAATAATCCCGTCGATCGCGTTGTCCAGGATAGCGCGACCGCGCGCTTCGCTTTCGCGGAGCGACAGCTCGACAGCGGCCTGCTCCTTGCGGGCACGGGACGACAGAATAATGTTCGTGCACGTTGCGAGGAATGGTCCGAGCGTTTCGACCATTTCACTGTCGTATCCCCCGGGACGATTGGCAATGCCCACCATGCCGATCAACGTGTCCCGATGATGAAAAGGCAGGCCGAGAAAGGCGTCCAGTGGCGGATGTCCCTTGGGGATGCCGCTTGCCCGGGAATCGTTGCCCGGCTCATTGGAAATGACCGGCTCGCCCGTCTTGATGACGTGGCCAAAGAGCGTCTTCAGGTTGCGAAACTCGAGCCCCTGATCGACGTTCTCTTCGTAAAGCTGCTGCGTTTCCTCGTTCCACGCGATGTTGCTGATCGCCTGTGTCTGCAGGTAGGGCGAGCCGTCCGTATCGTGCAGGACCTCGCCGATGAATCCGTACTCGCTCAGCGTGAGGTGCAGCAGCGCGTCCAGCATGCCCTCGAATACGGCCGGCGTATCGTGGCTTTGCACGAACTGCGACTGCGCCCGCGTAATTGCCGCGAGCAGCATCGATTCGACGGTGGTATCCGCATCCGGATTGACCAGGTTGGACCTCATGGCCGCGACGATCTCCACTGACAGGACCCGCACAAAGGGTGCGCAAGCCATTCATTTGCCTCACGATATGTTAAGCGGCGGACCGGGAGGGTGTCGTGACGCGCGTCTCATTCCCCGATGTCGCCGGGGAAGCCGCGCCGGGCGTTTTAGGCTATTATTCGCGCCCTGCCGAAGAGGACAGCCGATGCTCGAAAAGCTCCAGTTCTACATCGATGGCCAGTGGGTCGACCCGGTCGAGCCACGCACGCTCGATGTCGTCAACCCGGCCACGGAAGAGGTCTGCGGCCGCATCAGCCTTGGCTCGGCCGCCGACGTGGACAAGGCCGTCGGCGCAGCCGTTCGCGCTTTTGAGACTTACTCGCGAACGACGCGCGAGGAACGCATCGAGCTCCTCGAGGCGATCGTCGACGAATTCGCGCGCCGGCATGATGATGTCGCCGAAGCCATCATGGACGAGATGGGCGCCCCCTGGGGGCTGGCCAAAGGCGCCCAGGCGCTGAGCGGTCCGCAGCACATAAAGGCCGCCATCCGGGCTCTGCGCGACTACGATTTCGAGGAACGCATCGGCACAACCAGCGTGCGCCGCGAGCCGATCGGCGTGTGCGGCCTCATTACGCCGTGGAACTGGCCGATCAACCAGGTGGCCGTCAAGATTGCCCCGGCGCTCGCAGCCGGCTGCACGATGGTCCTCAAGCCCAGCGAAATCGCGCCCTTCGACGCGATGGTTTTTGCCGAAATTCTCGACGCCGCCGGCGTGCCGGCAGGCGTCTTCAACCTCGTCAACGGTGACGGACCCGGCGTGGGAACCGCGATTTCCGAGCACCCCGACATCGCGATGGTGTCCTTTACCGGCTCCACGCGTGCCGGCGTACTCGTAGCCCGGAACGCGGCACCGACCGTCAAGCGTGTCGCCCAGGAACTCGGCGGTAAGTCAGCAAACATTCTGTGCGACGATGAAACCTTCGAGAAAGCCGTCGCCGGCGGCGCCCGCATGATGTTCGACAACACGGGCCAGTCGTGCAACGCGCCATCGCGCATGCTCGTGCCGCGGCATCGCATGCACGAAGCTGCGGCCATAGCCGCCCGCGTTGCCGACGCTGTTGTTGTGGGTAACCCTCGCGAAGAAGGGGTCGAGATGGGGCCGGCCGTGTCGGAAGCCCAATGGACGAAGATCCAGGACCTGATACAGGCAGGTATCGATGAAGGCGCGACGCTGGTTGCCGGCGGCACGGGACGTCCCGAAGGCCTCGACAAGGGCTACTACGTGAAACCCACGGTGTTTGCCAGTGTCACTAATGACATGGTGATTGCCCGTGAGGAGATCTTCGGCCCGGTATTGTCCATCCTGCCGTACGACGACGAGGATGAGGCGATCCGTATTGCCAACGATACGCCTTACGGCCTGTCAGGCTACGTGTCCTGTGCGGATCTCGACAAGGCGCGAGACATCGCCTCGCGTCTTCGCACGGGCATGGTGCACATCAACGGCGCCTCGCTCGATTCCGCTGCCCCGTTCGGGGGCTACAAGCAGTCGGGCAACGGCCGTGAATGGGGCCACCACGGCATTGACGAGTTCCTCGAGATGAAGTCGGTCTACGGCTACGAGAAGAGACAGAAGTAATGAAACGGATTTTTTTATGCCTCGCGTGCGTGGGCACGCTGTTCGTTGCGGCTTGCACCAGCGATTCACAGTTTCCCAACCCGAGCGGCGAAGGCGTGGTGCGGGCGATCCATGCCATTCCCGACGGCACCGACATAACGTTCAGGATTGAGGAGCGCGCGCTCAGCAACATCGGCTACAAGCAGTCGTCCTCGCCTGCCCGTTACGACGACTTCGAGTACAACTTCAACTTCGAGATCTTCGTCCCGGGGGACACCGAGCCGCGCCGTATCGCCACGGTCGCACAGAAGATCGACGCCAACCGTGAGTACGTATTCGCGTTGACCGGCAGCGTCGACAATCCTGTCGTGACGACCTGGGCTTCCGACCTGCGCCAGTGGGACGGCACGGAAACCGTCTTCGAGGCGCGTTTTGCCCACCTGAGCGTGTCGCTCGGCGCCATCGACGTGTACTTCGACGACCCGGCAAACCCGCCGTCCGCAGCCAACCGCGTGGCGACGCTGTCCCCCGGTTCGATCATGGACATCGCGGATTTCGCCGCAGGCACCTACGTTGTCACTCTAACGGCGGCCGGCGACCCGAATCGCGTTCCTCTCTACACGTCGCAGCAACTCAATTACAACGCGCAAACCTCCCACGTCGTCTCGATATTCGACGGTAACGCCAACGACACGGCACCTTACATTCTCGGCACCATGACGACGAACGGGCAGTTTGTGCGCTTGCCCGACGCGTCGTTTCCGCCGTCGATCCGTTTCGTCCACGGTGCTCTGACCCTGCAAGACATCGATATCTACAACGACGAACTGTTGACGAACCTGCTGACGGGCGACGTCGCGTTCGGCACGTCTACGCCCGATGTTCAGGGCAGCGGAGCGGACACAACTTACTATTTCACGCCGTCGGGCAGCACGGCGACCACGCTGTTCTCGGCGACCGTGACAGGCCAGCTACCGGGTTCCACGGGCGACCTCTACCTGATCGGTGACACCGACGCATGGCAGGGCCTGTTCCTGGCGCAGAATCGTGCCCCGGTTTCGACGGGCGCGAAGATTTCGATCATGCACGCAGCGATCAATAACCCGACGCTCGACCTGTACATCAAGAATCGCGACGAGCCGCTCACAGAAGACGACACGCCCGTGTTCCTGCGCGTCGGCATCAGTACGTCGACGCCCGCTGTGCAGCGCCTGGCGGGCAGCTACGATATCTACCTGACAGAGCCCGGAACGAAGAACGTGCTCGCCGGGCCCTACGCTATCGACGTTGCGCTCGGGGACGTCGTGTTCTTACTGGCGGTCGATGATGTCGATCCGGCGAGGATCGACATTCGGGACGTGTCGATACCCTGACACCGATGTATTGGCGGGGCTGATTGCGACGCGTCCGGCGTCAGTTTGCCGTGGCCGCGTCGACATAGGCGGCCCGATCGTTGGCGGCCTGCTCTTCGGGGATCGACTTGGCCGCGTACATCGCCTGGTCGGCGACGCTCAACAGGTGCCACAGTTCTTCGCCGTGTTTCGGCATCAGCGCGATACCGACGCTGGCAGTGCACTTGATCTCCTGACCCTGGATGATGTACGCCTCGGACGCTGTTTGCACGAGGCGCTCCGCAATATGTTTGACATCGTCCACGGCGACGCCAGGGAGGACAATGGCAAACTCGTCACCGCCGAGACGGCCGAGGATGTCCTCGGGCCGCAGGCAGAACCCAAGGCGATGGCCGAACGCCTTGAGCAACGCGTCGCCGGCCTGGTGCCCGAAGCGGTCGTTGATGGATTTGAACTGATTGAGGTCCAGGTAGAGCACCGCGCCGATCGTACTGCGGCGAATGCACACCGTGCCCTGCTGCTCGAAGCCGCGGCGATTCAGGACACCTGTCAGCGGATCACGCAGCGCGTCCGCCAGCATCTTGTCCTCGTTGCGCTTGCGCTGCGTGATATCGATCAGCGTCACCGAAAAATCCTCGCCGACCGGCTCTGCGACGACGCGCAACCAGGTCTGGCCGTCCTCGACTTCGCTAGAGGTTTCGAAGCTGACCTGCGCCCGGGATCGCTCTTCGCCCGAAAACTGGCGCAGCAGGCGCTCGGGATTGAGGGCTTCGAGTTTTTCGAGGGGCATGCCGACCAGCGTACCGGACCCGTCGCCGATGAAAGATTCTGCCGCGCGGTTCGCGAATACGCAGCGGAACCTGCGATCCGCATCGTCCTTATCCCGCGCGAAGCGCAGAATGCCGTTGGACGAGGTTTCGATCAGCGTGCGCACGAGATGTTCGCTGTCCGCCAGCTGCGACAGCGCGAGACGCCGCTCCGTCACGTCGCGGCAGACGACGACCATGCCGAGCGTTTCACCGCGCTTACCGACGAGCGGACCGACGCTGACCTCGTAGATGCTGTTCGTGTCCATGCGCAGAGTCTGCGTCAGGTCGAGTTCCTTGGCCTGTTCCATCTTCTTGCGCGCTTCGGGAAAGTCCTCCCACAGTTTGCGGCCGATGAGTTCTCGTTCGCCGCCGCCAAGCAGCGCCTGGGCGGACTTGTTGACGCAAATGATGGCCAGGTCATTGTCCGTGACGATGACCGGATCGCGTACGTGATCGAACAGCGTCTGGTAGGCCAGGGGATTGAACTCATGCAGGCGCAGCTTGAGGCTCGCGTAAGCGAGCAGCGGGAATAGCAGCGTCAGGGTCAACGTCGTGGCCGGAAAATCCGGTGGCCCCATACCGAGAAAATTCTTGGCGACGCTGACACCGTACGGCACCATCGAGCTGAACAACAGCAGGCCAATCATCCCGCGATGCGCGGGCGCGATTGTAGGCAGTCGGCCAATCAGTGCCAGCGCCGAGTAAGCGAACAGGCCATACGTGTACGGCGCATAGACGTTACTGTACCAGGCGTGCGACTTCATGTCGGAAACCACCAGGCCGGCGTCGGTTTCGTAGGCCGCCCAGATCATGTTGTGGACTGAATTCGTGAGGGCGAGGCCGGTCGTCACGACCGGCACGATGACCAGCATTGCGACGAGCAGCGGATGCGGAGGACCTACCGTGGCCTCGCGATAAATCAGGAAGAAGACGACCGGTATGAAACCAGCCGAAAAGAAGCTCAGGGTACGCCCGATGCCGAACATCGTGGCATTTTCCGCGCCGTAGGAAAAAGCAGCTCCCGCAACCAGGCCGGCGACGAGCGCGAGAAACAGGCTGACATGGTTGTTTGAATTCGGCGTCAACCACGCAACATACATGGCGAGCGCCATGTACGCAGTCGCAGAGACCGCCAGGACCGGCGGTATGAATTCGGTCAACGCATTCATTGACGTAATGCTAGCGGGGCGCCCCGCGACATAATGCGACCTGTTCCGCATTACCGGCCGTTTCAGGGGGACCAGGTCACATTTCCGGCCGTTTTCGGCGGCGTCAGAGGCCCTCGGCGGTATCGACGATCAGCGTGTCGACGACCGACTTCAGGGCGTCTTTGCTGGTCGCACCCGAGGCACATTCGAGCTCATAGTCTTTCAGCTGCCGGTGCGCGCTCGTGCCGCGGGACAGGATGTCATGGATGCCCTTGATCTCGCTCTCGCAGCCCAGCGCGTGGGCGTCCTCGGCGACGAGTGAGCAAAGTTCGTCCACGAGCTCTGTAAACGGCACGACGCGTCCCCTCGCGAGATCGATGAGCCCTTCGTCATAGCTGTAGCGCATGGCACGCCAGCGGTTCTCGCGTATGAGCATCGGCGTGTAGATTCGCCAGCGCTGGTTGCGCGTGCGCAACCGCCACAGCATGCGCATGATGCAGGCCAAAAGGGCCGCCAGCGCGATCGTATCGTCGATACGCGTGCACACATCCATGATGCGTGTTTCCAGCGTCGGGAAACGTCCGCTCGGCCGCAGGTCCCACCAGATGCGTGTCGCATCCTCGATCAGGCCGGCATTCTGGAGAATGCCGACATGCCGCTGGTACTCGGCCCAGCTGGCGAAGCGCTCGGGAACGCCCGTGCGGGGCAGCGCATCGAAGATCGTCAGGCGATAACTCTTGAGTCCCGTGTCCCGGCCGTGCCAGAACGGCGACGAACAGGACAAGGCCAGAAGGTGCGGCAGGAAATACGACATCTGGTTCATGAGATCGATGCGCAATTCGTCGTCGTCGATGCCGACGTGCACGTGCATGCCACAGATAACGAGACGTCGCGCCGCCCCCTGCATCTCGTGAGTCAGCTGGTCGTAACGGTCCTTTTCGGTGTGCTTCTGGTCAGTCCATTCGGAAAAAGGATGCGTCGATGACGCTATTGGCGCCAGGCCATGGTTGTCGGCCACCTCGATGACATTGCGGCGCAGGCGCGCAAGATCCTCGTGCGCCTCCTGTATATTCCTGCAGACCTTGGTGCCGATCTCGATCTGCGAGCGCAACAGCTCCGACGTCACCTGCCCGCCGAGCTTTTCCTCCGCCTCCGCCATCAGGGTTGCCGGCGGGTCGACGGCGAGCCCCCGGGTTTCCTTGTCGACCAGCAGGTATTCTTCTTCGATGCCGAGCGTAAACGACGGCTCGTTGGTTCCCATGCGCTGCCCCCTTTCTCGATTTGTAATCAGGCAGTGATGCGCTGTCTCTTCATCCCCAGCTTCTCGGGTAACGAGGCGATCACGTCGCGCATCACCGCCGCGACTTCCGCCACGCCTTCGTCGTCATCGACGAGGTCCTGCCGGATTTCGATGCCGACATGCGGCAATCCAATCGTCTCGGCATGGGTGTCGATCGTGAAATCCTGCGGTGCCTTGCCCGAATAAGGCTCATTGTCCCCTACGTGGTACCCGGCACTGCGCAGACCTTCGAGGAAAATCGCGCGCGTCTTTTCGTCATGGTCCCACAACACGCCCATCTGCCATTCGCGCGACTCACCGTTCAGCACGGGCGTAAAGCTGTGGATGGAAATCAACGCCGGCAAGGGACCCGCCTTGCGGAGACGCTCGATCTGGTCGTCTATCGCCACGTGGTACGGCCAGTACAGCGCACTGGCGCGCAGCTCTTTGTCGTCCTTGTGCAGATTGCGGTTCCCAGGGACGAGAATGCCGTCACCGTATTCGAGAAAGGCGCCGGGGTCCATGAGCTGCCGGTTGCAGTCGACCACCAGCCGCGAGTAGTTTTGCAGCACGGCGGTTACGCCAAGGCTTTTCGCCACCGCCTCGGTGAGCGCGCCTGCGCCGATATCGACGGCGAGATGGCAGCGCCGGGCAAACGGATCCAGCCCCATGTCGCCGAGCGATCTGGGGAAGCGGCAGCTCGCGTGGTCGCACACTAGCAATATCGGCTGCTCGGCAAGCGGGTTCAGGACCCGGTAGGGCCCGGGCTCATCGGGAGCCAGTAAGGAATGAACGATGCCGGGGTGTTGCTCTCGGGTCATGAAGGCCGGTGGCGCAGCCGCTTCGGCCGCGATCTGTCATTGTGATTCGGTCTTCTCAGTGTACCGCAACCGTGCCCTCGCGCCACCCGCACGGGATACGGTGGCGATCAGGCGAGCCGCTGCGACACGGATTGCTCGGACCAGGGCTCGAATGCCGCGACACTCGTCGGCCGCGCGATGTAATAGCCCTGCGCGAACTCGACGCCAAGCGTGCTCAGCTTGTCGAGCACCTCCTTGGTTTCGACGCGCTCTGCGATCGTCTCGATGCCCATGGCATTGCCGACCTGGTGTATGGCCCTGACCATGCTCTCGTCGACCTTGTCCTCGGCGACGTTGCTGATGAACTGGCCGTCGATCTTCAGGTAATCGACGGGCAGGTTCTTGAGGTACGTGAACGACGAGAGGCCGCTGCCGAAATCGTCGAGAGAAAACTTGCAGCCCAGCTTCTTGAGTGTCTGCATGAAGTGTACGACGCGCGCCAGGTTGGAGATGGCCGCCGTCTCCGTGATCTCGAAACAGATCGCGCCTTCGGGCAGCTTCTGCCGTGCCAGTTCCTCGATGACGAAGTCGAGAAAACGGTCTTCGCTCAATGACGTACCCGAGAGGTTGATCGCGAGCGTGTAACGTGCGGCGTCACCATTGTGCCGGTCAGCGAGCTTGGACAGCGCCTCATGAATGACCCAACGGTCGAGCGTCGACATGAGGTTGTAGCGCTCTGCCGCGGGAATGAATTGATGCGGGCCGACGAGCTCGCCGTTTTCGTCCCGCATCCTCAGCAGCAATTCATAGTGCTTGCGCCTGTCCGCATTGCCGATGCCGATGATCGGCTGGAAGAAGAGCTCCAGCCGGTCGTCTTCGACCGCACTCGTAATCCGCGTCACCCATTTCATTTCTTCGTGGCGCAGCGACGCGTCGCTACCACGGTAGAAGTGCACCTGGTTTCGCCCCATGTCCTTCGCGGAATAGCAGGCGACGTCTGCGGAACTCATCAGGCCGGCAATATCGTCCTTGTTGTCGTTCGTCACCAGGACGACGCCTATCGAGCAGCGTATCGTCGTAAAAGAGCCCTGCCACTCGAAGCGGTACCCCTCGATCTCTCCACGGATTGCCTCGGCCACCTCGACCGCACGATCCTCGCTGCAGCCCTCCAGGAGTATGCCGAACTCGTCGCCACCCAGGCGTGCGAGAACGTCGGTGGAACGGATGTTCGCCTGGATGACATCCGACAACTGCCTCAGCAAGGCATCGCCTGCCGTATGGCCGAAGGTATCGTTGACGACCTTGAACTGGTCCAGGTCGATATACAGCAGCGCGTGCGTCTTATCGTCGCTATCCCTGATTGCCTCGAGTGCAGCTACCAGCCGGTTTTCGAACTCGCGCCGGTTGATCAGTCCCGTCAGCGTGTCATGAGAAGCCTGGTAGCTGAGTTGCCGGAACAGGCGCGCCTCCTTCGAAACGTCGTGGAAGACCATCACGGAGCCGATGATATTACCGATGCGATCGCGGATCGGGGCGGCGGAGTCCTGTATCGGTACCTCGTCGCCATTCCTGGTAATCAGCACCGAGTTTTCAGGCAAGGTGATGACCCTGCCCTCCTTGAGGCAGCGGATAACCGGGTTTTCACAGGTCGCCCGCGTGTGCTCGTTGACGATCATCATCAGATCCGTCACGGCGGTGCCGCGAGCGGTGCGCAGATCGTAGCCCGTCAGATCCTGGGCAACCGGGTTGATGTAGTCGACGATGCCGTGTGCATCCGTCGTTATGACGCCGTCACCGATCGACTGCAGCGTGACCTGCGCGCGTTCCTTTTCTTCGAAGACGCGAGTCTCGGCGCGCTTGCGATCGGTGATGTCCGTGATCGTGCCCTCGTGCGCAACGATATTACCCTTCTCGTCTTTGATGGCGCGGGAATTCTCGAGGACCACGATCTGCGAGCCATCCTTGCGCCGCAGGCGGTATTCGAAATTTCTCACATAGCCCTGCGCTTCGAGGCGCGCGAAGACGCGCTCGCGGTCGATCGGGTTGACATACAGTCTCGTGGTTCGCCCGGAGGACTTGAGGTCGTCGACGCTATCGAAGCCCAGCATTTCGACGAGCGCCGGATTGGCCGTAATGATGTCGCCGTCGCGCGACGCGATGTAAACGCCGTCAACGGTATTTTCGAACAACCCGCGGTAACGCGCTTCGCTGGTGCGCAGGCGCTCCTCGTCGAGCTGACGCTTGATGGCGATGCCCGCGAGGCGCGCCAGGCTCGCAATCTTGTCGAGTTCGTCAGTCGTCGGCGCGCGAGCGTCATTGACGTACACATCGAGTGTACCAATGACTCGGGCCGCCTCCCCATGCAGCAGGAACGACCATGCTGCTGCGATGCCGTGCTGCTTCGCAATCTTGCGAGAACCCTTCCAGCCGGGCTCGGCGCCAAAGTCCATCGTGATGCGGTCCTGACCGTGGTGAACGGCCGCGCCGCAGGTCAGGCTGTCAGCCCCGATACCGACGAAATCGAGACGCAGCTTGAAGTCCTCGGGCAAGCTCGGCGCCTGCGCAAGGCTCACGGAACGGGCTGACGCATCGACCTGCATGATCGCCGCGCGGTACGCGGGATCGATTTTCTCGACGAAACGGCAGATAGCGCGCAGCGTGCGATCGGACGGCGTGTTTGCCGCGATCATCTCGAGTACCCTGTTCTGGGCATGCCTCAGCGATTCGTTGCGCTTGCGCTCCTCGATATCCGTGATGCTGACGCGGATCAGGCGCTTTTCATTTGACGGCAGGCGGCTGAAGCGCACCTCGCAGGGAATCTTGCGGCCCGCCGAATCCTTGTGCAACCACTCGAAGGTCGGATGCTCGCCGGCAAGTGCCGCATCGACGTAGCCACGACGCACACCGAATGAGGGCGAACCATCGGCCTGTGTCTTCGGGCTGATCGCCTCCGGACCGACGGTCAGCAGGCGTGCACGAGACAGGTTGAAGAGGCTGCAGGCGTTCTCGTTGGCATCCACGAAACGGTTTTCGTCGACATCGAAAACGATGATGGATTCGGGCGCGTATTCGACCAGTGCACGGTAGCGCTCCTCGTTTTCGCGCAGCGCAATCTCCGCTTTACGACGGTCGCTGATGTCACGCAGGCTGATCACGTAAACCGAACCACCGAGCGTGTCGAGCGTACTTGCGTTGATGTGGGCGTGGAACAGACTGCCGTCCTCGCGACGCGCCATGACTTCGCCGCCCGTCACGTCGAGCTGGGTGTCGTCGAGGCTCGACATGTACGGGGCGAGATACTCGGCCAGGGGCGTGTCGTTCAGGTCCGGAAGCAGGGTGTTGAGATGCGAGCCGACCAGTGCCTTGCGGTCGCGGCCAAAATAGCGCGTGCAGACCTTGTTGCAAGTGCGGATCACGCCATCGTCACTCACCGTCATGAACCCATGGGTAACACTGTCGAAGATGGCTTCGAGCGGCGCCTGGGTGTGAGCCTGGAAGGACTGAGTGATGGTCGCTTCCATCTTGTCGTAGTGCTCGTCGATCAGCTTCAGCAACGCGATGAAATCGGGTCGCGAAACGCCTGATTCCTCGGTAGCGGCCTTGATTTTTTCCCTGAGATCCCGTCGCATTGGCGAGCCATCCTGCAGTCAGGGCTCAACTTTAGTGGGTTAAGACCCGTTCTATCTGTGACGTATCTCCAATTCTGGAAAAAATTTTGGGAATATTTTCCCTTTTCTGGCACACCGTCACACTTCGAGGCCCTGTCGCACGCCGGCGACAACGCGCTCAGTCGGACGTGAGAACCCGCGTCGTTTCGCCGTTTTCGTTGGTCTGCAGTTCGCCCTGCTCGCGGATCGACGTATCGACGTTGCCCACGTGGATCGGGATCGAGATCACGGATGTCAGGCTTCCGGCGTCATCGTTGCGCGATGCGCTGACGTTGATGAACAGCCGTCCTTCGCGCTGCGGAATGACGGTCACGCGTTCGCGAATCGTGCGATCGTCGGACGATGGGGTCCTCCGCAGATCGCGCAGCTGCGCCGCCTCCATCGTCAACGCCGTCGAGTCGGGAATGCGGAACGCAAGATCGACCGGCTCGTCGCCGAAAGCCGAGACGATCTCGACGTCGATGGACACGGGACTGCCCACAACGGGCGTGCCGATGATGTCGTAACTGACGCGAAACAAATCGCCGGGTGAACTCGGTGTCTCGTTCGATGTCTCGGCCGGCGGCTTGGCAGCGGCCTGCTCCCCTGCCGGAGCATCCGCCTTGTCCGTGCAGGCAGCTGCCCAGCCGGCGAGGATAAGGAATGCGATGATTCGTGTGCCTGGTGTCATGTGTTCAGCCTAATTCAGTGTGAAATCGAAACAAACCCGGTCCGGATAGTCGGAGGAGCGGGCGCCGCCCGGGTCGACGATGCCGTCGTCGAGATAGCGCCAGTCGTGGAACTCGATCGCGTAAGTGTCCTGCGGCAGCTGGCCCATGTTGAAGATCTCGCGATCCGCAGCACCGGAACGCCCGGCCGAGACGAGCGTGCCGTTGCGCCACAGCCAGACGTCGGGATCGGAGCGGTCGCGAACATCGGGGTCGCCCGGCCCCGCCGGCGGATCACCGGTCGGCGGCGGTTGCGGGTTCGCGACCACGGTCAGCGTCAGGTCTCTGGTACCGTCAGTGCTGAAATACAGGTAACGCCACAGGCCCGGATTATTGTGCTGATCGTTGACGCGCTGATCGATATTGACGCACAGGTTGCGCGTGGCGCCGCCCGGGATGATCTCGGTGTACAGCGGCAGCAGGTCGCGTACGGGTTTGCCGTCGTCCCACGTGACGGGCGCCGTAGTCTGGCCCGAAGCCCAGATGTCGAGCGCATTCGTATCGACGTTTTCGCGCCGCAGCTGCGCGTCGACGAAAGCCAGCTTCGCAGGGTCGGTGAACTGGCGCAGCCCGGTCGCAAACGAAAACAGCGTGGTAAACGCTTCGGTGTTCGTCTGGAACTCGGTCATCGCATCGTAGATCGGGATAAAGCCGATCGAGTCGTCGTCCGCGCCGTCATTCGTGGTGTCGAACAGGTCCCACAGCAGGGTCGCGACCGACATCTCGTTGAAAAAGCCCTGCTCGCTCGACAGGGCGTTGAAATTCTCGATGTCGAGCCGGCTGCCGACAGCCACGGGCGCCTTGGTATCGCAGCCCACCGGGTCGTTAGCGGCGATAGCGCCAATGCCGTAACCCCAGCCTTCGCCGAAGGCGACGAGGGCGTCGACGTTGCCGGGAATCTCGTGGTACCCCCCGCGGCTGTCGCTGCGCGATAGCTGGTCTTCGAAGTAGTGACCCCATTCGTGCAGGATGACCTGTTCGTCGAATTCGTCCGTGTTGATGATCGACTGCGGGAAGCGTCCCACGGCGTCGCCGCGCAGGAAGAGCGACGGGCTTCGCGTAAAGCCATCGGGAAATGGGGTGTAGTACGCCGTCACGATGCGGCCGTCATCGGGATCGTCGAAGCGCTCGGTCAGGCTGTAGGTGTTGTTGATGCTCCAGAACGCATCGAGACGCCCCAGGTCGACGACCGGGTCCGCCGCCGTCACGAGCAGGATGCCATCGAGCAGCGAATCGAGTATCGACAGCGGTGCCGCGAATCGCCGCTGATCGTCATAGCTACTTCCCGTCCAGCCGGTTTCGGCCGTAAAGTCGGCGTCCGTGATGTTCGTGTTGCCCGTATTGAACGTGGACCACTGCACTTCGTAGAGCGGCCGATTGGCGAACGGCGCCGTCGTATTCGACGTGTTGTCGCGCACGTAGACTTCCCAGGTCTGCGCGCCGCCGGTCTGCACGAGCTCGGCGCGCACACGCACTCGTACCTGCGTGAACGCATTGATCGTGTCGAATACGTAGTTGCCGTCCAGGTCGGATTGGGTTTCGGCGAGCACGGTATTGGATTCGTCGAGCAGCCAGACCGTCGCGAGGCGCACGGGACGCTGTTCTGCCGCCGCAAAGTCGAGACGGCAGCTCGTCGT